>NZ_JACYUH010000002.1:0-1030054 GCF_014841655.1 Frigoribacterium sp. CFBP 8759
GGCATCGCGCCTCCGTCCAGGAGGCGCGGTGCCGGTTCTCGTGGAGAGCGCACCTCTCTCGTGGCGCGCGTCCAGAGTCGCCGCCCGGAGCGCTAGTAGATTGAGGGCATGAGCGCTCCCGACAAGGACTACCGGCTGCCGAACGGGGGCCCGCGCCTCGCGGCCCTGCCGAAGGTCTCGCTGCACGACCACCTCGACGGCGGACTCCGGCCCGAGACCATCGTCGACCTCGCGGTCGAGGCCGGCATCGATCTCCCCGCGTCCGAACCCGAGGCGCTGCGCCGCTGGTTCGTCGAGAACGCCGACTCCGGCACCCTCGTCGACTACCTCGCGACCTTCGAGCTCACGGTCGCGGTCATGCAGACCCGCGAGCAGCTGACCCGGGTCGCGCACGAGTTCGTCCTCGACCTGGCCGCCGACGGCGTCGTCCACGCCGAGGTGCGCTGGGCCCCCGAGCAACACCAACGGGAGGGGCTCACCCTCGACCAGGCGGTGGAGGCCGTGCAGGCGGGCTTCGCGTCGGCCGTGCGGTCGCTGGCCGACGACGGGTACGAGATCTCGGTCGGGCAGATCCTGAGTGCGCTGCGCCAGGGCGAGCGATCGCTCGAGATCGCCCAGCTCGCCGTGCGCCATCGCGAGAACGGCGTGCTGGCCTTCGACATCGCCGGTCCCGAGGCGGGTTACCCGGCCGCCGACCACAGGGTCGCCTTCGACCTGTTGGCCCGCGAGTTCATGCCCGTCACGGTGCACGCGGGCGAGGCCGACGGTCTCGACAGCATCCGGGGTGCGCTGATCGACGGGCGGGCCCTCCGGCTCGGCCACGGGGTCCGCATCGCCGAAGACATCCGCGTCGTCGCGAGCAAGGGGTCGACCTCCACCGTCGAGATCGGGCCGATCGCGTCGTGGGTGCGCGACCGCGAGATCCCGCTCGAGTTGTCGCCGCAGTCGAACCTGCAGACCGGTGCCATCGCCGCCTGGGGAACGGACCTCGACGACCACCCCTTCGACCTGCTGTACCAGCTCGGCTACGGCGTGACGGTCAACACCGACAACCGCCTGATGAGCGACACGAGCCTCTGCAAAGAGCTCGCCCTGCTCAGCCAGGCCTTCGACTACGACCTCGACGACCACGAGACCTTCCAGCTCAACGCCGCCGCGTCGTGCTTCCTGCCCCTCGAGGACCGCGAGGCGCTGGCCGACCGCATCACCGCCGGCTTCGAGGGGGCCTGACATGGCGCTCCCGCCGCTCCCGGACGAGGCCGTCGTCATCGGCGCCCAGGTCGTCGACTGGCGTGAGGCCGTCCGGGTCGCCGGTCGTGCCCTGGTCGACTCCGGTGCCGCCCGCGAGGGCTACGGCGACGAGATGGTCCGCATGATCGACGAACACGGCCCCTACGTGGTCATCGCCCCCGGTCTCGCGCTGGCCCACGCTCGGCCGGGTGACGACGTCGTCCGCGACGGCCTGGCCGTCGTGACCCTGGCCGAGCCCGTTCCGTTCGGGCACCCGCACAACGACCCGGTCAGTGTGGTCCTCGGCCTCGCGATCGTCACCGTCGGCGGCCACCTCGAGTCGATCGCCGACCTGGCGAACGTCTTCAACGAGGCCTCCGTCATCCCCGCCCTCGCGGCCGCCTCCTCGGTCGACGAGGTGCGGCGGCTCATGGGCGTCCCCGCCTGATCGCCCTCCCACGGATCGAGACCTCCCCACAATGAAGATCGTCACCATCTGCGGCGCCGGCATCGGCAGCAGCGGAATCCTCAAGGTCAACGCCGAGCGGGTCCTGGCCAAGCTCGACATCGAGGCCGACGTGGTCGCGGCCGACATCGGCTCGATCGCGACGGTCGGTGACGATGCGCAGGTGATCCTCACGTCGGCCGAGTTCGTCGAGGCGATCGGCTCCACGTTCGCCGACGTCATCGTCATCCAGAACCACTTCGACCAGGCGGAGCTCACCGAGAAGCTGCAGAAGTCGCTGGGCTGACCGCGGCGTGCGGCACCGGGTGAACCGCACCGGCCAAGACGAGAGAGACCCCGGAGGCGCAGCTCGCGCCTCCGGGGTCTCTCTCGTCGTCCGGGCGGTCACCGCCCCGACCGTCAGGCCAGGAGGTCGCGCATGCCCGCGTCGAGATCGGCCACGGCCGCCTCGGCGACGGCTCGACGGGCGACGGCGTCGCCCTCGGTGCTCGACGCGTCGATGTAGACCTTGAGCTTCGGCTCGGTGCCGCTCGGGCGGACGATGACGCGTGAGCCGTCGGTGAGCCAGTAGCGGAGGATGTCGCCCGCGGGGAAGGCTCCGAACCCGTCCCGGAAGTCGTCCACCCGGTCGACGCGGTGCGAGCCGATCGTCGACGGCGGGCGCCGGCGGAGACCGTCGGTGAGGTCCGTGATGGTGGCGAGGTCCTCGACCCGGATCGAGATCTGCGAGGAGGCGTAGGCGCCGAACCGCTCGTCGAAGGCGACGAGGTGCTCGGCCAGGCTCGACCCGGCCGTGTGCAGCTCGGTGGCGAGGGCGAGGAGGTCGACCGCGGCCGAGATCCCGTCCTTGTCGCGGACGACGTCGGGGTCGACGAGGTAGCCGAGTGCCTCTTCGTAGCCGTAGAGCAGCCCTCCGACGCGGGAGACCCACTTGAATCCCGTGAGCGTGTCGACGTAGTCGAGTCCGTGTACCCGGGCGATCTCGCGCAGGGCGGGCGACGAGACGATGCTCGCGGCCAGGGTGCCGTCGCGGTCGTCCCGTCGTGCCCGTTCTGCGGCGCGCCAGCCGAGCAGCGAGCCGACCTCGTTGCCGCTGAGTCGACGCCAGCCGCCGTCGACGGGGATCGCGACCGCGAGCCGGTCGGCGTCGGGATCGTTGGCGATGACCAGGTCGGCCTCGACGCGGCCGGCCGTGGCGTACGCGAGGTCCAGGGCGCCGGGCTCTTCCGGGTTGGGGAAGGCCACGGTCGGGAACGCCGGGTCGGGGGCGCTCTGCTCGCCGACCGGGATCGGCTCGGTGAAGCCGGCGGTCGCGAACACGCGGCGTGCGACCTCCCACCCGACGCCGTGCATCGCGGTGTAGACGACCCGTGGCTGACGACCGTTCGCCGCCGTGCCGGCCACCGCGGCGGTGCGACGGACGTACTCCATGACGAGGTCGTCACCGGCCTCGCGGTAGTCGTCGGAACGGGCCAGTCGCGTGACGGGGGACTGCGCGGCCTTCTCGATCTCGGCGGCGATCTCGCCGTCGACCGGGGACACGATCTGCGAGCCGGCGTCGACACCGCCGAGGTAGACCTTGTAGCCGTTGTCCTGCGCCGGGTTGTGGCTCGCGGTCACCATGACGCCTGCGCTGACGTCGAGGTGGCGCACGGCGAAGGCCAGCACCGGGGTCGGGAGGGCGCGGGGCAGGATCGTGGCCGCGACGCCCGCGGCGGCCATGATCTCGGCCGTGTCCCGCGCGAAGACGTCGGAGTTCTTGCGCCCGTCGTACCCGATGACGATGGAGGGGCTCGACTCGCGGCCCCGCAGGAAGGCCGCGAAGCCGGCCGCGGCCTGCGCCACGAGCACGCGGTTCATGCGGTTCGGACCCGAGCCGAGGGCGCCGCGCAGGCCGGCCGTGCCGAACTGCAGGCGACCGGCGAAGCGGTCGGCGAGTTCGGACGAGGCGTCGGCGTCGTCGGAGCCGGCCCGGGTCAGCAGTCGGTCGAGCTCGTCGCGCGTCTCGTCGTCGGGGTCCTGGTCGCGCCAGGAGGTGGCCGACGCGATCAACCGCTCGAGGTCGGACGAGACCGGCGAGCCGTCGCTGCCGGGCCCCGTCACGTCGCCGCTCACAGGGCCGCCACGATGCGGGCGAGCAGGTCGCTGATCTTGGCCTCGGCGTCGCGCCCGGCCTCGAGCACCTCGGCGTGGCTGAGCGGGGTCTTCTGGATGCCCGCGGCCAGGTTGGTGATCAGCGACATGCCGAGCACCTCCATGCCGGACTGGCGCGCGGCGATGGCCTCGAGGGCCGTCGACATGCCGACGATGTGCCCGCCGATGGCCTTGGCCATCTGCACCTCGGCCGGCGTCTCGTAGTGCGGGCCGCGGAACTGCGTGTAGACGCCCTCGTCGAGGTCGGGATCGATGCCGCGGGCGACGTCGCGGAGGCGCGTCGAGTAGAGGTCGGTCAGGTCGATGAACGTCGCGCCCTCGAGGGGCGAGTCCGCCGTGAGGTTGATGTGGTCGCTGATCAGCACCGGCGTGCCGGGCTTCCAGGTCTCCTTGATGCCCCCGGCACCGTTCGTCAGGATCATGGTCGTCGCGCCCGTGGCGGCGGCCGTGCGCACGCCGTGCACGACCCGACGCACGCCGTGGCCCTCGTAGTAGTGGGTGCGGGCGCCCATGACGAGGGCGTGCTTGCCCGAGGGCAGTGCGATGCTGCGGATCGAGCTGGTGTGGCCGACGACGGCCGACGCGGCGAAGCCGGTGATCTCGGTCGCGGGGACCTCGGCGACGGTCTCACCGATCAGGTCGGCGGCCTTGGCCCAGCCGCTGCCCAGCGTCAGGGCGATGTCGTGTCGGGCGACGCCGGTCTTCTCGGCGATCTCGGCGGCGGCGGTGCGGGCGACCTCGAAGGGGTCGGCGGCGCGGTCGTCGAGCGGGTGCGTGGTGGTCTCAGACATGGCGTCCACTCTAGGGTCTGCCGACGCGCGTCCCCGGTCGCCGCCGGGCCCGGCGCGGGGGTCAGTCGATGCTGAGCAGGACGTGACCCGACGAGACCGTCTCGCCGACGACGGCCGCGATGCCCGAGACGGTGCCGTCGCGGTGGGCGGCGACGGGCTGCTCCATCTTCATGGCCTCGAGGACGAGCACCAGGTCGCCCTTGACGACCTGCTGACCGGCCTCGACGGCGAGCTTGACGACGGTGGCCTGCATCGGAGCCTTGACCTCGGCACCGGTCGCGGTGACGACCGACGACCGGGGCGCGCCCCGGCGCTTGGGCGCGACCGCAGGAGGCGCGGTGCGCGACCCGAGGCCGGCCGGCAGCGAGACCTCGAGGCGTTTTCCGCCCACCTCGACCACGACGGTGTCGCGTTCGTCGGCCGGCCGGGGGGCCTCGGCCTCGCCGCTCCACGCAGGGATGGTGTTGTCGAACTCGGTCTCGATCCAGCGGGTGTAGATGGAGAACGGTGCACCGTCGGCCGGCGCGAAGGCGGGGTCGTCGACGATGGCACGGTGGAACGGCAGCACGGTCGGCAGGCCGGCGACCTCGAACTCGGCCAGGGCGCGACGGGAGCGCTCGAGCGCGTCCTCGCGCGAAGAACCCGTGACGATCAGCTTGGCGAGAAGCGAGTCGAACGACCCGCTGATCTCGTCGCCGGCCTGGACGCCGCTGTCGACGCGGACGCCGGGACCGCCCGGGGCCTTGAAGACGTGGATCGGACCGGGGGCGGGCATGAAGCCCCGACCGGCGTCCTCGCCGTTGATGCGGAACTCGAACGAGTGGCCGCGGGCCTCGGGGTCGTCGTAGTCGAGCACGCCGCCCTCGGCGAGGCGGAACTGTTCGCGGACGAGGTCGATGCCGGTGACTTCTTCGGACACGGGGTGTTCGACCTGGAGGCGCGTGTTGACCTCGAGGAACGAGACGGTGCCGTCCTTGCCGATCAGGAACTCGCAGGTGCCGGCACCGACGTAGCCGACCTCGCGGAGGATGGCCTTCGACGACTCGTACAGCTTCGTGGTCTGCTCGTCGGTGAGGAACGGTGCGGGGGCCTCTTCGACGAGCTTCTGGTGACGGCGCTGCAGCGAGCAGTCGCGGGTCGACACGACGACGACGTTGCCGTGGGCGTCGGCCAGGCACTGGGTCTCGACGTGGCGGGGCTGGTCGAGGTACTTCTCGACGAAGCACTCGCCGCGTCCGAAGGCGGCGACGGCCTCACGGGTGGCCGAGTCGAACAGCTCGGGGACCTCCTCGCGGGTGCGGGCGACCTTGAGACCGCGTCCACCACCACCGAACGCCGCCTTGATCGCCACGGGGAGGCCGTGCTGGTCGACGAACTCGAGCACCTCGTCGGCGCCCGAGACGGGGTTGAGGGTGCCGGGGGCGAGCGGGGCGCCGACGCGCTCGGCGATGTGCCGGGCCGAGACCTTGTCGCCCAGCTGCTCGATGGCCTCGGGCGACGGGCCGATCCAGACCAGGCCCGCGGCCTGGACGGCCCGGGCGAAGTCCGCGTTCTCGGCGAGGAAGCCGTAGCCGGGGTGCACGGCGTCGGCACCCGAGCGACGGGCGATCGAGAGGATCTTGTCGATGACCAGGTAGGTCTCGGCGCTCGTCGTCCCGCCCAGGGCGTAGGCCTCGTCGGCGAGGCGGGCGTGTTGGGCGTCGCGGTCCTGGTCGGCGTAGACCGCCACCGAGCCGATTCCGGCGTCACGCGCGGCCCGGATCACGCGGACGGCGATCTCTCCACGATTGGCGATGAGGACCTTGCTGATACGCGGCATAGTTCCCCACCCTATTGCGCCCTCCCCGTCCGCCTTTGGCTGACGTGCACAAAAAGGACGAGGAGGCGCGAGGCAGAACCTACAAGGAGCCGGCGGTCGGCGAGGTCCACAGCTCGTGCCACGGCACGCCGAAGCCCCGGACGAGCGACCGCAGCACGGGCACCGAGAGTCCGACGACGGCGCTCGGGGTGCCCTCGATGTGCGTGATGAACGCGGATGCCCGACCGTCGATCGTGAAGGCCCCCGCGACCTCGAGCGGCTCGCCCGTCTCGACGTAGGCCGCGAGCTCGCGCGGGTCGAGGTCGTCGGCGAAGGTGAGGGACGCGCTCGCGACCCGGCCCGCGCCTCCTGAGGGGGTCTCGGCGGTGACGCGCGGAGCGCCACCGCGGTGGTCGACCAGCCAGTGACCCGACCAGAGGGTGCCGTGGCCGATCTCGGCCATGCGGCGCCACCGGTCGAGCGCCAGGGCGGGCTCGTGGGGTTTGCCGTGCACCTCGCCGTCGAACTCGAAGGCGCTGTCGCCCCCGAGGACCAACCCGTCGAGGGGGCGGCCGTCGACGACCGTGTCGAGCACGGCCTCGGCCTTGAGCCTGGCGAGGTGCTGCACCGTCTCGGCCGCCGTGAGCGCTCGGCCGAGCCGTGTCGACTCGACCGCGACCGCGGCCTCTTCGTCGACACCGGGACTGATCAGCACCGGCTCGACGCCGGCGGCGCGCAGCAGGGCGAGACGGGCGGGGGAGGTGCTGGCCAGGTAGAGCGGGACGGTCATGCCGCCCAGCCTGTCAGACTCGACGCATGGGAGACATGCTGGGCCGCGAGGTCGAACTGGACGTGACGGGCATCGCACACGGGGGCATCTCGGTGGCCAGACTCGACGGGCGGGTCGTGTTCGTGACCGACACCCTGCCCGGCGAGAAGGTCGTGGCGCGCATCACCGACGACCGCAAGAAGGCGTTCTGGCGGGCCGACACGGTGCGCGTCCTCGAGGCGAGCGAGCACCGTCGACCCCACGTGTGGGGCGCGGCCGCCCTCGAGGTCGATCCGACCGACCGTGCCGGCGGCGCCGAGTTCGGGCACGTCGAGCTCGGCCACCAGCGCGAGCTGAAGCGACGCGTGGTGGTCGACGCGCTGACCCGCATGGGCGGGATCGCCGACGCCGACGGCCGCGTCTCGGTCGAGGCCCTGCCCGGCGACGACGAGCGCGGCGGCACCGGGTGGCGCACGCGCCTGCGCCTGCACCTCGACGCCGAGGGGCGTCCCGGTCAGTACGCGGCTCGGTCGCACCGGGTCGTGCACGTGCCCGACCTGCCGCTCGCGTCGCCGGAGGTCGCCGAGGTGGCGCCGCTGGGTGACGCCTTCCCCGGCGAGGAACACGTCGATGTCGTCGCCCCGAGCGGCGGAGGCGCGCGTCTGATCATCGGGCGGCAGGCCCGCTCGACCATCACCGAGGTCGTCGGCGACCGCGAGTTCCGGCTCGACGACGGCGGCTTCTGGCAGGTGCACCGCGAGGCAGCGGCCACGCTCACGGCCGCCGTGCAGACCATGATCGACCCCGAGCGCTTCGACCCGAAGGGCGCCAACCTCGACCTGTACGGCGGGGTCGGACTCCTCGCAGCCGCCGTGGGGGACCGCTTCGGTGCGGGGACGCGCATCACGAGCGTCGAGAGCGACGAGCGGGCCACCGAGCACGCGTCCGAGAACCTGGCCGAGTGGATCGGCGCGTCGGCCGTGACGGGACGCGTCGAGCGCTGGTTGCGCCAGACAGCGTCGCAGGCGAGCGACGCCGAGCGCGAGCGCCTCGCCGCCGCGACGGTCGTGCTCGACCCGCCCCGCTCGGGCGCCGGGCGCGACGTGGTGTCCGAGATCGCGGCCCTCCGCCCGGCCCAGGTCGTCTACGTCGCGTGCGACCCGGTCGCCCTCGCCCGGGACGTGGCCCTCTTCGCCGAGCGGGGCTACGCGCTCGACGCCCTGCAGGCGTACGACCTCTTCCCGAACACGCACCACGTCGAGACGGTGGTGCGCCTGCTGCCGGCCTGAGCCGCCGTCCGGTTACGATGAACCCCGTGCACGCCCGGGATTCAGGGACCAGGGCACACGCCGACCGAAGGATCACCGTGTCAGACATCACGACCGAGACCCCCATCGCCACCCGCCAGACAGCACCCGTGCGGGTCGCCGTCGTCGACGACCACGAGTCGGTGCGGCTCGGCATCCAAGCCGCGTGCCAGAACGAGGGCTTCGAGGTGATCCTCACCGCCGCCGGCGTGCAGGAGTTCGTCGAGAACCTCGCGGGTCGCGAGGTCGACGTCGTCGTCCTCGACCTGTCGCTCGGCGACGGCTCGACCGTCACCGAGAACGTCAAGCGCGTCCAGGCGACGGGGTCGGCCGTCCTCGTGCACAGCATCGCCGACCGGGTCGCCTCGGTCCGTGAGGCGCTCGCCGCGGGGGCGGCCGGCGTCATCCCGAAGTCCTCCGCCACGAAGACCGTCATGGCCGCGGTCGCCACGGTCGCCCGCGGCGACGTGCTCAACAACCTCGAGTGGGCGAGCGCGATCGATGCCGACCGCGACTTCGCCAAGGCCCAGTTGGGTCGTCGCGAGCGCGAGATCCTGCACCTCTACGCCTCGGGTCTGCCGCTGAAGCTGGCCGCCCAACAGCTCGGCATCGGCTACTCGACGGCCCGCGAGTACCTCGACCGCATCCGCGTCAAGTACGTCGAGGTCGGACGCCCGGCACCCACCAAGGTCGACCTCCTCCGTCGCGCCGTCGAGGACGGCATCCTGCCGGGGCTCGACGCGGACGGTGGCGATGGCCGGTGAGGGTCGGCTGACCGGCCCGCTCCCGCTCGGGCCCCTGCGGCCCCCGCGCAACCCGATCAGTCGTGCCCTGCTCGACAAGGTGCTGGGGCGCATCATCGCCGCGGCCGGTCTCGTGTTCGGCCTGCAGGCCCTGCCCGGGATGATCGGTCAGGTCGGGAGCATGCAGCTCGCCTGGGCCTGGGTGATCGGCCTGGCCATGTTCGGCGGGTTCCTGGCGTTGGTCGTGGCGAGCCTCGTGCAGCGCGGCGTGACCACGGTCGAGGCCTTCGTCGCGATCGCCTACCTGATCGCGCTGGTCACCTGGCCCCTCGCCGTCGACGACCCCAGCGAGGTCCAGGCGAGCGTGCCCTGGCTCTGGTACCTGTGCACCGTCGCCACGGCCTCGGCCGCGTCGGCGTTCTCCACCTGGATCGCGACCGGCTACCTCTTCGTCGCCCCCGCCGTCTACGGCTTCATCCGCCTGACGCCGTCGGGCGGAGCGGTCTCCCCGCAGCGCGCGACCCTCGACTCCGTCTACGCGATCCTGCTCGGCGGTGCGGTCCTGATCCTCGTGGTGATCCTGCGCCAGGCGGCCGCGAACGTCGACCAGGCCCAGGCGACCGCGGTCGCGCGGTACTCCGAGGCGATCCGCGAGCACGCCACCGAGCTCGAACGGGTGCAGGTCGACGCCATCGTGCACGACAGCGTCCTCACGACCTTCATCCAGGCGGCCAGGGCCTGGTCACCCGAAGAGCGTGAGCTGTCGACCAACATGGCCCGGAACGCGATGTCCCACCTCTCAGCGGCGGCGAGCACGACTCCGTTCGACGAGTCCGACACGACGGTCACGGGCATGGTCGACCGCATCGAGGCCGCCGTGTCGGACCTGGGCGTCTCCGTCGAGCTGCGCCGGGGCCCGATCGAGGGCGAGGGCATCCCGTCCACCGCCGCGGAGGCCCTCTACTCCGCCGCCGTGCAGGCCCTGGTGAACAGTTCCCAGCACGCCGGGGACGCGCCCGGTGTCCGGCGGTGGGTCGACGTCACCCGCGAGGCGACCGGCCTCACGACCGTCGAGGTCGGCGACACGGGCAAGGGCTTCGAGCCGGCGACGGTGCCGACCGAGCGTCTGGGTGTCCGGGTGTCGATCCACGAGAGGCTGAACAACGCCGGCGGACTCGCGACCATCGACTCGGCACCGGGGCGCGGAACCCTCGTGCGACTGCAGTGGCCGGTCGGCGCCCTCCTTGAGGGAGGATCGGCTCCCCGTCCCTCGCCCGACCGCGCCGACGAGACGGGCATCCCGGAGGGCGTCGCGTGAGGGTCTCCGTGCCGCGGTGGCTGATCGTCTCGCTCGCCGCCGTCTTCTCGGCCTACCATCTGGTCCTCGCCGTTGCCTCGTTGGACCGGTTCACCGATCCGCTTCCCGTCGTCGCGTGCATGGTGTTGTATGCCGCGGCGACCGTGGCCGTGCTGTGGCCCAGCCGCCACGTCATCATGCCCGTGTGGCTGGCCTCGTTCTGCCTCGCCGTCAGCATCGTCCTCCCGCTGGTCGTGACCTCCGAGCTCGACAGCTCGGTGAAGAACGGCTATGCCACGTGGTACGTGGCGGCCGTGGGCACGCTCATGGTGATCGTGTCGACGAGACGCCGCCAGGGGTTCGCCTGGCTCGGGGTCGGATTCATGGCGGCTCACGGGGTGCTCTGGGCCGGGGCCGAACAGATCGCCGACCTCGGCATCGTCGGCAGCGTGGTCTGGGTCGCCTTCAGCCACGCGATGTCGAGCACGCTCACGCGTGCCGGGCGCGAGACGCGAGAGTTCATCCTCGCCGAGCACGAGGCGGCGGACTGGCAGGCCGCGCAGGAAGCCCACGTGAACGAGCGGCAGTACCGGCTGCTGCAGACGGGCCGGACGGCACGGCCGATGCTCCAGACCATCGTCGATCGACACGGCGACCTGACCGCGGCCGAGCGCCAGGAGTGCCTGAACCTCGAGGGGGCCATCCGGGACGAGATCCGGGGACGCCGCCTCCTCGACGACGACGTGCGTCACGAGGTCATGGCGGCGCGGCGTCGCGGGGCCGTCGTCAGCCTCCTCGACGAGGGAGGCCTCGACGACCTCGGGCCCACCGACCTGCGGCGGGTCCATGCCGTGCTCGCCGAGGCCCTCCGCGGCTCGCTCGCCGATCGCATCATCGTCCGGACCGTCCAGGGCGGGGGAGACGACGCCGTCACGGTCGTCGGGCTCGGTTCGCCGGACCTGTCGTCGAGCGCCCTCGGCCGGGGCGTCTCGGCCGACGCGGACGAGGACGACGACGCCGACGAGGTGCAGCTCTGGCTGCAGATCCCCCGCTCGGCCCCCTGATCATCCACCGGGCAGCCTCACGGCAGGGCCGGGGAAGAAGGAAGGGCCGGACGATCGTCCGGCCCTTCCGAGACCCTGAGTCAGGGCGGCAACCCGAATGTCGCCCTGACTCCCCCCGGCAGGAATCCACTACCCATGTGGTCCTGCTGGTGGTGTGACTCCGAGAGAGACACCTAGCAAGAGCAAGCATGGTGGGTCGGGGCCGCGGGTGCAGTCGTCATTTAGGGGGACAGGCGGGGGAAGATGACTGCGTCTACCCCCGTTCCGGGGGCGTCAGCCCTCGAAACCCCGCCAGCGGCCTTCTCCGGCCGTGATGACGGGACGCGGTGCCCGGGCCGATCGCGTCCAGCCCGACGTCGTGGGTCGGGAGGACGTCGTCGTCGCCGATCCGGCCCGGCCGACCGCGACGGCGGCGAGCAGCGCCGTGACGGCCGCCAGTTCGTCGGGCGTCGGGTCCCCGGCGACGACCCTGATGAGGGGAGCCGACGGCTGCTCGTCCGGGTCGGTGGGGGAGTCCGCCGGGTCGGGGGAGGCGGCGGCGTGGCGACCACTCACAGGGGGATGTTCCCGTGCTTCTTCGGCGGCAGGGTCGCCCGCTTGGTCTTGAGGGCGCGCAGTGCCTTGATGACGGCGACGCGGGTCGCGGCCGGTTCGACGACACCGTCGAGTTCGCCCCGCTCCGCGGCGAGGAAGGGACTCGCCACGTTGTAGGTGTACTCGTTGGCCAGTCGCGTGCGCACGGCCGCCACGTCTTCGCCCGCCTCGGCCGCCGCCTTGATCTCGTTGCGGTAGAGGATGTTGACGGCGCCCTGACCGCCCATCACGGCGATCTCGGCCGTGGGCCACGCGAGGTTGATGTCGGCACCCAACTGCTTCGACCCCATGACGATGTAGGCGCCGCCGTACGCCTTGCGGGTGATCACCGTCACGAGCGGGACCGTGGCCTCGGCGTAGGCGTAGAGCAGCTTGGCTCCGCGACGGATGACACCGGTCCACTCCTGGTCCGTGCCGGGCAGGTAGCCGGGCACGTCGACCAGGGTGAGGATCGGGATGTTGAACGCGTCGCAGAAGCGTACGAAACGACTGGCCTTCTCGCCGGCCTCGATGTTGAGGGTGCCGGCCATGGCGGACGGCTGGTTGGCGATCACGCCCACCGGACGGCCCTCCACCCGGCCGAAGCCCACGACGATGTTGGGCGCGAACAGCGGCTGGACCTCGAGGAACTCGCCGTCGTCGACGACGTGGTCGATGACGGTCATGACGTCGTAGGGCTGGTTCGGGCTGTCCGGGATCAGCGTGTTCAGCTGGCGGTCGTGGTCGGTGGTCTCGAGTTCGACCGGCACGTCGAAGACGTGCGGGTCGGCCAGGTTGTTGTCGGGCAGGTACGAGAGCAGCGCGCGGGCGTAGTCGAGGGCGTCGTCCTCGTCGCTCGCCAGGTAGTGCGACACGCCCGAGACCTTGTTGTGGGTCAGGGCTCCGCCGAGCTCTTCGAAGCCCACGTCCTCGCCCGTCACGGTCTTGATGACGTCCGGGCCGGTGACGAACATGTGGCTGGTCTTGTCGACCATGATCACGAAGTCGGTCAGCGCGGGGGAGTACACCGCGCCTCCGGCCGCGGGGCCCATGATCAGCGAGATCTGGGGGATGACGCCCGAGGCGGCCGTGTTCAGCCGGAAGATCTCGCCGTACTTGCCGAGGGCGACGACGCCCTCCTGGATGCGCGCTCCGCCCGAGTCGAGGATGCCGATGATGGGCACCCCGGTCTTGAGGGCCAGCTGCATGACCTTGATGATCTTCTCGCCCGCGACCTCGCCGAGCGAGCCGCCGAAGATGGTGAAGTCCTGCGAGTAGACCGCGACCTGGCGGCCGTGGATCGTGCCCGTGCCCGTGACGACCGCGTCGCCGTAGGGCCGTTTGGCCTCCATGCCGAAGGCGTGGGTGCGGTGCCGGACGAACTCGTCGAGTTCGACGAACGAGCCCGGGTCGAGCAACTCGTCGATCCGTTCGCGGGCCGTCTTCTTGCCCTTGGCGTGCTGCTTCGCGATCGCGGCCTCGCCGCTGGCCGTCACGGCCTCGTGATAGCGGGCCTTGAGGTCGGCGAGCTTGCCCGCGGTGGTGTGCAGGTCGTGCGCGGCGTCGGTGGGTGGCGCGGAGTCAGGAGTCACGCGCTTCACTCTACTGACCGACCCGCAGCCATCCGTTGGAGGTTTCCACGCGTGGACGCCGTCGTACGTCGTAGGAGTCGTCAACCGAGGCCGCCTAGGCTGACCCGATGGACTTCCCCCTCAGCGCGTCCGTCAGCCCCCGTCTCGTGGTGCTCGAGTCCACCGGATCGACCAACGCCGACCTGCTGGCCGCCGTCGACGAGCCGCACCTGGCGACCTGGCTGACCCTCGACCAGTCCGCCGGGAGGGGCCGGCTCGGTCGACGGTGGGAGACCGCGCCCGGTCGTTCCCTCGCGGCGAGCGTCCTGCTGCGCCGCGGCGACCTGCCGGTCGACTCGCTCGGCTGGGTGCCGCTCCTCGCCGGCGTCGCGATGCGCGCCTCCGTCCAGGGCCTCCTCCCGGGCGGCGACGTCACGCTGAAGTGGCCCAACGACGTGCAGGTGGCCGGCGGAAAGGTCTGCGGTCTGCTCGCCGAGCTGAGGCCCGACGCGAGCGCCGTGGTCGTGGGGGCCGGGGTCAACCTCACGGTGCCGGCCGACGAGCTGCCGACGCCGACCTCGACGTCGCTCGGTCTGCACGGTGCGCGGGGCACGGCTCTCGAGCTCGCCGACGCGGTGCTGTCGGCCTGGGTCTCCGGTCTGGCCCGGTTCGTCGCCGACCTCGTCGCGGTCCGGGGCGACGCCGTGGCGAGCGGTGCCCTGGCGCTGGTGCGCACGCACTGCGCGACGTTGGGGCGCGACGTCCGCGTCGAACTCCCCGGAGGCGCTGCTCTCGTGGGCGAGGCCGTCGACGTCGACGAGGCGGGCCGGCTGGTCGTGCGTTGCGCCTCGACCGGCGGGCTGACGGCCGTCGCTTCGGGTGACGTCACGCATCTGCGGTATGAATGAGCCTGTGAGCAGCGACGGACCACAGCCGACCGAGTACGTCGTCGCGCGGCTGCGTCCCCACGCCCGGGTTCTGTTCTGGCCGTCCCTCGGGCTCGTCGGCATCTGCGCCGCGACCGGCTACTTCGGCGGTCGCTTCGACGTCGCCTGGCAGAACTACGTCGTGCTGGGCTCGGCCGTCGCCCTCATCGTGCTGCTCTGGTTGGTGCCCGTGCTGATCTGGCTCGGCAAGCGCTACGTCATCACCTCGCGTCGCCTCGTCGTGCGCAAGGGGCTGTTCGTGCGCACTCGTCAAGAGTTGCTCCACAGCCGCGGCTACGACCTCACGGTGCGCAAGAACTCGGTGCAGAGCGCCTTCCGCAGCGGAGACGTCCTGATCAACACCGGCCTTGACCGTCCGCTCGTCCTCTGGGACGTGCCGTCGGCCGACCTCGTCCAATCGACCCTGCACGACCTGATGGAGTCGAACCTCAACAGCGTCGCGCAGCGTCGCCAGCACGAGCAGTCCGTCGGACACACCGACACCACCTCATGGGGCGACGACCGGGTCATCTGATCCGGCTCGCGTGATATAGGATATTACAATGCGAATCTCAGTCATCGGTTGCGGTTACCTCGGAGCCGTGCACGCCGCGTGCATGGCCGACCTCGGGCACGACGTGGTCGGCATCGACGTCGACCCGGGCAAGATCGCCCTGCTCTCGTCGGGTCACGCCCCGTTCTTCGAACCCGGACTGCCCGAGGCGCTCCGCCGGGCCCTCGACTCGGGGCGACTGCGGTTCTCGACCGACCCGGCCGACGCCGCCGGTTCGCAGGTCCACTTCGTCGCCGTCGGCACCCCGCAGACCCCGGGCAGCGACGCGGCCGACCTCACCTACGTCGACGCCGCGGTCCAGGGGCTCTTGCCCCACCTCGCCGACGGCGACCTCGTGGTGGGCAAGTCCACCGTTCCCGTCGGCACCGCCAGCCGACTCGCCGACCTGGTCCGCGCCTCCTCCGGGGCCGACCTGGCCTGGAACCCCGAGTTCCTCCGCGAGGGCTTCGCCGTGGCCGACACCGTCGCGCCCGACCGCTTCGTCTACGGAGTGCCCGAGGGTGACGCCGGTGAGCGGGCGACGGCCGTGCTCGACGAGGTCTACGCGACGGCTCTGGCGACGGGCACGCCCCGGCTCGTGACCGGGTACGCGACGGCCGAACTGGTGAAGGTCTCGGCCAACGCGTTCCTCGCGACGAAGATCTCGTTCATCAACGCGATGGCCGAGATCGCCGAGGCCACCGGTGCGGACGTGACGCAGCTGGCCGACGCGATCGGGCACGACGCCCGCATCGGCCGCCGGTTCCTCAACGCCGGCCTCGGCTTCGGCGGCGGGTGCCTGCCGAAGGACATCCGGGCGTTCCGGGCCCGATCGCGCGAGTTGGGGCTCGAGTCCCTGGACTTCCTCGCCGACGTCGACGCCGTCAACCTGCGCCGCCGCGACCGCGTCGTCGAGCTCGCGGGCGAGCTGCTCGGCGAGGTGCGCGGTGCGCGCGTCGCCGTCCTCGGGGTGGCGTTCAAGCCCGACAGCGACGACGTCCGCGACTCGCCGGCCCTCGACGTCGCCCGTCGACTGCACGCCGCCGGCGCCGACGTGGTCGTCCACGACCCCGAGGCCAACGAGACCGCCGCTCGGCTGGCTCCCGACCTCACCTACGTCGGGGACGTCCCCACCGCCCTCCGCGACGCCGAGCTCGTGTTGGTCCTCACCGAATGGACGCAGTTCAAGGCGCTGCGTCCGGCCGACGTCGCCGCCCTCGTCTCCCGGCGACGCATCGTCGACGCGCGCAACGTGTTCGACCCCGCCGAGTGGCGCGAGGCCGGGTTCGAGTTCCGGGGGCTCGGGCGACCGTAGCCTCGCGACGAGCTGTGGGTGCGCGATCTCGTGCCGGTGCCGGGCCCCGTCCGGCAGGTCGACGACGCCCGGCCGGATGCCACCGATACGATGACCGCATGACGAACCGGGCCCTCATCGCCATGCTGACCGCCGGGGCCCTGGCCCTCACCCTCTCCGCGTGCACGAGCGACGACGACCCGACGCTGACGGTGTCGAGCTTCAGCCCGACGTCGACCGCATCACCGTCGGCTCCCGACACGGGGGCCGAGACGGTCGCCCCCACGGCGCCGACGGACGACCCGAACGACACCGTCGAGACGCCTGTCCCCGTGCCGTCCGACCAGGCGGACGGCTGGACCGACGCCCGCGCTTACGACGCCTGTCGGAACGAGGCCACGAGGTCGCAGGGCGCGGACTACACCTGGAACGACCGTTCGTCGCAGACCCTCGTGCAGGGGCCCGGGGGGCGCACCATCGACGTCGCCGGGCTCTACACAGGAGGCGACGTCGGTGTCGCCAACGTCACGTACCGGTGCACGGTCGGTGGAACTCCGGACTCGCCGGAGTTGAGCGGGACGGTCGTCAGATGACGGCTCTTCGTGTCGGCGTGATCGGTGGCGGCCAGCTCGCCCGCATGATGATCCCGCCCGCCGTGCACCTCGGCATCGAGATCAGCGTCCTTGCCGAGGCCGAGGGCAGTTCGGCCAGGCTGGCGACCACACAGGTGGGTGACTACCACGACGTCGACGTCGTCCTCGATTTCGCCCGCACGGTCGACGTGGTCACCTTCGACCACGAGCACGTCCCCCAGCAGGTCCTGGCCGCCCTCGTCGACGCGGGTGTGCCCGTGCACCCCGGGCCGTCCGCGCTGGCCGTCGCGCAGGACAAGATCGTCATGCGTCAGCGGCTCACCGAGCTCGGGCTGCCCGTCCCGGACTGGGCGGCCGTCCACGACGCCTCCGAGCTCGAGGCGTTCCTCGCCGACCACGGAGGCCGGGCGGTCGTCAAGACCGCGCGGGGCGGTTACGACGGCAAAGGCGTGCGCGTGGTCTCGGCCGCGCACGAAGCCGACGACTGGTTCGGAGCCCTGGCCGAGGACGGCAACGGAGGCGCGCTCCTCGTCGAGGAGCTCGTCGAGTTCCGGCGTGAGCTGTCGCAGCTCGTGGCCCGTCGGCCGAGCGGCGACATCGTCCCGTGGCCTCTCGTCGAGACCGTCCAACGCGACGGGGTCTGTTCCGAGGTCTTCGCCCCGGCGCCCTCGAGTGCCGGTCGTCTGGCCGACCTGGCCGACGAGATCGCCCGGACGGTGGCCGAGCGGCTCGACGTCACCGGGGTCCTGGCCGTCGAGCTCTTCGAGACGACCGACGACCGCCTGCTGATCAACGAACTCGCCATGCGGCCGCACAACACCGGCCACTGGACGATCGACGGGGCCACCACCAGCCAGTTTGAACAGCACCTCCGGGCCGTGCTCGACCTGCCCCTGGGCGACACGGGCTGCCACCGCCCGTGGAGCGTCATGCTGAACGTGCTCGGCGGACCGGCGACCGGGTCGATGGCCGACCGACTCCCCGCTCTCATGGCCGACCAGCCGGCGGTCAAGGTCCACGACTACGGCAAGGAGCCGCGGCCCGGGCGGAAGGTCGGTCACGTCACCGTGGTCGGCGACGACCTCGACGAGGCCGTCTTCCGGGCGCGCGCCGCTGTCGAGTTCTTCACCGACTGACGGCTATCCTCTAGTCCGTGTCCGACCCGAAGAGCACCGACGTGCGCCCGAACGACCCCGCCGTACCCGCGAAGGTCGCCATCGTCATGGGCTCCGACAGCGACTGGCCCACCATGCAGGGCGCGTCGACGATCTTGTCCGAGCTGGGCATCCCGCACGAGGTCGAGGTCGTCTCGGCGCACCGCACGCCCGACAAGATGATCGCCTTCGGTCGAGACGCCGCCGGTCGGGGGATCTCTGTCGTCATCGCCGGGGCCGGGGGAGCAGCGCACCTGCCCGGCATGATCGCCTCGGTGACGACCCTTCCCGTGGTCGGCGTGCCCGTCGCGCTGGCCAAGCTCGACGGTCTGGACTCGTTGCTCTCGATCGTGCAGATGCCGGCGGGCATCCCCGTCGCGACCGTGTCGATCGGTGGCTCGGTCAACGCCGGCCTGCTCGCGGCCCGCATCATCGGCACGCACGACCCGGCCGTCGCCGAGCGCTTGGCCCGCCACGCCGAGTCCCTCGCCGGTCTGGTGGAGCAGAAGAACGCCGACCTGCGCCGATCACTGTGAGCACGTCCCTGCCCGTGCGTCACCCCGACGCCACCTCCGAGCCCTTCATGACGAAGCGAGCGTGGGTGCTCGTCCTGTTGAACGTGGTCGTGCCCGGCTCGGCCCAGGTGCTCGCGGGCAACCGCCGACTCGGGCGATGGGGGCTCGCCTCCACCCTCGTCTTCTGGGCGGTCGCGGTCGTCGTCATCGTCCTGGCGTTCGCCTTCCGCTCGCCCCTGATCGAGATCGCGACCAACGTCGTCGCCCTGACGATCGTCCAGGTCTTCCTCGCGTACTACGCGGTGTTGTGGGTGGTGCTGACCGTCGACACGTTGCGCTTG
This sequence comes from Frigoribacterium sp. CFBP 8759, assembly GCF_014841655.1. Lineage (NCBI taxonomy): Bacteria > Bacillati > Actinomycetota > Actinomycetes > Micrococcales > Microbacteriaceae > Frigoribacterium > Frigoribacterium sp. CFBP 8759. The sequence goes on from NZ_JACYUH010000002.1 coordinate 19,140, forward strand.
GCCCGCATCGTCCGGACGGCCCCCTCGGCGCGGGGATTCCTCGCCGGAGCGATGGTGCTCTTGATGGTGCTGACCGTCGGGCCCGCCGCCTACGGGGCCTACCTCGCCGGGGTGCAGCACGGTCTGCTGAACAGTCTCTTCACCTCGAGGGCCGACGCCGCACCTCCTGTGGACGGTCGCTACAACATCATGTTGCTCGGCGGTGATGCGGGGGCCGACCGCACGGGGCTGCGTCCCGACAGCATCTCGGTCGCCAGCATCGACGCCGAGACCGGTGCGACCACCATCGTGGGAATCCCGCGGAACCTGTACGACGCGCCCTTCGTCGCGGGATCACCGCTGTACGGCGACTACCCCGACGGCTACGACTGCGGCGACGACTGCCTCGTGAGCTTCCTGTACACCTACGGGGAAGAGCATCCCGACCTCTACCCCGATGCCGAGTCGAGGGGCAGCAACGCCGGGGTCGAGGCGATGCGCGACGCCGTCGAGGGCATCACGGGCCTGACGGTGCAGTACTACGCCCTCATCGACATGCAGGGCTTCGTCGACCTCATCGACGCGCTCGGTGGCATCCAGGTCGACGTGCAGCAGCGCATCCCGATCAACGGAGGCGTCGACGGCAACGGTCAGCCGATCAACGTCGACGGCTGGATCGAGCCCGGCGATCAGAAGCTCGACGGGTACCACGCCCTCTGGTACGCCAGGGCACGGCACGGTACCAGCGACTACGACCGCATGGCTCGTCAGCGCGAGGTGCAGCAGGCGCTCCTGTCCCAGTTCCAGCCGGCGACGGTGCTGTCGAAGTTCCAGGCGGTCGCGTCGGCCGGTGTGCAGACCGTCGACACCGACATCCCGCAGGGTGCCCTGGCCGCCTTCGTCGACCTGGCCGTCGAGGCGAAGTCGCAGCAGATCACGAGCCTCGAACTCGTGCCGCCCACCTACGACAACGTCTACCCGGACTACGACGCGATGCGCACCGCGGTGGCGCAGGCCACGACGTCCGTCACCGCACCCTGACGACCCGTCTCAGGCCGTGCGTCGAGGCCGATCGGCGGAAGCCGACCGGGTGAGGAGGCGCCCACCTGCGGCGCGGGTCACGCGCGTCGTGACCCGGGCCTCAGGGTTGCTCAGAGGTCGGCGTGCAGCTGCCACACCTTGTCGGCCGAGTCCCGCCAGCTGAAGGCGCGCGCTCGGTCGATCCCGGCGATGCCGAGACGGGTCGACAGTTCGACGTCGGAGACGACCTGGAACATGGCCTGGGCGAGACGCTCCGGGTAGCCGGCGGAGTCTTCCCGCGGCACGCTGACGGCCGCGTCCGCTGCGACCTCGAGGAGGGCGGGGGCATCCGAGACGATGGTGGGCGTGCCCAGGCTGAACGCCTCGACGACGGGCAGCCCGAACCCCTCGGCGAGACTGGGGAACACGAAGACGGACGCGCGCTGCAACAGGACGGCGAGCTGCTCGTCCGACACGAAGCCCATCGTGCGGACCTTGTCGGCGGGGAGCCCTGCCGCGGCGACCAGGTCGGCCACCTTGACGTCTCCCCATCCTTCGGGGCCGACGATCAGCAGAGGCAGGTCGGGGGCGTCGGGGTGTGCGAGGGCCCGGATGAGGGGCTCGAGGCCCTTGCGTGGTTCGAGGGTGCCGACGCTGAGGGCGTACCGTTCGGGAAGGTCCAGGGCATCGGCGACCTCGTCGGCGTCCGCGGGGACGGCGAGCTTGGGGCTCACGGCGCCGCCGATGACGCGCAGGCGGTCGCCGAAGGGGAACAGCTCGGAGAGCTCGCGAGCGACGCTGTGCGTCGGTACGACGACGCCGTCGGCGTGCTTGAAGGCCCGCTTGGTCATCGCCTTGTGCCAGCGGACGCCACGAGGGGTGAGGGTCTCGGGGTGGGTCCACGGCACCGTGTCGTGGATCGTGACGACGGTCTGCGTTCCCGGGTCGAGTGCGCGGTCGTGACGGTAGAGGGGAGCGAGCAGGCTGGTCGCGTGGACCATCCCCCGGCCGGGAAGGCCGACGACGCCGCCCTGCCACGCCAGCGACAACTCACGGCGACCGAGTGGCGACTTGGCGACACGGGACAGCCCCGGGAGCAGATCCGTCAACCGGTCGTAGTCGGTCTGTGGGTGGGCCGCCACGACACCCTCGACGTCGCAGCCGCGGGGGGCCGTCTCGACGAGGGCTCGGGTCAACTCTTCCGTGTAGCGCCCGATGCCTCCGGGGATGGGAGCCAGGATCTGGTCAACGACTACTCGCAGCGTGGTCATCGGTCTGCAACACTCCCCTGCTCGCGGCCTCGGCCAGCGCTTCTCTCCACGGACGCATGGGCGTCAAGCCGGCCCGTGCCCACGCGTCGTGGCCGAGGACGCTGTAGCTCGGTCTCGGTGCGGGACGGACGAAGGTGGAGCTGTCCGTCGGCAGGACCCTGGCCGGATCGAGTCCGGCTTCGTCGAAGACGGCCCGGGCGAACTCGAACCAGCTCGTACTGCCGGAGTTGGTGCCGTGGTACACGCCGGCCGGAGCGTCGGAGTCGAGCAGCGCGACGATCTGGGCCGCGAGGTCGGCCGTCCAGGTCGGCTGGCCGAGTTGGTCGTCGACGACCTTGACGGTGTCGTGTGAGCCCGCGAGCTTGACCATCGTCTTCGCGAAGTTGCCCCCGTGGGCACCGTACAGCCACGCCGTGCGCACGATGAAGGTGCCCTCCGGGTTGGCGGCGAGGGCGAGCTTCTCTCCCTCGGCCTTGGTGCGGCCGTAGGCGCTGACCGGCGCGATCGTGGCGTCCTCGGCATAGGGCGATGCGGCGTCGCCGTCGAAGACGTAGTCGGTCGAGACCTGGACGAGCTTCGCCCCGACGGATGCCGTCGCCTCGGCCAACAGACCGGCGGCGGTGCCGTTGACGGCCAATGCGGTTTCTTCGTCGGTCTCGGCCGCGTCCACGGCGGTGTACGCGGCGGCGTTGATGACGACGTCGTGTCCCTGGACGGCGGCGAAGACGGTATCCCGGTCGGTCACGTCGAGGTCGGCACGGCCGAGGACCGTGACGTCTCGCCCGAAGAGCGCTTCGAGCAGGTCGGTGCCGAGCATGCCCCGGGCCCCGGTGACGAGGTACTTGGAGTTCTGGGCGGCGGCCATCAGAGAGCGGCGCGCTCTTTGAGCGGCTGCCACCACTCGCGGTTGTCGCGGTACCACTGGACGACCTCGGCGAGACCCTTCTCGAAGGGCACCTGGGGCTCGTAGCCGAGCTCGTCGCGGATCTTCGAGATGTCGACGGAGTACCTCAGGTCGTGGCCCAGACGGTCCTGGACGCGGTCGACGTAGGACCAGTCCTTGCCGGTTGCCTCGAGCAGCATCTCGGTGAGTGCTTTGTTGGTGAGCTCGGTGCCGCCGCCGATGTTGTAGATCTCTCCGGCGCGACCACCGACGAGCACCATGGCGATGCCACGGGTGTGGTCGTCGACGTGCAGCCAGTCGCGGATGTTGTTGCCCTCGCCGTAGAGCGGCACGTGGACGTCGTCGATCAGGTTCGTGACGAAGAGCGGGATGACCTTCTCGGGGAAGTGGTACGGGCCGTAGTTGTTGCTGCAGCGCGTGATGGAGACGTTGAGGCCGTGCGTGCGGTGGTAGCTGCGGGCGAGCAGGTCGCTCCCGGCCTTCGAGGCGGAGTAGGGCGAGTTGGGCTCGAGCGGACGGTCCTCGGCCCAGGAGCCCTCGGCGATGGAGCCGTAGACCTCGTCGGTCGAGACGTGCACGAAGCGCTTCAGGTCGTTGCGCAGGGCGGCGTCGAGCAGCTGCTGCGTTCCCAGCACGTTCGTCTCTACGAAGATCGAGGCGTCGCGGACCGAGCGGTCGACGTGGGATTCTGCGGCGAAGTGGACGACGGCGTCGACCTCGGGGAAGAGCGTGTCGAGCAGGGCGCCGTCACGGATGTCGCCCTTGACGAACGTGTAACGGGGGGAGTCGGCGACACTCACCAGGTTGGCCTCGTTGCCCGAGTAGGTGAGCGCGTCGAGGACGACGACCTCGGCCCCTTCGAGGCCCGGATAGGCGTCTTCGAGCGTGCGGCGGACGAAGTTGGAGCCGATGAAGCCGGCTCCGCCGGTGACGAGGATTTTCACAGGTGTTCCTTGCAGGTCGGTCGCGGAAGAGTCGGTCGATCTTAGCCGACGGGGACGGCTGACCGAGTGGTCCGGAGGCCCTCGACGCGGACGTGCCCCCTGCCTCTGGGGGTAGACCGATGGCAGGCCGGCGTGCAAACGTCGTTCCATGCGCCCTGATACCTCTGTGCCCTCGGCACGTGACCTGGGCCCCGTCCTCGGCCGCCGGGGGCTCCTGAGCCTCGCGGCCGTCGCCGGTGCGGGTGCCTCGGGACTGCTCTCGACCCAGTCCGGTCGGGCCGCCACGACGCTCGGCGAGACGTCCGACGGCGTCCAGACGATCGAGTCGGCTCTCGCGCAGGCCGCGACCCAGGCGTGGGGAGGCCAGGCCAACGGCCGCATCCCGTCGGGCCTCCTGGTCCCCGTGCCCGCGTCGGTCGGCGGATCGGGCTTCCTGCGGGACGACGCCGCTCGGCAGTACTTCGCGATGGGCCTCGCCTTCCAGGCGGCCGTCGGCCGTCCCCTGCACATCACCGAGGGCTACCGCTCGTACGACCGTCAGGTCGACTACTGGAACCGCTACCAGGCGGGCACCGGCAACCTGGCCGCCTATCCGGGCACCTCGAACCACGGTTGGGGCATCTCCTGCGACTTCGGCGCCGGGGTCGACGCGGCGGGGTCGTCGGCGAAGCGGTGGATGGACGCGAACTGCGGGCGATACGGCTGGGCGCCGACGGGCAACACGTTCTCCCGGCCCGAGGCCTGGCACTTCGACTACGTGGCGGCGTACCCGGGTCCTGCATCGGCGGTCCGCGACACGTCCGGGCTCGTCGCGGTCCGCGTCCCGGAGTCCATGCCCGGGGTCGGGACGAGCTACACGGCTCTCCTGGGCATGCGGTCCTTGCGTCACTTCACCACGATCGGGCAGGTGAACGCCGTCCGAGCCGTCGGCATCCCCTACTTCGACGTGGTCTCCCGACGAGACTTCGAGGGCTTGCTCGACGCGATGTCCATCCCACGTTCTGCGCTCACGACCAACGCCGACTACTGGCGTCCCTGACCTCTAGGAGAAAACATGCTCGTCCTGCACTGCTACGACAACCTGCCCGAGGTCGGCCGGGGCTACGTCTGCGTCGTGGCGCCACGCATGCTGCGGCACGTGACCACCGAGTCGACGGTCACCGCCCTGCGTGCCGTCGGCATGGCACCACGAGACATCAACGGCCAGGGGTTCTACGACATCCTCGCGTCGTTGTCCATCCCACGCTCCGAGCTCAAGACCAACGCGGACTACTCGCGGCGGTGACCGGGGCTGCAGTGCGCGAGCCGCGATCGGCGCTTCCGTGCCCCGCGCCGGCTCTTGGTAAGCTGCCCCGGTGCAGATCCGCGAACTGAAGATCCCAGACAGCTACGAGATCACCCCGAAGCAGTTCGGTGACGACCGGGGCGTCTTCCTCGAGTGGTACCGCTTCGACAAGCTCGCCGAGGTGGTCGGGCACCCCGTCCAGCTTCGTCAAGCCAACACCTCCGTCTCGAAGCGCGGTGTCGTCCGAGGCATCCACTTCGCCGACGTCCCGCTCGGCCAGGCCAAGTACGTCACCGCGACGCATGGTGCGGTCCTCGACTACGTGATCGACATCCGGGTGGGCTCCGCCACCTACGGCCAATGGGACTCCGTGCTCCTCGACGACGTAGACCGGCGCGCCATCTACCTGTCCGAGGGCCTGGGGCACGCGTTCGTCGCGCTGACCGACGATGCGACGGTCAGCTACCTGGTCTCCGACACGTTCCACGCCGAGCGCGAACACGGGATCGACCCCCTCGACCCCGAGATCGGCCTCGTCTTCCCCGAGGGTGCCGGTGAGCCCCTGCTCTCACCGAAGGACACCTCTGCGCCGACGCTGGCCGAGGCGGCGGTCGCCGGGCTCCTGCCGACGTGGGACGACATGCGCGCCTACTATGCGTCCCTGGATGCGGCACACGCCGCCGGAGAGGGCGAATGACATGAAGGGCATCATCCTCGCCGGCGGGTCCGGCACGCGTCTCTGGCCGATCACCAAGGGCATCTCCAAGCAGCTCATGCCCATCTACGACAAGCCGATGGTCTACTACCCCTTGTCGACCCTGATGATGGCAGGCATCCACGAGGTGCTCGTCATCACCACGCCCGAGTACAACGACCAGTTCCGGGCACTGCTCGGCGACGGGTCGCAGCTGGGCATGACCATCGAGTACGCCGTTCAGCCATCGCCCGACGGCCTGGCCCAGGCATTCGTCATCGGCGAGGACTTCATCGGTGACGACAGCGTCGCCCTGGTCCTCGGCGACAACATCTTCCACGGCGTCGGACTCGGCTCGAACCTCAAGAAGAACGCCGACGTCCAGGGCGCGACGATCTTCGCCTACCACGTCGCCGATCCCAAGGCCTATGGGGTCGTCGAGTTCGACGAGGCGTTCAAGGCCGTCTCCATCGAGGAGAAGCCCCTGGCACCGAAGAGCAACTTCGCCGTCCCCGGTCTCTACTTCTACGACAACGCCGTCGTCGGGATCGCGAAGACCATCGAGCCGAGTGCTCGGGGAGAGCTCGAGATCTCGACCGTCAACGAGCGTTACCTCGAGGCCGGCGAACTGCAGGTACAGGTCCTCGACCGCGGCACCGCGTGGCTCGACACCGGCACCTTCGAGTCGATGATGCAGGCGTCCGAATACGTCAGGGTGATCGAGGATCGCCAGGGTCACAAGATCGGCTGCATCGAGGAGATCGCCTGGCGCAACGGGTGGATCGACGACGAGCACCTGGCCGCGTTGGCCGCTCCGCTTGCCAAGAGCGGATACGGTCTCTACTTGCAGAAGCTCCTCGCCGACTGACGTCGGCTCGCCGACCACCGACGACACGAGACCGACCGGAGGGTTCCGGTCGGTCTCGTGTCGTCGTTCGTCGTGTGGCCGGCCTCACGCCTCAGCTGGCTCGAGACGGAGCCGCTCCACCTGACCGGAGCCGACCGTCGCCCCAGCCGGACCGACGGACGCTGCCCACGACGTAGGCCGGTCCCACCTGTCGTTGGAAATGGTAGAAGACGTCCTTCAAGGGTTTGAGGGCGTGGTACTGGTTCAACTCCTCGGACACGAGGCTGATGTCGGTACGCGCCTTGACGACACGCCAGCCCTTGGCGTGTGCGAAGAACGACATCCACTGATCCTCGAGGAACGCGAACCGGCGGGGGAGGCGAGCGAAGAACGCGTCGTCCGACACCAGTTCGCAGTCGTACACCGTGCCGCCCGTGCCGGCGTGGTCGGCGGGGGAGCCCGGAGCGATCTCGGCGCGGGCCCAGTACGATCCGTGCTGACTGAAGGCCCACCAGGAGACCACGGATCGGGACTCGTAGTCCGCCAGGAGATCCGTGACGAAACGGGATGAGACGTCCTGGTCGTCGTCCAACATCACGACCGGTCCGCGGTACCCGGCGTTCCACAACAGACGGGCGGCGACGAAGCGGGCGAGACCGCCGATGTTCACTGGACTCTGGACCAGATCCACGCTGACCAGGCTCCCGGTCGCGGCGCCACGGACGGCTTCTGCGTAGCGAGCCGCGTCGGCCGCGTTGTTGTTCCACAGGAGGAGGCGGACCGGACGCTCGGCGTCGAGTGCCGCGAGCATGTCGAGCACGTGAGGCAGCCGGTCCGGTCGGTTCCACAGGCACATGACCATCGGGATGCCGGCCGAGTCGGGGCGGCCCCAGGCGCCACTGGTCGACACCGAGACGCCCGTTCGCAGGAACTCGCCGATGACGGCCTGCCAACGGCTGTCCCGTCGTCGTTCGGCCGCCACGCGTGCGGATCGGAGGCCACGGTCGTAGACGCGCTCGACGCGCAGCATCCGGGCGACCGCTCGGGACGCGCGGCGGAACCGACGGTTCATCTCGTGCGTCGGGTTCGTTCGCGGACTCCGTCGACGAGCTTGACGATCCGGCGGTTCTTCATCGCCCCGACCTCCGCACGCGTGCGAGCGAGCTCGTCCTCCAACCCGGCGGCGTGTCGACGGAGTCGAGCGGCCTCGTCCTCGGCGTCCGACAGGGCCTGCGCGGCCTGGTCGAGCCGCGCCTCCTGCCGGGAGATCTGTTCGTCGCGGCCGACGAGCGAACGGCCGAGCCCGCCGAGGTACCGGTCGACCGGCTCGGTGAACGGGACGTCGGGCGGGTAGGGGCCGGAGGGCGGCACCACCGCGAGGAACTCGACGAGCGAGCGATCGAGGCGGAACGGACCCTCGGCGGCCTCGGCATCCGTCACGTGCCGGGCGGCGTAGTAGGACAGGAGCGTGCCGTCGAGCAGGCGACGGTAGTCGCGCATGCCGTGGTGATTGGGACTGGGGGTCAGATGAGGGCTGGCGAGGTACCCGAGTCCTGCGCTCTCGACCTTGCGCCGGAACTGCGTCCAGGAGCGCCACGGAAGGTGGAGCACCTCGAGTTCGAGCCCCTGCGCAGGTGCACCTGTGCTGGCGATGCTCACCACGTGGTTGCCCTGTGCGACGGTGACGTCGGCGTCGGCGACGTGGACCGCGTTGGTGGTCGGCTGGGCGAGCACGCCGACCGCCCGGAGTTCGTCGTTGGTGCGTTCGTCACGCCACACGAGCCGGTCGATGCCGGGACCGTCGAGCGCGACGGGCCCGACCATGTTGACTACCGGCACCGAGAACGAGCCCAGGCCGGTGTCGAGTCGCGCGAACACGTCGGCCAACCGCAGCGAGCGGTCCCGGGGGATCAGGAACTCGTCGGCGTCGGCGTTGACGACCCAGTCGGCACCGTGGACGGTCGCGGCTTCTCGGGCCATGCGCGTCACGACGGCACCCTGTTGTTTCCGGTGCTCGGGGTCGTGGTGCAGGACGATCGTTCCTGCGGCCTCGAATTCGGTGAGGATCTCTGTGGTGCCGTCGGTCGAGGCGTTGTCGGTGACGATGATCACGTCGACGCCCTGAGCCACGTGGTAATCGACCCATCGGCGGATGATGTCCGCCTCGTCGCGGACCATGGCGGTGACTGCCAGCGTCATCGTTTTCCCGTCGGGTTCGGGGTGGACGCCCGGCGGGGGAGCCCGCCGAGCCGGAAGCGAGCCTCGAGAGCGACGCGGAGTGCGGCGCGGACGGGCCAGAGGTACCACGCGCGGTACTTCGACGCGAGGAAACGGTAGGCGCTGCGGTGGTGCTCACGTCGCATCGCGTCCGACGACTCGCGCGTCGAGTGGGCGCCGACGTGGACGACGGTGGCGGCGGGCTCGTAGACGCTCCGGCGGCCGGAGAGGCCGATGCGATAGCCCAGGTCCACGTCTTCGAAGTACATGAAGTAGCGCTCGTCGAACCCTCCCAACTCGTCGAACACGTCGCGACGCACGAGTAGGCAGGCACCGGAGAGCCAGCCGGTGTCGCGCCGGGCCTCGTGCTCGCCTTCGCGCCGGTACGAGCGAGACCAGGGGTTCGTCGGCCAGAGGTTCGCGAACAGCGCGTGACCGAGGCCTGTTCGCAACGAGGGGATCTGTCGAGCGGAGGGGTAGGGCTCACCGTCGGCTTCGACGATCGCCGGGCCGACCGCGGCGATGTCGTCGCCGGAGCGGAGGGTGTCGAGCAGGACGTCGACGACGCCGGGGGCGAGGACGACGTCGGGATTCGAGATCAGGACGTGGTGGACCGAACTCGGCAGGTGGGTGACGGCCCGGTTGACCGCCGTGCCGTAGCCGCGATTCGCCCCGACCTCGACGAAACGACCACCGGCGCCCTCGGTCGTCGTCCGGGCCGCGTCGACGTCGTTCGACGCGTTGTCGGCGACGACCAGACGGGTCGGCTCCGCCGAGGCGGACTCGGTCGACGCGAGGAAAGCGCTCAGGTAGCGGCCGGAGTTGTAGCTGACCGTGACGATCGCCACGGTGGGCTCGTCGGAACGGGTGGGGGTGGTCATGGTGTCGTGTAGGCCTCGTCGTGCGCGAGCGCGCACCGCGCCCAGGTGAAGAGTGTGGCACGTTCTCGTGCCAGGGCACCGAGGCGGGACCGCTCGTCGGGTGAGGAGAGCAACGCCGACAACGCCGTCCTGAGCGAGGTGACGGTCGCCTCGGCGTAGGCGACGGCGTCGCCACCGATCTCGGGCAGAGCCGTCGACCGCGTCGTCAGGACGGCAGCGCCCGTAGCCATCGCCTCGAGCACGGGCAACCCGAACCCTTCGCCCGTGCTGGGGTACGCCACGACGCTCGCCCCGCCCAGGAAGGCGGAGAGGTCGTCGAGGGGGAGGTAGCCGAGGTGCCGGAGCGCTGCTCCGGGACGGTTGCCCGCCTCGGTCAAGGTCCGCGCGGCGTCCGCGTCCCAGCCCAGACCACCGGCGACGAGGAGCGGAGGAGCGTCGGGCCCGAGGAGGCGGTGGGCTTCGATGAGGGACGGCACGCTCTTGCGGGGTTCCACCGTCCCGAGGAAGGCGATCCACCCCGGGTCGGTCGTCAGCCCGTTCACCTCGGCGAACGCCCGGACCTGGTCGGTCGACGGAGCGTGGAAGACCGCCCGGTCGACCCCGTGGTGCGCGACGACGACGGGTGCCCTCGACGGGCCGACGTGACGGTCGAGTTCGGCCGCCGTGCTGGCGCTGGGCACGACGACCGCACGTGCCCGACGTCGAGCAGCCTTCGTCCACACGGAGAAGAAACGCCGCTTGCCCGTGGAGTGGTCGCCGGGGCTGCTGAAGAAGGTCGCGTCGTGCAGGGTGACCACCGTGCGTCGGCTGAGGACAATCGGGAACGTGTAGTGGGGCGAGTGGAGGGTCTGGACGCCGAGGCGGTGGGCCAGGACCGGGAGGGCGATCTGTTCCCAGGCGAGCCGCATCGGCCGACGGGACACCAGCGACGGAGCCGCGACGTAGCGGTGGGTCGGTGCCTGCTCGCGGAGCCAGTCGAGATCGTCGGGCTTGACCACGACCGTGACGACCGTTCCCGTCTCGCCGAGACCCGTCAGGAGCCCGGCGATGTATCGCGCGACGCCGCCCTTGGTCGGAGGGATGGACGTCGCGTCGAGCAGGACCGTCCCCGGGCCGCGTCCGCTCAGGATTCGAGCTCTCGGACGGTGGCCGGGATGCGGACGACTCCGGCCGCGTACTCGTCGTCGGCCATGACGAACCGCGCGGCCTGACGCTGGATGGCGATGTGTGACCCGTCGGCCGCGGCGAGGAAGCTGTGGACGAAGTAGGGCCCGCCTCCGAACTGGATGTCGTCGAGGCGGTACTCGACGCTGGCCGTCCCGTCGAGGGGGGCGTGTCGGAGACCCATCCGACGACTGTCGGTTCCGTAGACCTGCGTGCCCAGGTTCGTCTCGATCTTGAACCCCGAATGCCACGTCTGCAGGGGCGTGCTGTGGCTGTAGTGCATGCGGACCACGAGGGTGTCTCCGGGCTGAAGCTCTTCGCCGGCGGCGCGTCCCTCGACGAAGACCTCGGTCGCGGTGACGCGGCCGGGCGCCGCCTCGACCTCGGGTTCGGCGGCTTCTGCCTCGGCGATTCGCCGACCCTCGAGGATGTCGCGGAAGTTCTTGACCGCGTCCGCTGCCGACCCGGCGAACTTGACCTCGCCTCGGGAGAGGACGACCGCCCGGTCGCAGAGCTCTTGCACCTGCCCGAGCGAGTGGCTGACGAGGATGATCGTGCGGCCCTGTCGCTGGAACTCGCGGATCTTGTCGAGGCATTTGCGTTGGAAGGCTTCGTCACCGACGGCCAGCACCTCGTCGACGAGCAGGACGTCGGGATCGGTGTGGATGGCGACCGCGAAGGCGAGCCGCACGTACATGCCCGACGAGTAGAACTTGACCTGGGTGTCGATGAAGTCGCCGATGCCCGAGAAGGCGAGGATGTCGTCGAAGCGGTCCTCGGTCTCGGCCTGGCTGAGACCCAGGATGGAGGCGTTCAGGAAGACGTTCTCCCGGCCGGTCAGGTCGGGGTGGAAGCCAGCGCCCAACTCGAGCAGGGCGGCGAGTCGACCACGACGTTTGATCGACCCGGACGTGGGCTCGATGATGCCGCCGATGGCTTTCAGCAGGGTGCTCTTGCCGGAGCCGTTGGGGCCGAGGAGACCTATGGTGCTGCCGGCGGGGATCTCGAGCGAGACGTCCTTCAACGCCCAGAACTCCTCGCTGTGCCGACGACCGGCGCGTCCGAGGGTGACGAGACGCTCTTTCAGCGAGTTGTCCTTGCGGATGACGAACTTCTTCGACACGTTCTCGATCGACACCACGGTGGGCGAGCCAGCGGGGGAATCGGGTGAGGCCAGAGGGGTCGACAACTGATCGGTGCTCATGGGTGCGGGACGTCCGTTCGGGTTTAGAGCTCTTGGGCGAAGTTGCCCTGCAGGCGGGCGAAGACGCGGTGGAACGCGTACACGAGCACCAGCCCGATCAAGGCGGCGACGCCCATGCGCAGCAACAGGTCGGCCGGGTACGACGAGTCGTCGCCGGCGATCCAGAAGGCACGGTGGAATCCGAGCACAGCGAGGGTGATCGGATTGTCGGTGTAGAGACCGAGCAGCCATTCACGGCCACCTGTCAGGGCGTTCGAGACCATCGTCCAGGCGTAGACGATGGGCGATGCCCACATCGCGAGCATCAACAACACCTCGACCAGGTACTGCATGTCGCGCAGGTAGACGTTCAAGGCGGCGAGCAGGAGTCCGAACGCCGTGCCATAGATCAGGATGAGGAGCACCGACGGGAAGAAGTACAGGATGTCGAGGTGCGCCGGGAAGCTGCCCGTGACGATCGTGGCCCCGATCAGTACGACCATCTGGATGCCGAAGTTGAAGAGGGCCGAGCCGATGCTCGCCAGGGGGTAGATCTCTCGAGGCGTGTAGACCTTCTTGATCAGGCCACCGTTGCTGACGATCGACGACGTCGAGCCCGCGATGATCTCACTGAACAAGCCGTAGATCGTGAGGCCAGAGAAGATGTAGACCGCGAATTCGGGGATGTTGCGCGCGGCGCCGAGGATCTGCCCGAGGACGACGTAGTAGATGATCAGCTGGGTGATGGGGCGGATGAGGGTCCAGAGGAACCCCAGCGCGCTGTCCTTGTAGCGCGACTTGAGGTCGCGTCGGATCAGCAGGTCGAGGAGCTGCCGGTGCGAGTAGATCTCACGCACGATGCCGAAGGTGCCGCCGAAGACCTTCGACGGCTGGCCCGCGACGACCATGGGCTCTTTCGCGAGGCGCTCGAAGCGCTCGCCCGACGTACTGCTCGGTGTCGTGGTGGTCATGGGCGTGGACCCCTTCGTGGTCAAAACTGAAGCACTATACCCCGGTCGGCTGAGGCGGACCGGTTCACGGGAGGGCGGGAGCCTACTTGCCGTACTTGCCGTACTTGCTGGCGCGCATGGTCGCCAGACGGTTCTGCACCTTGCTGCGCAGCACCTCGATGCCGCCTCCGTCGGTCACGTAGTGGCGGGCGAGCGCGAGGTCGCGCGCGACGCCGTGACGGCGGTTGGCGATCTCGTGGAACTTCTCCTCGCTCGACCTGGCGACCTTGCCGCGCAGCGCCTTGACGGTCGTGACCGCCGTGCTCTCGAGGGCACGGTCCGGTGCGACGTGCGGGTCACGGCAGAACTCCACGAGCGGGGAGAGTGCTTTCTCCCAGGTGAAGTCCTCGCGAACCCGGGACACCGCGTCCCGGGTCGCCGCCGTCACCTCGGGATCGTAGAGAACGGACTCGAGCGCGTCGGCGAGTGCTTCGACGTCACGCTCGGGGACGGCCACACCCATCCCCTCGGCGCCGACGAGATCGCCGAAGCTGTCACCCCGGGTCGTGACGATGGGCAGGTTCGCCCACATGTAGTCGAGGATGCGCGTCCGGAAGGAGAACGTCGTCTCGATGTGGTCGTAGTGCGTGCTGACGCCGGCGTCGGCCTCGAGCAGGTAGTTGGCGCGGTCGTCGAGGGCGACCCACTGCTCGTTGAAGAACACGTTCTTGCCGGCGACTCCCAGCTCGGCGGCGAGCTGGCGGGTCCGCGCGACGATGGCCATTTCGGGCACGTCGGGGTTGGGGTGGGCCACCCCGAGGAAGAACAGGCGGACGTCCGGGCGCCGTTCGGCGAGCAGAGCGATGGCACGGATCAGGGTGAGCGTGTCGAACCAGTTGTAGATCCCGCCGCCCCAGATGACGACCTTGTCGTCTTCGCCGATGCCCGGGACGACGCCCCGGATGGCCTTGCGCGTGCGCGCAGGGGGAGTGGAGTCCATGCCGAACGGGGCGATCGCGATGAGCTTCTCGAGGTTTTCGTCAGCCGCGTAGTTCTCGGGGTTGATGCGCCCGAGGCCGGCCAGCTGCCCGAGCCAGAAGAGACGCTGACGCTCGGAGGCGCAGAGGAAGAAGTCGGCTCGGAGCAGCTGCTCGTTGAGGACGTCGGTGGCCGAGGCGACCTGGTTCTTCCACTGCGCGAGGCCCCACTCTCGGCCCTGTTCGAGCTGTTCGAGGTGCATCGGGTCGTAGAGGTCCGCGACCATGATCTTCTTCGACCTCTTGAGGGTCGTGAAGTGGTGCAGGGCGTGGCCCTGGAAGACGATGACGTCGGCCCACTCTTCGTGCGCCTTCATCTCGTGCTCGTTCTGGAGGCGGACGCGATCCACCTCGAAGAGGTCGGACTTGCGGGCCGCGACGTTCCAGGTCAGGAGCCGGACGTCGCTGTGCTCGGAGAGGGCCTCGCTGATCTTCCAGGCCCGCATGGCCGGCCCGGCCATCTTGTCGCCGATGGCATCACCCGTGATGACGAGCACCTTCGTCCGCTGGGTGTGCTCGCGGATGTCGAAGGCGTCGACGATGGAGCGGAAACCCTCGAGGTAGTAGGGGTCGCCGAAGAGCGGCTTGAAGATGTCGCCGAAGAGCCGGAAGACTTCTCCGTCGGTCTTGGTCCGGCGGGCCTGCAGGTCGTCTCGCGCGGCCTGCAGATCGGGCAGCTCGGCGACGAACTGGTCGAGTGCGAAGAGGCCCGCCATGGTGTCCTTCGACACGGGGGTCTCGGGGTCGAACTCGTCGGCCGCCCCGACGAAGCGGCGGATGTCGAACATCTCGGAGTCGAGGCCGCTCTTGGCCACGGCGCGGCGGGCGAGCAACGCGAGGGCGCCGGGCAGGAACTTCGCGAGGCTCTCGTCCGAGAGGTTCTTGAAGAGCAGCATCAGGGCGTTGCGCTCGAGCAGGTACATCTCTCGGTGCTCGCCGAAGCTCTTCATCGAGCCGTGGTGCTTGTGGAAGACGATCGACTGCGGTGCGAATCGGACCCGGTAGCCCAGGATGTTCAGTCGCCAGCCGAGGTCGACGTCGTCGTAGAACATGAACAGCTTCTCGTCGAAGCCCCCGACCTGCTCGAAGACGGACTTGCGCACGAACAAGGCGGAGCCCGTGCCGAAGAGCAGGTCTTTCGGGGTGTCGAACTGGCCGTCGTCGACCTCGGTGACGCGGTCCTTGTAACCCATGCCGAACCAGGTGAGGCTGCCCTGGACGAAGTCGATGGCCTTGCCGTCCCAGTCCAGGACCTTGCTGCCGACTGCCGCGACCCGAGGACTGACGTTGAACTGGTCGAGCGCCTCACGGATCCATCCGGGGTGGGGCTTGGCATCGTTGTTCAGGAACGCCACGAACTCGCCCTTGGCCTTCTTGGCGCCGAGGTTGCTGCCACCGGTGAACCCGAGGTTGTCCTTCGAGACGACGATCTTGACGTTGGCGTGGCCACCGAGCGCGGCCTCGAGACGCTGGCGGCTGTCGTCGCCCGAACCGTTCTCGACCACGACGATCTCGAGCTGGTCGGTCGGCCAATCCACCTCGGTGAGGCGGGCGACGCACTCGAGGGTGTCGTCCGTCCCGCGGAAATTGACGATGACGACCGAGACGACGCTCGACGTGGAAACAGGCACGGTGGGTACTCCCAAGGACGGTGGTGCGGGCCGGTGGGCCCCGCGAGTGCGCTCCCACTATACGAGGGCGTCACCGGCACCCGCCCCCGGCGCTGCCAGAATGGTCGGATGGACGCATCCGTGATCGTCGTCAACTGGCGTCAACCCGAACTCACGCTGCGCTGCCTCGAGTCGCTCGTCGGCCAGCGAGCGAGCGCCTCGTTCGAGATCGTCCTCGTCGAGAACGAGGCGTCGCCTGGCGGCACCGAACCGTTCCGACGCCTCGTTCCCGATCTCGTCGTGGTCGAAGAGGCGACCAACGCCGGCTTCGCGGGTGGGGTGCGTCGAGGTATCGAGGCCTCGCGCGGTGACGTCGTCGTGCTGCTGAACAACGACGCGGTCGCCGAACCCGGCTTCGTGGAGGCGGGCCTTGCAGCCCTGCGCGCCGGCGGACCTCGGGTGGCCGCCGCCTCGGCCACCGTGACGCTCGAGGGCGGTTTCGTACGCGCCACCCCTCGGGACGAGGGTGCGCTGGTCGACGGCCGCGGGACGGCGTGGCTCCGGTCGTCGGCTCCCGAGGCCGTCGGCCTGCTGAACGGAACCGGTGTCGAACTCGCCCCCGACGGCAACGGTCGCGATCGAGACTGGCTGCAGCCCTCGGACGACGTCGTCGACCATCCTGCCGACCCCTTCGGATTCTCGGGAGGGGCGGCCTTCGTCCGGCGGACGGCCCTCGAGGCGGTCGGGGGCTTCGACGCGGGGCTCTTCATGTACTACGAGGACCTCGACGTCTCGTGGCGGCTCCGGCTCGCGGGCCTCGAGATCGTGCACGCCGCCTCGGCCCGGACGATCCATCGACACGCGGCGAGCTCGGCCGGCAGCGGTGCCCTCGTGCGGCGACAGAGCATGCGGAACCGCCTGCTCGTCGTCGTCCGCAACGGTTCGGCAGGGTTCGTGGCGCGGGTGACGCTGCGGACCCTCGCGCGCCTCCTGATCGATCTGGCGCGCCCCCGCGGGGCCCAGCTGTCACGTCGGGACTGGGGCTCGGTGTGCCGTGGGCTGCCGTCGGCGGTCGCCGGGGCGCTCGTCTCGCGTCGGCGCTCGGGCGTGACGAGAAGTGCGCGTCGGCGTGTCGAGCAGTCGCTGAGGCCGATCGACCGCTGACCCGTCTTCGGGGGACACGGCCTTCCGGTCGGGGTACGGGAGGCTAAAGTCGGAGGACTGGTCGGGCTTCGCATCCGGTCTCCCGCTCGAACGACGAGGCACGCCGCCAGGGGGCGGCGGTGGGGAGGCGCCTCGACCGCGTGCCCCAGGGAGGCCACCCGTGTCCAGAAGGATCATCGCGATGGCTGCGGCCGTCGCCGTCGCCGCCGGTCTGTTGACCGGCTTGTCATGGGGGGCGTCCTCGCCGCCGGCCCAGGCTCTCTCGGGGGCGGACTTCGACCCGGGCAACATCATCACGGACCAGGTGTTCTTCAATTCGGGGGCGATGTCCGAATCGCAGGTGCAGTCCTTCCTCGCGTCCCGGATCGGCAGCTGCTCGAACTCGAACTGCCTCAACGTGAAGCGCCTCGACACGGCGTCGCGTCCGGCCGACGCGATGTGCAACGCCTATCAGGGGGCGAGCCAGGAGCCGGTCTCGCGGATCATCGCCAAGGTCGCCCAGGCCTGCGGCATCAACCCGCAGGTGTTGCTGGTGACGCTGCAGAAGGAGCAGAGCCTGGTCTCGGGTTCGATCGCCAGGGCCCCGTCCGATGCCCGGCTCGAGCGTGCCATGGGGTACGCCTGCCCGGACAGTGCCAACGGTGGCTGCGATCCGTCGTTCGCCGGGGTCTACAACCAGCTCTACAAGGCGTCGTGGCAGTTCAAGCGGTACGCCAACCCGGCCGGGACGAGCAACTACTTCACGCAGTACGCGCCCGGTGGCAATCGGACCGTGCTCTACAACCCCAACGCCGCCTGCGGATCGAAGTCCGTCTTCATCAAGAACCAGGCGACCGCCAACCTGTACTACTACACGCCCTACACGCCCAACGCCCCGGCGCTCGCGAACCTCAACGGGACGGGCGACTCGTGCTCGGCCTACGGCAACCGCAACTTCTGGGTGTACTTCACCGACTGGTTCGGCTCGACGACCGGTGGCAACGGTCCGCAGGGCGCGCTCGACTCACTGACGACCGGTCTCGAGTCCGTCTCGGTCAACGGGTGGGCCTTCGATCGCGACCTGCCCGCGCCCATCGGGGTGCACGTGTACGTCGACAAGACCGGGTACCCCTTGACGGCGGACCGGTCGCGACCCGACGTGGGTGCTGCGTACCCGTCCAAGGGCAACAACCACGGCTTCCAGGGCACCGTCCCGGCGTCCCCCGGCGTCCACGAGGTCTGCGTCTACGCCATCGGCCTGCGCGGCAACGGCAACACGACCCTCGGTTGCCGGACCGTCACGATCGCGTCGGCGTCCCCGGTCGGTGCCGTCGACTCGGTCGTCGCCGCTCCTGGCGGAGTCCGCGTCAACGGATGGGCCCTCGACCCCGAGAGCACCGCCTCCATCGCCGTCCACGCCTACGTCGACGGCGTCGGGTACCCCCTACGCGCCTCCGGGCAACGACCCGACATCGGGCGCGCGTACCCGGCGAACGGGGCGGCACACGGTTTCACGGCTGATCTGCCCGCCTCGGCGGGCGCGCGCTCGGTGTGCTTCTTCGCCATCAACCAGGGCGCGGGGGGCAACTCGAACCTCGGCTGCAAGACGGTCACGGCGGTCGGCTCGACACCGGTGGGAGCGCTCGACGTCGTCTCGACCTCGGCGAACGCCATCACGGTCGCCGGATGGGCCCTCGACGGTGACACCACTGCGTCGATCCCCGTCCACGTGTACGTCGACGGCGTCGGACTCGTCACGACCGCGTCGAACGCTCGCCCGGACATCGCCCGGAACTACCCCGCCTACGGAGCAGCGCACGGTTTCAGCTCGACGGTGACGGCGTCGGCCGGGTCCCACTCGGTCTGCGTCTACGCCATCAACCAGGGCGCGGGCACGAGCAACACGACGTTGGGATGCCGGACCGTCGTGGTCGGCGGCGCGCTGCCGGTCGGCAACTTCGAGTCGGCCGTCGGGACGACCGGAGGGGTCCGGGTGAACGGTTGGGTGGTCGATCCCGACACGGCTGCGCCGTTGCCCGTCGCGTTCACCGTGGACGGTGCCGCCGGCGCCACGGTCGTCGCCGACCAGAGCCGTCCCGACGTAGCGCGGTCGTACCCGACCTCGGGTCCGTTGCACGGCTTCGGGGCGGTCGTCCCCGCCGCTCCCGGTTCCCGGACCGTGTGCGGCACCGCCAAGGACTCGTCGGGCGTGGGGCAGCTGAACCTCGGCTGCCGGACGGTGACCGTTCCCTGACCGTCTGAGGCCCCCTGGGGCGAGACCACGAACGGGTGGCAGCCGACGAGGCTGCCACCCGTTCGTGCTTCCACCCGGCCGGGGTGGATCGCCTCGCGGCGTCAGGCGGAGGGGGGCCGCACCGAGGAGGCGCGATCATCGACGGCGGGTTCCTCCAGCCGCGTGTCGGCACGATCCGAGGCTCCGAGCGACGGGGCGTCGGTCGCTGGAACGTCGTCCATCGGCGAGAACGCCGCCCGGCCGAGGAGCACGGCACCGCCTACGAGGGTCACGAGCAGGACCGCAGCCCAGATGTACCACCCGCCCGGTGGCAGCCACTCGGGATCGGTGAACATGCGCGACCAGCCATCGGGCATTCCCAGCACGTAGCGCTGGAGATTCCAGACGTAGGTGTGGAACTGCATGATGGCGAGGATGACCAGGACGAAGCCCGCGAGGCGGCGGGCACCAGGCAGGGTGAACGCAGTCGGGAAGGCGTCGTCGAGGGCGATGCCTCCGGCGATGACGAGAGGGCAGACGATCGCCAGCAGGTAGCGTGCCTGCCAGATGTAGCCGTAGTCGGCCGCTGCGTAGCCCTGCATGAGCGGCGGGATGAACAGGAACGCCAGGATGAGCAGCAGGACGGTGCGACGCGGTCGGCCCCGGCCGAGGAACAGCCCGGCGACGGCCAAGGCGAACATCAGCCCGCCCCAGATGGCCACGGTGGTGAAGGGTGCGGGGACCTCTTGCCAACCGAAGATGCCGACGTAGCCGGTCAGGTTCTCGAACGTCAGGAAGGCCATGGTCCGGAAGGCGAGACCGAAGCCCGTGCCTGTGCCCGCGCTCTCGGTGGACACGCTGAGGCTCGCCGAGAGGACCGTCCAGGCGAGGCTGAAGGCGGTCCCGACGCCGATCGCGACGACGCCGACCCAGAAGGCGCGGGATCGGAGGAGGCGCTTGACGAGTTCGAGGTCGAACAGGGTCGCCAGGACGATGATCAGGACGTAGAGCGGGCCGATGCTGCGGCTGTTCGCGAGGGCGACGGCCGCGACGGCGACCATGGCGATGCGCACCGGGGGGACGCCGTCCTCACGCCATCTCTGGGCCAGCAGGCTCAGCCAGGAGAACAGCATGACGGCCGAGGCGATCTCGAGACTGTTGGGATTGATGCCGCTCGCCAGGAAGAGGACCTTGGGGGTGATCGCGACGGCGAGGGCGAGGAGGGCGAACCCCCGTCGCCTGAGCTGTGACAGGGCGACGACGGCGAGGGCCAGGAACGCGGAGACGAGCATCACGCTCACGCCCCTCATGCCGTAGTAGGAGGCCTTCCCTTCGAGGACGAGAGACGGGAGGCCCACGACGGCGTAGTAAGCGGGGTCGTAGGAACCCGCCGAGGTCGTCACGGTGGTCTCGACCTCGGAGTCCGGGACGAGCATCTGGCACTGGGCCGACTCGGCGTTGCGGAAGGCGAAGCACGGCAGGTCGTGGGCTATCGCGATGTACTCGGGGACTTCGACGTCTGTCCATCCACCCTTGCCGGTGGGCGTGCCGGACCATTCACCCCGAACGACGGCTGCGGCGTGGATGGTGTGCGCCGGCTCGTCGGGGAGAGACATCAGGGGGTTGGCCATGGCCCAGGTACCGCCGAGCAGGCAGAACGCCACGAAGGAGAGCAGGAAGGTGGTGAGGGGGCGCCGGGACCTGCCCTTCGAACGGGAGGGCTGTGAGGCGGTGCGGGTGTCGACGTTCATGTGGTCCTCAGATCGCGGGATCGGCAGGCACCCCGAGGGCGTGAACTGCACGGGCGGCCCCGACGATGATATCGATGGTGGGCGCTACCTCGATCTGGCTGACCGTAGGCTGACGCCATGAGTGTGAAGGGCGCGACCGCGACGACGGTGGAGCGGAAGAACGGTGCGATGGCCTCGGCGGCCCTTCTCTCGACCGTCGGGATCGGCGCTCAGGGCGTCAGCCGTCTCGTCTACACGGTCTTGATCGGACGTACCTTCGGCACGGAAGCACTCGGGCACGCCTCGACCCTCTTGTCCCTGTCGATCTTCGTCGCCCTGCTCTGGCCGACGGCGGCCGGGAACACCGCCTCGCGCTTCCTCGCCCTCGCCCTGCACCGCCGCGTCTCCGATGCCGCCCTCGTCCGTGTCCTCGGACGGACCATGCTCGCCTCGTCGTTGCTCCTGGGCGTGGCCACCGTGCCCGTCGCCATGGCTCTCGGCAACTCTCCTCTCGTGGCCGTGTCCGCCGCCGGGCTCGTCGTCGGCTACGGGCTCTACGCCTACGCCCGCGGCGGTCGGCTGGGGCGTCACGGCGCCGCCCGTGTCGCGCTCTGGGACTCCGTCTCGGCCGCAGGCGCGCTCGGCTTGTTGATCGTGGTCTGCCTCACCGGTCAGGGCACCTGGGTGCTCGTCCCCCTGACCGTCGGCTACCTCGTCTTCGCCGTCGCCTGCCTGCCCCGTGGCAACCGTCTGGCGGGACCCGAGCTCGAGGTCTCGCCCGTCCTCGGTTTCGCCCGATGGAACGTGGTGGCCGGGTTGACGACCAACGGCCTGCTCCAACTGGCCATGATCTCGGCCCAGGTCTGGGCTCCGGGCGACGCGGCCGGGTTCTTCGCAGCAGCCTTCACGCTGGCCACTCCCGCGTCCATGCTCGGCCAGGCCGTCAGTCAGATCGTGATCCCCGCGTTCGCCCACCGGGCGACGAGTTCGTCGCTGCGCCACCGTGGGCCGTTGTCGTTGTTCCTGGCATTCGCGGGGGGGTCGGCTCTCCTCTTCGGAGCGATGGTCCTGCTCGCTCCGTGGTACCTGCCGCTGTTCTACCCGACCGAGGGCGACGCGGCGGTACCCCTGTTGCGATTCCTGATGCTGGGTGTCTACGTCTTCACCGTCGCGCTCATCCCGGCGGCCCTCATGCTCGCCGCCGGTCGGTCCCGCGAGGTGGCCCTCAGTTCGGTGGCCGGGTTCGTCGCGGGCGTCACGGTGATGGTCGCGTCGGGCCCGACGGCGGGAGTGTCGTCCGGCAGCATCGGCTTCTTGGTCGGCTCGACGGTCAACCTCGTGGTCGTCGTCCTGTTGTCGGTCGGCCGTCGCCCGTCGGCGTCGTCACCGGACGTGGATCAGAGCAGCGAGCGCGCAACCCTCCAGTAGAGGCGCATCGACGCCTGCAGGAGGCCGGCGCCGGCGGGGAGCGGGAACACCTGCTGGTCCAGGGTGGCCGAGAGCAGCGGGGCCAGGTCTCGGTCGGACACGACCCTCCGGCTCTGCACCCACCGACGTCGTTGTCGTATCCACGCGGCGTTGTCACGGACCCAGGCATCGGCCCGCTTCTTCTCGGCAGCCCACCCCTGGCTCCGGGCCACCAGGGTCATGACGAGTCCGAGGGCGGTGACGGGCAGCCAGGTCACGACGCGCAGGCGTCGACCGTAGGCGGTCCGCAGGAAGATCTGTCGGTTCTTCTCGAGCAGGAACATCTTGAGGGGGTTCCGGCTGAACTCGTAGTGGTGGATCACCACGGCGTCAGCGACGTAGACGACGGTCAGTCCCGCCTGCCAGGTGCGCCAGCTGAGATCGACGTCCTCGTGGTAGGCGAAGTACTCGTCGGCGAATCCCTCCAGGCGCGTCCAGAGGTCGCGACGCAGGACGAGGCCTGCACCGGAGGCAGAGGCCACGAGGGTCTGGGCGGCGTGGTCACTCGCCGGTTCGTTCATGCCGCCGGCCCAGCTGAGGCCGACGACGTGGACGGGGTTGCCTGCCGAGTTCATGCGTCCGGGATCGGATGCCAGCCGGATGCTGCCCGTCGCGATGCCCACGCCGGGACGGGAGGCCACCGCCACGAGCTTGGCGAGGGCGTCCGGTGCGACCTCGGCGTCCGAGTTGACCAGGGCCAGGAACTCGCCCTCCGCGAAGCGGGCACCGTGGTTGACACCGCCTGCGAAGCCGAGGTTCTCGTGGGGGGTCACGATCCGCAGCCGTGGATCATCGGGCAGGTCGCGGACGGCGTCGCTCGTGCACCCGTTGTCGACCAACACGAGGTCGACGTCGACGCCGGTCGAGTCGAGCACCGAACGGACGGCTCGGTCCAGCACGGCCTCGTCACCATAGGCGAGCGTCACCACCGTGACGCGGGGCGACGCGGTCATGAGCGGCCGGCCCGGTCGGTGGGCTCGTCGGTCCGCAGGCCCGCGTCGGGTTCGTGCCCGGTGGCATCGCCCTCGGGGTGCGACGTCGTCACGCCACGGCCGGTGGCACCCACGTCGTCCGCCGAGGCCTTCCTGTCCGCAGCGCGGTCGAGACGGGAGACGCGCTCGTCGAGGAGGGCCACGTGTTCGGCCAGGGTGCGCGACTTCTCTTCGAGGATGGTCAGCTCGGCGCTGTGTTGCACCGAGACGAGGAAGAGGACGACCACGCAGACGAAGAATCCGAGGTTCGTGGGCACGGCGATGCCGAGCAGTCCGGCCAAGCCCGTCAGGACGTGCGGGAAGACGGCGATGAGCAGCGCGAGGGTGCCCGCGACCATCCACCACAGGGCGTGGCGCTCGCGGACGCGGCGACGACGCAACAACTCGAAGACGACGACGAGCACCAAGAGGGCCGAGACGATGCCGAAGACGTAGGTCGTGACGCTCACGCGGCGACCCCCGCGTCGCTGCGCAGGGACAGGGGCGGCCGCCACAGCGCGATGACGAGGGCGAGGCACGCTCGTCCGAGGTACACGGCGGCCTTGGCGGGATCGTGTGACGGGATGCCGCCGGCCCGGACCCGCATGGACACCGGCACCTGGGTGAGGCGGCAGCCGGCCCGGGCGGCGAGCACGAGTGATTCGACGGTGTCACCGAGGTACTCGGCAGGGTAGTGCTCGGCGAAGATCTCGACGGCCCGCGGGCCGGCCCCCCGGAATCCGGAGGTGGTGTCGGTCAAGGGCGTGTGGGCGATGCGGCTCACGACCGTGGCGAGCACGACCATCGCCCAGCGGCGCGGCCCGCGCGCCTCGTAGTCGCCCTCGCCCGCGAACCGGGCGCCGATGGCGACGTCGTGGGACTCCAGGGCCTTCAGCAGCAGCGGGACCCCTGCCGGATCGTGCTGCCCGTCCGAGTCCACCTGCACGACGTTCTCGAAGCCGTTGGCCCGCGCGAACTTGAACCCGGCACGCATGGCCCCCCCGACACCGAGGTTGAAGGGCAGATCGAGGACGGTCGCGCCCGCGGCACGGGCCACCTCGACGGTGCGATCCCGCGATCCGTCGTTCACGACGAGCACGCTGATGCCGGGCAGGGCGCCGAACACCTCTCGGACGACGTCTCCGACCGCGGCCTCTTCGTTGAAGGCGGGCATGACGATGAGCGTCTTCTCCAACGAGACCATGCAGTGATGCTAACAGTCGACCCGGCCGGCACCCGGCGCGCCGGGGGAGCGCGCCCGGACGGGGATGCAGGAGAATCGTCCGGTGACCCGAGCGCTTCCGAACACCACGACCGACCGGTCGGCGGACTTCGTCGACGACGATGCCGCCGACGCGCGACGAGCGCCCCGCCTCGTCCTCGACGTCGGCACGGCTGCCGCGCTGGGTGTCGTGGCGGCCCTCGTGTCGTGGTGGCGCCTCCCCGAGGCGGCGAGGTCGACCCTTTGGGCGGAGGACGGCCCGATCTTCCTCTCGCAGCGGCTCGACCTGGGCCCCTGGGAGTCCCTCGTGACCCCCTACGCCGGCTATCAGCACCTCGGCGCGCGCCTGGCGACCGACCTGGCGGTTCTCGTGGGCGATCTCGGGGACGTGGCCCACGTGATCGCTGCGGTCTGCTGCGGGGTGGTCGGCCTCGTGACCGCGCTCGTCTTCGTCCTCAGTCGTCAGTACGTCGTGTCCTCGGCCGCCCGGGTGGCGATCGCCGCCGTGACCGTGCTCGCCCCGATCGCCCCGATCGAGGTGTCCGGCAACCTGGCCAACCTGCACTGGTACCTGCTCTGGCTCTTGTTCTGGGCGGTGCTGCACGTGCCGCGCACCTGGTGGGGCAGCGGCCTGCAGGCGGGCGTCGTCCTCGTCTGCGCGCTCACCGAGGTCCAGTCGCTCCTGCTGGTTCCCCTCGTCCTCGTCACCGTCCGGCACCGACGCTCGTGGCCGGTGTCCGGTGCCCTGCTCGTGGGGGTGGCGGTGCAGCTGTGGACCTCGTGGGCCTTCCCCCGTCCGGCGTCGACCTACCCCGCACCCGATCTGACCGACCTCGTCCTCAGCTTCCTGGCTCAGCCGGTCATGTCGACCTTCGTCGCGTCATCCGGAACGGCCTCCGACCTGCTCGTCGAGACGTCCTGGGGCATCGCGGTACTCGTGCTGGCGGGCATCGTCCTCTGCGCCGGCTGGGCCGCCGTGGCGGGGCGGCGTCGACGTCTCTGGCTGGTCCTGGGTCTCGTCGTCTACGCACCGCTCCTCTGGGCCGCCGGCATCGTCGCGAACGCGAGCGGGCTCACCGAATACGGTCTGAACGGCCCGGGCTGGCTGGCGACGTCCGGCTACCTGAGGTACGCGCTCGTGCCGTCGATGCTGCTCCTGACCGCCGTCGCCCTCGCCGCGGACGCGTTCCTCGCGCGGCGCCGCGCCGTGACGACGGTCGCGGGCGCCGTCCTCCTCGCCGCCTTCGCCGGGGCCGTCCTGTGGCACCCACAGCTCGACCACGTGCTCCGCAGCGACTACGGCCCGTGGCAGTCGAACTACGACCAGGTCGTCGACCAGTGCCGCAGCGGGGACGTCGTGCTCGACGACGGCAAGGCCCTCGTGCCGATCGCCCCGACCGGCTGGTTCGTGGCAGCCGACTGCTCGACGCTCGACGAGCGCGGATGAGGCCCTGGCGCAGCCGTGGAATGATGGACGCACCCTGCCGCCCCCGTACCGAAAGCCACCCGATCGCATGACCTCCTCCGCGCACACCGGCGCCGGCGCCCTCGTCGTCCTCCCCACCTACGACGAGGTCGAGAACCTCCCGCTCATCCTGGGGCGCCTGTTCGCCGCGGCCCCCGAGATCGACGTGCTCGTGGTCGACGACGGCAGCCCCGACGGCACCGGTGAGTTGGCCGAGACGATGGCCGCCACCGATCCCCGCATCCACGTGATGCACCGCACGGGCAAGCTCGGGCTCGGTTCCGCTTACGTCATGGGCTTCGGCTGGGGCCTCGAGCGGGGCTACGACGTCGTCGTCGAGATGGATGCCGACGGCTCGCACCCGCCCGAGAAGCTGCCCGAGATGATCGCCCTGGTCAGCGCGTCCGGCCCCGGCACGCCGAGCCTCGCGATCGGCTCGCGGTGGGTTCCCGGCGGCTCGGTCATCAACTGGCCGGTCTCGCGCCAGGTCCTGAGCCGGGGCGGCAACCTGTACGCCCGCCTCGCCCTCGGACTGCAGCTCAAGGACGTCACGGCGGGGTTCCGGGCCTACACCCGTGAGGCGCTGCAAGCGATGGACCTCACGGGCATCGACTCGAAGGGATACTGCTTCCAGGTCGACATGACCCTCCGCGTCCTCGACGGCGGGGGGCGCGTCGTCGAGGTGCCCATCGAGTTCCGCGAACGCGAGCTCGGCGAGTCCAAGATGAGCCAGGCCATCGTCGTCGAGGCCATGCTGCGCGTCACGCAGTGGGGCTTCCGACGCCGCCTGCAGACCCTGCTCGGCAACCGCCCCGGGCCGCGCTGGGTCGTCGAGGACTGAAGCAGCGCGCCGGGTCGCGACCGGCGACCGACGTCCGCGACGGCACCCGACCGAGCCGCGCCTCCTAGCGGCGGTTAGCCTGCGGCAGCCGTGACCGCCACGACCGCTTGCGGGCGGCGATCGTCGCGATGGCGACGAAGGTCATCAGGGTTCCCTCGAACAACACGAAGCTCTCGGCGACGGCGGTGACCCCGATCAGCACCAGGACGAGCGCCGGCCAGACGTACGCCACGATCGGGTGACCCGACGCCGTGATCCAGCTGCGCACGAACGCCAGGGTGCCGGCCACGACGAGGAGCAACCCGCCGACCAGGCCCAGTTGCAGCCAGATGTCGAAGAACGCGTTGAGCCCCGTCTCGTGCGGTCGGCCGCTCGGCGCGATGATCGTCGAGTACGGGAAGATCCCGGTCGGCCACTGCCCGACGAAGCCCCAGCCGACGATGTCGTGCACCGCGGCCAGTTCGCGGATGCGCGCCCAGAGCAGCGATCGCACCGACAGGTCGTTGGTCGCGTCCACCGCGTCCAGGAGGCGCGAGCGACCCGCGTATGCCAGCGCACCACCCAGCACCACGATCACCGCGAAGACCGATTGCAGGAGCGACCGTCTCGACTCGGGAGCCCGGCGCAGCGCGTCGAGCGCCACTCCCGCCACGATCAGGACGATGACCGCGATCGCCGTCGCGGGGGAGCGGGCGAAACCGAGCGCCGTGAGGGCGAGCACGCCCGAGGCGACGGCCTGCCGCCGAGGGACCGACCGGGTGAGGAACTCGACGGCGAACGTGATGACCGCGAGCGTCGCCAGGAAGCCCAGGTAGTTGCGCGTGCCCGAGATGCCCTGGATCGGACCGCCCGCGGCGAGGTTGCCCTGGATTCCGAGGAACGCGATCGGTTGGTCGATCAGCAGCCCGCTCAGCACCTCGAGCGACAGCGACACGACGAGCAGGATGCGGAGCGCGTCCCCGAAGGCCCGCACCACCTGGACCAGGTCGCGGCCCAGGGCCAGGTACAGCCCGAGGGCGCCGAACCCGACCGCGTAGGCCACACCGCCGACGGTGACCCAGGTGTACTCGCTCCAGAAGACGCTGAGGGCCATGAAGCCGAACAGGGCGATGAGCGACACCGGCAGGATGCCGTGCCACTCGATGTGGTGTCGGCCACCGACCAGGGAGAGGGTCGCGAGCACCACGAGGGTGCCCAGGACGGCGAGCGAGCCCGGCCACCCCATCAGGGCGCGGACCGACTGGGTCGAGAACGCGTAGAGCACGATGGCGACCGAGAGGGCCTGCGAGAAGTGCCCGCCGGCCGAGAAGCCGATCCAGGCCGAGAGGTACCGGCGCAGGGGATCGCGGCTGCGGTCGAACCCGTGGCCGTGGCCGGACGTCACCGGTCGTGGCCCGTCCAGCCGAAGGGGTCGCGGCGCGTCACGAGCACGACGACCACGAACGTGGCCCAGCCCCACTCGACGATCAGCCGGGACTCGGTCAACCCGTGGACGAGCAGGGCCGTCACGAGCAGCAAGGGCAACAGGTCGAGGGCCGACCACGGCGCTGCGACCCCGCGCGAGAGCATGCGGCGGTCGACGGCCCACCACCACGATCTCAGGACGACGCCGACGATCGTGAGCCCGAACAACGCGAGGCCGATCCAGCCCAGCTGGAACCAGACGTCGAGGTACGCGTCGTGCGCCTGCAGGTACACGACGCCGTTGCGCTCGGCGAGGTCGGTGAACGGTTCGACGAACGGGAACCAGTAGCTGACCCAACCCCAGCCCACGACGGGGTGCTGGACGCCGAGGTCGTAGACGGCCGACCAGATGTCGGTGCGACCCGTCAGGTCGCCGCTCTTCCCCAGCAGCGCGAGCAGCGGGCCGCGGGCGAGGACGACCACCGTGACGGCCGCCAGCACGACGAGCGCCGCCACGCCGAGGACGGGCCCCCGGCGGCCGGGCTCGCGGCGTCGGGTCGCCACCACCAGCAGCGACACGAGGCCGACGGCGACCGCGACCACCGCGACGGTCGCCGACCGGGTCAGGGCGAGCGCCAGGAGCGAGGTGACGAGACCGACGATCGCCGTGCCGCGACCGATGGACCGGTCCGCCGCCTGGACCGCCGTGACGATCAGGGCGAGCAGGGCGATGATCGCGAGGATGTTGCTGTTGCCCTGCAGCCCCTGGATGCGACCGCCCTCGAAGAGCACGTCGCGCGACCAGAACCACGCCGCCGGCCGATCCGTGCAGTCCAGGTACACCGGGCAGACCGGCCGGCGGACGACCAGTCCGACGACGACCTCGAAGAGCAGGGAGGCCACGACGTGGATGCGCAAGGCCCGACCGAGGGCGGTCACGATGGTCGGCCACGAGGCGACGACGGTGACCGCCAGGGCGCCCACGCTCGTCATCAGCGTGAGGACGATGCCGATCGCCGAGCCGGCGGGGTACTGCGACCACGCGATCGAGACGACGGCGAAGAGCAGGAAGAGGACGAGGAGGCGCGGGAGGGTCCGTACCCGGGGCGGATGCCGCACGACGAGGACGACGGCGGCGACGACCATCGCCACGCAGGCCGCCCCCCAGCCCCACCAGCCGGTGCCGTTGCGGAGGACGTCGCCACCGAACAACACGAGGAACGCCAGCGTCGCGAACGTCGTGGCTCCGCGCGTCGGTACCGTCCGGGCGGGCCGCGCGGGCAACGTCGTGGTCATGGGCACCAGGCTAGACGACGGGGGAGGCGCGGAGGAGCGACCGGGGGCCGCCCCTCCCGGATCAGACGAACGCCGCCTGGCCCGTGATGCTGCGGCCCACGATGAGGGTGTTCATCTCGCGGGTCCCCTCGTAGCTGTACAGCGCCTCGGCGTCGGCGAAGAACCGGGCCACGTCGTACTCGAGCACGATGCCGTTGCCGCCCATGACCTCGCGGGCGTACCCCACCGTCTCGCGCATGCGGGCCGTGGTGAACGCCTTGGCGAGCGAGGCGTGCTCGTCGCGCTGGGTGCCCTCGTCGAGCATCTGCGAGCACCGCACCACCATGCCGATCGAGGCGGTGATGTTGCCGATGCACTTCACCAGCAGGTCCTGGATCAGCTGGTGCTTGGCGATGGGCTTGCCGAATTGCACGCGCTCGTTGGCGTACGCCAGGGCGGCCTCGTAGGCGCCGATCGAGTTGCCCACGGCCGCCCAGGCGACCTCGGCCCGCGTCAGGCGCAGCACGGCCGCCGTGCTGCGGAACGAATCGGCCTGTTGCAGTCGGTGGCTCTCGGGCACGCGCACGTCCTCGAGGGTGATGTCGGCGTTCTGGACGATGCGGAGGCTCTGCTTGTCCTCGATCTTGGTCGCCTTGTAGCCGGCGGTGTCGGTCGGGACGATGAAGCCCTTGACCTGGCCGTCCTCGGCGCTCTTGGCCCAGATGATCGTGATGTCGCTGAACGTGGCGTTGCCGATCCACCGCTTGGAGCCGTTCAGCACCCAGTCGTCGCCGTCGCGGGTGGCGATCGTGCGGAGTCCCTGGGCCGAGTCGGACCCCGACAGCGGTTCGGTCAGGCCGAAGGCGCCCACCAGGTCACCGCTCGCCATGCGGGGCAGCCACTCGGCACGCTGCTCGGGCGAGCCGCCGACGCCGATCGAGCCCATCGCGAGTCCGTTCTGCACGCCGACGAAGGTCGCGACGGACGCGTCCACGCGCGCGAGCTCGAGCGCGACCCAGCCGCGGAAGACGGCGGAGTTCTCGAACGGGCGCGTCTCCTCCCACGGCATGCCGAAGAGGCCCAGGCCGGCGAGGCCCTTCACGATCTCGTGCGGGAAGGTCGCGTCGGCCCAGTGGCGGTTCACCCCGGGCTTGACCTCGGTCTCGAGGTAGTGGCGCAGGTCGGCCAGCACGCCCTTCTCGCGGTCCGAGAGGAGGTCCTCGTAACCGTAGAAGTCGCTGACGAGGGAGGTGAACGAGGTGAGGGTCGCTGATGACATCCGTGCTCCATTGCTTCGTGTCGGGACGACAGGAGCCTAGGCAGCGCCCCAGCCGCCGCCAAGGGGTTGGTAGCTTTGATCAACGCCCCGGCGTCGTCGACCTCACCGCTTTGTAGGGGGCGACCAAGCACGACCTCCGACAAGCAGGTAAAGCCATGTTCCTCGCCATCACCAACACGCCCCGCGACTACGCCTGGGGCTCGACGACGGCCATCGCCGACCTGCTCGGTCGTCGACCGAGCGGCCGCCCCGAGGCCGAGCTGTGGCTCGGTGCGCACCCGGGTTCGCCGAGCGTCGTCGTCGCCCCGGCGGTCGTGGGTGGTGCCGACACCCTCGCCGACTGGTTCGCCGCCGAGCCGGGCAGGGCGCTCGGCCGCGACCGGGACCACCTGCCGTTCCTGCTGAAGTTGCTCGCGGCCGACGGCCCGCTGTCCATCCAGGCGCACCCCACCCCCGAGCAGGCCCGCGAGGGCTTCGCGCGCGAGGACGCCGCGGGCATCCCGCTCGACGCCCCCGAGCGCAACTACAAGGACTCCTCGGCCAAGCCCGAGATCATCGTGGCGTTGAGCGACACCTTCGACGCCCTCTGCGGGTTCCGCGAGCCGGCCCGGACCCTGGCCGACCTCGACCTCCTCGACGACGGCTCGGGGCGCCTCGACCTGCTCCGCCGACACCTGGGCGAGTCCCTGCGGTCGACCCTGGCCTTCCTCTTCCAGGGCGACGACGAGTCGTCCGCGGCCATCGCGGCGGTGAGCGAACTCGCCGCCGCCCACCGGGCGGACGGCGCGGGCATCGCCACGGTCGTCGACCTGGCGGAGCGCTACCCCGGCGACCCCGGCGTGGTCGTCTCGCTGTTGCTCAACCGGGTGACGCTGCGTGCCGGGGAGGCGCTGTTCCTGCCCGCCGGCAACGTGCACGCCTACCTGGGCGGCTTCGGCGTCGAGCTCATGGCGCCCTCCGACAACGTGCTGCGCGGCGGCTTGACTCCCAAGCACGTGGACGTCCCCGAGCTGCTGAAGGTCCTCGACTTCGAACCACTGCCCGTCCCCCGTCTCGACCCGACCACGGTCGCCCGGGGGGTCGAGCGCTTCGCGCCTCCCGGCACGGGCTTCGCCATGCTGCGGGTCGACGCCGAGGGTCCGGGGGCCGTCGTCGAGATCGGCGGTCCGAGCATCGTCCTGGTCACCGCCGGAGAGGTCCACGTCAAGGGTCAGGACGGCACCATCCGGCTCGGTCGTGGCGAGTCCGCGTTCGTCACCCCCGACGAGGTCCGACTCGCGATGACCGGCGGCGGCACCGCCTACGTGGCGACGCCGGCCTGAGCCGGGCCGAGCGGCCGGGCGGAGCCGTCCGCTCCGCGTGACGTCCGGCTCCGCGCGCCCCACCCGGCGCTCGTGGTGGCACCCGTGACCCGTCGGGCACCCGATAGGTTGGCCCCATGTCATGGTTGGTCACCGGCGGTGCCGGGTACATCGGTTCTCACGTCGTCCGCGAGCTCACGGGGGCGGGCATCGACGCGGTCGTCCTGGACGACCTCTCGTCCGGCCTCGAGGCCTTCGTGCCCGCCGACGTCCCGTTCGTCCGGGGTTCCCTCCTCGACCGCGAGCTGATCGAGCAGACCATCGACCGGCACGGCGTGACCGGCGTCGTCCACGTCGCGGGCTACAAGTACGCCGGGGTCTCGGTCCAGCGGCCGTTGCACACCTACGACCAGAACGTCACGGGGACCGCCCGCCTCCTCGAGGCCATGTCGAGCCGGGGCGTCGACCGGATCGTGTTCTCGTCCAGCGCGGCCGTCTACGGCACGCCGCCGACCGAACTCGTCACCGAGGACACGCCCAAGGCACCCGCGTCTCCCTACGGCGAGAGCAAGCTGATCGGCGAGTGGCTGCTGCGCGACCAGGGGGTGGCCGAGGGCCTGCGCCACACCAGCCTGCGCTACTTCAACGTCGTGGGTTCGGGTCGGCCCGACCTCTGGGACGCCAGCCCGCACAACCTCTTCCCGCTCGTCTTCGCCGCGCTCGCCGAGGGCCGCGTCCCGCGCATCAACGGCGACGACTACGACACCCCCGACGGGACGTGCGTCCGCGACTACGTCCACGTCGCCGACCTGGCGGTCTCGCACGTCGCGGCGGCCCGCCGACTGGACGCGGGCGAGCCGGTCGAGCCGGCCTACAACCTCGGTTCGGGCGGCGGCGTCTCGGTCGCCGAGATCATGACCGCGATGCGCGAGGGCACCGGCATCGACTTCACGCCCGAGATCGCCCCGCGTCGTCCCGGCGACCCCGACCGCATCGTCGCCGACGGCAGCCTGGCGGCGCGCGACCTCGACTGGGAGATGCGGCACACGCTGCTCGAGATGGTCACCAGCGCCTGGCAGGCCGCGCCTCGCGGTTGACCGTCCGCCACGTACCCGACATCACCCGTTCCCGTCGAAACGTCCCCCGACACGCCGGGGCTCCCTTGCCCCTGATCGGGGGGTGGAGGGTTTATTGGCCCTCGACTTGACGGATGGGTAATGACACCGGTGTAATTACCTTGTCGCGTACATTCACGGGCGATCGACACGAGGGGAGATGCGCTGTGGGCATCCACGAGAACCGCGCCGGCGTCCCGGACGACTGGCACGTCGACCCGATCCAGCTGGGCGTCCCCGGCATCGGATCGTCGTCGCGCACAATCGTCGCCGACGACGAGAACCAGCTGGCCTGGCAGGCGGACTCGCTCTGCGCCCAGACCGATCCCGAGGCGTTCTTCCCCGAGAAGGGCGGCTCCACGCGCGACGCCAAGAAGATCTGCGCCTCCTGCGACGTCCGGGCCCAGTGCCTCGAGTACGCCCTGCAGAACGACGAGCGCTTCGGCATCTGGGGCGGGCTGTCCGAGCGCGAGCGTCGCAAGCTCCGCAAGCGGGCCTGACCCGCGCCTCCTCGGCTTCCGACGGCATCGACCCCTCCGGGTCGGTGCCGTTCCGTCGTGATGGCCCGAGGTCGCGGGGACCAGGAGGCGCGGGTCGGCACGTCTCGCCCGTCGCGTCGGCGCGCCGA
The DNA here is from genome assembly GCF_014841655.1 of Frigoribacterium sp. CFBP 8759. NCBI lineage: Bacteria > Bacillati > Actinomycetota > Actinomycetes > Micrococcales > Microbacteriaceae > Frigoribacterium > Frigoribacterium sp. CFBP 8759. The sequence goes on from NZ_JACYUH010000002.1 coordinate 53,200, forward strand.
GCCGGTGCCCGCGCCGGTGCGACCTAGGCTGCACGAGTCATGCAGCCGAGAGTCACAGCGATCCTCGTCGCCCCTGGTGGAGCGACCTACCTCGACCGAACCCTCGACGGACTGTCGCGTCAGACGCGGCCCCCCGAGGCATTGGTGGTGGTCGACACGGGCGGCAAGGACTCGGCCGCGGGTCGGCTGTCGCTGAGCGGCGCCGCCCAGTTGGCCTCGCTTCCCGACGCGAAGACGTTCGGTGCCGCCGCCGCGCACGGCGTGCGACTCTCCGACCCGGGCGACGGGGACCCCGACGAGTGGGTCTGGCTGCTCGGGCACGACAACGCACCCGCGCCCGAGGCGCTCGAGCGCCTCATGACGACCGTCGAGGTGTCGCCCTCCGTCGCGGTCGCGGGCCCCAAGCTGATGCGGTGGGGCCAGCCCGGTGTCATCGCCGAGTTCGGCGAGACCGTCACCCGGTACGGCGCCTCGCTCGCCCGCGTCGAGAACGAACTCGACCAGGGCCAGCACGACGTCACGGACGACGTGCTCGGCGTCGCGGCGGGGGGCATGCTCGTCCGTCGCACGGTCTGGAACGCCCTGGGCGGCTTCGACCCCGCGCTGCCGCACGTCGACGCCGCACTCGACTTCTCGATCCGTGCCCGCCTCGCCGGTCACCGGGTGGTCCTCGTCCCCGACGCGAAGGTCGACAGTGCCGGGCCGCCGGAGGAGTTCGGCCACGGGCCCGTCGGGCACGCCCGCCGGGCGCGCCTGCACCGTGCCGCCCAACTGCACCGGCGCCTCGTCTACTCGGCGGCCGCCCTGTTGCCGCTGCACTGGCTCAGCCTGGTGCCGCTGGCGGTCGTGCGCAGCGTCTGGCACCTGCTCACCAAGAACCCGGGAGCCGTGGTGGGCGAGTTCGCCACCGCGTTCCGGGCTGCCTTCGGCGGCTCGCACGTGCGCTCGGCTCGTCGGGCCCTCGCCCGGACCAAGAGCGTCGGCTGGAGCTCGGTGGAGCCCTTGCGCGCGTCCCGCGCGATGCTCCGAGAACGACGGGTCACCGAACGTGACGCACAGGTCGCCGGCGTCGAGGACGCACCCGACCCCCGGGCGAGCTTCGTCCACTCGGGCGGCCTCTGGGTCGTGCTGGTCACCGCCGTCGTCGGTGTGGTGGCGTTCCTGCCGCTGCTCGGCAACCCGGCCGTCACGGGTGGGGGACTCCTGCCGCTCAGCACCTCGGTGGGTCAGCTCTGGTCGTCGGTGGGCTACGGCTGGCGCGAGATCGGCACCGGGTTCCTCGGCCCCTCGGACCCGTTCGCCGCGCTCGTCGCGGTCCTCGGCACCCTGACGCCCTGGTCGCCGTCGACCGCGGTCCTCGGGGTCTACCTCGTGGCCCTGCCGCTCTCCGCGCTGGGCGCGTGGTTCGCCACCCGCCGCGTGACCCGCCGCACCTGGGTGCCGGCCGTCGCCGCGGCGCTGTACGCCTTCTCGTCCCCGCTGCTCTCGGGTCTGCAGTCCGGTCACCTCGGTGCCGTCCTCGCGCACGTGGCGCTGCCGTTCCTCGTCTGGGCCATGATCGGGGCCGCGAGGTCGTGGACGGCCGGGGCCACCGCCTCCTTGCTGTTCGCCGTCGTCGCGGCGGCCGCTCCCTCGCTCGTGCCGGCCCTCCTCGTCGGTTGGCTCGGGTCGATCGTCAGCCGCCCCCGCGGCACCCATCGCCTCGTGGCGGTGCCGCTGCCCGCGCTGGCCCTCTTCGCGCCCCTCGTCGTCGCCCAGCTGCAGCGGGGCACGTGGTGGGCCGTGTTCGCCGACCCCGGAGTCCCCACGAGGTCGGACCCGGCCTCACCGCTGCAGCTGCTGCTCACGTCCCCCGAGACGGGCCTCAACGGCTGGACGGCACTGATCGCCTGGACGGGTTTCTCGTCCGCCACGCTCGCCGTCCTGGTCGCCGTCGCGATCGCCCCGCTGGCGCTGCTCGCCGTGGCCTCGCCGTTCGTCGGCTCGCAGCGCCGCGCGGTCCCCGCCCTCTCGCTCGCCCTGCTCGGCTACCTGACGGCCGTCGCCGCGACCCACGTGTCCGTCACGGGCGTCGGCAGCGACACGACCACGATCTGGGCCGGCAGCGGACTGAGCCTCTACCTGTTGGGGCTCGTCGGCGCCGCGGCCGTGACCCTCGACCGGCTGCCCCGGGTCGCCCCGCCGGCCGGCGCCCTGGTCGCCGTGCTGGCGGTCGCCGCTGCGGCCCCCACCGTGATCGCGTCGTTCGGCCCTGTGGCCGACGTCCGTCCGAGCTCGGGGCGCATCCTGTCGGCCTACGTCACCGCCGAGGCCGAGGCGACACCCGACGTCGGGACGCTCGTCCTCACGCCCCAGTCGGACGGCTCGCTCGCCGTGTCGCTCGAGCACGGTCAAGGAGCGACGCTCGACGACCAGTCGACGCTCGACTCGACCGCCCCACGCCTCACCTCGGTCAACGAGGACCTCACCGTCCTGGCCGGCAACCTCGTCAGCCGCAGCGGTTTCGACCCGACCGACGACCTGCGTCGACTGGGCGTCGGGTTCGTGTTGCTGACGGCCACCGACGACGACGGCGACGCCGACCGGCTCGGCCAGCGTGCGGGCGAGGCGCTCGACGCCGACGCCGACTTCCTGCCGGTGGGCGACACGTCCAACGGCCTCCTCTGGCGTTACGTGGAGGCGCAGGACGAGCGCGAGGCGCGTCCGGCTGCGGGACCGCTGCGACCGATCGTCCTGATCAGCTGGGGACTCGTCTTCGGTTCCGCCCTGTTGCTCGCCATCCCGACGTCGCCGCGACGACGTCGATCCCGGGCCGGGACGCCCGAGGCCGAGCAGCCCGCCACGACCTTCGACGAGGAGCGAGATGAATAAGCGATCGGTCTTCTCCACGACGGGACGCGTCGCGGTCGGCGTCGTCGGTCTGGCCGTCGCCGCCGCGGTCGTCGGCGGTGCCACGGTCGTCCGCCTCCCCTCCTTCGAGACGGTGCCGGCGGGGCAGCTCGTGACGCCCGTGCCGGTCGACCAGCAGCGGGTCTGCACCGGTGCCCTGTTGCAGCTCTCGGACGCCGAGGGGCAGCAGGCCACGACCGCCAGTTCGGTGGGTAGAGCGGCCGTGGCCCGGGAATCGAGCGAGGGCGACGTCGACGTCGACGAGCTCGCCGGTGCCGACAGCAGCGACTCGCGACCGTCCGTGGTCACGGCACCCGTCGAGGGCACCGACGTGCCCCTCGTCGCGGCCGCCCAGAGCCAATCGGTCGACGAGGGCGACCTGCGCGGCTTCGCCTCGGCACCCTGCACCGAGCCCACCAGCTCGACCTGGCTGATCGGCGGCTCGACCGAGACGGGACGCGTGTCGCTCATCAGCCTCGTCAACCCCAGCGACGTCAACGCCACCGTCGACCTCGACATCCGTTCCGAGACCGGCGAGGTGCAGGGCCCCGGAATCGACGGGATCGTCGTCGCGCCCCGCAGCCAGAAGGTGGTTCCGCTCTCGGGCTTCGCGACCGGACTCGTCTCGCCGGCCGTCCACGTGTCGAGTCGCGGCGGGCAGATCGTCGCCACGCTCCAGCAGAGCGTCGTCCGCACCCTCGAACCGGGTGGGGTGGACATCGTGACCGGCTCGGCCGCGCCGTCTCGCGAGTCGGTCGTCACGGGGATCGTCGTCCGCGACTCCGCCAACCTCGAGGGAGCACTCGCCGACCCGTCGTCCTCCGACCTCCAGTCGGTGCTGCGCGTCCTCGTCCCGGGCCAGGGTCCCTCGCAGCTGAGCGTCTCGTTGGCCACCGACGACGGCACCGGCACCTCGTTCGAGACCCGGGTCGAAGGCGGGCGCGTCACCGACGTCCCGATCGACGGGCTCGAGGACGGCGTCTACACGGCCACCGTCCGGTCGTCGACGGCCGTGGCCGTGGCCGCCCGGACCTCCACGGTCGCCGCGGACGCGGGAGGCGTCGACCTCAGCTGGGCCGCCTCGTCGCCCCGTCTCTCCGGTGACACCGAGGTGGTCGTGCCCGACGGCGAGGGCGGACGCCTCTGGCTCGCCAACCCGGGCCAGGACGCCGTCACGGCCGAGGTCACGGTGGGCGACGGCGACGAGCGGGACGTCGAGGTACCCGGTGGGTCGACGGTCGGCGTCGACGTGCAACGGGGCGACGCCGTCCGGCTCGGGAACGCCGACGACCTGCGCGCGGGCGTCAGCTTCTCGGCCCCCGGAGCCGTCGCCGCCTGGCCGGTGACCTCGCCGCTGCCGGCGTCCACCCCGGTGACCGTCTACCCCTGACGTCGGGGGCACACGCCCCGACGACCCCGACGACCCCGACGACCCCGTCGCGCGTCAGCCGTCGCGCCAGCGGTCGGGAGCGAGCTCCCACGGGTCCTTGCCGAGGAGGTCCGCGACGGCTCGGAACACGTAGCCCTCGACGAGCACCCGGTGGTTCCACTCGTCCTCGGCCGCCCCCCGCCGGTCGTGCGAGGGGGCGAGCCGTTCGATCGGCAGGCGGTACAGCACGACCCGGCCGGCGGCCCGGTCGACGGACCACCGTTCGACCCGGGTGCGGTCCGGTTCGGCGGGGAGGCCGGCGACCTCGAACGACGTGTCGGCGAGCTCGTCGGGCCACGCCTCGCGGAGGTAGTCGGCGGTGGCGGCGACGATGTCGTCGAAGAGGTCGACCCTCGTCCGCAGGAAGGGCAGGTGAGGCCCGGCGGCGGACGACCGCAGCCCGCGTCCATGGCGGTCGCGCCGACGGGAGCGGTCGGTGACGCGTGCGCGGCGGGGCCTGCTCATCAACCCATCGTAGGCCCGCCCAGGAGGCGCGGGTCGGCCCCCGAGGACCCTCGCGATAGTCTGTCGGGCAGATGAACGGTCGACCCTGCAGCAAGGTGACGTGCCACGACGAGGCCGTCGCCACGCTGACCTACGTGTACGCCGACTCGATGGTCGTGGTCGGGCCCTTGAGCGACCGCGTCGAGCCGCACGGCTACGACCTGTGCGCCCGCCACGCGGGCTCATTGTCGGTCCCGCAGGGCTGGGAGGTCCTGCGCCGGGTAGTTTTGGGTCATGACCTCTGAGAACGCCCCCGTCGACCTGACCGCCTTCGTCAAGACCTACGACGTCAGGGGACTGGTCGGCACCCAGCTCACCGACGAGGTGGTCGAGGCGTTCGGTGCGGCCTTCGCCGACGAGATCGACGGCGCCGGCCACGACCTGGTCGTGGGTCACGACATGCGGGACTCCTCGCCGGGCTTCGCCGAGGCCTTCGCCCGCGGGGCCCGGGCCCGGGGTGCGAACGTGGTCGCCCTCGGCCTGTGCTCGACCGACGAGTCGTACTTCGCCTCCGGCTCGCTCGACGCCCCGGCGGCCATGTTCACCGCGAGCCACAACCCGGCCACCTACAACGGCATCAAGATGAGCAGGGCGGGCGCCCAGGGCATCAGCCTCGACACGGGGCTGAGCTCGATCCGTGACCGCGCCTCCTCGTTCCTGGCCGACGGCATCGAGGCCGTCGCCGAGCCGGGCGCCGTGCGGGAGCACGACGCGTTGCCGGGCTACGCCGCGTACCTCCGCGGTCTCGTGGACCTCGCGGGCATCCGGCCCATCAAGGTCGTCGTCGACGCCGGCAACGGCATGGGCGGGCTCACCGTCCCGGCCGTGCTGGGCGAGGCCGCCGGGCTGCCGAAGCTGCCGATCGAGATCGTCCCGCTGTACTTCGAACTCGACGGCACCTTCCCGAACCACGAGGCCAACCCCCTCGACCCGGCCAACCTGGTCGACCTGCAGAAGGCCGTCCTCGAGCACGGGGCCGACCTGGGCCTCGCGTTCGACGGCGACGCCGACCGCTGCTTCGTCGTCGACGAGAAGGGTGACGCCGTGACCCCGTCGGCCGTGGCGGCGATCGTCGCCGTCCGCGAGATCGCGCGCGTCCGGGCCGCCGAGCCCGACGTCGAGATCTCGGTGATCCACAACCTCATCACGTCCCGCGCGGTGCCCGAGGCCATCGAGGCGGCCGGCGCGACGCCGGTGCGCACCCGCGTCGGCCACTCGCTCATCAAGGACGAGATGAGGGCGACCGGGGCCATCTTCGGGGGCGAGCACTCGGCGCACTACTACTTCCGCGACTTCTGGAGCGCCGACAACGGCATGCTGGCCGCCATGCACGTCCTGGCCGAGTTCGGGTCGCAGGCCGAGCCCCTCTCGACCCTGACCGACCGGTACACGCCCTACGCGGCGAGCGGCGAGATCAACTCGACCGTCACCGACGTGCCGGCGGCGTACGCCCGCATCGTCGAGGCCTACACCGGGGTCGGCGAGTTCGACGAGCTCGACGGCCTCACGGTCAGTGGTTCGTCCGACGACGGGTTCTGGTGGTTCAACGTCCGGCCGTCGAACACCGAGCCGCTGCTGCGCCTCAACGCCGAGGCGGCGACGCCCGCCGGCATGGAGCGCGTCCGCGACGACGTGCTCGGGCTCATCCGCGGCTGACGGTCGGCCGGGTGCGGCCGAACGGGCGGAGCGGTTACCCCCTGGGGGTATCCTGGCGGGACCGGTCGACACGGCGTGACCGGACGACACACGAGGAGGCGCGGGTGGCGCAGCAGGGTGAGCACGCGACGGCGACGCACGTCGGCTACAGCGGCGACAAGGAACAGATCGTCAAGCGCCTCCGCCGCGCCGAGGGCCAGGTCCGGGGCATCCAGCGCATGGTCGAGGACGACACGTACTGCATCGACGTCCTGACGCAGGTCAGTGCCGCGACCCGTGCCCTCGAGACCGTGGCGCTCCAGTTGCTCGAAGACCACCTCGCCCACTGCGTCGCCCAGGCGGCCCGAGAGGGAGGCGACGTCGCGGACGCCAAGGTCCGCGAGGCCTCGGCGGCGATCGCGAGGCTCGTCCGGTCCTGACGCGGAGGCCGGGCTCGACGGCGACGCGGGTCAGCGCCGGGGGAAGCCCCGGACCGTCTCGGTCAGCGCCGGGGTGAGGCGGTCGAGCAACGCGGACTCGCGAGCGAGGGCGGCGGACTCACGCCGACGCCGGAGCGCCGAGACGCCGGCCAGGAGGAACTCCGGGTCGCCGGACGGCACGGGCGAGACGTAGGGCGTGGTCTCGGCCGCCAACTCGTCGGCGACGCGTCGCCGACTGGCCGGGGAGAGCTGCGGCGCCTGCTGCAGGAACGACGCGATGCGACGGGCCAGGCCGTCGGGCAGGCGCCCCACGTCCGCGATCTCGGCCCACCCCTGCAGGTGCGCCGGCACGCCGTAGACCACGTGAGCGGCCTTGGGCACGCGTTCGTTGCGACTGTACGTGCCGGCCATGAGGTCGCCGAGACGCCGCGACGAGCCGTTCAGCAGGGCGACGACGACGGCCAGGCCGCCACTGGTGAACACGATCTCGAGCAGCCCCACCAGCGCTCGGGTGAGGGCGTGGCGCAGGCCGATCGCCCCTCCGTCGGTGCGGACGATGCGCGCGCCCACGGCGAGTCTGCCCAGGGACCGCCCGTGGCTCGCGGTCTCGACCACCGTCGGCACGACGATGAAGCAGATCGCGATCGACGCCACGAGGAACGCCTGTGACAGGGCGTCGTCGAGCACCCCGCCGTCGTTCAGCAACGAGACGAGCACCAACGCACCGACGAGCAGCAGGGCGTAGGCCAGGTAGTCGATGAGCACCCCGGCCGCGCGCAACACGAAGCTCGTCGGTCGGAGGTCGAGGGCGACCGCCTCGCCCGTGACCAGTTCGTCCCCACCCGCCGTGAAGGCCTCGACCTGGTCGGGTCGCAGCACCACCGGGGAGGCGCCTCGTGCCTTCGTGCGGGACATGCCTAGTATCTAAGCAGAATGGACATCGACGCCTACGCCGCCGCCCACGGCCACGACTGGGCCGAGCTCGAGCGCCTCGCCCGGCGCGGGCGACTGAGCGGGCCCGAGGCAGACGAGCTCGTCCGCCTGTACCAGTCGGGGGCCGGGCAACTGTCGGCGCTGAAGACCGCCACCGGCGACTCGGTCGTGGCCGACCGGCTCTCCATGACCCTGTCGCGAGCACGCCTGCGGTTCACGGGCGCGGGTCGCAACCTGTTCAGCCAATTGCCGACCTTCTTCGTCGTGCAGCTGCCGGCCGCCCTCTACCGCGTGCGGTGGCTGTCGCTCGTGTTGACGCTCGTGACGGTGGTCGTCGCGGCCGTGTTCGCGACCTGGGCCGCGAACACACCCGCGCTGCTGGCCTCGTTCGGCAGCGAGGAGTTCCGCCGGCAGTTCGCCGAGCAGGACTTCGTGAACTACTACTCCGAGAGCGCCTCGACGTCGTTCACCGGCCAGGTGTGGACGAACAACGCCTACATCGCCGCGCAGTGCGTGGCGTTCGGCATCACCGGGGTCTGGGTTCCCTACGCGATCCTCAGCAACGCCATGAACGTCGGGATCTCGGCCGGGCTCATGGCCGACCAGGGGCGGCTGGACCAGTTCTTCCTGTACATCGCTCCGCACGGTCAGCTCGAGCTCTACAGCATCTTCGTCGCCGGGGCCGCCGGTCTGATGATCTTCTGGTCCTGGGTGGCACCCGGTGCCCGCACCCGGGGGCAGGCGTTGGCCCAGGACGGACGCGCGCTCGTGACCATCGCGGTCGGGTTGATGCTCTCGTTGTTGGTCTCGGGCGTCATCGAGGGGTTCGTCACCCGGCAGGCCTGGCCCTGGCCGATCAAGATCGGCATCGGCACCGTGGCCCTCCTGGGGTTCCTGGCCTATCAGTGGCTGCTCGGCGGACGGGCCCACCGGGCGGGACAGACCGGCGACCTCGACGAGTTCGAGGCCGGGGCCACACAACTCGTGGCCGACTGATCCCGCGTCGTCGGCCACCGAGCCTGCGTCAGAGGCGGCCGGCCGCCTTGAGCGCGAGGTAGCGGTCGGCGAGGGCGGGGGGCAGGTCGGCCGGCGCTCCGGTCACGACGTCGGCGCCGACCTGACGCAGGGCGGCGGCGACCCGGCCCTGGTCGAGTCGGGCCCGCTCGGCCGAGGCGGCCCGGTAGACCTCGTCACGGGTGACCCGTCGCATCACCGTCTCGTCGAGGGCCGGATCGGTGACCGACGCGACGACCACGAGGTGCTGGCGGGTCAGTTGGGGGATCGCCGCCAGCAAGGAGCGGGAGGCACCGGGGCTGTCGACCGTGGTCGCGAGGACGACGAGCGCCCGACGGGACGTGACCGAGCGGACGAGGGCCGGCACCGCGGCCCAGTCGGTCTCGACCAGTTCGGGCTCGACGGGGGCCATGGTCTCGACCATCGACGAGAGCAGGGCGGGCCCGGTCGCACCCTGCACCCGTCCCCTGACCCGTCGGTCGAAGAGGACGACGTCGACCCGGTCGCCCGCCCGCGAGGCCAACGCCCCGAGCAGCAATGCCGACTCGAAGGCCGTGTCGAGCCGCGGTTCGTCGTCGATGCGGGCCGCGGAGGTCCGCCCCGTGTCGACCACGACGACCACCCGACGGTCGCGTTCGGGCCGCCAGGTGCGCACGACGAGGTCGTCGCGGCGTGCGGTCGCCCGCCAGTCGATGGAGCGGACGTCGTCCCCTCGCACGTACTCGCGCAGGCTGTCGAACTCGGTGCCCTGGCCGCGGATCATCACGCTCGTGCGCCCGTCGAGTTCTCGGAGACGGGCCAGACGGGACGGCAGGTGCTTGCGCGACGAGAACCGCGGGAGCACGCGGACCGCGCCCGGCACCTCGTGCGTCGCCTGTCGACCGGCGAGCCTCAGGGGACCGACCGTGCGGACGGTGACGCCGCCGGCGCGGCGTTCGCCCCGGCGGAACGGGGTCAGCGTGACGGTGAGCGTCGCGGCCCGCCCCGGTCGCAGGGACAGGCGACGGCGGGTCGGGGTCGCTCCGGCGGACGGCTGCCATGCGTCGCGCACGAGTCCGCGCAGCGTGCGTCGGCCGTCGTTCACCACGGTCAGCCGGGCGGGTGCGCTCTCGCCGAGACGGATCGCCCCCGGCAGTTCGCGCCGGATGGTGAGCGACCGGGGCGACGCCGCGAGGGCCACGTCGAGCACCGTCAGCGCGGCGACGACGCCGAGCCAGCCGACGATCGCCCATCCGCTGCCCGTCAGGACGACGGGCACGACGCCGAGCGCGACGAGCGCCACGAACCAACCGGTGATCGCCATGGCTAGAGCGGGACCCGGACCTGCTGCAGCACCGAGCGGACGATGGCGTCGGCGTCGACGCCCTCGAGCTCGGCTTCGGGCCGCAGCTGCAGGCGGTGTCGCAGCACGGGCAGGGCCATGGCCTGGACGTGGTCGGGCGTGACGTGGTCGAAGCCGGTCAGCCACGCCCAGGCCTTCGAGGCGGCGAGGAGGGCCGTCGACCCTCGGGGGCTCACGCCGATCTTGACCGACGGGCTCTCGCGCGTGGCCCGGGCCAGGTCGACCATGTAGGCGAGCACGTCGGGGGAGGCACCGACCCGGGCCACCTCCGCCTGGGCGCGGGCGAGGTCGTCGGGCCCGAGGACCGGGGTGACGCCCGCGGCTCGCAGGTCGCGGGGCGAGAAGCCGGCGGCGTGACGGCCGAGCACCTCGACCTCGGCCTCGCGCGGCGGCAGGTCGAGCGTGAGCTTCATCAGGAAGCGGTCGAGCTGGGCCTCGGGCAGCGTGTAGGTGCCCTCGTACTCGACGGGGTTCATGGTGGCCGCGACCAGGAACGGGGTCGGCAACGCGCGACTGACGCCGTCTACCGAGACCTGGCGCTCCTCCATGGCCTCGAGCAGCGCCGACTGCGTCTTGGGAGGCGTGCGGTTGATCTCGTCCGCGAGCAGGACGTTGGTGAACACCGGCCCCGCCCGGAACTCGAACTCGCCCGACTTCGCGTCGTACACGAGCGATCCGGTGATGTCGCCGGGCATCAGGTCGGGCGTGAACTGCACGCGGGCGGTGTCGAGCGAGAGCGAGTGGCTGAGGGCGCGCACGAGCAGGGTCTTGGCCACGCCGGGGACGCCCTCGAGCAGGGCGTGACCCTGGGCCAGCAGGGTCACGATCAGGCCCGTCACGGCACCGTCCTGGGCGACGACGGCCTTGCCCACCTCGGTTCGGACTCGGGCGAAGGTCTGCTGCAGTTCTGAGCTCATCTGGTGGTCTTCTCCGGGGTGGGGGTCGATGCGGGGGCGATCGGACGAGGCGGGGGAGGCGCGGGGCGGGTCACGACGGAGTCGTCGCCCGTCGGACCGCACCCTCGAGGTCGAGCAGGCTGTCGCTCAGCGCGACGAGCTCGCGGTCGTCGACCGGGTCGGCGTCGACGAGCACGTGCCGCAGGCCCCGGGGGTCGGCCGAGATCAGTGCGGCCACCCGGGCGACGATCTCGTCGACCGACGCGGTCGAGGACAGGCCCGTCGTGCGCGCGAGTCGCCCGAGCGTGCCGATGCGGAGCTGGTCGAGGGCATGGCGGCGCTGCCCGGAGCGCTCGTAGAGGCGGGCGCGCCCCTCGGTGGTCTCGGAGGCCTTGACGGTGACCGGCAGCCGCTCGACGACGAGAGCTCCGAGGCGTCGACCCCGCCACACCATCGCGGCCACTCCGGCCAGGAGGAGCACGACCAGCGACGGCGTCACCCATGACGGCGTCAGCGTGGCGAGAGTGCCCTCGCCCTCGGGCAGGTCGCCGGCCGAGGGCAGGTACCAGGTCAGCTCGGAGGACCCGCCGAGCAGCGCGAGTGCGAAGGCCGCGTCGTCGTGCGTCCCGATCGAGCCGTTGGTCAGGGCGTCCGTGGCTCCCAGGACGGACACGCGCGTGTCGCCGTCCTCCAGCTCGACGAGCCCGTAGCCGTCGTCGGTCGGCAGGCAGCGGACGGCGCCGGGGGCGTCGACGTCGTACGCGACGCCTGCGACGTCGACCCGGGACGTCTGCGCGAGGGCCGGTGACGAGCAGGCGGGCCCGGCCGTGCCCTCGTCGACCGGGCCGGTCGACGCGACGCCCGCGGCCACGGCGTCGAGCGCGGCGGGCCCCGGGGCGGGGAGCACGAGGTGGGAGGTCGCCGTGACGAGACGCCCCCACTGGTCGCCGACCAGGAACCCCGAGGCGTCGTCGACGAGGAGCGTGCCGCCACCGGACCCGAGTCGGTCCAGGGTCTCGTCGAGGGTGGTCGTGACGGTCACGTCGACGCCCTGGCGGCCGAGCACCTCGACGAGTGCCTTGGCCCCGCCGGGGGCGGCGTTCGCGGGGCCGAGGGCGCGGCCTTCTCCCGAGCCCGAGCCCACGAGGAGAGCCGCCCCGACGCCGAGGGCCAGGACGAGGGCGAGTGCGACCCAGAACCGGGCACGTCGGACCGACACCGCGACGGTGGGGGTCGAGACGGAGGTGGGCGCCTCGGACGGTGCGGCGGCGGTCACGCGGGCACCCGCCGGGACGAGGTGACGCGCCGGTCGAGCTCCGTGACGGCCCGGTAGTCCTCGTCGGTGCCCGGGCGGTCGAGGTAGCGGACGCCGTCGAAGGCCGTGGCGGCGTCCGCGAAGTCGGCCCGGAGGTCGGGGAAGACGTCGCCCGCCCGGCGGGCCACGTCGCGTGCGGTGGTGCCGGGGGAGACCGCGACGTCGCCCCGCTCGGCCAGCGAACGGGCGATCGCCCGGAAGGCCTCGGCGACGGCGAGCGTCAGATCGCCCCGGGAGGCCGCCTCCCGGGCCGCGGCCCGCATGGCGTCGGCGTCACGGACGTCGTCGTCGCCGAAGAGGGCGAGGTCACGCGCGGACCGGCGGTTGAGTCGCGGCACCCCGTAGACGAGCAGCACGACCACGACGACCACCACGACGACCGCGAGCAGCACGATCAACGCGACCGCCGGCGCCCCCTCGGTCCCTCCGAACCGGATCGACCCCAGCCAGTCCCAGAACGCCTGCGCCGCACGGTCGAGCCAGGACGGCTGCGCCGCCACGTACTCGGGCCCGGTGAGCTCGCGCAGGACCTCGCGCCGGGCGTCGTCGGCGTCGGGGGTCAGGGGAGGCCCGGCGGCGAAGGGCAGCGGGCTCACCAGCGCGGTGCTCCCGGGTGCGTCGTCGGCGGGACCGGGGCCTCGGGCGTGCGGTACGGGTCGGGCTGTCCTCCGACCGCCCGCCCGCCGCGCTCGACGTAGCGCACGAGTTCGAGGTCGAGCCCTTCGGTGCGGATGCGTCGGTCGACGTAGACGAGGCCGGCCGACGCCGCCTGCAGCACGGACCCGATCGCGCCGATGACGGCCGTGATGCCGAGGGTGACGGCGTAGGTGCCCGCCGTGAGGGCCAGGAAGGTCGGGTCGGTCACGTCCCCCGTCGGCGCGAGCGTGCCCGTCAACACGCTGAACAGCACCGAGAACGGCGTCGCGACGACCTGCGACGCGACCTGGACCATGAGGAACACCAGGGCGATCACGCCGAAGGTCCGCCAGAAGGAGGCGCGGGTCAGCGACCACGAGCGCCTCACGGCCGCGCCCAGCGTCAGCCGTTCGAGCATGATGGCGCTCGGCACGAGGGCAGTCTTCACGGTCAGCCACACGCCGAGGACGAGGAGGCCCAGGCCGAGGAGGACCGCGAGCACGACGCCGACGGCGATGCTCGGCCCGGAGCCGACGGCCACGCCGACGACGACGACGCCGGCCACGAGCGCCAGCGCCACGACGTAGGCGACCGTGAGCAGGGCGGACCACCCGACGAGCGTGCCGACGCGGCCCTTGGCCATCGCCCAGAGGCCGCCGAGTCGGAGCTTCTCCCCGAGCGTCTGCCGCGAGGTCTCGAGCACGAAGAGCCCCTGCAACAGGGCCGTGACGATCACCTGCAGGGCGATCGGCACGAGGGCCGACGCGGCGACGACGGCGACGGCGCCGGCAAGGACCGCGTCACGGTCCCGGGGGAGGGCCTGCTCGACGCGTCCGAAGGCGAGGAAGGCGCTGCCGCCGGTGATCACCACGGTCACCACGAGCAGGACGACCTGCGACAGCAGGGCCGTGCCGAACGTGGTCCGTGGGTTGCGGCGGAAGACCTGGAACGAGGCACCCAGGATCTCGCCGAAGGTGAGGGGGCGCAGCGGGACGAGGCCCGGCTTCGGCGGCGGAGCCCAGCCGGGAGCCGGCGGGGTGCTGCCACCCGGGGCGGCCCCCGGGACGGGCCCGGCGGGGACGGGGCCGGGTGACGTGGGGTCGACGCGCTCGCCCCAGCGCGGCGGGGACGTGTCGCCCCCCGGTGTGCTCCAGGCGTTCGGATCGCTCATGGTCCCCCTGGTCGTCCTGACCGTGAGGTCGTCCTCACGAGTGTGTTCATGTTTCCACACCGGACCGGGCGCTGCCAGCCGACGAGCGCCTCCTGCACTAATCTGTCCTGACGTGCCGCCTCCCGAGCGGCCCAGCCCAGACGGAGAACATGAACCCGCGCATCCTCGTGGTCGACGACGACCCGGCGCTCGCCGAGATGATCGGCATCGTCCTTCGCGCCGACGAGTTCGACCCCCACTTCTGCGGCGACGGCGCGGCCGCCCTCGAGGCGTTCCACGAGGCCTCACCCGACCTCGTCCTGCTCGACCTGATGCTGCCCGGCCTCGACGGCATCGAGGTCTGTCGCCTCATCCGGGCCGAGAGCGGCGTGCCGATCATCATGCTGACGGCGAAGGGCGACACGGCCGACGTGGTCCGCGGTCTCGAGAGCGGGGCCGACGACTACGTGGTCAAGCCGTTCAACCCGAAAGAACTCGTCGCGCGCATCCGCACCCGGCTCCGCCCGGCCACCGAGCCCACGAACGACGTGCTCACGGTGGGCGACCTCCGCCTGGACGTCGCCGCGCACGAGGTGCGGCGCGGTGACACCCCGATCGCCCTGACCCCGCTCGAGTTCGAGCTGCTGCTCGCGCTCGCCTCGAAGCCGCAGCAGGTCTTCACGCGCGAGATGCTGCTCGAACAGGTCTGGGGTTACCACTACAAAGCCGACACCCGTCTGGTGAACGTGCACGTGCAGCGGCTTCGCGCCAAGGTGGAGCACGATCCGGACGCGCCCCGCATCGTCACGACCGTGCGCGGCGTCGGGTACCGCGCCGGCGCGGGTTCGTAGCCCGGTCGGGTGGCGCTCGTGTCGACGGTCGCGGGGCCCGACCAGGGCGGACCCGTCCGCTCGGGCGGTCCGTGGTCGTGGCGGGCGCCGGCGTGGCGCACGTGGCCGACCCGGGTGGTCGGCTTCTGGCGGTCGTCGTTGTCGTTCCGCACCGTCGCGCTCACGGTGGTGCTGTCGACCGTCGCCGTGACCGTGATCGGCACGCTCATCTCGGTGACGATCGGCACGAGCCTCTACGACCAGCGCCGGGAGCAGGTCGAGGCCGAGAGCGTCCGGGCGACGCTCCTCGCGCAGAACATCTTCGACTCGGCCACCGCCACCGAGGACGCCAACCAGGTCGAGCTCGACGCGCTGCAGAACGAGGCCCAGACCGCCATCCTGGGTTCGACCTCGAGCCCGGGCGGGACGAGCATCGCGATCCTCCGGACGCCGGGGCAGAACAGCCCGCAGACCATCCAGAACATCGCCAGCCCCGACTTCCCCGACTCCGTGATCTCGCCGGCCCTCCGCGAGGCGGTGGCGGCGGACGACGAGCGTCTCTCGATGCAGTCGGTGTCGCTCCCTCCGACCTCGCAGGGCGGGGGGTCGCCGGGCATCGCGGTCGGCTCGACCCTGCAGGTGCCCACCGCGGGCCAGTACGAGCTCTACCTCGTCTACGACCTCAGCGACGCGCAGGCCACGCTCGACCTCATGCAACGGACCCTCGGCATCGGCTCGCTGGCGCTCGTGCTGTTGATCGCGGCGATCACCTACCTCGTCGTCCGCCTGGTCGTGGGGCCGATCCGCACGGCGGCCGAGACGAGCCAGAAGATCGCGGCCGGCCACCTGGAAGAACGCATCCCCGAGAAGGGGCAGGACGTCGTGGCCACGCTCGGGCGCTCCTTCAACGGGATGGCCGACGCCATGCAGCGCCAGATCTCGCAGCTGGCCGAGCTGTCGCGCGTCCAGCAACGCTTCGTGAGCGACGTCTCGCACGAGTTGCGGACGCCGCTGACCACGATCCGGCTGGCCGGCGACGTCCTCTACGACCAGCGCACGTCGTTCACGCCCTCGGCCGCCCGGACGGCGGAGCTGCTGCACACCCAGGTCGACCGGTTCGAGCTGCTCCTCGCCGATCTGCTCGAGATCTCGCGGTTCGACGCCGGTGCCGTCGAGCTCGAGACCGAGCCCGTCACGGTCGTCCGTCTCGTCGAGGACGGTGTCGACGAGTTCGGGCCGCTCGCCGACGGGTCCGGCAGCGTCGTCTCGGTCGTCGCCCGGGGCGGGTACTTCGAGGCCGAGATCGACCCGCGGCGGCTGCGCCGCATCCTGCGCAACCTCCTGGGCAACGCCATCGAACACGGCGAGGGGCGGCCGATCGAGGTCGAGGTCGACAGCGACGCCACGGCCGTCGCGGTGGCCGTCCGCGACCACGGTGTGGGCATGAGCCCGGCCGATGCCTCGCGCGTGTTCGACCGGTTCTGGCGGGCCGATCCCTCTCGCAAGCGCACCATCGGGGGTACCGGGTTGGGCCTGGCGATCAGCCTCGAGGACGCGGCCCTGCACGGCGGCCGGCTCGAGGTCTGGTCCGAGCCGGGCTCGGGCAGCCGGTTCGTCGTCACCCTGCCCCGCGTGGCGGGCGGTCGCATCGAGGGGGCGCCCCTGCCGGTCGTGCCGCCGGACCGTCGGGGCGAGACGACCGTGCCGGTGACGGGCGAACCGTGGTCGGGTTCGGTCCCGGTGGCCGAGACGCCGGGCGTGCCGATCCCGTCGCGGTCGGCGGGGGGTGCCGACGATGACTGACCCACGACGGAACGCCCGGCGGGGCCGCTGGTCCGTGGTGCTGGCGGTCCTCGTGGGCGCCGCGATCACCCTGACCGGGTGCGTCGGCATCCCGGACGCCGGTCAGGTGCAGCAGGGCGACACCGTCAGCGACGACGTGGTCAGCGACTTCGTGTTCCGGCCCAACGGGCCGGTCGCCGGCAGTTCGCAAGAGAGACTGCTGCGCGATTTCCTCTCGGCGGGCACCGGGTCCCAGGACAACTACGGGGTGGCCCGGCAGTTCCTCAGCGCCGGCTTCGCCGACGAGTGGGAGCCGCGGGCCAGCGTCACCATCAGGCCCGGGGTCGGGTCGACCTCGCGGGTCGGGGAGTCGACGCTCGACTACGCGTTCGTGGGCTCGGCGACGGTCGACTCGGCGGGGCACTACACGCCGGCCACGTCCTCCACGACGACGTCCCTGGCGTTCTCCTTCGTCCGCGAGGGCGGCGAGTGGCGCATCAGCGACGCCCCCGACGGCATCGTCCTCTCGCCGGCCACGTTCGACTCGGTCTTCCGGTCGCACGCCGCCTACTTCTACGACCCCACCTTCACCTATCTCGTGCCCGACGAGCGGTGGTTCCTCGCACGGTCGTCGACGAGCACGCGCCTCGCGACGGCCCTGCTCGACGGACCGTCGGACTGGCTGCAGGGTGCCGTCGTCTCGGCCTTCCCCGAGGGCACCCAGCTGTCGTTGACGGCCATCACGGTCGACGACGGGACGGCCCGCGTCGACCTCACCGCCGACGCCCTCGAGGCGACCCCCGCCGCCCGGGCCCGGATGCAGGCGCAGCTGCTGGCGAGCTTCTCGACCCTCGCGACCGTGACCGCCGTCGAGCTCAGCGTCGAGGGCGCGCCTCTGACCGTGCCGGCCATGCAGCAACCCGTGCCGGTGCGCGACCCCGCGGTCGACGCCCGGCCCCTCGTGCTGGCCGACGGCGTGCTGGGATTCGCCACCACGAGCGCCACGAGCCAGCTCCCGGGCCTCTCGGACGCGGTGGAGGCGCTCCGCCCCCGGTCGGTCGAGCTGTCCGCAGACCAGACGACCGCCGCCGTCGGCACCTCGTCGGGCGCGTACGCGGTCACCTCTCAGGGAGGAGCCCGGTTGGTCGACGCCCGGACCGGACTCGTCGCCCCCTCGCTCGACGACGCGGGATTCGTCTGGTCGCTCGTCGCCGACGACCCGACGAGCCTCACGGCGTACGCCCTCGACGGCACGCCCCACCCGGTGGTGACGTCGCTGCCGGCGGGGCCGAGCGTCACGACCTTCCGCATCTCGCGCGACGGCACCCGCGCGTTGCTGCTGCTCGACGACCAGGGCGAGTCGCGCCTCCTCGTGGCCGCCGTCGTGCGGGACGCCGACGGGGTCCCGCTCCGGCTGGGCCCGACCCTCGAACTGTCGGCTCCGGACGGCGCCCCCGTCGACGCGACCTGGGCCGACCAACTGACCGTCGCCGTCCTGACCACCGTCGGGGAGTCGTCACGGGTGACGATGTCCGAGGTCGGCGGGGACTCCTCGAGCGCCGGCCGTCCGTCGGGCGAGGCGGTCGCGATCGTCGGGGGCAACGGCTTCGACCGACTGCTGCTGCTGGGTGCCGACGGCGACGTGCTCGAACCCCGGGGCAGCAGCTGGCAGGCCACGGGGTTGACGGCCGACCTGGTGGCGACCCAGCGCTGACGCGCCGGGGGTCGCCTCCTCCCCAGGGCAGGTGGGGGGACGGTCGTCCTCCTCCGACGACGGAGGCGCGGCGTGCGCACCTGGGGGAGTCCACGCTGTCGGTGTGCCCCGGTCGCCGCGTCCTCGTTCCCGTCCCGCCGTCGATGCGCGGTCCGCCCTGGCGCGGGCCGCCCGCGAGGCGCTGTCCGTCGTGTCGCCCGTCTCGTGCGCGGGCTGCCACGTCCCGGACGTCGGCCTGTGCCGCGACTGCCGGGGCCGGCTCGTCCCCGAGGTCGTGCGGATCGACCTCCCCGACGGGCTGACCGTCTTCGCCGGACTCGTCTACGCCTTCGAGGCGCGGGGCGTCGTGTTGGCCTTCAAGAACGGCGGACGCGTGCGCCTGGCCGAGGTGCTCGCCCCGGCTCTCGGTGCCGCTCTCCGGTCCTGCGCCGGTCAGGTGACGGCCGAGGGGGCACCCGACGGGGACGCGCGCCCGGGCGGCCGGTCGCTGCTGGTCGTCCCGGTGCCGGCGTCACGACGGGGGCGGCGTCGGCGGGGCTACGACCCGGTCGACCTGGTGCTGCGTCGGCTCGGTCTCGTGGTGGGCTCGCGCGTCCTCGTGCCGACGGCGCGGGCCGGCGGCGGACAGAAGGGCCGCGACCGACAGCAGCGTCTGAGGGACCGCGAGGGCAGCCTCCGCGCCACCCGCGATCTCACGGGGTCGCGGGTGGTCCTCGTCGACGACGTCGTGACGACCGGGGGCACCCTCCAGGAGGCGCGTCGTGTGCTGGTCGCCCGGGGCGCGATCGTGGTCGGTGCGGCGTGCGTGGCCGCCACCCCGTCGGGCTCGGGCGCCGGTCGCCCCTGAGCGAACGGTGAACGGTGCGTGACACGGGGGTGTCCGGGTGGCTACGGTGGGGCGAAAGGCGTGAAAGGACATCCGCCTGGCTGACAGGCGGCACGTCGATAGCCACAGGAGGTCGTCATGGAAATTTCCGTCACGGGTCGAAACGTCGGCATCACCGATCGTTTCCGCGAGTACGCCACCGAGAAGGCAGACAAGGTCGCCGCGCTGGCCACGAAGGCCCTCGCCCTCGAGGTCAAGGTGTCGCGGCACCACGAGAAGTCCGGTGGGCAGGCGGGCGACGACCGGGTCGAGATCACGCTGATCGGCCCCGGCCCCCTCGTGCGGGCCGAGTCCACGGCCGCCGACAAGTACGCGGCGTTCGACCTCGCGATCGGTCGGCTCCTCGAACGGGTGCGCCGGGCGAAGGACCGGCAGAAGATCCATCGCGGGCAACACCGACCGACGTCGCTGCGCGAGGCGGCCACGGCCGACTTCAGCGGCGTGGGCGTCACCCCCGCCGCGGCGGAGACGCTCGACCAGGTCCGCACCGGGGCCGTGACGGTGGTGGGCGACGAGGCCCCCGCCGACGAACTCGAAGAGGAGTACTGCCCCGTGGTCATCCGCGAGAAGGTCTTCGCGTCGACGCCCATGTCGGTCGACGACGCGCTCTACTACATGGAGCTCGTCGGCCACGACTTCTACCTCTTCATCGACGCCGAGACCGAGCGTCCGAGCGTCGTGTACCGCCGCAAGGGCTGGGACTACGGCGTGATCGGGCTCGACCAGGACTCGCCCGACCTGCAAGAGACGGCGACGGCCCTGCGGGCGGGTCTGGCGAGCTGACCTCCTGACCCACCGGGTGGCCGACACCCCGGGAGGCGCGGGCACGTCCCTGTCGCCTCCCAGGGGGTCGGCCACTACGCTTGCTACGATCGTGGGCCGGTCCAGGACGGACCTTCGACACCTCGGTGCTCCGATGCGGATCACCTCAGCGAGACCGCGGAGCGTTCCGCGGGTTCGACCGAACACATGGGAGCACACCAGTGGCCAACGTCCTCGAGAAGGTCCTCCGCGTCGGCGAGGGCCGCACGCTGCGCAAGCTGAAGGCCTACGCCAAGGCGGTCAACGAGCTCGAGGACGACTTCACGACCCTCACCGACGACGAGCTGCGCAACGAGACCGTCGAGCTGCGCGAGCGGTACGCGTCGGGTGAATCGCTCGACGACCTCCTGCCCGAGGCCTTTGCCGCCGTCCGCGAGGCGTCCAAGCGCACCCTGGGCCTCCGGCACTTCGACGTGCAGCTGATGGGTGGCGCGGCCCTGCACCTCGGCAACATCGCCGAGATGAAGACCGGTGAGGGCAAGACGCTCGTCGCCACCACGGCGGCGTACCTGAACGCCATCGCGTCGCGCGGCGTGCACGTCATCACGGTCAACGACTTCCTCGCCAGCTACCAGTCCGAGCTCATGGGGCGCGTCTTCCGGGCGCTCGGCATGACGACCGGCTGCATCCTGTCGGGCCAGACCCCGGCCGAGCGTCGCGAGATGTACGCCGCCGACATCACGTACGGCACCAACAACGAGTTCGGCTTCGACTACCTCCGCGACAACATGGCCTGGCAGGCGCAGGACATGGTGCAGCGTGGCCACTTCTTCGCGATCGTCGACGAGGTCGACTCGATCCTGATCGACGAGGCCCGCACGCCGCTGATCATCTCGGGCCCGTCGTCGGGCGAGGCCAACCGGTGGTTCACCGAGTTCGCCACGGTCGCCCGGCGCCTCGTCGCGGGCACCGACTACGAGGTCGACGAGAAGAAGCGCACCGTCGGGGTCCTCGAACCCGGCATCGAGAAGGTCGAGGACTACCTCGGCATCGACAACCTGTACGAGTCGGCGAACACCCCGCTCATCTCGTTCCTCAACAACGCCATCAAGGCCGACGCGCTGTTCAAGCGCGACAAGGACTACGTCGTCATCAACGGCGAGGTCCTGATCGTCGACGAGCACACGGGTCGCATCCTCAGCGGTCGTCGCTACAACGAGGGCATCCACCAGGCCATCGAGGCGAAAGAGGGCGTGACGGTCAAGGCCGAGAACCAGACCCTCGCGACGGTCACCCTCCAGAACTACTTCCGCCTCTACAAGAAGCTCTCCGGCATGACCGGTACGGCCGAGACCGAGGCCGCCGAGTTCATGAGCACCTACAAGCTCGGCGTCGTGCCCATCCCGACGAACCGTCCGATGCAGCGCATCGATCAGACCGACCTCGTCTACAAGAACGAGACGAGCAAGTTCGACCAGGTCGTCGAAGACATCGTCGAGCGGCACGAGAAGGGCCAGCCCGTGCTGGTCGGCACGACCAGCGTCGAGAAGAGCGAGTACCTCTCGCGACTGCTCGCCAAGAAGGGCGTCAAGCACGAGGTGCTCAACGCCAAGAACCACGCTCGAGAGGCCGCCATCGTGGCCCAGGCCGGTCGCGCCGGCGCCGTGACCGTCGCCACCAACATGGCCGGTCGCGGGACGGACATCATGCTCGGCGGCAACGCCGAGTTCCTCGCCGTCGCCGAGATGAACGCCAAGGGTCTCAGCCCGGTGGACACCCCCGACGAGTACGAGGCCGCGTGGGACGACGTCTTCGCCGCCCAGAAGGCCGCCGTGCAAGAAGAGGCCGACAAGGTCATCGACGCCGGTGGGTTGTACGTCCTCGGCACCGAGCGCCACGAGTCGCGTCGCATCGACAACCAGCTGCGCGGTCGGTCGGGTCGTCAGGGCGACCCCGGTGAGAGCCGTTTCTACCTGTCGCTGACCGACGACCTGATGCGCCTGTTCAACTCGGGCGCCGCCGAGTCGTTGATGGGTCGCGGCAACGTGCCCGACGACCTCGCCATCGAGAACAAGATCGTGGGGCGGGCCATCCGCTCGGCCCAGTCGCAGGTCGAGTCGCGCAACGCCGAGATCCGCAAGAACGTCCTCAAGTACGACGACGTCCTCAACCGTCAGCGCGAGGCCATCTACGGGGACCGTCGCCACATCCTCGAGGGCGACGACCTGAAGGACCGCAGCCAGAAGTTCCTCGAGGACGTCGTCAACGAGGTCATCGACCAGCACACGGGTGACGGCAGCCCCGACGACTGGGACCTCGACGCCCTCTGGACCGAACTCGGCACCCTGTACCCGATCTCGATCACCATCGACGAGGTCATCACCGAGGCCGGCTCGAAGGGCAAGGCGACCCGGGCGTTCCTCGGGCAGGAGATCCTCTCCGACGCCAAGGTCGCCTACGAGGCGCGCACCGAGACCCTCGGCGAGCCCGCCATGCGCGAACTCGAGCGTCGGGTCGTGCTGTCGGTCATCGACCGTCGCTGGCGCGACCACCTCTACGAGATGGACTACCTGAAGGACGGCATCGGTCTCCGCGCGATGGCTCAGAGAGACCCGCTCGTCGAGTACCAGCGCGAGGGCTACGCGTTGTTCCAGAGCATGATGGGCCAGATCCGCGAAGAGACCGTGGGCTTCCTGTTCAACCTCGAGGTCGAGGTGCAGGGCCAGGTCGGCGCCACCGAGGCACCGGTCATCGCGGCCAAGGGGCTCGAGGCCGAGAAGCAACCGCAGGCCCAGCTGGCCTACTCGGCTCCCAACATCGACGGCGAGGTCGAGGTGCGCAACCAGCGCGGGCAGCTCGAGAAGGGTGCGACCGCGAAGGCCCAGAAGGCACAGGACGAAGCCGAGCGTTCCGATTCGCCCGAGATCGCGGCTGCTCGCGCCTCCGGTGGCCCGGCGGCACGTCAGGCCGACGACGGCAAGGTCGGCGCCTTCGGCCAGAAGACCGGCGACGGCGAGGCTCCGGTGAACCGTGCCGAGCGTCGGGCGGCCGGTAAGAAGACCCGCTGATCCCGTCGTCCGTCCGCGGTGACCGGGCCGACCGTCAGAGCACGTGCACGGCCGCTGCTCGCCACCGGCTGTCGTAGGTCTCGAGTCGGACGGCGACCGCTCGGCTCCGAGCGCGGCCGTGCACGACGACGACGGATTCGATCACCCCGTCGGCGGGCGAACTCGACCGGATGCCACCGATCGTGAACACCGGTCGCCGAACACGCATGCCATGTGCGGACCGGGCCCGGGCGGCCAGGACGACCCGCTTGTGCAGGGTGCGGTAGACGTCCTCGGTGACCCACCGCGAGACCTGGTCGAGTTCTCGTGCCCCGGCCAGGATCTCGAGGACGCAGCGGACCAGGTTCTCGACGAGCAGGTCCGGATCGTCCGGGAAGGGGGACCCGGACGAGGTGCCGACGCGAGGGACCGTGCGGACGGCAGGTCGGGGACCGGACGGTCGACCCTCCGCCGGCGCAGCGCCGGGGCCGGGGTCGGTCGGGCCTGGCGCCGCGAGCGGCGGGACGGGTCTCAGGTGCGGCCGAGGTGGTGCGGTGGGCCCCTGGGGCTCGACGAGGGCGAGGGCGTGGTGGTTCGAGGGCATGGGCAGTCTTCCTGTTCACGTGCGTCCGGGCATGACTAGAAGATATGACATGTGAGATTGCAAAACCAGACCGACTCGACGGTCTGTGGAGAAGCGGTGGTCGGGTCGTTCCGCCGGGGAGTGGCCGACGTCGCCGGACGGACCGTCGACCTAGACTGGGCGGGTGTCGACGCTCAGTGATCTCGTTCTCGCCCAGGGCCTCTCGAGCGAGGTGGACGTCGAGTGGTTGCACCTGCTGGTGGGGGACTGGCAGCTGCTCGCCGACCTCGCCTTCGCGGACATCGTCCTCTGGGTCCCCACGAAGGCCGACGGCTTCGTCGCCGTCGCCCACGCCCGGCCCTCGAGTTCGGCCACGCTCTTCTACCGCGACTTCGTCGGACAAGAGGTGCGGCCCGAGTGGCGCGAGCAGATCGAGCAGGCGTTCACGACGACCCGCATCGTCGACTCGGCCGCACCCGACTGGTACGAAGAGACGCCCACGCGCGTCCGGGCCGTGCCCGTGCTCCGCCGCCTGGGGGCCAGCCGGCCCGACGTGACCGACGCACCGATCGCCATCATCACGAGGCACACGAACCTCAGCGAGGCGCGCACGCCGAGCCGTCAAGAACTGACCTTCAACCAGTGCTCCAACGACCTCTTCGCCATGATCGCCGCCGGCGACTTCCCCGACCTGGGGGCGCCGACGGGTCCGCGACGGGGCGCACCCCGCGCCTCCGACGGGCTGCTGCGCCTCGACGTCGACGGCATGGTCACGTTCGCCAGCCCCAACGGCCTGTCGGCCTTCAACCGCATGGGGTTCGCCGGCGAACTCGAAGGCGAGTCGCTGGCCGAGGTCACCACCGGCCTGCTCGCGGGCAAGCTCGTGATCGACGAGTCCCTGCCGTTGGTCGTCACGGGCCGGGCGCCCTGGCGCACCGACATCGAGGCGCGAGGGGTCACGGTGTCGTTGCGCGCGATCCCGCTGCGTGACCGCGGTGAGCGCGTCGGGGCGATCGTCCTCTGTCGCGACGTGACCGAGCTGCGTCACCAAGAGCGCGAGCTGATCACCAAGGACGCCACGATCCGCGAGATCCACCACCGGGTCAAGAACAACCTGCAGACGGTCGCCTCGCTGCTGCGCATCCAGGCACGTCGCACCCACACCGACGTCGCCCGCGAGGCACTGACCCAGGCCATGCGCCGAGTGCAGTCGATCGCCGTCGTGCACGACACGCTGTCCGAGGGGCTCAGCCAGAACGTCGACTTCGACACCGTCTTCGACCGGGTCCTCATGCTGATCGCCGAGGTCGCGTCGAGTCACAACACGACGGTCCGCCCCACCATGACGGGCAGTTTCGGTGCCCTGCCGAGCGAGTACGCGACGCCCCTGGCCCTCGCTCTGACCGAACTCGTGACGAACGCCGTCGAGCACGGCCTCGACGGTCGCGACGGCGAGGTCGAGATCGTCGCCGACCGTCGGGCGGAAGAGTTGACGGTCAAGGTGCGCGACAACGGGGTCGGGCTGCCCGAGGGCAAGGTCGGCTCGGGGCTCGGCACCCAGATCGTCCGCACGCTGATCCAGGGCGAACTCGGTGGCACCATCGACTGGCACACCCTCGTCGGCAACGGCACCGAGGTCACCATCGAGATCCCGTTCCGCTGGCTCACCCAGCCCTGAGCCACAGCGGAGGCCGGCGACGACCCCGCCCCGGACGCGACGAAGCCCGGCACCTGCGATCAGGTGCCGGGCTTCGTCATCGGCCCCGAGGGCCGGAGGTCGACCGCAGCGGGCGGTCGACGGTCGATCAGCTGGCGCGGCGGGCGCGGGCCGCGCGGCGCTTGAGCGCGCGACGCTCGTCTTCGCTCAGGCCGCCCCAGACGCCGGAGTCCTGCGAGGTCTCGAGCGCGTACTGCAGGCAGGTCTCGGTCACGGTGCAGCGGCCGCACACGGCCTTGGCCTTGTCGATCTGGTCGACGGCGGGACCCGTGTTGCCGACGGGGAAGAAGAGCTCCGGGTCAGCCTGCAGGCAAGCGGCTTTGTCGCGCCAATCCATCGATGGGTACTCCTTAAAAGTGCAGAACCAGGCACGTCGAAGCGCCTGGTTCGGGATGGGGAAAGAGAAGAATTCGGGAGGCGCGCACCGCAATGTGCGCGTCACTTCGACCTCAAATATGGTCGCATACTGGTACGGCCAAATCAAGGATTTTTCGGAGGCTCACACGTGACCACAGCAGGCCCGGACGGCGCCCGAGACGAGACCGGTCGGTCTGCCGAGACCCGTCGACCCGCGCTGCTCTGGGTCGTGATCGTCCTGCTCTCGGCCGAGTTCCTGCTGGTCGCCGCCACGGCGGCGTTCCTGCTCGTCGAGCTGCTCGTCGCCCGTCCCGACTCGTACCCGTCGGCCGTCGCGATCTTCGTCCTGACCCTGCTGGCGACCGCCTGGCTCGGGTCCATCGTGATCGGCGCCCTGCGCGGCCGGGCCTGGATCAGGGGAGCGGCGATCGTGTGGCAGGTGCTGCAGTTCGCGGTGGGCATCGGCAGCCTGCAGGGTGTCTTCGCCAACCCGACCATCGGCCTCGCGCTCCTCGTGCCGGCCGTCGCCGTCGTGGTCCTGCTGCTCGTGCCGTCGGTCGTCGCGGCCACCTCGGCCCGCGACTCGGACCCCCACGTCTACTGACCGACCCGCCCGCCGCCGTCGCGAGGCGACACGCAGGAGGCGCGGTGCCGGTCCTCGAGACCGGCGCCGCGCCTCCTGCGCTCCTCGTCGCCGAAGGGGTCAGTCGAGGCCGAGCTTCTTGCGGAGCGACGCCACGTGCCCCGTCGCCTTCACGTTGTAGAGCGGCAGCTCGACGGCGCCCTGCTCGTCGACCACGAAGGTGGACCGGATCGTGCCCGTCACGATGCGCCCGTAGTTGTTCTTCTCGCCGTAGGCGCCGTACGCCTGGTGCACCGTCAACTCGGGGTCGCTGAGCAGCGGGAAGTTCAGCCCCTGCTCGTCCTTGAACTCCTGCAGCGCGGCGGGCTCGTCCTTCGAGACGCCCAGCACCTGGTAGCCCGACGACTTCAGCGAGTTGATGTTGTCGCGGAAGTCACACGCCTCCGTCGTGCAGCCCGGCGTCGACGCCGCCGGGTAGAAGTACACGATGACCTTCTGCCCCGAGTAATCCGCCAGCGAGACGGGCGAACCGCTCTCGTCGTCGAGGGTGAACGTCGGCGCCGCAGCGCCCTTCTCGAGCTTCGTGGACATGGTGCTCCGATCTGCGGGCGCCGCGGACGGCGCCGGTGGTTCTGAGTGGGTCAGATCTCATGCTAGTGTTGACCGTCGTTGCGAGAGATCGCAGCACGCACCTCTAGCTCAATTGGCAGAGCAACTGACTCTTAATCAGTGGGTTCTCGGTTCAAGTCCGAGGGGGTGCACGAAAGAATTGGGTCCCCCGTGTTCTGCAGTCGCAGAAGCGGGGGATTCTTTCGTCGTATGGGTCTGGTCCGCTCCGCGGACCGCGGCCCACCTCGCACGGGGAACCAGCCGGGCCCGCCAGGTCGCCGTTGCTCGGGGGTGACGTCGCTTCGCTCGTCACGGGGGGATGACATCGCTTCGCTCGTCACGGGGGTGACGTCGCTTCGCTCGTCACGGACGGGGAGCAAGCCGGGCCCGCCAGGTCGGCGTTGCTCGGGGGTGACGTCGCTTCGCTCGTCACGGGGGAGTGACGTCGCTTTGCTCGTCTCGGGGGTGACGTTGCTTCGCTCGTCACGGGGGTGACGTTGCTTTGCTCGTCACGGGGGAGTGACGTCGGGTGGGTCGTCAGCGGGGGGAGACGGCAGGAGGCGCGGGCGGGACGGCCCGCGCCTCCTGCGCTCAGGGGGTGGCGGGGTTACTGGCCGTCGCGGGGGACCTGCGAGGCGGCGTCGCGGCCGGTCACGGGGTACGGGCCCGTCATGCCCTCACGGAGGCGGGCGGCAGCCAGGATGCGGTCGCGCTGCAGGTGCCACCCGAGCATCAACAGAGGGATGATCACGACGAGCGACATGACCGTGAACGACCCGATCGGCCAGTCGATCGCCATCAGGACGACGACCGCGGCCAGGAAGGCCAGCGTCAGGTAGCTCGTGACCGGCGCCCCCGGCAGCCGGAACGAGGGCTCCTTGGCCTTGCCCTGCTTCGCCCACTGACGCAGTCGCATCTGGCAGAGGATGATCGTGCCCCACGCCGTCAGGATGCCCAGAGACGCGATGTTCAACACGATCTCGAACGCCGTGTTCGCCCCCACGATCGCGTTCAGCACGACGCCCAGGAGGGTGATGCTCGCGGTCAACAGGATGCCGCCGAACGGCACCCCGCCCTTCGACATCTTCGTCGTGAACTTCGGGGCCGAGCCGTTCATGCCCATCGAGTGCAACACGCGGCCGGTCGAGTACAGCCCGGCGTTCAGGCTCGACAGCGCGGCCGTCACGACCACGAAGTTCATGATCGACCCCGCGACGTCGCCCACCTCGGGGCTGCCGATGCTGCCGAAGAACGTGACGAACGGGCTCTCGCCCGCCTTGTACGCCGTATAGGGCAACAGCAGCGAGAGCAGCACCAGCGACCCGACGTAGAAGACCGCGATGCGGATGATGACCGTGTTGATCGCGCGCGGCACGACCTTCTCGGGGTTCTGGGTCTCGCCCGACGCCGTGCCCACCAGCTCGATCGCGGCGTAGGCGAAGACGACGCCCTGCACCACGATCACGGCCGGCAGCAGGCCGTTCGGCAGGATGCCCGACGACGCCACGAGGCCCCAGCCGGTGTCGACCGCGGCACCGTCGTGCGTCACGGGGAACGCCGCCGCGAGCCACACGACGCCGACCACGAGGAACACCACGAGAGCGGCGACCTTGATGATCGCGAACCAGAACTCCATCTCGCCGAAGACCTTCACGGCCAGCAGGTTGACCGAGAGCACCACGGCGAGGGCCACCAGGGCCAGCAGCCAGTCGGGTGCCGCGGTGAACGCGGACCAGTAGTGCAGGTACAGGGCGACTGCGGTGACGTCGACGATGGCCGTCATCGCCCAGTTCAGGAAGTACATCCACCCGGCCGCGTAGGCGAACTTCTCGCCGAAGAACTCGCGGGCGTACGAGACGAACGATCCCGAGGAGGGGCGGTGCAGCACCAGCTCGCCGAGGGCACGCAGGATGAAGAACGCGAAGACGCCACAGATCGCGAACACGATCGCGAGAGCCGGACCGGCCGAGGCCAGTCGACCGCCGGCGCCGAGGAAGAGCCCCGTGCCGATCGCCCCGCCGATGGCGATCATCTGCAGCTGACGCGGCTTGAGCCCGTGCTGGAAACCCTCTTGCTCGTGCGAGAAGTCTTGCGGGAGGTGCGTCTCGGTGGAGGCGTCGCCGCCCCCGTTCGTGGGACTCGTCATCGGTCGACCGTAGCCCCTATCGCTTTCGCCCGCATCACCGCCGCGAGACGGGCGAACCCCCAGGAGGCGCGGTGCCGATTCACATGCGGGTAACGAATGGGTGACGATGACCAGGCCCGCAGGCATGGGCGACACGCCGGGACGCAGGGTGCGCGGGGTACACCCGCGGCGACGTCGGGCCGGTTCGCAATTCGGATGGACGACGGATGTCGGCTACGGTCGTGGAGGCCCGGGAGACCGGGCCCGTCATCATCAGGACGCGCCGACCGATGGTCCGATCAGTTCGGGTTCCGGTCGTCGTACGGTCTGGTGGCGCGAGGGTCCGGTCCCATGACCGACCCGGCGGAGGACAGGTTCGCCCCGTGGTTCCACGGTGGGCTTGAGCCGACACGGTCCGCACGCGTCGTCGACCCGTTCGCCCGACCCGATCGCCGCCGACGGCGAACCGGCCCGAG
This sequence comes from Frigoribacterium sp. CFBP 8759, assembly GCF_014841655.1. NCBI lineage: Bacteria > Bacillati > Actinomycetota > Actinomycetes > Micrococcales > Microbacteriaceae > Frigoribacterium > Frigoribacterium sp. CFBP 8759. The sequence goes on from NZ_JACYUH010000002.1 coordinate 82,854, forward strand.
CGGCCGGTGCCCCCTCGGCGCGCCTGGAGACACCTGTGACCACTACGCCTGCCGTGCGTGCCCGGAACCTGTACAAGGTGTTCGGCCGCCGACCCAAGGACGCCGTCGCCCGACTCGAGGCGGGTGCCTCCCGTTCTGAGGCCGCGGGCCTCGGCACCGCTGCGGTCATCGACGCGTCGTTCGACGTCCGGCCCGGGGAGATCTTCGTCGTGATGGGGCTCTCCGGCTCGGGCAAGTCGACCCTCATCCGCATGCTGAACGGCCTGCTCGAGCCCACGTCCGGCTCGGTCGAGGTCGCGGGCTCCGCGATCTCGGACGTCCCGGCCAAGCGGCTCCGCGAGGTGCGTCGGCAGAACGTGTCGATGGTGTTCCAGCACTTTGCGCTGCTGCCGCACCGCACCGTCATCGACAACGTCGCCTACGGCCTCGAGGTGCAGGGGGTCGCGAAGGCGGCTCGTCTGGCCAAGGCTCGGGAGGTCACCGAGATCGTCGGCCTCGCGGGTTGGGAGGACGAGCTGCCGAGCCAGCTCTCGGGCGGCATGCAGCAGCGCGTCGGCCTCGCCCGCGCCCTCGCCGCCGAGACCGACATCCTGCTGATGGACGAGGCGTTCTCGGCCCTCGACCCGCTGATCCGCCGCGAGATGCAGGAGCAGCTCGTCGAGCTGCAGGCGAAGCTCGGCAAGACGATCGTCTTCATCACCCACGACCTGAACGAGGCGATGTTCCTCGGGGACCGCATCGCCGTGATGCGCGACGGCCGCATCGTGCAGATCGGCACGCCCGAGGACATCCTCACCGACCCCGCCAACGACTACGTCGCCCAGTTCGTGCAGGACGTCGACCGGGCGCGGGTCCTCACGGCGGCCAGCGTCATGGAGCCCGCCCGGGCGGTCGTCCCGCTCACGGTCGGCCCCCGGGGCGCCCTGCGTTCCCTGCGCGACCTCCAGACCGCCGCCCTGTTCGTCACCGGCCGTGACCGCAAGCTCCTCGGCTGGGTGCGCGACCGGCACGTCATGCGCCAGGTCAAGGCGAACGACACCGACCTCGCCGCCATCGTCAACGCGGAGTTCTCGAAGGTCGGGCCCGAGGCCGCGCTGGTCGACCTCTTCGAGTTGGCGGTCGAGAGTCCGCTGCCGATCGCCGTCGTGGACGACGCCGACCGCCTGCTCGGCGTCATCCCCCGCGTGACCCTGCTCGCGGCGCTCGGCAACGTCGACACGACCACCTCGCCCATTCCCGTGCTCGAGCCCGTCACCCGCATCTCGGACGTCGAGCTCGACGCCACCCTCGAAGGAGCCACCCGATGAACGAGTACCTCCGCATCCCCTTCGGCTCCTGGGTCTCGGACGTCGTCGACTGGATCACCACCCACCTGGGCGGCTTCTTCGACGTCGTCCGCCTGGTCTTCACGTTCTTCTACGAGTGGGTCGCGTACTTCCTGGGCGCACCTCCCTTCTGGGCGGTCGTGATCGTGATCGCCGCCCTCGCCTTCGTCGCGAAGGGCTGGAAGTTCTCGATCGGCACGGCCGTCGGCCTGCTGTTCATCGGAACGGTCAACCAGTGGGACAACGCGATGTCGAGCCTCGCCCTCGTGCTCGTCGCCAGCACGCTCGCCATCGTGCTGAGCATCCCTCTGGGCGTGCTCGCGGCGAAGTCGAGCGTCGCGTCGCAGATCATCCGGCCCGTGCTGGACTTCATGCAGACGACGCCCGCGTTCGTCTACCTCATCCCCGCCCTGCTGCTCTTCCGCGTCGGAGTCGTGCCCGGCATCGTCGCGACCATCGTCTTCGCGATGGCCCCCGGCGTCCGCCTGACCGAGCTCGGCATCCGCGGGGTCGACAAAGAGGTGGTCGAGGCCGGCCAGGCGTTCGGCTCGTCACCGTGGCGCATCCTGCGTCAGATCCAGCTGCCGCTCGCGAAGCCCAGCATCATGGCCGGCGTCAACCAGGTGATCATGCTCTCGCTCTCGATGGTCGTCATCGCCGGCATGGTCGGCGCGGGGGGACTGGGCGGCGACATCGTCGCGAGCCTCAACCGCATCGACGTCGGGCTGGGTGCCGAGGCCGGCATCTCGGTCGTCATCCTGGCGATCGTCCTCGACCGCATGACGGCGGCCCTCGGGTCCGACCGTCACGCCCGACGGCTGGCCCGGGCGCAGAACCGCCGGTCCGTCCCGCCGACCCCGGCTCCCGACCGCGCCGAGGCCGAGCAGCCCCTGCCCCCGGCCGACCGCCGCGAACGCGCGACGGCCTCGGCCTAGACCCCGACCACCTGCGGGACGGGAGCAGCACGTACCCACCCGACCCGCGCCTCCTGCACCACCCGAAAGGAACACATGAAGAAGCGCACCATCGCCGCATCGATCGCCCTCGGCACCACCGCCGTCCTCGGACTGGCCGCCTGCTCGCCTCCCGGCAGCGGCTCGTCGGCCGAGGGCGAGACCCTCGACAACGGCGACCAGGCCGTCGTCGACCTCGCCGTGTTCAACGGCTGGGACGAGGGCATCGCGGCCTCGTGGCTGTGGAAGACCGTCCTCGAGGACGAGGGCTACACGGTCAACCTCGAGCCGGCCGACGTGGCCCCCGTCTACAGCGGGCTCACCACCGACGACTACGACGTCGTGCTCGACACCTGGCTGCCCACCACCCACGCCTCGTACATCGAGCAGTACGGCGACGACCTGACCGATCTCGGCGCCTGGAACGACGGCGCCAAGCTCGCAGTCGCCGTGAACGAGGACGCCCCGATCGACTCGCTCGACGAGCTGGCGGCCAACGCGGACCTGTTCGGCGGAAAGATCGTCGGCATCGAACCGGGTGCAGGCCTCACGGCCGCCGTCCAGGACGAGACCATCCCCACCTACGGCCTCAGCGACCTGCAGCTGCAGACCTCGTCGACCGCCGCCATGCTGACCGAGCTCAAGAGCGCGACCGACGCGGGCGAGAACATCGCGGTGACGCTGTGGAGCCCGCACTGGGCCTACGACGCGTTCCCCATCAAGGACCTCGCCGACCCCGAGGGCACCCTGGGCGACGCCGAGGGCATCCACTCGTTCGGTGGCAAGAGCTTCATGGCGGACTTCCCGCAGCTGACCGAGTGGCTGCAGGGCTTCGAGATGGACACCGAGACCCTGTCCTCGCTCGAGAACGCCATGTTCAACGGTGACGAGGTCGACGGCGACGACTACGCCCCCGTCGTCGAGAAGTGGATCTCCGAGAACCAGGACTACGTCGACGGCCTGACCAGCTGATCCGATCCGCCTAGGACGTCGCCCCGGCCGAGCCCCGCTCGTCCGGGGCATCGTCGTACCGGGCGCCCGGCGGGGTGCCGGGGCGGGGCCCGGTGGGTGGGTGACGGAGCCGGGTGAAACCACAGCCGGACGACACCCGACGCACAGCGAACCCCGAGGTCACACCCCGGGAGGCGCGGGTAGCGTCGTCGACGGACGTCACCGAGACGTCGTCGCACCACCCGCACGAGCACCACGAGAGGCACCACCCGTGAGCACCACCGCACCGACCGACGTCCTGAGGAGAATGGCCCGCGTCATCACGCGCACCGTCTCGTCCGACCTCGTCCAGGTGTCGACCCCGGACCGCGTGCTCGGCCACGTCCGGGCCGAGCAGGGCGCCTTCGTCGCGCTCCGCGGCGCCGACCCCCGCTGGGGCGAGGTCGTCGGGCGGTACCCCTCCGAGGGGCTCGCCCTCGAGGCCCTGCGGCAGCGCAAGCGTTCGATCTGAACCGCCGCCGGGCCCGCCCGTCCGTGCGGCGCCGCCGGTAGGAGGCCCTCGGGGGCCTAGACGCCGACGCCCGCGAAGAACGACGTGAGCTGGCGCGTGATGCGCTCGCGCGCCTCCTCGTCCGAGATCGTGGCCGAACCGTCTCCGGACTGCGCGCCGTAGCTGCCGAACTGGGCGTGGTTCGACCCGTCGATCTCGACCATCGACGCGCTGCCCGGCAGCATGTCGCGGTAGGTCGCGATCTTCGCCGGGGTGCTGAGGCCGTCCTCGGAACCACCGAGGCTGAGGACGGCCAACTCGTCGTCGTCCGAGAGGTCGGTCGTCGCGCAGTACGAGCCGAGGAGCACCAGGGCGTCCACCGACCTGTCGTCGGCGGCGTACTGACAGGCACGCACCCCGCCGAGCGAGTGACCGCCCACCGCCCACGCGTCGACCTCGGGGGCGAGGTCGGTGAAGGTCGACAGCGGGCGGGGGTCCAGGATGCCGAACCCGAGCGTGGGTCGTTCGACGACGACGGTGACGCCGGTGGCGACGAGACCCGCGAAGGTCTGCTCGTAGGCCTGCGGGTCGACCCGGGCACCGGCGACGAAGACGAGACCCTGGCCGGTGGCGGCCGTCTCGGTCGGTCGCATCACGACCGTGTCGGGTCTGCTCGTCACCTCGACCCGTTCGTCGGCGGACACCGAGGCGAGCGAGGACGCCGTCGCCGACATCGGCGTCTTGGCCATGACGAAGAACCCCGTGGCGGCGAGCACGACGACGGCGAACAGTCCGAGGGCCACGCCCTTGAGCACGCGTCGTCGCCGGGAGGCGTGACGCCGGGGAGGAGCGGGCGGGGCGGACTCGCGACGGGAAGCTGTGGATCGTCTCACCGTTCCATCGTCCCAGGGGCCAGCCGGGACGGAGCCGTGCGTCATGCGACAGGCTCGGGGGATGCCCTGGATACAACTCGTCATCTCGCTCGTCGCCGCCGTCGTCCTCACCTTCGTCATCTCGGCCGTCGTCGGCCTGGTCGTCGGCGTGGTCGCCAAGCGCAAGGAGTGGGCGCAGGCCTTCGTGACGCGCATGCGCCGCCCCTTCCGCGCCACGCTGCTCGTCGTGCTGCTCGTCGTCGCGCTGACCACGTCGTTCGACGCCCTGCTCCCCGCCGACTACCCGGGGGAGGGGTGGGTGTCACAGGCCTTCCGCTGCGCCGTCATCGTCGTCGTCGCCTGGTTCGTGGGTGCCCTCGCGATCTTCTTCGAGGACCTCGGCCTGTCGCGCTACCGGGTCGACACCCCCGACAACCGGGTGGCGCGTCGGGTCCGCACCCAGGTGCTCATCCTCCGACGGCTGACCGTGGCCCTGATCGTGATCCTGGCCGCGGGCACCGTGCTGCTCGGGTTCCCGGGGGTCGAGGCGGTCGGTGCGAGCGTCCTCGCGAGTGCGGGGCTGGTCTCGGTCGTCGCGGGCCTCGCGGCGCAGTCGACCCTGGCGAACGTCTTCGCGGGCATCCAACTGGCCTTCAGCGACGCCATCCGCATCGACGACGTCGTCGTGGTCGAGGGGCAGTGGGGCCTGATCGAGGAGATCACCCTGTCGTACGTCGTCGTCCACGTCTGGGACGACCGGCGTCTCGTGCTGCCGTCGACCTACTTCACGACCACGCCGTTCGAGAACTGGACGCGGCGCAACAGCGAGCTGCTCGGAGCGGTCGAGTTCGACCTGGACTGGCGGGTCGACCCGGGGGCCATGCGGAAGGAGCTCGACGTGATCCTCGCGGGGACGGACCTCTGGGACGGACGCACCAAGGTGCTCCAGGTCACCGACGCCCAGGCCGGCTACGTGCGGGTGAGGGTGCTTGTCACGGCCAAGGACGCACCGACCCTGTTCGACCTGCGCTGCCTCGTCCGCGAGGACCTGATCGCCTGGCTGCACGCGAAGAGCCCGCAGTCGATCCCGCGGACGCGGGTGCAGATGGTCGAGGCCGAACCGGCGCCGAAGGGACGGGCCCACCGGTCGACGTCGGAGGCCTCCGCCCTGTTCAGCGGCGACAACGCCGACTCCGAACGCACGGCGCTCTTCACGGCGGCCATCCCGATCCACGACGTCGCCGAGTACCAGGCCTCGCTCGGCGCCGAGGCGGAACACGACCCGCACGTCGCGGGACGACCCGGTGGCCTGCCGACCGGCCGTCCCGACGGCGACCCGGCCGGGCCGACGCCCGGCGTCGACGGGCGTCGCTGACGCGACCACACGGACGAGGAGGCGCGCCCCGCCAGAGCGGGACGCGCCTCCTCGGTGTCTCGGCAGACGTCAGTCGTCGTCGTTCGCGGCCTCGATGACGTTGCCCACGGCGATCGCGGTCGACGCCGCCCAGCTGATCGCCATGAGGGCGAGGCGCCAGTCACGAGGGCCGGCGCTCAGGCTCTTGAGGAGGCTGATGCCGGAGAAGATCGCGCTGATGATCGCGCCGTTGAAGAGGAATTTGCGCACGGTGGGGCTCCCAGGGGTCGTTTCGACCACGGTACCGCGTGACGTGGCACGAGTCCGGGTGGGGGTAGGTTGAGCTGCCCGGCGTCCCGTGCCGGTGCGTCCTGCGGTCGAAGGAGAATGCCGTGCGCACTGCCCTGCTCGGAGGCGTGTTCGTGTCGCTCGGCCTCGTGGCCGTGTTCACCGGCGTCCTGACCGGTGACGAACTGCTCGCGCTCGTCGAACGGGTCGCGCCCGTGCTCGGCTTCGTCGTCGGCCTGACGATCGTCGCGGAGCTCGCGGCGGAGGCCGGACTCTTCTCGTGGCTGGCGTCCGCCTCGGCCCGGCTGGCCGGAGGGCGGGTGCTCGTGCTGTGGCTCCTGGTCGTGGCGCTCGCGGTGCTCTGCACGGTGTTCCTCTCGCTCGACACGACGGCGGTGCTGCTCACGCCGGTGGTCGTGATCGTGGCCCGGCACGCCGGCCTGCCGCCGATGCCGTTCGCGCTGACGACGGTGTGGCTCGCGAACTGCGCCTCGATGCTGTTGCCGGTCTCGAACCTCACCAACCTGCTCGCGCTGCACGAGCTCGGATCACCGGCCCCCGTGCAGTTCGCCGCCTTGGTCGCACCCGCCGCCGTGGTGGGCGTCGTCGTCCCCGTCGTGGCCATCGGACTGCGCTACCGCCGTCAGCTGGTCGGCCGGTTCGAGGCGCCGGCGTCCGAGCCCGTGGCCGATCGCGTGCTCTTCGGCGTCGCCGCGGTCGCGACGGGGCTGCTCGTGCCGGCCCTGGTCTCGGGCGTCGAGGTCTGGATCCCCGCCGCCGTCGCGGCGCTCGTGCTCGTCGTCACCACGGCCGTCCGCCGCCGCGGCGTCCTCCGACTCGGGCTGGTGCCGTGGGGCACGCTGCTCTTCGCCGGTGGGCTGTTCCTCGTCGTCGAGGCCGCGCACTCGCTCGGCCTGGCCGACCTGCTCGGAGCCGTCGTGGGCACCGGCGACCGACTGCCCGACCTGCTGCGACTGGCCGGCGGCAGCGCGGTGGCCGCGAACGTGGCCAACAACCTCCCGGCCTACCTCGCCCTCGAGCCGGTGGCCGGGTCGCCGCTGCGGCTCGTCGCCGTGCTCGTCGGGGTCAACATCGGCTGCCTCGTGACGCCGTGGGCCTCGCTCGCCACGCTGCTCTGGCACTCGCGCTTGTCGTCGATGGGCGTCGAGGTCGCGTGGGGGCGGTTCGTGCTCGCCGGCCTCGGGGTGGCGGCGGTCGCCGTGCCGCTCGCGGTCGTCGCGACGGTGCTGTTCGTCTGAGGGTCCCGGGCGCCCGCGCCCGACGCGGGTGCGGTCGCGAGGTGACGGCGCGCGAAGGCGAGCGTCCGCCTCAGCTGGCCGAGCCGCGCCTCCTCGTCCCCGTCGGTGTGCACCTCGGCGGCGACGGTGCCGGCCCACCCCGACCGGGCCAGGTGGGTGAGCACCTCGGCGACCGGCTGCGTGCCGAGACCCGGCACCCGGTGCTGGTCGTGCAGCCCGCCGGGGCGGGACGAGACGACGCCGTCGGTCAGGTGGACGTGGCGCAACCTCGGCCCGAGCGCCAGGGCGAGGTCGAGCGCGTCGCGCCCGGCGACGGCGGCGTGCGAGAAGTCGAGGGTGGCCGCCTCCACGTCGAGGGACGAGGGGTCGTGTCCCGGGCGGTAGGGGTCGAACCCGGCCGGCCCGAACCTCACGGGGAACATGTTCTCGACGGCGAGGGTGACGCCCGTCTCGGTTGCGATCTCGCGGACGACGTCGACGAAGCGCGCCGCGTAGGACCGCTGCCAGACGAACGGCGGATGGACGACGACGGTCGTGGCGCCCAGCTCGCGGGCCAGTCCGGCCGAGCGCCGCAGCTTGTCGACCTGGTCACGACCGAAGGCGAAGTGCGCGACGGGCAGGACGGGGGCGTGCACCGAGAGAACGGGCAGCCCCCACCGGGCGGTCGCCGCACGGAGCAGCTCGGGTCGTCGGGTCGCCCGGTCGGCCGTCACCATCACCTCGACCCCGTCGAAGCCGGTGAGCCGCGCGAGCCGGAAGGCCTCGTCGGTCGACAGCGGGAAGACGCAGGACGTGCTCATTCCGACCGTGATCACGCGGCCAGGCTACGACCGGGGCGTCGCGGCGGCGTCGACACCGCGGTGAACAGTGCGGGAACGGCGGGCTACAGCCAGTCGCGGCGCTTGAACTGCCACCAGAGCAGGCCGCCGATCGCCACGATCAGCACGCACGAGGTGACGAAGCCGGCGGCGGACTGGAACCCCGGATACGGCACGTTCTGCCCGTAGAACCCGGTGATCGCCGTGGGGACCGCGATGATGGCCGCCCAGCTCGTCACCTTCTTCATGATGAGGTTCATGCGGTTGGACTGCAGGTTGAGGTTCGTGTCGAGGATGGTCGAGACGAGGTCGCGCAGGGAGTCGTTCTGCTCGGCCACGCGCAGCACGTGGTCGTAGACGTCCTGGAAGTACGGGTGCATGGCGGAGTCGACCTCCTTCAGGTCGCGGCGCAGCAGCGTGTTCAGCACCTCGCGCATCGGCGACGCGACCCGGCGCAGCTGGACGAGGCTCTTCCGCAGGGCGAACGAGCGCTTCTGCACGTCGATGGTCCGGGGCGCGGGGTCGAAGAGGTCGTCGGCGATGCCCTCGATCTCGTCGTCCAGCGCGTCCGTGGCGTCGAAGTGCCGGTCCACGACGCAGTCGAGCAGACCCCAGAGGAAGTACGAGACGCCGTGCGACGCCAGGTCGCGGTTCTGGTCGAAGGTCGCCTGCAGCCGGGTGACGTCGAACTCCGGATGGTGGATCGTCACGAGGGCGCGCTCCGTGATGAACGCCTTCACCTCGCTCGTGTCGAGCACGCCGCTGGCCCGGTCGAACCGCACGTCGTAGAGAGCGGTGAACAGATGGTTGTCGTAACGGTCGACCTTGGGCCGCTGTCCGTCCTGCAGCGCGTCCTCGACGGCGAGCTCGTGCAGTCCGAGTTCGTCCTCGAGCGAGGCGAGGTCGTCGGCGGTCGGGTCGGTGAGGTCGATCCACACGTGACAGCCGTCCGTCTCGAGGTGGTCGCTCACCTCGTGCAGCGGGAAGTCGTGGGCGATCAGCTGGCCCCCTCGGTAGGCGCGCGTGACGATGGTCGTGTCGGGACGGGCACCGTCGTCGGCGGGGCCGCGGGGCCCCTCGGTGCGCGGGGGACGGGTGTCGGTCATGGGGCGCATGCTATTCCCGTGACCTCCTACACGAAGCAGCGTGCCGACGCCCCCGCCGGGTTCTTCGAGGCCGAGGCGGCCGGTCTCGCCTGGCTCGCCGAGGCCACGCCCCGAGGAGGCGCGCGCACGGTCGGCGTCCAGGCCGCGTCCCCGGGGCGCATCGACCTCGATCCCGTGCACGAGGTCCGTCCCACGGCGGAGGCCGCACGGGCCTTCGGTGAGGCCCTCGCGGTGACCCACGCGAGCGGCGCGGAGGCGTTCGGTGCGCCTCCTCGGGGGTGGGCGGGGTCGTGCTTCATCGGCAGCCGTCCGATGACGGTGCGACCGAAGGCGACCTGGGGGGTCTTCTACGCCGAGCAGCGGGTCCTGCCCTACGCCCGCGTCGCCGTCCGGGCGGGCGGTCTCGACCGGGCGGGCCTCGAGGTCGTCGAGCGAGCCTGCCGCCTCGTCGCCGAGGGCGCGTTCGACGACGACCTGCCCCCGGCCCGCCTCCACGGGGACCTGTGGGCCGGCAACGTGCTCTTCGACGCCGGGGGAGTCGTGCTCATCGACCCGGCCGCCCACGGCGGTCATCCCGAGACCGACCTGGCGATGCTGGCCCTGTTCGGCTGCCCGCACCTCGAGGACGTGCTGGCGGGCTACGAGGCGCGCTCGCCGCTGGGCGAGGGGTGGCGGGGTCGCGTGCCGCTGCACCAGCTCCACCCGTTGGCCGTGCACGCCGCCGGACACGGGCCGAGCTACGGGTCGTCCCTCGTGCGGGCCGCCGAGGCGACCCTGCGCCTCGTCTGACGATCGTCCGGGTGGGGTACGCCGGTCGCCAGGAGCCGTCTGGGGCACCGCTGATAATCTGGCCGTCCCGCGTCCGTGCGGGCGATGCGACAGGAGCCGACCCACCCCATGCCCGACACCCCCGAACGTTACGGCTTCGTCGTCGTCTCCAACCGCCTCCCCGTCGACCGGGTCATCGCCGACGACGGGTCGGCGTCGTGGCAGCACTCGCCCGGGGGTCTCGTCACCGCCCTCGAACCCGTCATGAAGGCCAACGACGGGGCGTGGGTGGGCTGGGCGGGCCAACCCGACCTCGAGTTCGAGCCCTTCGAGTCCGACGGCATCGAGATCGTCCCCGTGCCGCTCAGCGCCGACGAGGTGCAGCGCTACTACGAGGGCTTCAGCAACGACACGCTCTGGCCGCTCTACCACGACGTCATCGCCGCCCCGACCTACCACCGGGTCTGGTGGGAGTCCTACGTGCAGGTCAACCAGCGCTTCGCCGACCGCGCGGCCGAGATCACCGAAGAGGGCGGCACCATCTGGGTGCAGGACTACCAGCTGCAGCTCGTGCCGAAGATGCTGCGCGAGGCCCGACCCGACGTCACCATCGGGTTCTTCAACCACATCCCGTTCCCGCCGCTCGGCATCTTCTCTCAGCTGCCCTGGCGGCAGCAGATCGTCGAGGGCCTGCTCGGTGCCGACGTCATCGGATTCCAGCGGGCGGACGACGCGTCGAACTTCTCCCGCGCCGTCCGCCATCTCCTCGGGTACTCGACGACGCGCCCCTACATCGAGGTCCCGGTCGACGACGAGTCCGCGCAGGTCTCGCGCCGGGGCACCAAGGTCCGTCGGGTGCTGGCGAAGCACTTCCCGATCTCGATCGACGCCGCCAGCTACGAAGAGCTCGCCGCGCGCCCCGACGTGCAGGCAAGGGCGCGCGAGATCCGCGAGGGCCTCGGCAACCCCAAGACGATCATGCTCGGCGTCGACCGTCTCGACTACACGAAGGGCATCCGGCACCGCATGAAGGCGTTCGGCGAGCTGCTCGCCGACGGTCGGCTCAGCGTCGAGGACGCCACGCTCGTGCAGGTCGCGAGCCCGAGCCGTGAGCGGGTCGAGACGTACAAGCTGCTGCGCGACGAGATCGAGCTCACCGTCGGCCGCGTGAACGGCGACTACGGCACCATGAGCCACACGGCCATCAGCTACCACCACCACGGCTACCCGCGCGAAGAGATGGTGGCGTTGTACCTCGCCGCCGACATCATGCTGGTCACGGCCCTCCGCGACGGCATGAACCTGGTCGCGAAAGAGTACGTGGCGGTGCGGCGCGACAACGACGGCGTGCTGGTGCTGAGCGAGTTCGCCGGCGCGGCCGACGAGCTCAAGAGCGCCCTGCTGATCAACCCGCACGACATCGGCGGCCTCAAGAACACCATCATGCGGGCCGTCGAGATGCCCAAGCGCGACCGCACCACCCGCATGCGGGCCCTGCGCCGTCGCGTCCTCGAGAACGACGTGGCCAAGTGGTCGGCGTCCTTCCTGCAGGCCCTCGAGAACGTGCGACCCGGGCAGCAGATCACGCCCGCCCCGGCCCCGGCGACGACGGACGGTGACGTCTCGTGACCGGTTCCGACCCCCTGGCCCTGAGCGACGCGCTCGGTCGTCTCGCGACGACCCCGCGCCTCCTCGTCGCGCTCGACTTCGACGGCACCCTGGCGCCCGAGGTCGACGCGCCCCTGCGGGCCCGGGCGTTGCCCGCGGCCATGGACGCGATCATGCGCCTGTCGGCACTCGACCAGACCACCGTCGCCCTCGTGTCCGGGCGCGACCTCGCCTCGTTGATCGAGGTCAGCCAGACCCCCGACGAGGTGCTGTTGGTCGGCTCGCACGGCATCGAGGTGCGGGTCGACGGTCACGAGACCTCGTTGAGCGACGACGAGAAGGCCGGCCGTGCGCGCTTGTCCGACGCCGTCCACGGTGTGGCCGAGGGGCGTGAGGGCGTCTTCGTCGAAGAGAAACCCGCAGGCCTCGCCCTGCACACGCGGCTCGCGGACGCCGCGACCACCGAGGCCGTCCACGCGGCGGCCCGCGAGGCCGTCGAGGCGCTCGGCGGCATGCACGAGCGCGTCGGCAAGAACGTCCTCGAGTTCGCCGTCCGGGCGACCGGCAAGAACGACGGCATCGACCGGCTCCGGGAGGCCGTCCAGCCCACGGGCGTCCTCTACGCCGGGGACGACGTCACCGACGAGGACGGCTTCCGCGCACTCGGCGAGGGCGACCTGTCGATCAAGGTCGGCCCGGGCGAGACGGGGGCGATGCATCGCGTCGCCGACCCCGCCGCCGTGGCGGACCTGCTCGTCGAACTGGCCGGCCTGCGTGGGCATCTCGGTCATGCCTGACAGCGCATGCCTTGAACGGGTGTGATGGCCGGGTCTGAGCATTCCCAGGTGACTGCAAGGTAGTCTGGACACCCCGCCGCGACTCCCCGCCGCCGCTCAGCCGAGCCGGTCCGACGAGGTCGCCAGCCGACGGAGGTCCTCGTGATCGTAGTCCTGACAGCGTTCGCCGTGGCGGCCGTCGTCGTGGCCTGCGTCGGCGGACGACTCGGCCGTTCGCTCTTCCTCTGGGCGTCCGTCGTCCCCTTCGCCGCCTTCGCCTTCACGGCCCTCCAGGGGCCCGCCGTGTTGTCGGGCGAGGTGCCCACCGAGGCCGTGCCGTGGATTCCGCAGCTCGCCATCTCGCTCACCCTGCGCATGGACGTCCTCGCCTGGGTCCTCGCGCTCGTCGTCACGGGCATCGGCGGCCTCGTGCTCGTCTACTGTGCGCGCTACTTCGAGCGGGACGAGGCCGGTCGGGCACGGTTCGCCGCCGAACTGGTGGCCTTCGCCGGAGCGATGTACGGCCTCGTCACGAGCGACGACGTGTTCGTCCTGTTCGTCTTCTGGGAGGCCACGAGCGTCTTCTCGTACCTGTTGATCGGGCACTACACGGCGAAGCAGGCCAGCCGCGGGGCCGCGTTGCAGGCTCTCATCGTGACGACCGCGGGCGGGCTCGCGATGCTCGTCGGCCTCGTGATCCTCGCCGTCCAGGGCGGCACGAGCTCGTTGTCCCAGCTCGTCGAGCAGCCACCCACCGGGACGGTCGTCACGGTCGCCGTCGTGCTCGTACTCGTCGGGGCGCTGTCGAAGTCGGCACTCGTGCCGTTCCACTTCTGGCTCCCGGCCGCGATGGCGGCTCCAACGCCGGTCAGTGCCTACCTGCACGCCGCCGCGATGGTCAAGGCCGGCATCTACCTCGTCGCCCGTCTCGCCCCCGGCTACCACGATCAGCCCGGCTGGCAAGAGATCATCGTCACCGTCGGGGTGGTCACGATGGTCCTCGGCGGGTACCGTGCGCTCCGTCAGCACGACCTCAAGCTCGTCCTGGCCTACGGCACGGTGAGCCAACTCGGCTTCCTGACGATCGTGGTGGGGTTCGGCACCCGCGACGCGGCCCTCGCCGGGCTAGCCCTGCTGGTCGCCCACGCCCTGTTCAAGTCGACGCTCTTCCTCGTGGTGGGGGTCATCGACCACCGGGCGGGCACGCGAGACCTGCGCAAGCTCTGCGGGCTCGGTCGACAGGCTCCCGTCCTCCTCGTGGTGACGCTCCTCGCCCTCGCCTCGATGGCCGGCGTGCCGCCGACCTTCGGCTTCGTCGCGAAAGAGGCCGTGCTCACGGCCCTCTACGACGACGCCGTGACCGGGTCGGCCTGGGGCGTCGTCGCCCTGGTCGGCGTCGTCGTCGGCTCGATCCTGACCACCGCCTACAGCCTGCGGTTCCTCTGGGGGGCCTTCGGTCGCAAGAAGGGCGTCGAGCCGGTCGACTTCGTCCGTGAGCACGTCGACTTCTTGGCGTCGCCGATCGTCCTCGCCGTCGCCGGCCTGGTGCTCGGCCTCGTCTCGTACCAGGTCGGTCCGGTCTTCGCTCGTTATGCCGACACGCTCCCCGCGGCCCCGGGCGAGCACGGCCCCTACTACCTGGCGCTCTGGCACGGTCTCGAGCCCGCGCTCGGCTTCACGGCGATCTCGCTCGGGGTCGGGGCCCTCCTCTTCTGGCAGCGCGACCGGGTGTCGCAGGTGCAGAAGGCCGTCTCGTTCCTGCCCCGCGCCTCCGACGGGTACGTGCGGATCATGGCGACCATCGACCGGACGGCGTCGCGGACGACCGCGACGACGCAGCGCGGTTCGTTGCCCTTCTACCTCGCCACCATCCTCGTCGTGTTCATCGCCTCGTCGGTGGTGACGCTGGCGCTCAACAGCGACTGGCCGACCACCGCCGTGCTCTGGGACTACCCGGCGCAGCTGGCCATCGGCGGGTTGATGATCATCGGTGCCATCGCGTCGGCGCTCTCCAACAAGAGATTCCAGGCCGTCGTCCTGGTCGGGGTGACCGGCTACGGCATGGCCGCGCTCTTCGCGCTGCACGGGGCCCCCGACCTGGCCCTGACGCAGGCGCTGATCGAGACCATCACCCTCATCGCGTTCGTCCTCGTGCTGCGTCGGCTGCCGGCCCGTCTGGGCGAGCGCAACGGCCGCACCCACCGGGCGATCCGGGCCGTCATCGGCATCTCGGTCGGGTCCGTCATGGCCGCCATCGCCGTGGTCGCCCTGGGGGCACGCTCGATCCCCACGGTCTCCGGCGCCTTCCCCGACCTCGCCGTCGACGGCGGTCACGGCCGCAACGTCGTCAACGTGACGCTCGTCGACATCCGCGGATGGGACACCATGGGCGAGATCGCGGTCCTCATCGTCGCCGCGACCGGTGTCGCGAGCCTGGTCTTCCTGACCTCCCGCGCCGACGTCCTGCCCCGGCCCGAGCGGCGTACGCGTGCCCAGCGGTTCCTGGCACGGGTCCGGCCCGTGCGCGAGCCGGCGCCGGTCGTGCCCGTCGGCGGGGCGACGGCGCAGATCGGCGACAGCACCGAGGGCGACCGCCGCGCCTGGTTGCTGGCCGGGCGCAAACTCGCCCCGCAGAACCGGTCGATCCTGCTCGAGGTGGTCGTGCGGCTGATCTTCCACGCCATCATCGTCGTCTCGATCTACCTGCTCTTCGCCGGTCACAACCTGCCCGGCGGCGGCTTCGCCGGCGGTCTGGTGGCGGGCTTCGCCTTCGTGGCCCGGTACCTCGCGGGCGGTCGGTACGAACTCGGTGCGGCCGCGCCCCTCGATGCCGGCAAGCTCCTCGGTGCCGGTCTCCTGACGGTCGCCGCGACGGCACTCGTCCCGCTCTTCTTCGGCGTCGACGCCCTGACCTCGACCTGGGTCGAGGCCGAGGTGCCGCTGCTCGGCCACGTCGAGTTCGTCACGTCGACCTTCTTCGACGTCGGCGTCTACCTGGTCGTCGTCGGGCTCGTCCTCGACGTGCTCCGGAGCCTCGGAGCCGAGGTCGACCGTCAAGAAGAGGAGGACGCGTTCGGCCACCCGAGCGAGGTGTCCGAACCCGAAGAGGAGGCGCTCCCCGTGTCCGTCGCCGGTACGCCCCCGACCGAGCGGGGCCGCGCATGAGCGTCTCCCTCGTCCTGATCGTCGTCATGGCCGCGCTGTACGCCTGCGGCGTCTACCTGCTGCTCGAGCGCAGCATGACCCGTGTGCTGCTGGGCTTCCTGCTCGTCGGGAACGCCACGAACATCCTCATCCTCCTCATGTCCGGACGGCGCGGCGCGGCCCCCGTGGTCGACGGCCAGGCCGATCCGGCCGACTTCGCCGACCCGCTGCCGCAGGCGTTCGTGCTGACGGCCATCGTCATCACCTTCGGCATCTCGGCCTTCATGCTCGCGTTGATCTACCGGTCGTGGCGGCTGGCCCAGGGAGACACCCTCGCGGACGACGCCGAAGACCTCGAGATCGGGCGTCGAGGCGTCCCGGCCGAAGAAGAGTCCGAACAGGGCGACGGTGACGACGAGGCCGGTGGCGATAGCGAGTTCGGCAGCCGTGCCGAAGCGGCCGTGCCGACGGACGACCGGTCGCTGCGCGACGACCGGCCTCACCACGACGAGAAAGGGCACCGAGCATGAACCCCAGCTACCTCGTGCCGCTCGTCGTCCTCATCCCGCTGCTCGGAGCCGCGGCGGCCCTGATCGCCGGTCGGCGGCCCCGCTCGCAGGCCGTGGTCTCGATCGTCGCCCTGGCGCTCGTCGTCGTCATCAGCCTGGTGCTGCTCGTGGTCGTCGACACGCACGGAGCGATCGCCGTGCAGGTGGGCGGTTGGCAGGCGCCGTTCGGCATCACGCTCGTCGTCGACCGACTCGCGGCGCTCATGCTCAGCATCTCGTCGATCGTCCTGCTGGCCGTCTTCGTGTTCTCTGTCGGGCAGGGCCAGGCCGACGGCGACGGCGAGGCCCCGGTCTCGATCTACAACCCGACCTACCTCATCCTCGCCACGGGCGTGTTCAACGCCTTCATCGCGGGTGACCTCTTCAACCTCTACGTGGGCTTCGAGATCCTCCTGGTGGCCAGCTACGTGCTGATCACCCTCGGCGGCACCGAGCAGCGCATCCGGGCCGGCGTGGTCTACATCGTCGTCAGCCTGGTGTCGTCCGTCCTGTTCCTCGCCTCCATCGCGATGATCTACGGAGCGCTCGGCACGGTGAACATCGCCGACATCGCCCAGAAGATGGACACCATCCCGCCCGACGTGCAGACGATCATCCACGTCATGCTGCTCACGGCGTTCGGCATCAAGGCGGCGATCTTCCCGCTGTCGTTCTGGCTGCCCGACTCGTACCCGACCGCTCCCGCCCCCGTCACCGCCGTGTTCGCCGGCCTGCTGACCAAGGTGGGCGTCTACGCCATCATCCGCACCGAGACGGTGCTGTTCGTCGAGAGCAACGTCAACGTCTACCTGCTGATCATCGCGTTGCTGACGATGATCGTGGGCATCCTCGGGGCCGTGGCCCAGGCCGACATCAAGCGTCTGCTCTCGTTCACCCTGGTCAGCCACATCGGCTACATGATCTTCGGCATCGCACTCGGGACCGTCGAGGGCCTGGCCGCCACGATCTACTACGTCGTGCACCACATCACGGTGCAGACCACGCTCTTCCTCGGGGCGGGCCTGATCGAACGGCGAGGCGGCACGGCGTCGATCACCCGCCTGGGCGGTCTCCTCAAGGCGGCACCGATCGTCGCCGTCCTCTTCTTCATCCCGGCCCTCAACCTGGGCGGCATCCCGCCGTTCTCCGGTTTCATCGGCAAGGTCGCGCTCTTCGAGGCCGGTGCCCGGCTCGACGATCCCCTCGTGTACGTCCTCATCGGAGCCGGGGCCCTCACGTCGCTGCTGACGCTCTACGCGCTCATGCGTGCCTGGAACCTCGCGTTCTGGCGCCCGAAGGCCGATGTCGACGACCACGAGTCGCCCTTCACCGAGCACCTCGAGGAGGCCCCGGGTCGGGTGGCCGTCCAGCGACGTCGCACCAACCCCCGCACCATGGTGGGCGCGACCGCGGGCATGGTGCTCGTCTCGCTCGCCCTGACCTTCGCCGCGGGCCCGCTCTACGGTGTCGCCGAACGTGCGGCCGGCCGGGTCTACGGCTCGAACGACTACGTGCAGACGGTCTTCCCGGGCGGTCAGGGCGAGACGACGCCCGACCCGTCGTCGCCCGAGCCCGAACCCGCCTCGGACTCCGCAGACGAGGGGAGCACCCCGTGACCGGCCGTCCCACCCGCGGCGAGGTCGGCCGCAGCCTCGCCCGCCAGCTCCCCCTGCTCGTCGGACTGGTCGTCCTCTGGATGGCCTTGTGGAACCAGTTCACCGTCCTGGCCTTCGTCACCGGCGTCGCCGTGGCGCTGCTCGTGACCCGGGTCTTCTTCCTGCCCCCGGTCGAACTGAGCGGCCGGTTCAACCTCTGGTACGCCGTGGTCTTCCTGGCGCGTTTCGTGGTCGACCTGGTGCGCGCCTCCGTCATCGTCGCCTGGCAGGCCGTCCGACCTCGCGGCGTGACCTCGAACGCGATCGTCGCGGTGCAGCTGCACACGAGGTCGGACTTCATCATGACCCTCGTCGCCGAGGCGATCTCGCTCGTCCCCGGGTCGCTCGTGGTCGAGGCCGACCGCGAGCGGTCGATCCTCTACCTGCACGCGCTCGCGGTCGAGGACCTCGCCGGTGTCGAGGGCGTCCGCGACGGCGTCCTGGTCGTCGAGGCCCGCCTCGTCCGGGTGCTCGGCAGCGACGACGACCGCCGTCGCATCGCGGAGGGCACCCCGGCCGCGGCCGAGGTCCACGAAGCGGTCAGCCGTTCCTCGTCCCACGAAGGAGGTCCCTCGTGACCGTCGTCGCCTACGTCGTCGGAGCGCTCTTCGCGTTCGCCGGCCTCGCGTCGGTCATCCGCATCGTGCGGGGGCCGTCCATCCTCGACCGCATGATCGCGTCCGACATGCTGCTGACCACCCTGATCTGCGTCCTCGCCGCCGACATGGTGTTCAACGGCCACACCCGGACCATCCCGGTCATCCTCGCCCTCGCCCTGACGGCCGTCCTCGGCTCCATCACGGTCGCGCGCTACGTCTCGAAGCAGGATCCCTCGTGATCCCCGAGACGGTCTACGACGTGGCGGCCTCGGTCATGCTCATCGGCGGGGCACTGCTCTCGGTCGCGGCGGGCATCGGCCTCCTCAGGTTCCCCGACGCCTTGTCCCGCATGCACGCCGCGACCAAGCCGCAGATCTTCGGCCTCATCCTGGTCCTGGCGGCGATCGCGCTCGACCAGCACACCGTGGGGACGATCGCGTCCCTGCTCGTCGTCCTCGTCTTCCAGATGCTCACCGCACCCATCTCGGCGCACATGATCGGACGGGCGGGGTACCGCAACGGCGACCTCCTGCGCGATCGGTTGGTCGTGGACGAACTCGACGACGCCGTGGCCCGGGCAGCCGGCGAGATCGCCGAGACGACCGAAGGCGACGTCGCCGATCTCGACGTGTCCGACCTGCCCGTCGGGTCGGCCGACGCGTTGGCCGTCGAGATGGACCGGGTCGGGGACTCGTCCGGGCTCGACGACAGCGAGGGTGACGACGACGCCCGCGACCACGAGGGTCGGCGGACGCGGTCGACCGGAGACGCCGCGGGGGAGCCGGGCGAGCTCTGAGGCCGTCGGCGACGGTGGACGGCGCGAGCGCGGGCACGCCCTAAACTCGACCCATGCCAGAGAAGCCCACCCCGGACGGGATCGACATCAAACCGCGCAGCCGCGTCGTCACCGACGGCGTCGAGGCCACCACGTCGCGAGGCATGCTCCGTGCCGTCGGCATGGGCGACGAGGACTGGAGCAAGCCCCAGATCGGCATCGCCAGCAGCTGGAACGAGATCACCCCCTGCAACCTGTCGCTCGACCGTCTGGCCCAGGGTGCCAAGGAAGGCGTCCACGCCGGGGGAGGCTACCCGCTCCAGTTCGGCACCGTCTCGGTGTCCGACGGCATCTCGATGGGCCACGAGGGCATGCACTTCTCGCTGGTCTCACGCGAGGTGATCGCCGACAGCGTCGAGGTCGTCATGAACGCCGAGCGGCTCGACGGGTCGGTGTTGCTCGCCGGTTGCGACAAGTCGCTGCCCGGCATGCTGATGGCCGCCGCCCGGCTCGACCTCGCCAGCGTCTTCCTCTACGCCGGCAGCGTCGCCCCGGGTTGGGTCAAGCTCAGCGACGGCACCGAGAAGAACGTCACGATCATCGACTCGTTCGAGGCCGTGGGCGCCTACAAGGCCGGCAACATGAGCGACGACGACCTGAAGGCGATCGAGTGCGCCATCGTGCCGGGCGAGGGTGCCTGTGGCGGGATGTACACGGCCAACACCATGGCCAGCGTCGCCGAGGCCCTCGGCATGAGCCTCCCCGGTTCGGCGGCCCCGCCGTCGGCCGACCGCCGCCGCGACTACTTCGCCCACCGTTCGGGCGAGGCCGTCGTCGAGATGCTCCGTCAGGGCATCACGACGCGCGACATCCTCACCAAGAAGGCGTTCGAGAACGCCATCGCCGTGGCCATGGCCTTCGGTGGCTCGACCAACGTCGTGTTGCACCTGCTCGCCATCGCGTACGAGGCCGAGGTCGACCTGACCATCGACGACTTCAACCGCATCGGCGACAAGGTGCCGCACATCGGCGACCTCAAGCCCTTCGGCAAGTACGTCATGAACGACGTCGACCGCATGGGTGGCGTCCCCGTCGTCATGAAGGCGCTGCTCGACGCGGGTCTGCTGCACGGCGACTGCCTCACCGTCACCGGCAAGACCGTCGCCGAGAACCTCGAGTCCATCAAGCCGAAGCCGCTCGACGGCGAGGTGCTGCGGACGCTCGACAACCCGATCCACGCGACCGGCGGCCTCACCGTCCTCAGCGGCTCGATGGCCCCCGAGGGCGCCGTCGTCAAGACGGCGGGCTTCGACGCGTCGGTGTTCGAGGGGCCGGCGAAGGTCTTCGAACGCGAACGTGGCGCCATGGACGCCCTCACCGAGGGGCGCATCGAGTCCGGCGACGTGGTCGTCATCCGCTACGAGGGCCCCAAGGGCGGCCCGGGCATGCGCGAGATGCTCGCCATCACCGCGGCCATCAAGGGCGCAGGGCTCGGCAAAGATGTACTACTGTTGACGGACGGACGATTCTCAGGCGGCACAACCGGCCTGTGCATCGGCCACATAGCACCCGAAGCGGTCGACTCCGGTCCGATCGCCTTCGTGCGCGATGGTGACTTGATTCGGGTCGACATCGCCGCTCGCTCGATCGACCTACTCGTCGACGCCGCAGAGCTGGAAGCCCGCCGAGACGGCTGGGCACCGCTTCCCCCGCGCTACACCCGCGGTGTCCTCGCGAAGTACGCACGCCAGGTCCGCTCCGCGGCCGAGGGCGCCGTCACCTACTGACGCGTCCCACCGCCGGTCGAGCCGTCGCGACGTCGCACCCCGTGCACGGCCGCGTCCCGCACCGTCACCATCGATCACCGACCACGAACAGGGAACCGGCACTGATGCCTGCAGAGTCCACCCCCACGCCCGGCACCGCGACACGGACGGCCCGGCCGAGCGCCGGCGCGTCCGTCGGGGCGCCGACCGCGCCTCCCGTGCTGACCGGGTCGGGCGCCATCCTCAAGTCGCTCGAGCACCTGGGCGTGACCGACGTCTTCGGGTTGCCCGGCGGAGCCATCATCCCGTTCTACGACGAGTTGATGGCCTCGACGGCGATCCGACACATCCTGGTCCGCCACGAGCAGGGCGCCGGGCACGCCGCCGAGGGCTACGCCGCCGCGTCCGGTCGCGTCGGCGTCGCGATCGCGACGTCCGGCCCCGGCGCGACGAACCTCGTCACGGCGATCGCGGACGCCTACATGGACAGCATGCCGCTGCTGGCCATCACCGGGCAGGTCTTCTCGACCCTCATGGGCACCGACGCCTTCCAGGAGGCCGACATCGTCGGCATCACGATGCCGATCACGAAGCACTCGTTCCTGGTGACCAAGCCCGAGGACATCCCGGCGACGCTCGCCGCCGCGTACCAGATCGCGAGCACGGGGCGTCCCGGCCCGGTGCTCGTCGACATCACGAAGGACGCGCAGCAGAACAGCGCACCCTTCATCTGGCCGCCCGTCGTCGACCTGCCGGGCTACCGACCGGTGACGAGGGCGCACGGCAAGCAGATCACCGCCGCGGCCCAGATGATCGCCGACGCCAAGCAACCCGTCTTCTACGTCGGCGGCGGCGTGATCCGCGCCGGGGCGTCGGCCGAGCTCAAGGCCCTCGTCGAGCTCACCGGGGCTCCCGTCGTCACCACCCTGATGGCCCGCGGTGCGTTCCCCGACACCCACCCGCAACACCTCGGGATGCCCGGCATGCACGGCACGGTGCCGGCCGTGCTGGGACTCCAGGAGAGCGACCTCATCATCGCCCTCGGCGCGCGCTTCGACGACCGGGTGACCGGCAAGGCCGAGCTGTTCGCGCCCGGTGCCAAGGTCGTCCACGTCGACATCGACCCCGCCGAGATCTCGAAGATCCGCATCGCCGACGTGCCCATCGTGGGTGACGCCAAGGTCGTCATCCCCGACCTCACGAGCGCGTTCGCCGAGGTCACGGGTGGGGTCAAGCCCGACATCGCGGCGTGGTGGGAGCACCTCGAGGGTCTTCGCGAACAGTTCCCGCTCGGCTACACCCAGCCCGACGACGGCCTGCTGTCACCCCAGGCGATCATCCAGCGCATCGGGCAGCTCTCCGGCCCCGAGGCGATCTACGCCTCAGGCGTCGGCCAGCACCAGATGTGGGCGGCCCAGTTCATCGAGTACGAGCGCCCGCACGCCTGGCTCAACTCCGGAGGCGCGGGCACGATGGGCTATTCGGTCCCGGCCGCCATGGGGGCCAAGGTCGCCCAGCCCGACCGCGTGGTGTGGGCGATCGACGGCGACGGCTGCTTCCAGATGACCAACCAGGAGTTGGCCACCTGCGTCATCAACGACATCCCGATCAAGGTCGCGATCATCAACAACTCGTCGCTCGGCATGGTGCGGCAGTGGCAGACCCTCTTCTACGAGGGGCGCCACTCGTTCACCGACCTCAACACGGGTCACGAGACGCGCATGGTGCCGGACTTCGTCAAGCTCGCCGACGCCTACGGCGCCCTGGGCATCCGGGTCCGCACCGAGGACGAGGTCGACGCGGCCATCGAGCTCGCCCTCGCGACCAACGACCGCCCGGTCGTCATCGACTTCGTCGTCAGCCGCGACGCGATGGTCTGGCCGATGGTGCCGCAGGGGGTCTCGAACTCCGAGATCCAGCACGCCCGCGCCCTCGCTCCCGAGTGGGACGACGAGGCGCCGGGCACGAGCGCCTCCGACACCACCCGCGACGGCGACATGACCGGAGAACACGCATGAGCCACGTCCTGTCCCTGCTCGTCGAAGACAAGCCGGGTCTGCTGACCCGTGTCGCCGGCCTCTTCGCCCGGCGCGGCTTCAACATCGAGAGCCTCGCCGTCGGCAAGAGCGAGGTCGAGGGGCTGAGCCGCATCACGGTCGTCGTCGACGTCGAAGAACTGCCGCTCGAGCAGGTCACCAAGCAGCTGAACAAGCTCATCAACGTGATCAAGATCGTCGAGCTGGACTACTCGCAGTCCGTGCAGCGCGAGCACCTGCTGATCAAGGTGCGCGTCGACAACACGACCCGCTCGCAGGTGCTCGAGGCCGTCACCCTCTTCCGCGCCTCGGTGGTCGACGTGTCGACCGACGCCCTCGTCATCGAGGTCACGGGCGACACCGGCAAGACGACGGCGCTGCTCCGCGTGCTCGAGCCCTACGGCATCAAGGAGATCTCGCAGTCGGGCCTGTTGGCCATCGGCCGCGGCGCGAAGTCGATCACCGACCGCGTCTTCAAGAACTGAACCCGCGGGGGGTCGCGCACCGCGCCTCCTCGCCCCGACACCCCACCGTCACCACCCAAGGAGAACCACACCGTGACTGAAATCGTCTACGACAACGACGCCGACCTGTCGATCATCCAGGGCAAGAAGGTCGCCGTCATCGGCTACGGCTCGCAGGGCCACGCCCACGCGCTGAACCTCCGCGACTCCGGCGTCGAGGTCGTCGTCGGCCTCAAGGAGGGCTCGAAGAGCCGCGCCAAGGCCGAGGAGGCCGGCTTCACGGTGCAGACGCCCGCCGAGGCCTCGGCCTGGGGCGACGTCATCGTGATCCTCGCGCCCGACCAGGTCCAGCGTCACGTGTACGCCGACGACATCGCGCCGAACCTCGCCGACGGCAAGGCCCTCGTCTTCGGCCACGGCTTCAACATCCGGTTCGGCTACATCGAGGCGCCCGAGGGCGTCGACGTGGTCCTCGTCGCCCCCAAGGGCCCCGGCCACACCGTCCGTCGCGAGTTCGAGGCCGGCCGCGGCGTGCCCGTCATCGTCGCCGTCGAGAAGGACGCCTCCGGCGCCGCGTGGGATCTCGCCTGGTCGTACTCCAAGGGCATCGGCGGCCTGCGTGCCGGCGGCATCAAGACCACCTTCACCGAAGAGACCGAGACCGACCTCTTCGGCGAGCAGGCCGTGCTCTGCGGCGGGACCTCGCAGCTGATCCAGTACGGCTTCGAGACCCTGACCGAGGCCGGCTACCAGCCGCAGATCGCCTACTTCGAGGTGCTGCACGAGCTCAAGCTGATCGTCGACCTGATCTGGGAGGGCGGCCTGGCCAAGCAGCGCTGGAGCGTCTCCGACACGGCCGAGTACGGCGACTACGTCTCGGGCCCCCGCGTCATCACCCCCGACGTCAAGGACAACATGAAGGCCGTGCTCGCCGACATCCAGTCGGGCGCCTTCGCGAAGCGCTTCATCGAGGACCAGGACGCCGGCGCGCCCGAGTTCACGGAGCTCCGCAAGAAGGGCGAGGAGCACCCGATCGAGGCCACCGGCCAAGAGTTGCGTGCCCTGTTCGCCTGGAAGCAGCAGGACTCCGACTACGTCGACGGCAGCGCTGCGCGCTGACCTCGACGCAGCACCGGAACCACCCGAGAGGGCCCCGCACCACCCGGTGCGGGGCCCTCTCGCCGTCCGCCGGCGCGGTGACGTCGTGGCATGATCTATGGCATGGCTCACAGCAAGAAGGCCGTGCACTTCGGCGCCGGCAACATCGGTCGGGGCTTCGTCGCCCAGTTCCTCCACGCGAGTGGTTACGAGGTCGTCTTCGCCGACGTGAACGACGACCTGATCGGGGCGCTGCAGTCGCAGTCGTCGTTCGAGGTGCACGAGGTCGGTGAGGACAGCCGTACGACCGTCGTCGACGGTTATCGCGCCATCAACAGCCGCACCGACGAGGCGGCCCTCGTCGCCGAGATCGCGACCGCCGACGTCGTGACCACCGCGGTCGGTGCCCGCATCCTGCCGTTCGTCGCACCGGTCATCGCCAAGGGGCTGGCCCAGCGGTCCGCCGATCGGGCGCCGCTCTCCGTCATCGCGTGCGAGAACGCCATCAACGCCACCGACTCGCTGGCGGCCGCGGTGCGCGAGCACGATCCGGCCGAGAACGCCGTCTTCGCGAACTGTGCCATCGACCGGATCGTGCCCGAGCAGGCCGGCGGCACGCTCGACGTCACCATCGAGTCGTTCTTCGAATGGGTCGTCGAGAGCACGCCGTTCGGCGAGCACCGCCCCGACATCGAGGGTGTCACCTGGGTCGCCGACCTCGAGCCCTTCATCGAGCGCAAGCTCTTCACGGTCAACACCGCCCACGCCGCGGCCGCTTACCACGGGTTCCGCAAGGGGCTCACGAGCATCCGTGAGGCCCTGGACGACGCCGAGGTCATGGCCGAGGTCCGCGGCGTCCTCGCCGAGACGAAGGGCCTGCTCGTGGCCAAGCACGAGCTCGACGCCGACGAGCAGCAGTCCTACATCGAGAAGAACCTCGTCCGCATCGCCAACCCGCACCTCCCCGACACGACCGAACGCGTCGGCCGCAACCCCCTCCGCAAGCTCAGCCGCCACGAGCGGTTCGTCGGTCCCGCGGCCCAGGCCGCCGAACGTGGACTGCCCTACGACGCACTCGTCCGCGCCGTGCGTGCCGCCCTCGACTTCTCCGTGCCCGACGACGTCGAGAGCGTCGAGCTGCAGTCGCTGCTGAGCTCGGGCCTCGCCGCCGACGAGCTGACGCGCACGCTGACCGGTGTCCAGGACGACCACCCGCTGTTCCCCGCGTTGCTCGCGGCGGTCTCGTCCAAGCTCACCGCATGACGCCAGCCGACCCGCGGGTGCCGACCGGCGGCGACGCCGACGACGCCCTGACCTGGGGTGACGAGGCCGACAGCAGCCACGTCGAGGGCCCTGCGCCGACGGGTCGTCCGCGTCGTACCCGGCGGTCGGACGGTGCAGGCGATGAGCCCGTCGACGAGTCCGACGACCCGGAGGCAGAAGACGAGGACGACGTCGACGACGGCCCTGCGGTGATGAGTTCGGCGTCGCTCGTGGTCCACGGCGTCCTCGGCGGCGTGTTCCTCCTCTGGGCCGCGGGCTGGATCGTCGCCGTGGGCGACTTCACCAACCCGTTCACCGATGCGATCTCGTCGCTCATGTGGAACCTCGGCGAACTGTTCGCCGTGGTGGCCCCGATCGCGTGGTTCGTGGCGGTCATCGTCCTCGTGCCCGTCGATCGCACGGGCCGTCGCCTCGCATGGATGGCCCTCGGTGCGCTCCTCGTGGCCCCCTGGCCCCTCGTGACGGGAGGCTCCGCATGAGCGACCACGACCACGACCACGTCGACGGCCACGTCGACGGCCACGAGCACGATGCCGTCTCGGTGACGGCCGGCGACGCGAGCGAACCGGGCCGCGCCTCCTTCTTCTTCTACCTCGCCGTGGCGATCGTCTTCGCCGTCTTCTTCGCGTTCGACCTGTTCGAGGCCATCTCGAACCTCGTGCTCGTGCCGCAGGTCTTCACGCAGAACAACGAGTTCTACCGTGAGAACGGCCTCGACGGCCTGGTGGTCTCACCCCCGTGGGTGCCGCTCATCGTGGGTGTCGTCGTGCCGCCGCTGGCCTTCGTCGGGGCGATCGTGGTGGGGCGCCGTCGTGAACTGTGGAAGTTCACGCTGGCGCTGTTCGCGGCCCTGGGTCTCGTGGCGGCCGTGTCGCTGACCCTGACGGCCTACGTCACGACCGTCTGAGCGAGCCCAGGAGGCGCGGGCCGCGTCCGTGACGCCGCCCACCGGGGACGTCGTCATGCGGACGTAACGATCCGCGCGAGTCGATAGAGTCGTCATCAGCCGCGCCCACGGCGCGTCGCGGCCCCTCACCGAACATCACCCAGAGAAGGACGTCCGCCCCGTGGCCAAGCCCGTCGTGTTGATCGCAGAAGAACTGTCACCCGCAACCGTCGACGCCCTCGGGCCCGACTTCGACGTGCGATCGGTGGACGGCACCGACCGCCCCGCACTGCTGGCCGCCCTAGGCGACGCCGACGCGATCCTCGTGCGGTCGGCGACGCAGGTCGACGCCGAGGCCATCGCCGCCGCCCCGTCGCTCAAGGTCGTCGCTCGCGCCGGCGTCGGGCTCGACAACGTCGACATCAAGGCGGCCACCACGGCCGGCGTCATGGTCGTCAACGCACCGACGTCGAACATCATCTCCGCCGCCGAGCTGACGGTCGGTCACATCCTCAGCCTCGCGCGTCACATCCCGGCAGCGCACTCCGCCCTGGCCCAGGGGCAGTGGAAGCGGTCGAAGTACACCGGCGTCGAACTCTACGAGAAGACGGTCGGCATCGTCGGCCTCGGCCGCATCGGCGCCCTCATCACCGCGCGCCTGCAGGCCTTCGGCGTGAACGTCGTCGCCTACGACCCCTACGTCACTCCGGCCCGCGCCCAGCAGCTCGGGGTCACGCTGCTGTCGCTCGACGAGCTGCTCGCCACGAGCGACTTCGTGACGATCCACATGCCCAAGACCCCCGAGACGACCGGCATGATCGGCCTCGAGCAGATGAAGGCGATGAAGAAGTCGGCCTTCGTCGTCAACGTCGCACGCGGCGGCCTCATCGACGAGGACGGCCTGTACGAGGCCCTGACCACCGGCGAGATCGCCGGTGCCGGACTCGACGTGTTCGTGAAGGAGCCCCCGGTCGACCAGAAGCTGCTGGGTCTCGAGAACGTCGTGGTGACCCCGCACCTCGGTGCCTCGACGGACGAGGCGCAGGAGAAGGCCGGCGTCTCGGTGGCCCGCTCGGTGCGGCTCGCACTCGGCGGCGAGCTCGTCCCCGACGCGGTCAACGTGGCCGGCGGCGTCATCGACCCCTACGTGCGACCCGGCATCCCCCTGGTCGAGAAGATCGGTCAGGTGTTCTCCGGCCTCGCCGACAGCCCGTTGACGAGCGTCGACGTCGAGGTGCGCGGCGACCTGGTCGAGTACGACGTCAGCGTGTTGAAGCTGGCGGCCCTGAAGGGCATCTTCACGAACATCGTCAGCGAGTCGGTGAGCTACGTGAACGCCCCGTTGCTGGCCGAGCAGCGCGGCATCACCGTGCGTCTGCTCACCGACCCGACCAGCGACGAGTACCGCAACGTCATCACGCTGCGTGGCTCGCTCAGCGACGGCTCGCAGATCTCGGTCTCGGGCACCCTGACCGGCACGAAGCAGGTCGAGAAGATCGTCGAGATCAACGGCTACGACGTCGAGGTCCCCCTCGCGGCCCACCACCTCGTGATGGTCTACACCGATCGCCCCGGCATCGTGGCGGTCTACGGTCGCGAGTTCGGTGACGCCGGCATCAACATCGCGGGCATGCAGATCGCCCGGCAGAGCGCCGGTGGTCAGGCCCTGAGCGTCCTGACCATCGACAGCCCCGCGCCCGACGAACTCGTCGAGAAGGTGCGCGTGGCCATCGACGCGAAGACGCTGCGCGAGATCGACGTCACGCTGTAGCCACGGCGGCCGACGACGAACCGCCCCTCATCCGGTCACGCCGGAGGGGGGCGGTTCGTCGTCGGGGGAGTGCCCCTCGCGGGCGGGGCTAGAGGTCGATCGACTCGTGCGCCTCGAGCTTCACGGCGTCGCCACCGATCGACTGCGCGGACGCCTTCATGCGGTCGAAGTGCATGGCGAGCCCGGGGCCGGAGAGGGTCTGCTCGTGGGTGGGGAAGGCCAGTCGGGGCGCGACCGCCGCGACGTAGTCGATCACCTCGGCCACCTTGAGCCAGGGCGCCCCGACGGGCGTCGCGAGGACGTCGACCGGCACCGGCGGGACCGTGAACTGGTCACCCGGGTAGAACAGCGATCCGTCGACGAGCACGCCGACGTTGTCGACGACCGGGATGCTTTCGTGGATGACCGCGTGGCGCGAGCCGTGGAACGCCAGCGTGAAGGGGCCGACCTCGACCGTGTCTCCGTCGCCGACCACGTGCACGTCGAAGCCCCCGGCGGCCGTGGCCACGCCCACGGGGCCGTAGACCGTCACCCCGGGGTTCGTGGCGAGCAGGTGGGTCAGCTGGTCGGGCGTCCAGTGGTCGGCGTGCTCGTGGGTGACCACGACGGCGTCGACGTCGTGCAGGTCGATGAGGGGAGCCGTGAACGACCCGGGGTCGACGACGAGCTTGCGCCCGTCCTTCTCGAGGATCAGGCAGGCGTGTTCGAGCTTCGTGAGGCGCATGACAGCGACTGTACGCGCGTCAGCTGGCTCGATCTCGACGCGCCGGTGCCTCGATTTGTGACGGGCTCGCGCGGTGTGGCATACTCGACGAGTTGCAAATACGGCCCCATCGTATAGCGGCCTAGTACGTCGCCCTCTCACGGCGGTAACACGGGTTCGAATCCCGTTGGGGTCACCAGCACCGATATGAAACCGCCAGGCTCTCGCCTGGCGGTTTCTTCGTTTCCGGTACACGGTCCGACACGGCACGGCCCCGCATGGTCTGACCCGGCACGGTCCGACCCGGCACGGTCCGACCCGGCACGGTCCGACCCGGCACGGTCCGGCGCAAGACCGGACGACATGACGAGAGACCGCCGGGCGATCGCACGGCGGTCTCTCGTGCTGCGACCGGGTTCAGCCCTTCGTGGCGCCGGCCAGCAGGCCGCGGACGAAGAACCGCTGCAGGGCGAAGAACACGATGAGCGGCACGATGATCGAGATGAACGCCCCGGCCGTGAGCAGCTCCCACGACTGGCCGTACGACCCCGAGAGGTCCTGCAGCGCCTTGGTGATCGGCAAGCCCTGACCGGACGTGAAGACCGTGGCCACGAGGAGGTCGTTCCAGACCCACAAGAACTGGAAGATGCCGAACGAGGCGATCGCGGGCATCGACAGCGGCAGCACGATGCGGAAGAACACCTGCCCGTGACCGGCGCCGTCCATGCGGGCGGCCTCGATGACCTCGGCCGGGATCTCCGAGATGAAGTTGTGCAGCATGAAGATGGCCAGCGGCAGGGCGAAGATCGTGTGGGCGATCCAGACCTTCGCGAACGAACCGTCGAGACCGTTCACCCCGAGCCCCGGCAGGATGTACAGACCGCCGATGCGCAGACCGTCCGAGAACAGTCGCAGCAGCGGCACGAGAGCCATCTGGATCGGGACGATCTGCAGGGCGAACACCAGGACGAACATCGTGTTGCGTCCCTTGAAGTCGATCCAGGCGAACGCGTACGCAGCGAGACTGGCGATCGTGATCGGGATCAGCGCCGCCGGCAACGTGATCACCAGCGAGTTCAGGAACGCCTTCCCGAGCGTGAGGCTGTCGCCCGAGTTGAGGGCGTTCACGTAGTTGTCGAGCGTGAACCCCGGGTTGGCGAAGACGGTCCACCAGCCGGTGGTCTTGATGTCGTTCGCGGGCCGGAACGACGAGATGAACAGCCCGGCCGTGGGCAGGGTCCAGATCACGGCGATGATCAACGCGGCGATGGTGGCGCCGCGGCTGGTCGTGCCCTTCTTCAGCTTGCCGCTCGAGGTCTCGATCTTCGCGATTCCTCGCTTGAGCTGTCTCTCGGTGCCCGAGCCGACGGCGACCCCGACGGGGGTGGGTGTGGCAGTCATCGGATCTCCCTCTGCTTCTGGATCTGGCGGGCGTTGTAGATGACGATCGGCAGCACGAGCACGAAGAGGATGACCGCCAGCGCCGAGCTGTAGCCGGTACGGCTGCCGAGCTGGAACTGCCGGACCATCTCGAACGCGAGGATCGTCGTGTCGTTGCGTCCGCCGGTCATGGCCGAGACGATGTCGTAGACCTTCAGCGAGGCGATCGAGATGGTCGTCAGCACGACGATGATGGTCGTTCGGATGCCGGGGACCGTGATGTGCCGGAACGCCTGGAACCCGTTGGTGCCGTCGAGCGACGCCGCCTCGAGTTGCTCGGCGGGGACGCCTTTGATCGCTGCCGACAACACGGTCATGGCGAATCCGGCCTGGGTCCAGATCAGCACGATCACGAGCAGCAGCGTGTTCCACGGTTCGAGCCCCAGCCAGTCGACGGGCTGGCCGCCGAAGGCGACGAGGATGCCGTTGAGCAGGCCGATCTGTTCTCCCTGGCGGATGTCGTAGAAGAACTTGAAGATGATCGAGGCGCCGACGAACGAGATGGCCATCGGCATGAACACGAGCAGCTTGAGGAACTTCTCGCCCCGGCTCTTGTCGATGAAGACGGCGTAGGCGAGGCCGATCGCGGTCGCCGTGATCGGTGCGAGCAGCACCCAGACGAGGGTGTTGCCGAAGGCGGTCAGGCCGTCGGGGCTCGTGAACACCCAGACGAAGTTGTCGAGCCCGGCGAAGCCCGATCCGTCGTTCTTCATGAAGGCCTGGCCGGCGGTCGTGATGGTCGGGTAGATCAGGCCGATGACGAGGAAGAACACGGCCGGGGTCATGAAGGCGATCAGCTGCAGCGAGTAGCCGGCACCGCGTTTCGAGCGGTAGTCGAGCAGGAACAGTCCGCCTCCCAGGACGGCCGCGACGGCGGCGACCCAGATGACCGAGTTGTAGAGGCCGAACGCCAGCAGCACGACGACCGGGACGACCACGCAGACGGCCAGTCGGATGATCGTGTACTGCGTGCCTCGGCGGGGGGCGAACTCGACGAAGACGAGCACCACGGCCACGAGGGCGGTGAAGGCGATGAGGATCAAGGGGATCTGCGCCAGGGGCGGGATTCCCGCCAGCCACTGGAAGAAACTGGACATCTCTGTCCTTTCACGTTCGGGTCCGAGCAGGACGCGGCCCGTCGCCGCCGCCGCTCGGAGCGGCGAGCGGGGCGGCGAGCGGGCGCGGGGTCAGGGGCCACCGACGTGCGGTGGCCCCTGTGGCGCGGGTGTTACGAGGTGTAGCCGGCCTGGATCTCGTCGAGCACCGTGTCGGTGTCGGTGCCGTCGATCCAGTCGACCATGCCCTTCCAGAAGCTGTCGGAGCCGACCGACTTGGGCATCAGGTCGGAACCGTCGAAGCGGAAGGTGGTGTCGGTGCCCTGCAGGATCTCGACGGCGCCCTTCAGCAGGTCGCTACCGGCGTTCTCGGGGTCGAGTCCCTTGTTGGCCGAGATGACTCCGCCGAGCGAGACGCGGCTGTTCGCCCAGTCGGCGCTGGCGAGGTAGGCCTGCACCTTGGCGGTGTCGTCGTCGTTCGAGAACGCCGCGACGAACTCGCCACCGCCGGTGACGGCTGCGGGGTCGCCTTCCTTCATGGGCGGGGTGAGGAAGGCCCAGACGTCGCCGTCCTCGGCGACCGTCGCCGGCTGTCCGCTGGCGTTGTTCGCCGCCGTCAGGAAGCCCTCGAAGAACGAGGCCTGGTGGGTCAGGGCGCAGCTGCCGTTCGCCACGTTGGTCGCGACGTCTCCGAAGGCCGTCGAGTTGATCGACTTCACGTCGCCGTAGCCGGCGTTGACGAGGGTCGGGTCGAGCAGGATGTCGCCGACCGAGTCGAACGCGGCCTTGATCTCGGGGTCGGTGAACTCGGTGTCTCCCGCGACCCACGAGTCGTAGGCGTCAGGTCCGGCCTCGCGCAGGACGAGGTCCTCGACCCAGTCGGTGCCGGGCCAGCCGCTGGCCTCGCCCGAGTTGAAGCCGGCGCACCACGACGGGCCGCCGGTCTTCTCCTGGATGGTCTTGGACAGGGCGACGAGTTCGTCGTAGGTCTTCGGGACCTCGACGCCCCACTCCTCGAACTTGGCGGGGGAGTACCAGACGTAGCCCTTGACGCTCGCCATCAACGGGGCCCCGTACTGCTTGCCGTCGACCTGACCGTACTTCTGCCAGTCCTCGGACCAGCCCTCCTTGACGTTGGCCAGGGCGTCGGCGGGCAGTTCTTGCACCTTGCCCGAGGCGACCGTGTCGGCCAGCAGGCCGGGCTGGGGGAAGATCGCGAGATCGGGGGTGTCGCCACCCTGCACCTTGATGCCGATCTGCTTCTCGAACTCCTTGTCGCCCGTGTACTTGATCTCGATGTCGTTGGCCTTCTCCCAGTCGGCCCACGACTGCTCGAGCAGGGTCGCCTCGTCGCCGTTGATCGTGCCGTAGACGTTGACCACGCCGTCGGCGGTTCCGACGTCACCGGCACCCGCGCCTCCGGCGTTCGGGTCGTTGGGGTCGGCCGTGCCGGAGCATCCGGCCAACAGGAAGCTCGACGCCGCCAGGATGGCCAGGGGGCCCGTGAAGCGGCGGTGCAGGGATGCTCGCATTGGTGTCTCCTCATTGAGTCGCAAGAGCGGACGGCCCGTGCTGTCGGGGTGATCGTCCGCCGCACGTCGTCGTCGACGCGCGTCGACGATGAGTGTCACATACTCGCAGGAGGCGCGCAACCGCGTCTGCTACCGAGTCCGCTCCGACGGGGCGGCGGCCGACGTGCCCCGCACGACGAGACGGGGTGCGACGAGGACGTGGGGGGCGTCGTGACGTCGACCCTCGATGCGGTCGACGAGGTCGTCGACCGCGGCGGCCGCGATGTCGGCTCCGGGAGGGTTGACGGTGGTGAGCGGCGGCGAGGTCATCTCGGCGGCGAGGTCGCCGATGCTCAGTGCGACCACCGTGAGGTCGTCCGGGATGGACCGGCCTGCCGCCGCGGCGGCCTGCACGAAGCCGGCGAGGGCCATCTCGTTGAAGGCCAGCACGGCCGTGGGGCGGGCCGTCGAGGCGGCGAACGCGTCGAAGGCCCGGCGGCCGCCCGGGACGGAGTCGGTGGCGGCGTGCGTCTCGAGCGTCAGGCCCCGCTCGTCGGCCGGGCCGCGCAACGCCCTCGTCGTGCGGTCGAGCGGACCCGATCCGCGCTCGGGGGCCCGGATGCTCTGACCCAGGAAGAACACGCGTCGGTGGCCGAGGTCGGCGAGGTGGTCGACGGCCTGTCGGGCCAGCGAGTCGTAGTCGGCGTCGACGAACCAGAGTCCCTCGACGTCGTCGGGGCGACCGATGTTCGTGAACGGCAGGCGCGACCGCGACAGCACGGCGACGCGGTCGTCGCGCGCGGTGAGCTCCATGAGGATCACACCGTCGACGAGGCCTTCGCTGACGAGGCTGCCGAGTCCTTCGACGTCGTCGATGGGGTTCGACCACAGCAGCAGGTGGTAGCCGCGCTCCCTCGCCCGGTCGGTGGCCGCCGCCACGTACTCGAACTCGGACGACGTGACGCCGCGGCGTCCGTAGGGGTAATGCAGGGCGAGGATGCCGCCCCGTGCGCCGGCGAGACCCCGGGCGAACGCGTTGGGCGTGTAGTTCAGCTCGGCCATCGCCGCCTCGACCCGGCGGCGGGTGGCGACGGAGATGGTCCGTCGCCCGCTGATGGCGTACGACACGGTGCTCGACGAGACGCCTGCCAGACGCGCCACGTCGTCACGGGTTGCCGGCATACTCGTCCACCTCGTCGTCGATCGTGTGCACAGCATACGAGCGACGGCCCCGTGGTCCGCGCGGCCGACCGGTCCGTCAGGGGCGGGCTAGGTGGGCCACACCGGTCGGAACTGCACGCTGATGCGTGGGCCGACGGCCTTCTTGGTCTTGGCGATGGCGTGCTCGTGGGTCCGCTGGCAGCTGCCGCCCATCACCAGCAGGTCGCCGTGGCCGAGCGGGAACCGCCGGGTCGTGCCGGTCGAGCGGGACCGCACCGCGAGCGTGCGTGGTGCCCCGAGCGAGAGGATGCCCACCATCGTGTCGCGGTCGATCGTGCGCCCCACGTGGTCGCCGTGCCAGGCGATGCTGTCGTCGCCCGTCCGGTAGAAACACAGCCCCGCCCGGTCGAAGCGCTGCTCGACGGGGGCGCCACGCTCGAGCGCGTAGTACGCGTTGAGGTCGTCTCGAGCCTGGGCGAGCACGGGATCGGGGAGCGCGTCGCCCGCGTCGTAGGAGGAGACGAGCCGGGGCACCTCGACCACCCGGTCGTACATCTGGCGGCGGTCGGCTCGCCACGGCACGTCGGTCACGAGACGTTCGAACAGGGCGTCGGAATTCGACGCCCAGCCCGGGACGACGTCCAGCCAGGCGCCCTCGCCGAGGTCGAGGTGGTCGACTCGCCCGACGAGCGGCGCGAGGTCGGGGCCGTCGGACAGGCCGTCCAGCAGCGAGGCGGTGAAGGGGAGGCTCATGCCGACACCCTACGCCCGATTCGAACACGTGTTCGAACGGAGCGGGCGAAGCGTCACCCCCCGGAGGAGCCCGTCGGGACGGCGAGGCGCTCGGGGGAGACCAGCACCCGCGCGACCCCCTCGACGTCCACGTCCACCAGCCGCCCCGCCCAGGCGTAGACCTGCAGCTCCGCGGCGTGCTCCCAGAGGGCGCGCCCGCTCGAGAGGTCGAACGCGACGAGGGTCGACCGCCCGCCCGAGGTGCCGTAGGCCAGGGCGTAGCCGACCGTCCGGCCCGCCGCCGCGAGGACGGCTCCGTCGGGCAGCGACAGGCGGGCGCCGGCCGAGCCGCTGGAGCCGTCGAGCGCACGGACCACCACGGGCCCCGGGCCTGCGGCGGTCGCCGTCGCGAAGACGCGGTCGTCGGTCTGGCCGGGCAGGCCGTCGACGGCGGACGAGCTCGACGCCGGGTCGGTCCACCGCACGTCTCCCGTCGCGAGGTCGAGGCAGGTCACCGTCTGCGCGCGCACGTCGGTGACGGCGAGACAGGAACGCGTCACCGAGTAGCCGCCCCGGACGTCCCGGTCCGAGCTCCAGAGGCGCTCGCCGTCGGCGGTCAACGCGACGAAGCCGGCGTCCCCTCGTCCCGTGGCCGCGCCTCCTCGGGGGGCGTAGACGACGTCGTCGTGGACGACGTAGCCGATGAGGCGGTCGAGCCGTGCCGCCCAGGGGCGCTCGGTACCGGTGGCGAGGTCGACCTGGACCGAGCCGTCGGCCCGCGCGACGACCAACCGGTCGCTCAGCGCGAGGGCGACGCCCGTGGTCGAGGCGGGTCCGCTCCACGTCACGCGGTCGAGGTCGCGGGCGTCGCGCAGGTCGTAGCGGTAGACGCCGCCGACGCCCTGCTGCCGACCGGTCACCACGACGGCCCCCACGGTCTGGAACTGGTCCCCGTCACCCGCCGAACCGGTCTCGACCACCTCGACGGGTCGCCCGGTCTCGACGGACAACGTCATCAGCACCTGCTCGCCGTCGACCGACGCCCGGACGAGCACGAGTCCCGCCTCGTGCACCGCCGTCACGGACGAGACGAGGGCCGGGCCGGTCAGGCCGAGCCCGGCGAGGTCGTCGGCGACGTCGTGCACCCAGCGGAAGGTGCCGCGGTCGACGTCGAGCGCTCCGATGCGCGTGCCGACCCCCTGGGTCGGGGTGGCGCAGTCGCCGTCGTTGGCGAATCCGTAGGTCCAGGCCCCGGCCGCGCTCACGAGTGCGAGCCCCTGCGCGACGGGCGTCGCCCGGTAGCGGAGGCACTCGGCGGGGGCCCCGGGGGCGAGAGCGGCACGGAGGTCGACGCGCCACCCGGTGGTGCCGGGTTCCTGCCGGAGGTCGTCGACGGCGATGCCCTGCCACGGCGGGTCCGACCCGTACTCGGGCTGCGTCGGCGCGACCAGCACCGTGGTCGCCAGCGCCGCCAGGACCACGGCGGCGTAGACCACGGCGAGGCGACGTCCCGCCCTCACGACGTCGCCCCGACGCGGGCGGTGTCCACGAGTCGTCGGGCGATCCCCTGGTCGTCGATGCGCACGAGATGACCGCCCCAGAACACCACGGTGCCCGAGGACGAGGTCGCCCACAGCGGCCGACCGTCGTCCAGGTCGAGGGCCGCGACGTCCCGCCCCGACGAGCGACCGTCCTCCGTCTGCAGGTAGAGCACCGACCGGCCCGCCGCCGCGAGGTCGTCGAGCAGCCCCACGGACGAGCTGAAGCGGGTGTGCCCGTCGGCGCCGTCGAGGGCGAGCAGGCGCGACCCGCCCGACCGCTGCACGACCACGAAGACGTCGGTCGCGCGCTGACCCGGCACGGCCTCGACCGCGAACGGGGCGCCGAGGTCGGTCCTCCAGCGGACCGAGCCGTCGCGGGGATCGAGGCATTCCGCGGCCGTGTCGCCGTCGGTGACGACGACCACGCAGGACGGCGTGACGGCCAGGCGGCGCCCGGAGGTGGGTCGGCTCCAGACGGCCTCCCCGTCCTCGTCGAGCGCCTCGACGGTGCCGTCGGCCCTGGTCCTCTCGATGCCGAAGGCGACGACGCGGCGCCCCTCCCCGGTCGTCACGGGCGAGCCGACGGGCGGCACGGCGATCTCGTCCGGTGAGGCCGCGAAGGGACGTTCCCGGCCCGTGGCGGCGTCGACGAACACGGTCTCACCGCCCCGTGACACGAGGGCGCCGTCGTTCAGCAGCGCCGGAGAACTGCCCGAGTCGACCCCGCCCTCCCACACCGGGTCGGCCAGACGCGAGGCCTCGACGAGTTGGTACCGATCGCCCGACCCCGCGATGCCCGAGAAGGTCCGCAACTGCAGGGGTCCCCGCGAGTCGACGCTCACGCTGGGCAGGTCGCGCCGGCCACGGGTCGACTCGACGAGCGAGCCGTCGCGCAGGTCGAGGGCGGCCAGCACGGTCGCCCCCGTCGTCTGCGTCTGGACCAGCACGCGACCGGCCGAGGGGACGACCTGCGTCGCGGGGATGCTCAGGGCGTCGGTGTCGGGGACGTCTCGGGCCAGGTCGTGCACCCAGCGGACCGTGCCCGTGGCCGTCTCGACCAGCCCGACGAGGCTCGTGCTCGCCTCGGACGCGTACGAGCGGCAGGCCGGCGCCCCCAGGGCGTCCCCGAAGTCCAGGTCGACCGAGGTGCCGACCGCCACGAGTCCGTCGACCGCGGGGGAGGTCCAGAAGTTCAGGCAGCGCCGCGGGGCGTCGGGGGCGAGCGTCGCCGCGAGGTCGAGCGTCCAACCGGTCGCGTCCGGCGACCGTCGGAGGTCGTCGACCGCGAGCCCCGTCCACGGGCGGCCGTCCCCGTAGTGCGGAGCCACCGAGACCGCCCCGGCGGCCACGAGCGTGGACGCCACGACCAGGGCGCCGAGCACGGCGGCGACGCGACGACCCGGGGAGGCGCGGTGCCAGCGACCGACGACCCGCGCCTCCCCGGGGTGGTCGCGTGCGCGCTCGGGGTGGCTCATGGTCGGCCTCCTCGTCGAGCGCAGCCGTCGTCCGCCCGACGGGTGTCGTCATGCTATTCGGAGCCCTCGTCCCACGCGCTCGCCGCAGCCCCCGGGTGCGCCGGGAATGGCCGTCCTCGGGGCGGGGTTCACCCCACGACCGTCGAGAAACGTGCCGGAGGCACTGGCGTAGACTCCACGGATCATCTTTCCGTCGATACAGGAGAAGGGGCGTGCCCGTGGGTAGGACGCTGGCCGAGAAAGTGTGGGACGACCACGTCGTCGTCAAGGGCGAAGACGGCGCCCCCGACCTTCTCTACATCGACCTCCACCTCGTGCACGAGGTCACCAGCCCCCAGGCGTTCGACGGACTGCGCCAGGCCGATCGGCCGCTGCGTCGGACCGACCTGACGATCGCCACGGAGGACCACAACACACCCACCCTGGCGATCGACAAGCCGATCGCCGACCTCACCAGTCGCACGCAGATCGAGACGCTCCGTCGCAACACGGCCGAGTTCGGCGTCCGCCTGCACCCGTTGGGCGACGCCGAGCAGGGCATCGTGCACGTCGTCGGCCCGCAGCTCGGACTGACCATGCCGGGCATCACCGTCGTCTGCGGCGACTCGCACACCTCGACCCACGGGGCCTTCGGCGCCATGGCCTTCGGCATCGGCACCAGCGAGGTCGAGCACGTCATGGCGACGCAGACCCTGCCGCTGAAGCCGTTCAAGACGATGGCGGTCACCGTCGAGGGCACGCTGCGCCCCGGCGTCACCGCGAAGGACATCATCCTCGCCGTCATCGCGCAGATCGGCACCGGCGGCGGCCAGGGCTACGTGCTCGAGTACCGCGGCAGCGCGATCCGCGCCCTCTCGATGGAGGGGCGCATGACGATCTGCAACATGTCGATCGAGGCGGGTGCCCGGGCCGGCATGGTCGCTCCCGACCAGATCACGTACGACTACCTGCAGGGTCGTCCGCACGCCCCCACGGGTGCCGACTGGGACGAGGCGATCGCCTACTGGGACACCCTGCCGACCGACGACGACGCGGTGTTCGACGCCGAGATCTTCCTCGACGCCGACACGCTCGAGCCCTTCGTCACGTGGGGCACCAACCCGGGCCAGGGCGTGTCGCTCAGCGACTCCGTGCCCGACCCCGAGACCGTCGTCGACCCCAACGAGAAGGCCGCGGCGACGCGGGCGCTCGAGTACATGGCCCTCGAGGCAGGCACGCCGATGAAGGCCATCCCGGTCGACGCGGTGTTCATGGGGTCGTGCACCAACAGCCGCATCGAAGACCTCCGTGCGTTCGCGTCGATCATCCGCGGGCGCACCAAGGCCGAGGGCGTGCGCGTCATGGTCGTGCCGGGGTCGGCTCGCGTCCGCCTCGAGGCCGAGGCCGAGGGGCTCGACGAGGTCTTCACCGCCTTCGGTGCCGAGTGGCGCTTCGCCGGGTGCTCGATGTGCCTGGGCATGAACCCCGACCAGCTCGCACCGGGCGAGCGATGTGCGTCGACCTCGAACCGCAACTTCGAGGGTCGCCAGGGCAAGGGCGGTCGGACGCACCTCGTGTCGCCCCTCGTCGCCGCGGCCACCGCGGTGCGCGGGACGCTGTCCTCGCCGTGGGACCTCCAGGCCGACGACGACGCGGCGGCCTCCACGGCCGTCCGCACGTCCGACGAACCCGTCCTCGCCGACGGCACCGATCGGGCAGGGGTCCGCTGATGCAGAAGTTCACCACCGTCACTGGTGTCGCCGCGCCGCTGAAGCGCTCGAACGTCGACACCGACCAGATCATCCCGGCTCAGTTCCTCAAGCGGGTCACCAAGACCGGCTTCGAGGACGCCCTCTTCTTCGGGTGGCGCAACGACCCCGAGTTCGTGTTGAACCGACCCGAGTTCCAGGGCGCGCGCGTCCTCGTCGCGGGTCCCGACTTCGGCACCGGCTCGAGCCGTGAGCACGCCGTCTGGGCGCTGCGCGACTTCGGCTTCGACGTGATCATCAGTTCGCGGTTCGGCGACATCTTCCGAGGCAACTCCGGCAAACAGGGGCTCCTCGCGGCGGCCGTCGCCGAGGACGACGTCGAGCGCATCTGGGCCGAGATCGACCGGCAGCCGGGCGTCGAGATCACGGTCGACCTCGTGGCGCAGACCGCCACGGTCGGCAGCCTCACCGTCGGATTCGAAGTCGATGCCTACACTAAGTGGCGACTCCTCGAAGGCCTCGACGACATCGGCCTGACCCTCCGCGACGAAGCGGCCATCACAGAATTCGAATCCCGCCGCGCCGCCTGGCGCCCGAAGACATTGCCGGTGAAGTAAGTGAACTCTCTCGTCCAAGACGCAGCAGCAGCAGGTGCCCGTGTGGGGCTCACCTCCGATGAGATCGTCATCCGGGGCGGCAAACCGCTGATCGGTCGCATCGAGGTGCGCGGTGCCAAGAACCTCGCCACGAAGGCCATGGTCGCCGCCCTCCTGGGAGACACCCCCAGCATCCTCAAGGACGTCCCCGACATCAGCGACGTCAACGTCGTCCGCGGCCTCCTCTCGGTCCACGGGGTGCGCATCACCGACCCGGCCCGCGGCGAGATGATCCTCGACCCGTCCAACGTCGAGTCCGCCCACTTCGCCGAGATCGACGCCCACGCCGGGTCGAGCCGCATCCCGATCCTCTTCTGCGGGCCGCTGTTGCACCGCCTGGGCGAGGCGTTCATCCCCGACCTCGGCGGCTGCCGCATCGGCGACCGGCCCATCGACTTCCACCTCGACGCCCTCCGCGCCTTCGGCGCCGTCGTCGACAAGTCGTACAACGGCATCCACCTCACCGCGCCCGACGGGCTCACCGGTGCCAACATCGAGCTGCCCTACCCGAGCGTCGGGGCCACCGAGCAGGTGCTGCTGACCGCGGTCCTCGCCAAGGGCGTCACCGAGCTGCGCAACGCCGCCATCGAGCCCGAGATCATGGACCTCATCGCGATCCTGCAGAAGATGGGCGCCGTCGTCTCGGTCGAGCCGAACCGCGTGATCTTCATCGAGGGCGTCGAGAAGCTCCGCGGCTACACGCACCGGGCGATCAACGACCGCAACGAGGCCGCGAGCTGGGCCTCGGCCGCACTCGCGACCAAGGGCGACATCTTCGTCGAGGGCGCCGACCAGAAAGACCTGATGACGTTCCTCAACGTCTTCCGCAAGGTCGGCGGCGACTTCGACGTCCACGAGGACGGCATCCGCTTCTTCCACCCCGGTGGCGAGCTCAAGCCCGTCGTCGTCGAGACCGACGTCCACCCCGGGTTCATGACCGACTGGCAGCAGCCGCTCATCGTCGCCCTGACGCAGGCGCAGGGCACCTCGGTCGTGCACGAGACGGTCTACGAGAACCGCTTCCAGTTCACCGAGGCCCTCAACGACATGGGCGCCGACATCACGGTGCACAAGGACGGACTGCCCGACCACGACCGTCGCGTCGCGCGTCGCGAGTTCGAGCAGGCCGCGGTCATCAACGGACCGACGGCCCTGCACGGTGCCGACATCCGCGTTCCCGACCTGCGGGGCGGCTTCAGCCACCTCATCGCGGCCCTGACCGCCGAGGGCGAGTCCAAGATCAGCAACGTCGGCATCATCAGCCGCGGCTACGAGCACTTCATCGCGAAGCTGCGCAAGCTGGGCGCCGACTTCGACTTCAAGGGCTGATCGGCCGGTGTCGACAGCCGACCCCGACGCTCCCGTCGTCCCGGTCCCGGCGCGGAGGCGTCGCAAGGAGAAGGGTGCGTTCTTCCGCGTCCTCGCGACTCCGGCGGCACCGCTCTTCGACCTGATGGCCCGGATCGAGATCGTCGACGGCGACAAGCTGCCGGCCGAGGGTGCCTTCGTGCTGACCCCGAACCACTACACGAACATCGACCCGGTGGTCGTGGGCCGTGTGATGTGGTCCCTCGGGCGGGTGCCGCGCTTCCTCGCGAAGGCGTCCCTCTTCCGGGTCCCCGTCTTCGGTCGCATGATGCACGCGATGGGGCACATCCCCGTCGAGCGGGCGGGTCGCACCCACGACCACGACCCCCTGGCGGCCGGGCGTCTGCTCGTCGCCCGGGGCGGTGGCGTGATCGTCTACCCCGAGGGCACCCTCACCCGCGACCCCGACCTCTGGCCCATGAAGGGCAAGAGCGGTGCCGTGCGCCTCGCCCTCGCCGCCGGGGTGCCGCTCGTCCCGATGGCGCACTGGGGCAGTCAGCACCTCATGGGTCGCTACTCGAGTCGGCTGCACGCCTTCCCCCGGAAGCGCATCACCGTCGTGATCGGCGACCCCGTCGACCTCTCGGCCTTCCGCGATCGTCCCCTCGACCAGGCCTCGGTCACGGCCGCCACCGCCCTGGTGATGGACGCCGTCACCGAGCTGGTCGAGCGGCTGCGGGGCGAGAAGGCACCCGCCGAACGCTGGAACCCCACCAAGAACCACCAGAAGGAGACAGGCCGCTTTGAGTAGCTCCGAGTCACGCGAAGGCGCCATCGAGGCCCTCGGAGAAGGGGCGGTCACGACCGAGGCGATCTCGATCGTCATGCGCGACTCGATCCCGCGCCGGGTCGCCGTCCTGGGGTCGGGCAGCTGGGGCACGACCTTCGCCAAGGTCCTCGCCGAGGGGGGCGCGGACGTCACGCTCTGGGCCCGCCGTCCCGAGGTGGCACGCGAGATCACCGAGAGCAAGCGCAACAGCGACTACCTGCCGGGCATCAACCTGCCCCGCACCCTCGTCGCCACCCCCTCGGTCGAACAGGCTCTGGCGGGTGCCGAGCAGGTCTACCTGTCGGTCCCCAGCCAGACGCTCCGCGACAACCTGACCGCCATCCGCGGCATGGTCCCGTCCGGCGTGCCGGTCGTCAGCCTGATGAAGGGCGTCGAGAAGGCCACCGGGTTGCGCATGAGCGAGGTGATCGAGGCCGAGCTCGGCATCGACCGCGACCTGATCGCCGTCGCGTCGGGGCCCAACCTCGCCCTCGAGATCGCGAAGCGGCAGCCCACGGCCGCGGTCGTGTCGTCGTACAGCCTCGACACGGCGACCCTGGTCGCGGCCACCGCCACCAACCCGTACTTCCGTTCGTTCGTCAACACCGACGTGATCGGCACCG
The DNA here is from genome assembly GCF_014841655.1 of Frigoribacterium sp. CFBP 8759. Lineage (NCBI taxonomy): Bacteria > Bacillati > Actinomycetota > Actinomycetes > Micrococcales > Microbacteriaceae > Frigoribacterium > Frigoribacterium sp. CFBP 8759. The sequence goes on from NZ_JACYUH010000002.1 coordinate 126,170, forward strand.
AGTTCGGCGGGGTCCTCAAGAACCTGATCGCCGTCGCCATCGGCATCGTCGACGGCGTGGGGTACGGCGAGAACACCAAGGCCTCGATCATCACGCGCGGACTGGCCGAGATGACCGCGTTCGCGGTGTCGTTCGGGGCCAAGGCCGAGACCCTCGCCGGCCTCGCCGGCCTGGGCGACCTCATCGCCACGTGCGAGTCGCCCCTCTCGCGCAACAACACCGCGGGTCGACTGCTCGGTCAGGGTTACGCCTTCGGCGACGTCGTGCGCCAGATGAACCAGACCGCCGAGGGACTGGCCTCGGTCGCTCCGATCCTCGAACTCGCGCGGTCCCGCGGCGTCGACATGCCCATCGTCCAACAGGTGGCCGAGGTGCTCGCCGGTACACTCGACCCGCGCAACATCGCCCCGCACCTGACCGAGACGGACGAGCCGCAGGGCGAGTGACCGCTGGTCGGCCGTGCCGGGGCGCGTGACGACCAGAGCCCGCCCACCGCGGGTCGGCCCGCGGGCCGTGACACCGACGAAAGGCCCCTCATGGCGAGCACCGAGCCCACCACGACCCCGCGCGTCGCCGCGACCGATGCCTCGTCGGTCGGCGCCTCGGCCCCCGGGGTGGCGAAGACCGTCGTGGTCGTCCTCTTCGGCGGCCGCTCGAGCGAGCACTCGATCAGCTGCGCGACGGCCGGGGGAGTCCTCTCGGCGATCGACCGCTCCCGCTACGACGTGGTGCCCGTGGGCATCACCGTCGAGGGGGCGTTCACGCTCCAGCCCGACGACGCGGCACGGTTCGAGCTCGACGCCGAGACGCTGCCGACCGTCGTCGACAACGGCACCCGCATCCACTGGCCCGAGTCGTCCACCACCCGCGAGCTGACCGTCACCGAGCCCGACGGCACGACGCGCCTGCTGGGCGAGGTGGACGTGGTGTTCCCGATCCTGCACGGTCCGTTCGGCGAGGACGGCACGGTGCAGGGTCTGCTCGAGCTGACCGGGTTGCCCTACGTCGGCGCGGGCGTGCTCGCCTCGTCGCTCGGCATGGACAAGCACTTCACCAAGACCGTGCTGCAGGCCGCCGGCGTGGTCGTCGCCCCCTGGCGCACCGTGCGTCGTCGGGACTGGGACGCCGCGCCCGAGCGAGTGGCCGCCGACGTCGAGGCGCTCGGTTACCCGATGTTCGTCAAGCCCGCCCGAGCCGGGTCGAGCGTGGGGGTGTCGCGCGTCGACTCGCCCGCCGGCCTCCCGGCGGCCATGCGCAAGGCCTTCGCCGAGGACCACAAGGTGCTCGTCGAGTCCGCGGTCGTCGGCCGCGAGATCGAGTGCGCCGTGCTCGGCGGACGCGACGGCGCGCCTCCCCGCACCTCGGTCGCGGGCGAGATCGTCCTCGCCGGCGACACGTTCTACGACTTCGAGTCGAAGTACCTCGGCGCCCCCGGGGCCGACCTGGTCTGCCCCGCCGACCTCGCACCCGGCGACCTGACCGAGATGCAGCGTCTCGCCGCTCTGGCCTTCGAGGCCATCGACGGCACGGGCCTCGCCCGCGTCGACTTCTTCTTGACCGAGGACGGCTGGGTCGTCAACGAGGTCAACACGATGCCGGGCTTCACGCCCATCTCGATGTTCCCCGCCTGCTGGCTCGCGAGTGGCCTCAGCTACCCCGAGCTGATCGACGAGCTCATCGCCCTCGGCCTCGAGACCGAGCGCTGACGGAACCCGTCCGTCCCGGCCACCGGGCCTACGGCGTGGGTGTCGCCGACGGGTCGTCGGCCGATCCGGCCGAGCCCGGCAGGTCGCCCGCGCCGACGCACTCCTTGCCGTCGTTCGGCAGGTAGCCGACCGAGTCGGCCAGGTCGCGCAGCACGTTGCCGCCGTTCGCCTTGGTGGTGTCGACGATCACCTGCACGCCCGGCTCACGGCCGTACGTGGTGAGGATCGAGGTCTCGGCGTCGTCGGGGTCCTGGTCGACGAGCCAGTCCACGCCCTGGATGTCGTAGCAGGGCAGGTCGGACACGGCGGGCGTCTCGACGCCGCAGTGCAGCAGCACGCTCGTCGGCGAACCCCAGGCGCCGGTCGCCTGCGCGTCGGTCTCGCGGCGGTCCTGACCGTCGTCGACGACCTCGGGCAGGTGGACGGTGACCTGCGCGCAGGCCGGGTCGTTCGCCCCCGCGGCGGGCTGCATCGGGACCGCTTGCGAGCAGCCGACGAGCGTCGTCGCGAGACCGGCCCCGACGAGCACGAGGGCCGGGACGCGAAGGCGGGGACGGAGGCGCGCGGTGAGGCGCGAGGACGGGTTCGACATCGCATCCAGGCTACCGTTCAGCACATGGAACGACGCTCCACGGACCCCCGCCCGGACGACGCCGACACCGTCGAGGGCGTCGGCGAGCTCGCCACCCTCGCCCGCATCCTGCCCCGCCTGCCCCGCGGCGACGACACGCTGCTCGGTCCCGGTGACGACGCCGCCGTCGTCGCGGCGCCCGACGGTCGGTTCGTCGTGACGACCGACCTCATGGTGCACGGCCCCGACTTCCGGCGCGCGTGGTCGACGTCGTACGACCTCGGTTGGAAGGCCGCGGCGTCGAACCTGTCCGACGTCGCGGCGATGGGCGCTCGGCCCACGGCGCTGGTGGTCGCCCTCGCGGTGCCCGGCGACACGGGCGTCACCGAACTCGAGGCCTTCGCGGACGGTCTGCGCGCGGGGTGTTCCGTGATGGCCCCGGGCGCGGGGGTCGTCGGCGGCGACCTCTCGGTGTCGCCGACCTTCACGGTCGCGGTGACGGCGTTCGGTGACCTCGAGGGGCGCGCGCCCGTGCGGCGGGACGGGGCGCGCGTCGGCGACGTCGTCGCCGTGTCGGGCGCGCTCGGCCGCTCGGCGCGGGGGCTCGACCTGCTGTTCCGTCTCGGCGTCGACCACGACGGGTCGCCCGACACCGCCGCGGCCGCCGCCCTGCGCGAGCGCGACCCGGACGTCGGCTGGCACCTCGCCCCGACCCCGCCCGTGGCCGACGGCCGCTCGGCGGCGCTGGCAGGGGCGACCGCCATGCTCGACCTGTCGGACGGCCTCGCCCTCGACGCCGGTCGGGTGGCCCGCGCCAGCGGTGTCGTGGTCGACCTGTGGGGCCCTGCCCTCGGCGACGACCCACGGCTCGCGCTCTCGGGTGGTGAGGACCACTCCCTGTTCGCCACGTTCCCGCCCGACGTGGCGTTGCCCGGTGGGTTCCGCGCCGTCGGCACGGTCCGTGACCCGGCAGGAGGCGCGCCCCGCGTCACCCTCGACGGTTCCGAACCCGGCGAGGCCGGCGGGTGGGACCCGTACCGCCTGTGGTCGGGGGCGCAGGGCTGACGAGCCGACCCGCGCCTCCTGCGGGGGTCAGTCGCGCAGCGCGAACCAGACGGTCGTGTCGCCGTACTGCTTCTTCACGTCAAGGGTGAGGCCCTCGGGCCAGCCCGGTTCGCCGTCGCGCGAGGCGCGCTCGACGACGACGAGGGCCTGCTCGTCGAGCGAGGGCAGCAGGGCCGTGAGGTCGGCGGTGAGGTCGGCGGCCGACAACTCGTAGGGCGGGTCGAAGAAGACGAGGTCGACGAGAGCCGAGCCGCCCTCGAGGTAGGACCGCACGGGCTGGGTCACGACGTCGACGCGCGGGGGAGTGCCGCGCGGCGGGCGGGGAGCCCGGGCCAGCACCGACTCGACGTTGCGACGCAGCACCTTCGCGGCGCCGGGGGCCTTCTCGACCAGCACGACCGAGGCGGCTCCTCGCGACGCCGCCTCGAGCCCGAGGCCGCCCGTCCCGGCGTAGAGGTCGAGGACGCGCCGACCCCGGATCTCGTCGCGCGCGTCCAGCGACGAGAACAGCGCCTCGCGGACCCGGTCGCTCGTGGGCCGCGTCCCGACCTTGGGGACGACGAGCGAGAGGTTGTCGGCGAAGCCGGAGATGATGCGGGACATGGGGTCAACCTTGCCAGGTCGACGCCCGCCACCCGTCGCCCGTCGGGTTCGAGCATCCCGACAACGCGCGACCGTCGACTCCCGCGCCCGGTCGTCGGACCTGCACAACCGAGTTGTCGCCGCCCGCCCGCGTCGGCAGCATCGGGTCCCATGACCAGCGTCGATCGCACCGTGAGGCCCTCGTTCACCAAGTCGCTGTTCGCGGGGCGCATCGCCTCCGAACTCGCCTTCCCGTACCCGCACATGACGGCGGCCGAGAAGTCCCGGGTCGAGACGGTGTCCGCGTCCGCCCGCGAGGTGCTCGCCGGCTACGACCCGCTGAAGGCCGAACGCGAGGGGTGGATCGGCGACGACCTGGTGCGCGAGCTGGGCGAGCGGGGCCTGATGGGACTCTTCGTCGCCGAGGAGTACGGCGGCCTCGGGCTCGGCCAGAGCGCCTACTGCCGCGTGTACGAGGAGTTCGGTCGGGTCGACGGCACCCTGGCCACGGTGATGGGGGTGCACCAGTCGATCGGCACCAAGCCGCTGCACCTCTTCGGCACCGACGACCAGAAGGCCCGCTGGCTGCCCGACCTGGCGAGCGGCCGCAAGCTCGCGGCGTTCGTGCTCACCGAGCCGAACGTGGGCAGCGACGCCTACGCGCTCGAGACCCGGGCCGAGCGGCAGAGCGACGGCAGCTGGCTCCTGAACGGCGAGAAGCGGTGGATCGGCAACGGCGACAAGGACGTCCTGACGGTCTTCGCGCAGAGCGACCTCGGGCACGTCGCGCTGATCGTCGAGAAGGGCATGGAGGGGCTGAGCGCCGGCCCGCGGTTCGAGACGCACGGCCTCAAGGCCAACCACCTGCAGCGCGTGCACTTCAAGGACGTCCGCGTGCCCGCCGAGAACCTGCTGGGCGAGCCCGGTGACGGCTTCCGCATCGCCGTCAACACGCTCAACAACGGTCGCATGTCGATGGGCACGGCCATCGCGGGCGGCATGAAGCGGTTCCTCGAGCTGAGCCTCGAGCACACGGAGGCGCGGCACCAGTTCGGCAGACCGCTCGCGGACTTCGAGATGGTCGGCGACAAGCTCGCGTGGATGACCCAGCAGATCTACGGCGTCGAATCGATGTCGTACCTGACCACGGGCCTCGTCGACCGCGGCGACACCGACTTCGCCCTGGAGTCCGCCCTGACCAAGGTCGCGGCGAGCGACACCGGCTGGTACGCCCTCAACCGGGCCGTCCAGCTGCACGGCGGCGAGGCGTACATGGAAGGTCACCCGCTGTCGAAGGCCCTGCGCGACTTCCGGATCTTCCCGATCTTCGAGGGGGCCAACGACGTCCTCCGCGCGTTCGTCGCCCTCAACGGCCTCAAGACGCTCAGCGAGGAGCTGCCCGACGTGGCGTCGCTCCGCATCGGCGACCCGGGGCGGGCGCTCGGGGTGCTCGCGCCGTACGTCGCGGGCCGCGTCCAGCGCCGCATCCGGCCCGAACGGCCGGTCGGGGTCCATCCCGCGCTCGCCAAACAGGCCGCCGAGCTCGGCGACCAGGTCTCGCGGCTGCGCGAGCGCACCGAGGGCGCCCTCCGCAAGCACGGCAAGAAGGTGCAGGAGAAGCAGCTCGTGCAGAAGCGCCTCGCCGACGCGGCGAGCGGCATCTACGCGCAGACGGCCGTCCTGTCGCGGGCCTCGACGGCCCTCCAGGAGGCGCGGGCCGACTCCGACGCGGAGCGTCACCTCGCCGTCGGCTTCTGCAAGCAGTCCGCGCGCGGGGTGGGGCGGCAGCTGAGGGCCCTCGAGGTCAACGACGACGGGCACGGGGCCGACCTCGCGAAGGCGACCCGCGCCTCCGGCGGGTACTCCTTCACCCTCTGATGCCGGGCGGCGCGTCCGCCGGGGGCGGGCGCTGTCGGGGGCGCGCGCTAGCGTGGTGTGCGTGCCCGACTCACCCCTCGACGCGTCGCTGGCCGGGGCCCTCGGCGGCCGGACGGCCACCGCCCTGCAGAAGGCCTTCGGCCTGCGCACGGTCGGCGACCTGCTGACGCACTTCCCTCGGCGCTATGCCCGCCGGGGCGAGCTCACGGCCCTCGACCAGCTGCCGCTCGGCGAGTCCGTCACCATCGTGGCCCAGGTGCTCGACGTCCGCGAACGCACGATGCGGGCCCGGCGCGGGTCGATCCTTGAGGTGCGCATCGGCGACGGCCAGGGCATCCTCACGCTCACCTTCTTCAACCAGGCCTGGCGGGCGAAGGACCTCGTGCCCGGCGCCCGCGGCATCTTCGCGGGCAAGGTCGGCGACTACCGGGGGCTCCGTCAGCTCGCGCACCCCGACTACGAGCTCTTCGACGCCTCGCACGATGCCGTCGCCGGGGTCGGCGACCAGCAGGCCCAGAAGTGGGCGAAGCAGCCCATCCCGATCTACCCGGCCAGCGCCTCCGTGGCGTCCTGGCAGGTGCAGAAGTCGGTCGAGGTGCTGCTCGACGGACTGCCGCCGATCGACGACGCGGTGCCGGCGTCGGTCCGGTCCGAGCTCGACCTCATGCCCGTGTCCGAGGCGTACGAGCGCATCCACCGGCCCGAGAGCGATCGTGACCACCTCACGGCTCGTGACACCCTGCGGTTCGACGAGGCCTTCGTGCTGCAGAGCGCGCTGCTCCAACAGCGGGCCCTCGTGCGTCGATCGGCCGCGACCCCCCGTCGTGCCGCCCCCGACGGCCTGCTCGCCGTCTTCGACGCGGCCCTGCCGTTCGAGCGGACGGGTGACCAGCGCCTGGTCGGCGACGAGATCACCCGCGACCTCGAGGCCGAGGTGCCCATGAACCGCCTCGTGCAGGGCGAGGTCGGCTCGGGCAAGACCCTCGTCGCCCTCCGGGCGATGCTCGCCGTGGCCGAGAGCGGTGGGCAGTCGGCCCTGCTGGCTCCGACCGAGGTGCTCGCGGCTCAGCACCTGCGGTCGATCACGGCCACCCTCGGGCCCGACCTCGCCGCCCGACTGCGCCCGACCCTGCTGACCGGCCAGATGACGGTGGCCCAGCGCAAGAAGGCACTGCTCTCCATCGTCAGCGGGCAGGCGCACGTCGTGGTGGGCACCCACGCACTGATCAGCGAGGCCGTCGGGTTCTTCGACCTCGGCCTCGTCGTCGTCGACGAGCAGCACCGCTTCGGCGTCGACCAGCGCGAGGCGCTCCGCAAGAAGGGTGCCACGCCGCCGCACGTTCTCGTCCTCACGGCGACGCCGATCCCACGCACCGTGGCCATGACGGTCTTCGGCGACCTCGACGTCTCTACCATCGCCGAGCTGCCGAAGGGCCGTCAGCCCATCGAGTCGTTCGTCGTCCCCCTGGCCGACCACCCGACCTGGGGCGGCCGCATCTGGCAACGTTCGGCCGAAGAGGTCGCGAAGGGGCGACAGGTCTTCGTCGTGTGCCCGGCGATCGACGCGGTGACGGCCGAGCCGGGCGACCCGCCCGACGCCGAGGTCGCGCCCGGTGACGACGGTGCCGAGCCCTCCAACGCACCGGCGCCGGAACGCGCCAGTGTCGAGGGGGTCATGGCCCGGGTGCCCACCATCCCCGTGTTGCAGGGCCTGCGGGTCGAGCCCCTGCACGGCCGCATGTCGTCCGACGAGAAGGACGACGTCATGCGCCGCTTCGCGGCCGGCGACATCGACGTCCTCGTCGCGACGACGGTCGTCGAGGTGGGGGTCGACGTGCCGAACGCCTCGACCATGGTCGTGCTCGACGCCGACCGCTTCGGCGTCTCGCAGCTCCACCAGCTGCGCGGCCGCGTCGGCCGTGGCGGCCACCCGGGCCTCTGCCTGCTCGTCACCCACGCGGCGGCCGACACCGTGGCCCGCGAGCGGGTCAACGCGGTCGCGGCCACGCTCGACGGCTTCGAGCTCGCGCAGGTCGACCTCGACCTGCGCCGAGAGGGCGACGTGCTCGGCAACCTCCAGTCGGGCGGCCGCTCGTCGCTCCGGCTGCTGAGGGTCGCCCGCGACGGCGACCTCATCGGACTCGCCCGCGAGCACGCGGCCGAGGTCCTCGACGCCGATCCCCGCCTGGTCGACCACCCCGCCCTCGCCGCCGCCATCGCGCGGCGCCTCGACGACCGGGGCCGCGAGGCCATGGGCAAGAACTGAGCCGGAGGTGACGCGTGACGCGTGACGCGTCCTCGACCCGGTCCTCGCCCTGGGCATCCGTCCGGGGTCGGCGGGCTACAGTGACCGGATGAGCAGGATCGCCGTCGTCCCGGGTTCGTTCGACCCGGTGACCCTCGGTCACGTGGACGTGATCGCCCGGGCCGCCAACATCTTCGACGAGGTCCACGTCCTCGTGGTGCACAACCCCGAGAAGAGCGCGTTGTTGCCCCTGGCGCAGCGGGTCTCGTTGCTCACCGAGTCGCTTCGGGCGGCGGGGCTGCCCGACACCGTGACGGTGCATAGCTGGAGCGTCGGGTTGCTCGTCGACTACTGCACCGAGGTCGGGGCGAGCGTGCTCGTCAAGGGCATCCGCTCGCAGGTCGACGTCGCCTACGAGACCCCGATGGCGATCATGAACCGCAGTCTGGCCGGTGTCGAGACCGTCTTCCTGCTGCCCGATCCCGCCCACGCGCACGTGTCGAGCTCGCTGGTGCGACAGGTGGCCTCGCTCGGCGGCGACGTGTCGCCCTACGTGCCGGCGGCCGTCGCCGCCTACCTCAGCACGACCTGACCCCGACCCCACCCGACGAGGACGCCGCGATGACCACGACCAACGACCCCACCGTCGAGCCCGCCGCCGTCCGGGCGGCCGGCTCCGGTCCCACGATGTCGCTCGACGAGGTCCAGCAGCGGGCACGGGGCGTCCTCGAGGCCGTGGCCACCGTCATCGACGGCAAGGACGGCGCCATCTCGACGGCGCTCACCGTGTTGCTCGCCGAGGGCCACCTGCTGATCGAGGACGTCCCCGGCGTCGGCAAGACCCAGCTCGCCCGGGCGCTCGCCAAGGCCGTCGACGCGACCGTGACCCGCATCCAGTTCACCCCCGACCTGCTGCCGAGCGACATCACGGGCGTCTCGGTCTACGACCGGCAGAGCGGCGGCTTCGAGTTCAAGCCCGGTCCGGTCTTCGCCAACGTCGTCATCGGCGACGAGATCAACCGTGCCTCGCCGAAGACGCAGTCGGCGCTGCTCGAGAGCCTCGAAGAGCGCCAGGTGACGGTCGACGGCATCACGCATCCCCTCCCGTCGCCCTTCCTCGTCGTGGCCACGCAGAACCCCGTCGAGATGGAGGGCACCTACAACCTGCCCGAGGCCCAGCGCGACCGGTTCATGGCCCGCATCTCGCTGGGGTACCCGGACGCCCGCAGCGAGCTGCGCATGCTGCAGCAACGCGAGCGGGTCAGCCCTCTCGACACCCTGCGCCCGCTGGTGTCGCTCGACGAGCTCACGCGCATGATCGCGGCCGTCCGCACCGTCTACACAGCCCAGGCCGTCGAGGAGTACGCCGTGCGGATCGTCCAGGCGACCCGGGTCCACCCCGACGTGCGGCTCGGGGCCAGTCCCCGCGCGACCCTGCAGCTCATGCGCGCGGCGAAGTCCTGGGCCGCGCTCAACGGCCGCGGCTACGTGGTCCCCGACGACGTCGACGCCCTCTCCGGTCCCGTCCTCGGTCACCGGGTGATCCTCGCCGGTCGAGCCGGTGCCGGTGCCGCCTCGGCGGCCTACGACCTCGTGGCCGAGATCGTCGAGCAGACCGCCGTCCCGCTCGGCGACGCGGCCGACGCGCGCTGAGCATGGGACGGGGTGGGGTACCCAGGCCGACCGGCCGTGGCGTCGGCGTGCTCGCCGCCGGGGTGCTGGTCGTGCTCGTGGGCTGGCTGCTCCAGGCCCCCGCCCTCGTCTTCGCCGGCACGACCCTGGTCGTGCTCATCGTGGCCGTCACGATCTCCTTGCTGTTCCGGACGGCCGACGTGCGGGTCACCCGTCGCTTCACTCCCGACCGCGGCGTCGCGGGGTGGTCCGCCGTCGAGACGGTCGCGGTCCTCCCTCGTGGGGGGCGGACCTCCGGCACCGTGCGGGTCCGCGAGCAGCTGCCGTTCGGACGATTGTCCGACGCCGAGGCCGCAGCCGTCCTGCTGGTGCCGGGCCGCGCCTCCTCGGCGGTCTTCCGCCACCACGACCTGCCGCGCGGCCGACACCGCATCGGCCCGCTGCACGTCGACCTCGTCGAGTCGTACGGCGTGGCCCGTCGACGGGTCGTGGCCGCCGGCGTGGCGGAGTTCGTCGTGGTGCCCGAGGTCGTCGAGGTGGGACTCGGCCGCGAGTCCCGTGCGCTGGGCGACGGGTCGAGGCGTCAGCGCGAGCACAGCCTGGCCGGCGGCGAGGACGATCCGGTCACCCGCGAGTACCGCCGGGGCGATCCGATGCGACGGGTGCACTGGAAGGCCACGGCACGGCACGGCGAGCTCATGGTCCGGCAAGAGGAGCAGCACGGACTGCCGAGTGCGCGGGTCGTCATCGCCGTCGCGGCCGAGGGATGGCCGGACGCCCGTCCGACCCTTCCCCCGACGAGCAGGGTCGGGGTCAGGGCGGCGACGGCCGCGATCCCTCTCGTCAGCGACGCCTTCGAGTGGGCGGTGTCGTTCGCCGCGACGGTCGCGGTCGAGGTGGGCCACGCGGGCTCGGCGACCGTGCTGACGACACCCGGCGGCACGCTCGTCGCCCGGCACGATCCCGACTCGACCACGATGTTCCTCGACGACCTCGCCGACCTGCGGCTCGACGACGCGCCCGGGGCGCCCGCTCCGGCCCCGTCACCCCGCGAGCCCGTCGTGGCGGTCGTCTCCGGGCTGGGCCGACCCGACCTCGACCTGCTCGTCGCCTCGAGGGCCCCCGGGTCGTCGGCGGTCGCGGTCGTCGTCACGGCCGCGCTGCCCCTGGGCGCCGGCCTGACCTCGCGACCCACACGCCCCGCCGACGGTCGTGCTCGGGCCGACGACCGCCTGCTGGCCCCCGACGAGGTCGCCGGTGCGCTGCGCGACTCGGGCTGGCGGGTCGTCGAGACCGACTCGAGCGTCGACGTCGGCCGCCTGATCACGACGTCGGGAGTCCTCGATGACTGAGTCGCCGACCCGCACGGGGTTCTTCGGTGCCGAGCCCGCGGGCGCCGTCCGCGGGCAGACCACGGCCCTGCTCTGGCTCGTGCTCGTCCTGTCGCTCGCGAGCCTGCACCCCGTCTTCGTCGGGATCGGCTGGTGGGTGGCCGGGGCCGTGGTGGCCGCCGTCGTGCTGGGCGGTTCCCTCGTCGTGCGGGCGCTGGGGGGCGCCTCCTGGCTGGGCGTCGTCGGTGGGGCGGTGCTGGGCGCCCTCGTCACGACGGCCTTCGCCTCGGGCGGCACGGCCCTGCTGGGCGTCGTGCCGACGGGGGCCACGTTCGCGCGCCTCCCCGAGCTGTCCGCGCAGGCGAACGCGGCGATCGTCGAGGGCTCGGCCCCCGTCGAGGTCAACGACGGCCTGCTGGTCACGGTCGCCCTCTCGGTGCTCGTCGTCGCCGTCGTCACCGACCTGTTGTCGTCGGTGGGGCAGCTGCCGGTCGTGACCGGGGTCTTCCCCGCCCTCGTGCTGGCGGTGCCGACCTTCGTCCCGGGCGTCGTCACGAGCTGGCCCTGGGTGGTGGCCACCGTGCTGGCCTTCCTGGTGCTGCTGATGGTCTCCACCGGCCGACGGCCCTCCCGCGCCGGGCTCGTCGGAGCCGCCGCGTCGGTCGCCGTGGCGGGGTTGCTGACGGCCGTCGTCCCGCTCGCGGGCGTGGCGCCGCTGACCGGTTCGGGCACCGGGACCGGACTCGCGACCGGCGTCAACCCGATCATCGACCTCGGCGACGACCTCCGGCGGGGTGCCCCGGTCACCGTCCTGTCGTACCGGACCGACGACCCGCAGGGCAACTACCTCAAGCTCGTCGACCTCGTCGACTTCTCGGGCCGCACCTGGAGCCCCGCCGACGTGCCGCTCGACCCGCTCAACACGCTCGACGCGCTGCCCGACGCTCCCGGCATCGACCCCGGCACCGCTCGACGCGACGTCACGACCGACGTCACGATCGGGGCGCTCCGCAGCCCGTACCTGCCCGTGCCGGTGCCGCCCGCGACCATCGAGGGCCTGGACGACGGGTGGCGGTTCGTCGACGAGAGCGGCGTCACCGTCCGCAGCGATTCCGAGGGCACGCAGGGCCTCGAGTACGAGGTGACGAGCCGGCCCGTCGATCCCAGCCCCGAGCAGGTCGTCGCCTCGCTCGACGACACGGGGCCCGACATGGCGCCCTATCTCTCGGTGGACGAGGTGCCGCAATCCGTCACCGACCTCGCGGCGCAGGTGACGGCCGGTTCGGCGAACCCCTTCGACGCGGCCGTCGAGCTGCAGGACTTCTTCCGCGACGGCGACTTCACCTACTCGGAGGACACCCCGGTCGAGCGCGGCTACGACGGCAGCGGCCTCGACGCGATCGAGACGTTCCTGCAGGTCCGCAGCGGGTACTGCGTGCACTTCGCCTCGGCGATGGCCGTCATGGCGCGGACGTTGGGCATCCCGTCGCGGGTGGCCGTGGGCTTCCTGCCGGGCGACCTGCAGGGCGTCGGCGACGACGCCGCGTTCCGGGTCAGCAGCGACGACCTGCACACCTGGCCCGAGCTGTACTTCGCCGGGCTCGGCTGGGTCCCCTTCGAGCCGACTGTCGGCCTCGGCGCCCCGCAGCAGTACCTGCAGCAGACCGGCGTCGAACCGAGCGACGTCCCGAGCGACGACGCCAGCACCTCGCCCGACGCGAGCACGGCGCCCTCGGCGTCGGCCGCCCCGACGAGCGCGGCCCCGGGCGCGAGTGCCACGCCGACGTCCACCGCCTCCGGCCAGGGAGCCGGCGGCGGTCCCGTGCCGACGATCGCCCTGTCGGTGCTCGCGGCGCTCGCACTGGCGGCCCTCGTCGTCCCCTCGGGGCTGCGGGCCGGTCGCCGTCGCCGCCGCCTGTCGGCGTCGCCTCCCGACCTGGCCCTGCACGCCTGGCACGAGGTGGTCGACACCGCTCGGGACCTCGCCGTCCCGGTGACGGCCGCGATGACCCCTCCGGCCGTCGCCGACCTGCTGGCGCAGCGACTCGCGGTTCTCGGCGACGGTGCCGCGGCGACGGCGACGACGTCACCGGCACCGTCCCCCCGCCGGACGGCGACGGCCCAGGAGGCGCGGGCCGCGTCCGTCGCGCTGCTGGACGCCCTGCAGGCCGAGCGCTTCGGAGCCGAACCGGCCGCCCGACAGGTGCAGGCGGACGCGCGTCGGGTCATCGCCGGGCTCCGTGCCTCCTCGTCCGTGGGGCAGCGTCTCACCGCCACGATCGCGCCGCGGTCGCTCGTCGGGGGCACGGAGGCGGCGTCCGGCTCGACGGCGTAAACTCTTCGTTCGTGCCTCATTTCACCCAGACCCCCTACACCGTCCCGGTGTTCGACCTCGTGCACCGTCCGGGCGAGATGCGCGAGCACGAGCTCGACGTCGTCGTGCCCGAGAAACTCGGCGAGGGCCAGATCTCGGTGCCGAAGGGTGCCGAGATCGCGATCGACGTCAAGCTCGAGGGGCTGCACGACGGCATCCTGGTGTCCGCACACGTGTCGGGCACGGCGGTCGGCGAGTGCAGCCGGTGCCTCCGTGACATCTCCGAGCCCGTCGAAGTCGATTTCGCCGAGCTTTTCGCGTACGATGTCGACGAAGCTTTTGACTATCAGGTTCAAGACGATCACGTGGATCTTGAACCCGTGGTCAGAGACGCAGTGGTTCTGTCACTGCCCTTCCAGCCGGTCTGTCGGCCGGATTGTCCGGGCCTCGACCCCGAAACGGGCGAGCGCGTGGACGACATCCCCGACTACCAGCCCCGCGAGATCGCCGACCCCCGCTGGTCGGCACTGGCAGGGTTCCAGGCTGAATCGGCACCCGCCGACGGCACGTCACAGGGCACCGGTCACGACGACCAGCGCCCGGCCGACGAGCAGCACTGAACACCACCGCGTCACCCACCATCGTCAGACCCAGGCACCCGCGAGGGTGCCGACAGAGAGAAGAGAAACCCATGGCCGTCCCGAAGCGCAAGCAGTCACGCTCCAACACGCACGCTCGTCGTTCGCAGTGGAAGGCCACGCCGGTCCAGCTCGTCAAGACGATCGAGAACGGCAAGGTCACCTACAGCCTCCCGCACCGTGCCAAGGTCGTCGAAGACAGCGCCGGCACCGCCCTGTACATGGAGTACAAGGGCCGCAAGGTCGCCGACGTCTGATCACCGACGTGAACCCGTCCACCCTCGCGGTGAGCGCATGAGTCAGCCCGAGTCGAGCCCTGGTGCCGACCGGGCTGTTCTCTTGTCCCGACTGCAGATCGAGCTCAGCGACGACCTGATCGACCAGGCGCTGACCCACCGGTCGTACTCGTACGAGCACGGCGGCGTGGGCAACAACGAGCGCCTCGAGTTCCTCGGCGACTCGATCCTGGGCCAGGCCGTCACGGTCATGCTCTTCACCGAGAACCCCGACCTCGACGAGGGCGACCTCGCCAAGCGTCGGGCCAGCCTGGTCAGCACCGTCGCCCTGGCCGAGGTGGCGCGGATCATCGGCCTCGGCCCGCACCTGCGCCTCGGTCGCGGCGAAGAGCTGACCGGTGGTCGCGACAAGCACTCGATCCTGGCCGACACGGTCGAGGCCATCATCGGGGCGACCTACCTCGAGGCCGGCGGTGAAGCCGCCACGGCGCTCGTGCTGCGTCTCGTGGCTCCTCTGCTGGTCGACCCGGATCGCTTCGGCGCCGCGATGGACCCCAAGACCAGCCTGCAAGAACTAGCAGCGACCCTCGGTCGGGGCATGCCCTCGTACTCGGTGACCGACAGCGGGCCCGACCACGACAAGCGGTTCCACGCCGTCGTCGCCCTGGGCGACGACCAGGGAGTCGCCGAGGGGTCCGGCAGCAGCAAGAAGCAGGCCGAGATGGCCGCCGCCCTCGGGGCGTGGACGTCCCTCAACGCGTCGGCTGCCGGCGTCGCCGCTGCCCGTCGGGCCGCCGCCTCCGTCGACTGACCGTGCCCGAACTGCCCGAGGTCGAGGTCGTCCGCGCCGGTCTGCACCCGGTGGTGTCCGGTGCCGTGGTGACGGCCGTCGAGGTGCTCGACCAGCGGTCGCTCAAGCGGCACCGTGGCCCGAGCGACGACTTCGTCGACCGGCTCGTCGGCGGCACGATCGATTCGGCCGTCCGTCGAGGCAAGTTCCTCTGGTTCCCCTTCGAGCCGGTCGAGCAGCACGAGCGACCCCTGGCCCTGGTCGCGCATCTCGGCATGAGCGGGCAGGTCTTGCTCCGCAGCCGGGATGCCGAGCCCGACCGTCTGATGCGCATCCGGCTCGACGTCGAGAGCCCGTCGCTGGGCCCCGTGCGGCTCGCCTTCGTCGACCAGCGCATCTTCGGCTCGATGGCCCTCGACGAGACGGTGCCCACCCTGGACGGGCGCGCGGCGGGGTTCGCCGGCCCGCGCCTCCTGGGTTCCGACGTCCTGGCCGCGGGGGAGGCCACACCCGGCACCACGACCGCCACCACGGCCGTCGGCACCGACGCCGACCCGGCCGCCTGGGTGCGCCGCGTCCCGCAGCAGGTCTCGCACATCGCGCGCGACCCGCTCGACCCCGCCTTCGACGAAGCGCGGGTGATCACCCGTCTGCTGGAGCGCCGCACGGCGGTGAAGCGGGCGCTCCTCGACCAGGGTCTGCTGAGCGGGGTGGGCAACATCTACGCCGACGAGAGCCTCTGGGCCGCGCGGGTGCACCCCGAACAGCCCACCGAGTCGTTGTCGAGGGCTCGGGCGCGGGTGCTGCTGGCCGAGGTGCGGGTCGTGCTGCTCAAGGCCCTCGGCGAGGGGGGCACGAGCTTCGACGCCCAGTACGTCAACGTCAACGGCCAGTCGGGCTATTTCAGCCACAGCCTCGCCGCGTACGGGCAGCAGGGGCGTCCGTGCCCACGGTGCGGCACGCTCATCGTGCGCGAGGCCTTCATGAACCGGTCGAGTCACTTCTGCCCCCGCTGCCAGCGAGTGCGCACGCGCTGAACCCCGACGGCCGAGGGCGTCCGCCTCCCCGGTCCGCGGGGCCTCCGCCCCTATCCTTGAGCGCGGGTCACCACCCGTCACGAGTCCCGAGGAGGCGCGGCGCATGTACCTGAAGAGCCTCACGCTCAAGGGCTTCAAGTCGTTCGCCTCCGCGACCACGTTCGCCTTCGAGCCGGGGGTCACCTGCGTCGTCGGCCCGAACGGTTCGGGCAAGAGCAACGTCGTCGACGCCCTCGCCTGGGTGATGGGCGAGCAGGGGGCGAAGAACCTGCGCGGCGGCAAGATGGAGGACGTCATCTTCGCCGGCACGTCGACCCGCGGTCCGCTCGGTCGGGCGCAGGTCGTGTTGACGATCGACAACTCCGACGGGGCGCTGCCCATCGACTACACCGAGGTGACGATCAGTCGGACGCTCTTCCGCAACGGGGGCAGCGAGTATGCCATCAACGGCGAGGGCTGTCGACTGCTCGACGTGCAAGAGCTCCTCAGCGACTCCGGCCTCGGCCGCGAGATGCACGTCATCGTGGGGCAGGGGCAGCTCGACGCCGTGTTGCGCGCCACTCCCGAGGACCGCCGGGGCTTCGTCGAGGAGGCCGCCGGCATCCTCAAGCACCGTCGTCGCAAGGAGAAGACCCTCCGCAAGCTCGAGGCCATGCAGACGAACCTCACGCGCCTCAGCGACCTCGCGGGCGAGATCCGTCGTCAGCTCAAGCCGCTCGGGCGCCAGGCCGAGATCGCCCGCGAGGCGCAGACCATCGCGGCGGTCGTCCGCGACGCCCGCGCCCGTCTGCTGGCCGACGAGGTCGTCGCCCTCCGCGAGTCGCTCACGGCCCGGTCGAGCAGCGAGGCCGAGCGCAAGAGCGAGCGCCTCGTCCTGCAGGGCCGCCTGGACGAGAACAAGCAGCGCGAGCACCGCCTCGAGCAGGCCATGGTCGGCGACGCCGTCGACGAGGCCCGCCGGGTGGTCTTCGGACTCGAGTCGGTCCACGAGCGCCTGCGCAGCCTGTCGAGCCTCGCGCAGCAGCGACTCCAGCTGCTCGCCCAGCAGGGGGACCGACCCGCCGTGGCGACCACCGTCAGCTCGGGCATGGTCGCCGACGCCCGCGACGAGGCCGAGCGCCTGCGCGGCGACGTCTCGCAGGCCGAGGCGGCGGTGGGACAGGCCGGGGCCGACCTGGCCACGGCCCGGGCCTCCCTCGACGCCCTCGACGTCGAGATCCAGGCCCAGAGCGTCCTCGTCTCGCAGCACGACCTCGAGGCGACCCGCCTGCGCGGCGCCCTCGAGGCGGCACGGTCGGGGCTCGCGGCCGTCCGGGGCGAGCAGCTGCGGCAGCGCGCGGCACTCGAGGCCGCCGAGGCGCGTCGCGACGCCGGGCGGGCCGAGTACGCCGAGCTCGAGCAGCGGTCCCCGCGGGCCGACGCCGACGGCGTCGACCACGCCGCCGTCCAGGCCGAGGCCGAAGAACAGCTGTCGAGCCTCACGGCGAGCGTCGACGAGCGGCGCGACCGCCTGCACGCGGCCGAGCGTGAGCGCGACGCCCTCGCGGCCCGCCGCAGCGCGCTCTCGCTGGCCCTCGACCAGAACGACGCCACGGCCGCCCTGGTCGCCGCGGGCCGACCGGGCATCCGCGGCCTGGTGGCCGAGCACGTGCAGGTGAGTCCCGGCTACGAGGCCGCCGTCGCGGCGGCGCTCGGCAGCGTGGTCGACTCGGTGCTGGCCGACGACGTCGAGGCCGCCGTCGATGCGGTCGCGCACGCCACCGAGGCCGAGCTCGGTCGTGTCGAGGTCGTCGTGGCCGAGCCCGAGCGGCCCCGGTCGACGCTCGACGTCGACCTCCCGGCCGGGACCGTCGCCGCCACGGCCGTCGTCACCGCGCCTCCCGGGGTGCTGGGACTGCTGGCCGCCACCGTCGTGGCCGACGACCTCGCGGTCGCTCGCTCGGCCTGGCGGGCACTCGCCGGCCACCCGGTCCCCGTGACCGTCATCACGCGGGCCGGCGAGGTGCTGACCGACTACGTGCTGCGCGGCGGGTCGGGCGTCGAGCGGTCGCGTCTCGAGCTCGTCGCCGAGCGTGATGCGGCCGCCGAGCGGCTCACCGGCGTGGCCACCGAGATCGAGCGGCTCGCTCCCGGGCTCGCCGAGCTCCGGGAACGGCTCGCCACGACGCGCACACGCGCGAAAGAGGCAGCGGCCGCCGCCCGGGACGAGGAGGCGCGGGTCACCTCCCACGGGCAGCAGCTCGGTCGTCTGCGTGCCCGGGTCGAGGCCGCCGAGGCCGAGGTCGATCGGCTCTCGGTCGCGCTCGACGCGTCGGTCGAGGCCGTCGACGCCGCGAGCCGCGCCGTCGACGCCGCCGCGGCCGCCCACGACGAACACGCCGCCCGCCCGCGTCCGCTGCTCGACGCGTCGGCGCGCGACGGCCTGCTGGCCGAGGTCGAGACGGCGCGCGCCGTCGAGACCGAGCGCCGCATCGCCCTCGAGACCGTCCGCGAACGGGTCCGGGCCGAGATCGCCCGGGCCGAGGCCCTGCAGCGTCAACTCGACGAGCAACGGGCGGCCGCCGAACTCCAGGCCCGTCAGACGGTGGTGCGGCATCGCCAGATGGCCGCCACGTCGTCGGTGCTCGAGGCCCTGCCGCCGACCCTGGACGCCGCGGCCCGGTCGGTGGCCGAGGCGCGCGCGGTCCTGGCGAAGGCCGAGGCGGCCCGGACCGAGCAGAACACCGAGCTGCAGGCGCTCCGCGGAGCCGAGCGCGAGCTGCGCGACCGGCTCGCCACCGTGACCGAGAGCGTGCACGGCCTCGAGATGGAGATCTACGAGAAGACGCTGCACCTGTCCGGGCTGCTCGAACGGGCCGGCTCCGAGCTCGGCCTCGTCGAGGACGTCCTCGTCGCCGAGTACGGACCGCACGTGCTCGTGCCGAGCGACGACGAGGTCGCGACCCGCCCGTCCGTGGACGACGAGGTCGACCTGGTCGACGTCGACGCCGCGGGCGAGGACGACGCCACGGGCGAGGACGACGCCACGGGGGAGGGCGCTGGCCGTGCCGCCCGCGGACCCGACGGTGCCGCCGACCTCGACGACGCGACCCTCGCCGGGGCCGCCACCGCGCCTCCTCGGGGCGTGCCCTTCGATCGCGCGACGCAGCAGCGCCGGCTCGCCGTGGCCGAGAAGAAGCTCGCCCGGCTCGGCCGGGTGAACCCCCTGGCCCTCGAGGAGTTCGCGGCGCTCGAGCAGCGCCACCTCTTCCTGACCGAGCAGCTCGCCGACCTGACCGGCACCCGCGCGGACCTGCTGACGATCATCGACGAGATCGACGACAAGATGCAGACCATCTTCGCGAGCGCGTTCGCCGACACCCAGGCCGCCTTCGACCGGGTCTTTCCGATCCTCTTCCCGGGGGGCAGCGGTTCGCTCCACCTGACCGACCCCGACGACCTGCTGGCGACCGGGATCGAGGTGACGGTGAAGCCTGCCGGCAAGAAGATCGAGCGGCTGTCGCTGTTGTCCGGGGGCGAGCGGTCGTTGGCCGCCGTGGCATTGCTGATCGCGATCTTCAAGGCCCGGCCGAGCCCGTTCTACATCATGGACGAGGTCGAGGCGGCCCTGGACGACGCCAACCTCGGCCGGTTGTTGACGATCTTCGAGGACCTCCGCGAGTCGAGCCAACTGATCGTCATCACGCACCAGAAGCGCACGATGGAGATCGCCGACGCGCTCTACGGCGTCTCGATGCGTCAGGACGGGGTCAGTGCCGTCGTCGGCCAGCGCGTCGTCGCCGAGCCCGGCACCGCCGCGGGCGGCACGGCCGAGCGCGACATCGCCGACGCCTCCTGAGCCCGGCCCCGACGTGAAACGCAGGAGGCGCGACCTGCGTGGCCGCGCCTCCTGCGTTCTCGTCGCGCCCCGTGGGGCACCGGGGTGTCAGTCGATCGGCGTGTCGACGACCCCACCGTTGATGCTCAGCACGTGCCAGGCGGTGCCGTCCCACTCGACCGTGTTCGCCGCGGCGTTCTCGATGTGCGGCACCTCGCGACCGAGGATCTCGGCGAGGGTGAACCGGATGATCGTGCCGTGGCAGACGACGACGATGTGGGCGTCGTCACCGTCGAGGGGCAGCCGCGTGTCGCGGATCATCTCGAGGGCGCCGAGTCCGCGGGCCGCCACCGACTCGCGCGGTTCGATGTCGGGGTAGTCCGCGTTCGGCTGGTCGGGGATCGGCGACTCGGGGGTGCGGCCCTCGTGCGAAGCGTAGTCGCGCTCGATCAGTTCGTCGTAGGCGTCACCCAGCTCGATGCCCAGTTCGGCGGCGATGATCTCCGCGGTCTCGCGGGCACGCCAGAGCGGCGACGACACGATGGCGCTCCACTCGACGCCGGCCAGCAGGCGAGCCGCCTCGAGGGCCTGGCCGCGGCCCGTGTCGTTCAGGGGGATGTCCGAGGAGCCCTGGAGCTTGTCGGCGAGGTTCCAGTCGGTCTGACCGTGGCGGATGAGTTCGAGGCGCATCGGGGTGTTCCGTTCCGTGGTGCGGCCGCGGGGGTGCCGCGGGGGAGTGGCGACGGGCGGCCCCGGTGGGGGCCGCCCGTCGGGGGATCAGTGGTCGTCGTCGGTGCTCGCCGTGACGCCGGCCTTCGCGCGGGCGTCCCGTCGGGTCTTCGCGAGGCTGGCGACGGTCGCGACGGCGATCGTCAGCACGATGAAGCCGAGGGAGAACCAGATCGGGATCTCGGGGATCCAGGTGATCGGCTCGCCGCCGTTGATGAACGGCACCTCGTTGACGTGCAGGGCGTGGAACAGCAGCTTGACGCCGATGAAGGCGAGGATGACCGCGAGGCCCTGGGCGAGGTAGACGAGGCGCTCGAGCAGGCCCGAGATGAGGAAGTACAGCTGGCGCAGGCCGAGCAGCGAGAACGCGTTCGCCGTGAAGACGATGTAGGCCTCTTGCGTGAGGCCGAAGATGGCCGGGATCGAGTCGAGCGCGAAGAGCACGTCGGTCAGGCCGATCGCGACCATCACGAGGAAGAGCGGGGTGAAGAGGCGCTTGCCGTCGACCTTGGTGGTCAGCTTCTGGCCGTCGTAGTCCTGCGAGGTGGGGATGACGCGGCGCAGGGCACGGATGAGCTTGCTGTCCGCCTCGTCCTTCTCGTCGTCGCCGTGGCCGCCCTTGACCTGGCTGTAGGCGAGCCAGAAGAGCAGGATGCCGAAGAGGTAGAAGACCCACGAGAAGTTCTCGATGATGACGACGCCCGCCGCGATGAACAGACCACGCGACAGCAGGGCGATGGCGATGCCGACGAGCAGCACCTTCTGCTGGTAGATGCGGGGCACCGCGAAGCTCGTCATGATGATGAGGAAGACGAACAGGTTGTCTACCGAGAGGGCCTTCTCGGTGATGTAGCCGGCGAAGTACTCGCCACCGAAGGTCCAGTTCGAGAAGACGCCGACCCCGACGCCGAACAGGACGGCGATGCCGATGTAGACGCCCGACCAGATGGCCGATTCGCGGATGGTCGGCTCGTGCGGCGTGCGCACGTGACTGAAGAAGTCGAAGAACAGCAGGCCGATGATGCCGGCGATGGTGATCGCCCAGGTCAAGAAGTGGACGTCCATGTGTGTACCTCCAGTACGCAGCGGGTACCGAAGGTCTCCTCCACTCGCGACGCGTCCTGATCAGGACGGCTGCGAACCGGTGCACCGGGTCGAGATCGGTCTCTTCCGTATTGACGACGCCACCGCGTGGGAGTACTCCCCTTCAACCTGGCGAGCTTACAGCCTCTGCACGTCCGCGGTCTCGCCCGGGGCCGAATATGCTGGCCCGCATGGCTTCTCCCTGGTCCCTCTCCGGTGCCCTCCGTGGCATGTTCGCCAAGAAGACGATCGACGAGACCACGTGGGACGACCTCGAGGCCGCCCTGATCGGCGCCGACTTCGGCCCGGACGTGACCGAGCAGATCATCGACGACCTGCAGGCGAAGGTGCAGCGCTACTCGACCACCGACCCCGCCGACCTCAAGCGCATGCTGCGCGAGACCCTCGAAGAGCGCCTCTCCAAGCTCGACTCGACCCTCAAGCTCAGCGCGCGACCCGCCGTCGTGCTCATGGTCGGCGTCAACGGCGTCGGCAAGACGACCACCATCGGCAAGTTCGCCAAGTTCCTCCGCAACTACGACCGCTCGGTCGTCGTGGGCGCGGCCGACACGTTCCGGGCCGCGGCCGTCGAGCAGGTCGCGACCTGGGCCGATCGGGCGGGAGCGCGCATCGTCCGCCCGCAGCAACAGGGGCAGGACCCCGCGTCCGTGGCGTTCCAGACGGTCGAGCTCGCCATGCGCGAGGGCATCGAGATCGTCCTGATCGACACCGCCGGGCGCCTGCAGACGAAGTCGGGCCTGATGGACGAGCTCGGCAAGATCAAGCGCGTCGTCGAGAAGCAGACCGAGATCGCCGAGGTGCTGCTCGTGCTCGACGCGACGACGGGTCAGAACGGCCTCGCCCAGGCGCAGGCCTTCATCGAGCACGCCGGGGTCACGGGCCTCGTGCTGACGAAGCTCGACGGTTCGGCCCGCGGCGGCTTCGTCCTCGCGGTGCAAGAACAGACGGGCATCCCGATCAAGCTGGTCGGGCAGGGCGAGGGCATCGGCGACCTCACGGGCTTCACGCCGCACGTGTTCGTCCAGAACCTCATCGCGTAGCGAGCCCCGGCGGGCACGGGTCACACGGCCTGGCGCCCGGCCCCGGCCTCGAGCAGGTGTCGCAGGGCCTCGGGCACGACCTCGCCCCGCGCCTCGGTCGCCCTCGCCCAGAGGCGGCCCGCCCGGTACGACGAGCGCACGAGCGGCCCGGCCAGCACGCCGCTGAACCCCATGTCCTCCGCGATCTCTCGGAAGTCGACGAACTCGTCCGGGTGCACCCATCGCGCCACCGGCAGGTGTCGCGGGCTGGGACGCAGGTACTGGGTCAGCGTGATGACGTCGGTGTGCGCCTCCCTCAGGCGCTCGAGGGCGTCGATCACCTCGTCGCGTTCCTCGCCCATGCCGAGGATGAGGTTCGACTTGGTGACCAGGCCGGCGTCGTGCCCCTGCCGGATGACGTCGAGCGACCGCTCGAAGGTGAACGCGGGGCGGATGCGCTTGAAGATGCGCGGCACGGTCTCGACGTTGTGGGCGAAGACCTCGGGACGGGCGTCGAAGACCTGCGCGAGCAGTTCGGGGCGACCGTTGAAGTCGGGGACGAGGATCTCGACGCCCGTGCCCGGGTTCAGCTCGTGGATGCGACGGATGGTCTCGGCGTAGAGCCACGCGCCTCCGTCGTCCAGGTCGTCGCGCGCGACGCCCGTGACGGTCGCGTAGCGCAGCCCCATCTCGCGCACCGACTCCGCGACCGAGAGGGGCTCGCGGCGGTCGATCGGGCTCGGCCTGCCCGTGTCGATCTGACAGAAGTCGCAGCGCCGCGTGCACTGCGAGCCGCCGATCAGGAACGTGGCCTCGCGGTCCTCCCAGCACTCGAAGATGTTCGGGCAGCCGGCCTCCTGGCAGACCGTGTGCAGCTTCTTGTCGACCACGAGCTCGGTCAGGGCGCGGTACTCGGGGCCCTGCCTCGCGGTCGTCCTGATCCAGGTCGGCTTCTTCTCGATCGGGGTCTCGGCGTTGCGGGCCTCGACGCGCAGCAGGCGTCGTCCCTCGGGGGCGGTCGTCGTCATCGGTGGGCTCCCACGGGGTCGGTTCGGGCCGGCACGCGGCCGGCGGTCTCGAGGCTGGTCAGGTAGGCGGTCAGGGAGGTCTCGAGGGCGTCCGCGACGTCGGTCACGGCCACGCGCCTCCCGGAGGCGCGGGTCAGGCTGGTCACGCCGGCGTCGGTGATGCCGCAGGGCACGATCCCGGCGTACGACGACAGGTCGGCGTCGCAGTTGAGGGCGACGCCGTGCATCGTCACTCCCTCGGCGACCCGCACGCCGACCGCCGCGACCTTCTCGTCGCCGAGCGGTCTGCGCACCCAGGCGCCGCTGCGCCCCTCGACGCGGACGGCCGACACCCCGACGCCCGAGCACACGGCGATCAGGCACGCCTCGAGCGCCCGGACGTGGGCGACGACGTCCAGCGGTTCGGGCAGGCGCACGATCGGGTACGCCACGAGCTGGCCGGGGCCGTGCCACGTGATGCGTCCGCCGCGGTCCACCCGGGTCACGGGGGAGCCGTCGCGCGGCAGGTCGGCGGGCTGCGTCCGCGTGCCCGCCGTGTACACCGACGGGTGCTGGCAGAGGACGAGGGCCGAGTCCAGTCGGCCGGCCACGACGTCGGCGTGCAGCTCGCGCTGCAGGCGCAGGCCCTCGTCGTAGTCGAGTGGCGGGCCCGTGAGGCCCGTGCGTCGCGTCGTGGTCACACCCCGAGGCTAAGCCCATTGATGCACTCGGTACAACAACGACGGACCGAGGAGGCGCGGCCACGCAGCACAGGAGGCCGACGGTCGGTTAAGATGGGCGCACCATGGCCACTTTTGGAACCCTCTCCGACCGCCTCGCGGAAACGTTCAAGAACCTCCGCAACAAGGGCAAGCTGAGCCCCGCCGACGTCGACGGCACCGTGCGTGAGATCCGTCGTGCCCTGCTCGACGCCGACGTCGCGTTCGACGTCGTCAAGGCCTTCACGAACACGGTCCGCGACCGCGCCCTCGGCGACGAGGTCAGCAAGGCGCTGAACCCGGCGCAGCAGGTCGTCCAGATCGTGAACGAAGAACTGGTGCAGATCCTCGGTGGTCAGCAGCGCCGGCTCGAGTTCGCGAAGAACCCGCCGACCGTGATCATGCTCGCGGGCCTCCAGGGTGCCGGCAAGACGACCCTCGCGGGCAAGCTGGCCAAGTGGCTCGCGAAGGACGGCCACACGCCCATGCTCGTGGCGGCCGACCTCCAGCGCCCCAACGCGGTGACGCAGCTGCAGGTCGTCGGTGAGCAGGCCGGCGCCCACGTCTTCGCGCCCGAGCCGGGCAACGGCGTCGGCGACCCCGTCAAGGTCGCGAAGCAGGCCATCAAGTACGCCCGCGACAAGCAGTACGACACGGTCATCGTCGACACGGCCGGCCGTCTCGGCGTCGACGCCGAGCTCATGAAGCAGGCCGCGAACATCCGCAAGGCGGTCGATCCCGACGAGGTGCTCTTCGTCATCGACGCGATGATCGGTCAGGACGCCGTCGCGACCGCCAAGGCCTTCCAAGACGGGGTGGACTTCACCGGCGTCGTGCTCTCCAAGCTCGACGGAGACGCCCGCGGTGGTGCCGCACTCAGCGTGGCCTCGGTCACCGGCCGCCCCATCATGTTCGCCTCGACGGGCGAGTCGCTCGACGACTTCGAGCCGTTCCACCCCGACCGCATGGCGAGCCGCATCCTCGACCTCGGCGACATCCTCTCGCTCATCGAGCAGGCCCAGCAGGCCTTCGACGAAGAAGAGGCGATGGCGGTCGCGCAGAAGATCGCGACCGACTCCTTCACGCTCGACGACTTCCTCACGCAGATGCAGCAGCTGCGCAAGATGGGTTCGATCAAGGGCATGCTCGGGATGCTGCCGGGTGCCAAGGGCATGCGCGAGCAACTCGAGAACTTCGACGAACGCGAGATCGTCCGCACCGAGGCGATCATCCAGTCGATGACCAAGCAAGAGCGAGCGATGCCCAAGCTGCTCAACGGCTCGCGTCGCCTCCGCATCGCCCGCGGTTCGGGCATGACGGTCACCGACGTCAACCAGCTCGTCCAGCGCTTCGAGCAGGCGTCGAAGATGATGAAGACCGTCGCCAAGGGCGGCGTGCCCCAGGTGCCCGGCATGGGGCCGATCCCCGGGGCCTCGTACGCCGGCAAGAAGGCGCAGCCCAAGAAGAAGGGCTCCAAGGCCGGCAACCCGGCCAAGCGTGCCGCACAGAACGCCGCCCTCACCACGGGTGCCAGGTCGGCGTCCTCGGCTCCGGGCGGCTCGGGCTTCGGGCTCGGCGGCGGCGGGGCCGCCGCGGGTGGCGCGGCGCCCTCGCCCGAAGAACTCGCGTCGCTGCAGAAGATGCTCGGACGCGGCTGAGCCGACCCGCGCCTCCTGACGGTCCTCGACGCCCGCCCCGCCTGCTGCGGGGCGGGCGTCGTCGTGTTCCCGCCGCACCGCAGGCGGCTGGTCACTCGGCTGCGGACAGCCCTTCGTCGAACTCGCGGACCAGCGACGCCACGACGGGGCGCAGGTCGCCCCCGTGCGCGGCGGCGACGGTGAGCTGGCGCTGGTAGCTGGCCCCGCGGTCGGTGATCGTCGCGAGCGAGTGCAGTTCGTCGAGGCAGCCGAGGCGTTCGGCCGCCGGCTCGAGCGACGTCACGAGTTCGCGCAGGTCGTCCGTCACCAGTCGTTCGTCGCCGGCCGCGTTCTGGATCACGATGGCGTCCATGCCGTAGCGGGCGGCGCGCCACTTGTTCTCGCGGACGAACCACGGCTGCATGCTCGTCAGGGTCTCGCCGCGGTCGAGTCGCTCGGACATGTCGTCGACGAGGCACTGCACCAGTGCCGTCACGGCGGCGAGCTCGTCGGTCGTCGCGATGCCGTCGAAGACGCGCGTCTCGAGGGTGCCCCACTTCGGTGAGGGGCGGAGGTCCCAGCGCAACTCGCTGTGGTCGTCGATCACGCCGGTGTGGGTCATGTCGGCGACCATGGCCTCGTACTCGGACCAGGTCGCAAACTGGGGCGGCAAGCCCGCCGTCGGGAGCTGCTGGAACATCAGGGCGCGGTTCGAGGCGTACCCGGTCTCCTCGCCGACCCAGAACGGGCTCGACGCCGTCAGCGCCTGGAAGTGCGGCAGGTAGGTGAGCATGCCGTTGAGGATGGGCAGCACCTTGTCCTGGTCGTCGATGCCGACGTGGACGTGGACGCCCCAGATCATCATCTGGCGGCCCCACCACCGCGTCCGGTCGATCAGGGTGGCGTAACGCTCCTTGTCGGGCGTCACCTCCTGGTCGGCGTAGCGGCTGTAGGGATGCGTCCCGGCGCACATGAGGTCGGCGCCGAGCATGGAGGCCGGGCCCCGGACCAGGTCGATCGTGCCCCGGAGGTCGTCGACGGCGTCGGCGACCCGGCGGTGCACGCCCGTGACGACCTCGACCGTGTTGGTGAGCAGTTCGGTGGTCAACCGTTCCGGACCGCCGTCGTTGACGTGGGCCAGGTCGGCGAGGATCGCCGGGGCGTGCGGCGCCAGTTCTCCCGACTCGTGGTCGACGAGGGCGAGTTCCCACTCGACGCCGAGGGTCGACCGCTCTGAGGTCGTGAAATCGATGCGCATCCGCGTGGCCTTCCCGTGGGCGTCAGGGCGGTTCCATCCTGCCAGTCGGGTGCCGGTCGGGGCCGTCCGGCGGGCCGGCCTGCGCCGCCCGTGACGTCCGGTGACGCCGAGGAGGCGCGGTGTCGGACACGATGCGACGCAATTCGTGCAGATGGCCTTTCGTCTGCAACAATGGGAGGTCGAGTCTTCTGTCGTCCGACCCTCTAATCAGACGACGTTCGACTCCCATCAGAGCTTTCGAGCCGAGTGTGCCCCCACGCTCACGGCTGGCAACTCGCCCACATCACATCACACAGGAGAATTGTGGCTGTCAAGATCCGTCTCAAGCGCATGGGCAAGATCCGCGCCCCCTACTACCGCATCGTCGTCGCCGACTCGCGCACCAAGCGTGACGGTCGCGTCATCGAAGAGATCGGCAAGTACCACCCCACCGAGGAGCCCTCGTTCATCGAGGTCGAGTCCGAGCGTGCGCAGTACTGGCTCGGCGTCGGCGCTCAGCCGACCGAGCAAGTCGCCGCTCTGCTGAAGCTCACGGGCGACTGGGGCAAGTTCAAGGGCGACGCCGACGCCGTCAGCACCGTCAAGACCAAGGCTCCGAAAGAGGCCTTCGTCGCCGACGAGAAGAAGAAGCCGGTCCTCGTGCCCAAGACCGAGAAGCCCGCGGCCAAGGCCGAGGCTCCCGCCGAGTCCAGCGACGACGCCGAGACCACCGAGGCGTAGTCGGTGCTCGCACCTGCACTCGAACACCTCGTCCGGGGGATCGTCGATCACCCGGACGAGGTGCAGGTCGTGGAGAAGAACTCCCCACGAGGCGACGTCCTCGAGGTGCACGTCCACGCGGACGACCTCGGTCGCGTCATCGGCCGTGCCGGTCGCACCGCCAAGGCCCTCCGGACCCTGATCACCGCGCTGGCCGACGGCAAGCGGGTCCGGGTCGACGTCGTCGACGGCGATCTCTAGAACCGTGCCGTCCGACCGCAAGACCGAACTCCGGGTGGGGCGCCTGACCAAGGCCCACGGCCTCAAGGGCGCCCTCAAGCTCGAACTCTTCACCGACACCCCCGAGCAACGCTTCGTGCCGGGTGCCGTGTTCCGCCTCCAGGTGCCCGCCGACAGCGCCTGGCACGACAAGACCCTCACCCTCACCGAGCTGCGCTGGTACAACAGCCACCCGGTGGGCTTCTTCGACGGGGTCGACGACCGCACGGCGGCCGAGTCGCTCGTCAAGGCGATCCTCTGGGTCGACCAGGACGCCGACGAACTGCCCCACGAGGCCGACGCCTGGTACGACCACCAGTTGGTCGGCCTCCGCGTCGAGCGTGACGGCGTCGTCGTGGGCACCGTGGCCCGGGTCGACCACCTGCCGGCCCAAGACCTGCTCGCGGTCGACACCGCGTCGGGCGAAGTCCTCGTCCCGTTCGTATCGGCCCTCGTGCCGAAGGTCGACGTCGAGGGCGGCGTGGTCGTCGTGACCCCGCCGCAGGGGCTCTTCGAAGAGCTGGCCGACGACACCGACGACGAGCCGGCCTCCGACGACGTCGACCGGTCGGTCGCCGACGGTGTCGACGAGCCGGCCTCCGACGGCGAGTCCGCTCCCGACGACGAGCGCTGACCCGTGCGCATCGACATCGTGTCGATCTTCCCCGAGTTCTTCGGGGTGCTCGACATCTCGCTGCTCGGCAAGGCGCGGCAGCAGAAGCTGCTCGACGTCGAGGTGCACGACCTGCGTGACTTCACGCACGACCGGCACCGCACCGTCGACGACACCCCCTACGGTGGCGGGGCCGGCATGGTCATGCGGCCCGAGCCCTGGGGCGAGGCGCTCGACCACGTCTTCGGCGAGACGTCCACGCCCGACGACACGATCATGATCGTCCCGTCGCCGGCCGGCACGCCCTTCACCCAGGCCACGGCTCGCGAGCTCGCGTTCGCTCCGCACCTGGTCTTCACCTGCGGCCGGTACGAGGGCATCGACCAGCGCGTCGTCGAGCACGCCGCCACCCGGGCGACGGTGCGCGAGATCAGCCTGGGCGACTACGTGCTGAACGGTGGCGAGGTCGCCGTCACGGCGATGATCGAGGCCATCGGTCGTCTCGTCCCGGGCGTCGTGGGCAACCCCGAGAGCCTCACCGAAGAGAGCCACGAAGACGGCCTGCTCGAGTACCCCAGCTACACCAAGCCGGCGTCCTGGCGGGGTCTCGACGTGCCTCCGGTGCTGCTGAGCGGCAACCACGCGGCGATCGCGACCTGGCGTCGCGAGCAGCAGCTCGAACGAACCCGCCGGGTACGGCCCGACCTGCTCGACTGATCGGGCCGAGCCAGCGCGCTCCGGGCGTCCCGGCTCGACCCGCCGAGGCGGGCCCGCCGTGGACGGCCCGTCCGGGTCATCCGCGCGCGGTGAGCACGAGAGGCCCGTCCTCGGTGACGGCGACGGTGTGCTCGACGTGCGCGGCCCGCGAGCCGTCGACGCTGCGGAGCGTCCAGCCGTCGGCGTCGGTCACGATCGCGTCCGTGCCGCGCATCAGCCACGGCTCGATCGCGACGACGAGGCCCGGGCGGACCGGCCACCCGCGGCCGGCACGCCCGTCGTTCGGCACGTGGGGGTCGCCGTGCATGGTGCGTCCGACCCCGTGGCCGCCGAACTGCAGGTTGACGCCGTAACCCGCCCCGCGAGCGACCTGTCCGATCGCGGCCGAGACGTCGCCGAGCTTGGCGCCCGGCCTCAAGGCCGCGATGCCGGCGTCGAGGGCCACCTCGCACGTCTCGATCAGGCGGAGGTCCTCGGCCGACGCCTGCTCGCCGACGACGAACGACACGGCCGAGTCGGCGACCCAACCGTCCACCGAGGCGGCGAAGTCGAGGCTGAGCAGGTCTCCGTCGCGCAGGCGGCAGCGATGCGGCAGGCCGTGCAGGGCCGCGTCGTTGACCGACGTGCAGATCACCTTGCCGAACGGGCTCGCCCCGAACGACGGGTGGTAGTCGACGTAGCAGCTCTCGGCACCCGCCTCGCGGATCATGCGGTGCGCGAGCGCGTCGAGGTCGAGCAGGTCGACGCCGGGTCGCGCGGCCGCACGGGTCGCCTCGAGCACGCGGGCGACGAAGGCTCCGGCGGGTCGCATGCGTTCGATCTCGTCGGGAGTGCGCAGTTCGATCATGCAGCCATTCTTCACGAAGCCCTCGTAGCCTCGACCGCATGACGACGCGCAGGATCTTCTACCGCCTCCTCTGGGTGGCCGTCTTCGTGTTGCCGCTCTGGGTGCTGCTGGGTCGGGCGTTCTTCGGCGTCCCGCTGGGCCTGCAGTTCGTCGGCCAGTTGCTGCTCGTTCCCCTGCTCTTCGTCGGGCAGGCGGTGGCCACCGGCGTGGTGGTGGGCCGCCGCAGCGTCCGGCGGGCGAAGGCCGTGTCGTGGGCCGACGCGGGTCTGCTAGCCCTGTCCTGGCTCGGCCAGCTCGGCCTGGGGTTCTTCATCGTCGACAGCTCCGCCGAGTCCGCGTCCGCGTCGGCCTTCACGCAGGTCGCCGGCGGGGTCTCGTCCCTCGACCTCTCGACCGCCCTGTTCGCGCTCTGCGCCGTCGTGACGATCGCGGCGGGCGTGGGCCTGTTCGCCTGCGCCCTCTGGCAGTTCGTGAAGGAGGCGCGGGCCCGCATGGCCACGTCGCTCGCCGATCTCGAGCGGGTCGCGTCGGGCACCGGGGCCGCCGCGGGGCGTCGGCCCGGCTACGGCGACGACGGCCCCGTCATCACCATCACGCCGCGAGGCTGACACGGGTGCCCGCGCTGTGGCACAATAGGCGCTTGTGCCTGCGCACGACTCTGCCACAGGGGAGTCTGCCGATCCAGAGCACACCTTCTTCATCATGACGGGCGCGTGACGCGCCCCAGACACGCAGTCGACCTGTGGCGGTTGCAGAGAGCGAACGACAATGCACATCCTCGACGCGGTTGACTCCGCCAACCTCCGCTCGGACGTCCCCGACTTCCGTGCCGGCGACACCGTCAAGGTGCACGTCAACATCATCGAAGGCACGCGCTCGCGCGTCCAGGTCTTCCAGGGTGTCGTCATCGGCAAGCAGAACGAGGGCATCCGCGAGACCTTCACGGTCCGCAAGGTGAGCTTCCAGGTCGGCGTCGAGCGCACCTTCCCGGTGCACTCCCCGGTCATCGACCACATCGAGGTCGTCAGCCGCGGTGCCGTCCGTCGCGCCAAGCTCTACTACCTGCGCGAACTGCGTGGCAAGAAGGCCAAGATCAAGGAGAAGCGCGACAACTAGTCACGCCCCTCAGCGACATCACGCGAGCTCCTCGCCATCTAAGATGGCGGGGAGCTCGGGTGGTTAAATGACGAATGACACAGTGAGGCGCGCCCTGCGTCCTCGACGCGACGACGGCGGAAAGCGCGGCATCGGCACCTTCGTGCGCGACGTGCTCGTCATCTTCCTGGCGGCCCTCCTGATCTCGTTCCTGATCAAGACGTTCCTGATCCGGTCGTTCTACATCCCCTCCGGGTCGATGGAGCAGACGCTCCAGATCAACGACCGCATCATCGTCAACGAGCTCGTACCCGACCTCGTCGACGTCAAGCGGGGCGACGTGGTCGTGTTCACCGACCCGGGCGGTTGGCTCGACGGCACGGCTCCCATCAGCACGACCACCGGCAACCCGGTGTCCGACGGCTTCTCGTGGTTCCTCACGCTGGTCGGGCTCGGCGCACAAGACAGCAACGACCACCTGATCAAGCGGGTCATCGGCCTGCCGGGCGACACCGTCGAGTGCTGCAACGACTTCGGCCAGATGTCGGTCAACGGCGTCCCCCTCGACGAGCCCTACGTGAACCTGCCCCCGGGCGAGACCCGGGTCTCGGCCGACGACTTCTCGGTCACGGTGCCCGCCGACTCCCTCTGGGTGATGGGCGACAACCGCTACAACTCGAAGGACAGCCGGTACAACGGCGCCACTCCGAGCAAGGGGTTCGTCCCGATGAGCGACGTCGTCGGACGCGCCTTCGTCATCAGCTGGCCCACCGAGCGCTGGACGTGGCTCGGCGACTACCCCGACGTCTTCCGCGGCACCGAGCGAGAGGGCGAATGAGCCCCGTCGTCGACCCCACCCTCGACTACGAACGCGAGCTGCACGCCGCCGGCGCGACCTGGGTGATCGGCTGCGACGAGGTCGGTCGGGGCGCCATCGCCGGGCCCGTCGCGGTCGGGCTCGGGGCGGTCCACGTCGAGTGCCTCGACGTCCCCGCGGGTCTGCGCGACTCCAAGCTCCTGTCCGAGAAGCGACGCGAGGCCCTCTACCCGCTGGCGACGTCGTGGGTGTCCCATCACGCGGTGGGCTTCGCCGAAGCGCACGAGGTCGACCGGCTGGGCATCGTCGTCGCCCTCGGGCTCGCCGGCAAGCGTGCCCTCACGGCGCTGCACCACGCCGGTGTCGGCATCATGCAGTCCGTGGTGGTGCTCGACGGCAACCACGACTACCTGTCACCCCAGCTCGCCACCCCTCCGCGCATCACGACCAGGGTCAAGGCCGACCGCGACTGCGCGTCGGTGGCGGCGGCGTCGGTCATCGCCAAGGTCGAACGCGACCGGCTGATGATCGAGGCCGACGGCGTCCACCCGGGCTACGCCTGGGCCGGCAACAAGGGCTACGGCTCGTCGGCGCACTACGGGGCCCTGTCCGAATTGGGTCCGTCGCCGCTGCACCGCCTCACCTGGCTGCACTGACCTCGAGCACCTACGCCGGGAGCAGAGGGACGACGGCGACCGCTGCCCCGAGGGCCGCGTAAGCTCGACTCCGATGGACGAGGACGATTTCGAAGACTACGACCGCGAGGTCGAGCTCGCGCTCTACCGCGAGTACCGCGACGTGGTGTCGCAGTTCCGCTACGTGGTCGAGACCGAGCGGCGTTTCTACCTGGCCAACGAGGTCGACCTGGTCCGGCGTGACACCGAGCACGACTTCTACTTCGAACTGTCGATGACCGACGTCTGGGTCTGGGACGTCTACCGCTCCGACCGCTTCGTCAAGTCGGTCCGGGTGCTCACCTTCAAGGACGTCAACGTCGAAGAGCTCACGAGCCGCGACCTCGAGCTCCCGAAAGAACTCGCACTCGACGAGTAGTCATCCGTCGCCACGCGACCTCCTGGCGCGGGACGCGATGCCTCTCGACTCGGCTCGTCCCCAGCCGCGGCCGGGTCGGTGGTGTCCCCAGTCGATGCTCCGCCCGCCCTCCGAGGGGTGCGCCTCCGCCAGCCTGCTGGCAGGAGGTCAGACATGGCGAAGAAGGACGAATTGGGTCGGCGCGGCGAAGACGTCGCGGCCGAGTACGTCGAGGCGCAGGGCATGCGGGTCGTCGAGCGCAACTGGCGGTGCCGCGAAGGCGAGATCGACGTGGTCGCCCTGGACGGCGACGAGGTGGTCGTCGTCGAGGTCAAGACGCGATCGGGCACCGGCTACGGTCACGCGCTCGAGGCCGTGACGCCGGCCAAGCTGGCGCGTCTGCGACGGCTGGCGGGGGCCTGGTGCCAGGCGCATCCCACCTCGACGCCCCGGGGGGTGCGCATCGACGTCGTGGGCATCACGGTGGAGCGGTGCGCAGGGCACGAGCGGATCGACCACGTCCGCGGGGCCGGAGCATGAGCGTGGCGCGGACGCGGGCGGTCGCCCTGCTGGGCGTCGACGGAGCCCTGGTCGAGATCGAGGCGGACATGGGTGCCGGGCTGCCGGCGTTCGTGATCATCGGACTGCCCGACACGTCGCTGGGTGAGGCCCGTGACCGCGTCCGGTCCGCAGCGACCAACTCCGGGTGCGCCTTGCCGGCGCGCAAGCTGACCGTCAACCTGTCACCGGCGTCGCTGCCCAAGCAGGGGTCGTCCTTCGACCTCGGCATCGCCATCGCGGCCCTGGCCGCAGCCGAAATCGTCCCCGCCGAGTCCGTCGAGGGCGTCGTCCACCTGGGCGAGCTCGGTCTCGACGGCCGGCTCAGGCCCGTCGACGGGGTCCTGCCCGCCGTGTTGGGTGCGCGCCGGGCAGGGGCCGCCACCGTCATGGTGCCGACCGACAACGCGGACGAGGCCACCCTCGTCCCCGGCATCCGCGTGGTGGCCGTGCCGAGCCTGCGCGAGGCGGCGATCTGGCACGGTGCAGGGCTCGAACCCGAGCCGGTCGAGGCCATCACGCGATCGCGCACCGAACCGGCAGTGCCGGCCGAACTCGACCTCGCGGACGTCATCGGCAACGTCGACGCCGTCGAGGCGCTCGTCGTCGCCGCGGCCGGCGGCCACCACCTCCTCATGGTGGGGCCGCCCGGCGCAGGCAAGAGCATGCTGGCGGCCCGTCTGCCCGGTCTGTTGCCCGACCTCGACGCCGATTCGGCCCTCGAGGTCGCGTCGATCCGTTCGTTGGCCGGGGTCGCCGTCACGGGCGATCTCGACCGGAGGCCGCCGTTCGAGGCGCCCCACCACACCTGCAGCGCGGCGGCCCTGGTCGGCGGGGGCAGCGGGGTCATCAGGCCCGGCGCCGCGTCGAGGGCGACCCGGGGCGTGCTGTTCCTCGACGAGGCGCCCGAGTTCCGACAGACGGTCCTCGACTGTCTTCGCCAGCCCCTCGAGTCGGGCGAGACCGTCGTCCACAGGTCACGGGCGGTGGCGCGTTTTCCCGCGAGGTTCCAACTGGTCGCGGCGGCGAACCCCTGTCCGTGCGGGCAATACGGCTCTCGCGACTCCGACTGCAGTTGTTCCCCGCACCAGCGGCGTCGCTACCTGGGCAAGCTCTCCGGGCCTCTTGTCGACCGCATCGACCTGCAGTTGCGGGTGGCCCGCATCAGCTCGTCTCAGTTCCGAGCCTCGGCCGACGTCGTCCCGACGACGACACGCCAGGCCCGCGAACGCGTCGACCGGGCGCGCGGCCGTGCCGCCCGCCGGCTCGAGGGAACACCCTGGCGGTCGTCCGGCGAGGTCCCAGGAACCTGGCTGCGTGATCCGGCGAACCGCCTGGCCGCGGCGGACTCACAGCCCGTCGACCGGGCGCTCGAGACCGGTGCCCTGACGATGAGGGGTTACGACCGCGTGCTGCGGGTCGCCTGGACCCTCGCCGACCTCGACGACGAACCCGCCCCCGTCCGCCGTCACGTGGTCCGGGCCCTGAGCATGCGGCAGTCGCTGTGAGCGACCTGCTCCGGGCGACCCCCGCCGAGCTGGCCGACCTCGTCCGGCCCCTCCTGCCCGGCGCCCACGAGTTCAGCGAGGCACAGACCCTCGAGGCGTTCGCCCTGGGCGCCTGGACAGGTGTGGTCGAACCGGGTGACGCGGTGGGTGGCGTCGTCCGGTCACTGCTCGGACCGACCGTGGGGCTCCGCCTCGTGCTCGAAGCGGCGGTCGGTCACGACGACCCCCGCGCGGGTCTGCTCGCGGGGGCCCTGGTCGAGGCAGGGGCCACCCGCGACGACGTGGAGCGGCTCGACCTCGGACGGGCGCTCACGAGATGGCGGCCCCGTCTCGAGACCAGCGTGATCCTCCGGTCGTTCCGTACGGCGACCGTGGTGGGATCGAGGCTGCTCGTGCCGGGCACCCCGCTGTGGCCCGAGGCCCTCGACGACCTCGGCCATCACGCTCCCGTGGCCCTCTGGGCACGAGGTCCGGCGTCCGTTCCGGCGCCGACGTCGAGCATCGCGATCGTCGGCTCGCGGGCGGCGACGGCCTACGGCGAGCAGGTGTCGGCCGAGCTCGCCGGCGGCGTGGCCGACCGGGGTCTCGCGGTCGTCTCGGGTGCCGCCTACGGCATCGACGGTGCCGCCCACCGGGCGGCCCTGGCCGCCTCGGCGACGACGGTGGCCGTCATGGCCGGGGGAGTCGACCACCTCTACCCGGCCGGTCACGACGCCCTGCTGCGACGCGTCATCGAGACGGGTCTGGTGATCTCCGAGGCTCCGTGCGGTGGCAAGCCGTCGCGGTGGCGGTTCCTGCAACGCAACAGGCTGATCGCGGCGTTGACGGCCGCGACCGTCGTGGTCGAGGCCGGCGGCCGCTCGGGGTCGCTGAACACGGCCGCCCACGCGCAGTCGCTCGGTCGTCCGGTCGGGGCCGTGCCCGGCCCGGTCACCTCGCCGTCGTCGGTCGGCTGCCACGCCCTGATCCGGTCCGGTCTGGCCGAGTGCGTGACGGGTGCCGACGAGGTCCTCGCACTCGCGGGGGTGTCGACCGACCTCGTCGTCGCCTCGTACGAGGGCCGACGGCTCGACCCCGAGACGATGCGGGTGCTGGACGCCCTCAGCACGACGGCGACCCGCGAGACCGACGAACTGGCCGTCGCGAGCGGGCTGTCGCTCGAGACGGTCCGCGACGTGCTCGCCGAACTCGACCTGTCGGGTGCGGCCCGGCGCTCCGGCTCGGGGTGGCGACGGGTGAGGGGGCGCCGCGATGGTTAGCCTGTCGGCATGCACGAGCCGGGGTCGAGACGCGAGGGGCGGGCGCTGCCGTGACGCGCCTCCTGGGCGAGGTCGAACGGTTCGCCGACCACCTGCACGACGGCCGGGGGCTCAGCGACCACACGGTGCGGTCGTACGCGGCCGACCTCGACTCCCTCGTCGCCTTCGCCGAGAACCGGCTCGGTCGCCCGGGTGAGGTGGGCGACCTCGACCTCGACCTGCTTCGCGACTGGCTCTGGCAGGGCACGCAGGCCGGGCTCGCCCGGGCCACCCTCGCCCGGCGGTCGGCGAGCGTCCGGGCCTTCACCCGGTGGCTCGACGAGACCGACCGCACACCGGTCGACGTCGGTGCCCGACTGCGTGCGCCGAAGCCCGAGAGTCGCCTGCCGCGCGTCCTCACGCGCGAGCAGGTCGACGGCCTGTTGGCGTCCCTCGCCGTCCGGGCGGACACGGGCGACCCCGGGGCACGCCGGGACCTCGCGGTCGTCGAACTGCTCTACGGCGCGGGCCTGCGCGTGTCGGAGCTCGTCGGGGCGGACCTCGGCGACGTGGACCTCGAACGGCTGACCGTGCGGGTGACCGGCAAGGGGGCGAAGCAGCGCGTCGTGCCGTTCGGGGTGCCGGCGGCCGAGGCCCTGGGGCGGTACGTCGACCTCGCCCGCCCGACGCTCGTCACCCCGGTCACGGACGCCGCCTTCTTCGTGGCGTCGACCGGGGGGCGGCTCGGCACGAGGGCCGTCTACCGACTGGTCGCCGGGCTGCTCGCCGACCTCCCGGGCGGCGGGCCGGCGGGGCCGCACGCGTTGAGGCACACGGCCGCCACCCATCTGCTCGACGGAGGGGCCGACCTCAGGGCCGTCCAGGAGCTGCTCGGTCATGCGAGCCTCGGCACCACGCAGATCTACACGCACGTCTCGACCGACCGGCTGCGCGACAGCTACCGGTCGGCACACCCGCGCGCCTGACGACGCTCCACCCGACGACGCCCACGACGCCCGAGGACCCTCCGAGCACCCGACCGTGCTGCGGTCGTCGGCCCGGCCGGTGCCGACCGGTGCTCAGCGGGGCGTGGTCGGCAGCAGCACCGACGGCTCGATCCCGCCCAGGAACACCAGGGGCGAGACGTACTCACCGTCGATCCGCGCCCCCAGGTGCAGGCACGGTCGGTCGGGGCAGTGCCCTCGCTCGAGCACCCCGACGGTCTGCCCCCGCGTGACGGCGTCGCCCTTCGAGACACCGGCCACCACCGGTTCGACGCTGCTCAGCACCCCGCCCGGGTGGGCGATCGACAGCACCGGCCGGTCCACCACGACCCCGGCGAAGTGCACGACGCCGTCGTCCGGGGCGGTCACGACCGAGCCCTCGGCCGTCCCGACGTCGAGGCCGCGGTGCCCCGGCGACCACGGGTTCGGCGGCCCGACGAAGGGCCGGACCACCGGATGGGGCGAGGCGACCGGCCAGGCCCACACCGCGCCTCCTGCGCTCGCTGCCCGGGGGTTCGCGACCGCGGGCGTGACCGAGAGCGACCCGGCGAGGACCGTGACGAGGGCCGCCGTCGTGAGGGTGACGAGAAGCCGCGTCGTCGGCCGCAGGTGAGAGCGCATACCGGCACCTTGCCGGTTGCGCAAGCTTTCTCGGCGAGGCGTAAGGTTCACCCGTGCACGAACACCCCGTGCACATCGTTTGTGGGGGAGTCGTGGCCACGAGCCCTGCTCCTCGAGCCGTGAAGGAGTACAGGTGTCGAACACCACTGCAACGACGAAGAGCTTGAACAGGCGGGTGACCGCGCTGGCCGTGGCGGCGGCCATCGGCGGGTTCCTGTTCGGTTTCGACTCGTCCGTCATCAACGGCGCGGTCCAGTCGATCACCGACGAGTTCGGTCTCACCGAGTTCGCCTCGGGCTTCGCGGTCGCCTCGGCCCTGATCGGTTGTGCCATCGGTGCCTACGTCGCCGGCCGCCTCGCCGACAAGATGGGTCGCATCAAGGTGATGCTGATCGGTGCCGGTCTGTTCCTGATCAGCTCGATCGGTGCGGCCGCGGCCTTCGCCGTCTGGGACCTCGTCCTCTGGCGCGTCATCGGCGGCCTCGGCATCGGCATCGCGTCGGTCATCGCGCCCGCCTACATCAGCGAGGTGTCGCCCAAGGCGATCCGCGGTCGCCTGGCGTCGTTCCAGCAACTCGCCATCACCCTCGGCATCTTCGCCGCCCTGCTGTCGGACCAGCTCTTCGCGGTCACGGCGGGTGGCGCATCCGAGCCGTCGCTCTTCGGCCTCGCCGCGTGGCGCTGGATGTTCCTGGTAGGAATCGTCCCGTCGGTCGTCTACGGCATCCTGGCCTGGCGTCTGCCCGAGTCGCCGCGGTACCTCGCCGGTGACGGACGCGAGGCCGAGGCCAAGAAGGTCCTCCAGACGATCGTCCCGGCAGAGACGGTCGAGACGAGCCTGAAGGAGATCACGGACTCGATCCGCACCGAGGCAGAGCTCGAGAAGAAATCGTCGATCCGCGGCACCCGCTTCGGCCTCCAGCCCATCGTCTGGGTCGGGATCATCCTCGCCGTGCTGCAGCAGTTCGTCGGCATCAACGTGATCTTCTACTACTCGACCACCCTCTGGCAGGCCGTCGGCTTCCAGGAAGAGGACTCGTTCCTCATCTCGACCATCACCGCGGTCGTCAACGTCGCGGTCACGTTCATCGCGATCGGGCTCGTCGACAAGGTCGGCCGTCGGCCCATGCTGCTCACCGGATCCATCGGCATGTTCGTCAGCCTCGCCGTCACCGCCCTGGCCTTCAGCCAGGCGACCACTTCGGCGAGCGGCGACCCGTCGCTGCCCGGCGCCTGGGGCCCCGTGGCCCTCGTCGCGGCCAACCTCTTCGTCGTGTCGTTCGGTGCCACGTGGGGCCCGCTCATGTGGGTGCTGCTCGGCGAGATGTTCCCCAACAGCATCCGTGCCACGGCACTCGGCGTGGGCAGCATGGCCAACTGGATCGCCAACTTCATCGTGACGGTGTCGTTCCCCACCCTCGCCGCACTCAGCCTCACGCTGTCGTACGGCATCTTCGCGTTCTTTGCGCTCGTGTCGTTCTTCTTCGTGCTGGCGAAGATCCCCGAGACGAAGGGGCGCTCGCTCGAGGAGATGGGCACCTCGGCCGTCCAGGCCGATGCGGGGCGGTCGGCGAAGGCCTGAGCCCGACACGATCCACGAACGTCCCGTCCAGATCCTGGGCGGGACGTTCGTGCACGTCGGGGTCCCCGCCCGGGGTCGACCTCCACCTCACCGGGCCCGTGGTGGTGCTAACATGAGCGATGCAGCCTGCTCAGCAGGCTGACTTCGCGTGCCCTGTGCGTCCCCGGACGCACCGACGTCGAGGCGACCTGGTCGCCTCGCGCCGCTCCCGGCCTCCACGTCCATTCGGTCCGAACCGCCTCACGGTGGGCTCGGCGGACGTGTGCCCGGGCACCAGGCAGTGGCGACCGACCGGTCGCCCGACAACCGACAAGCAGGCGCACCCGCGGGTGCGCCCAGAAACAAGGAGAACGACCATGGCCGTCGTCACCATCCGCCAGCTGCTCGACAGCGGCGTCCACTTCGGACACCAGACCCGCCGCTGGAACCCGAAGGTGAAGCGCTTCATCCTCGCCGAGCGCTCGGGCATCCACATCATCGACCTGCAGCAGTCGCTCGGCTACATCGACAAGGCGTACGACTTCGTCAAGGAGACCGTCGCCCACGGCGGCACCATCCTCTTCGTCGGCACGAAGAAGCAGGCCCAGGGTTCCATCGCCGAGCAGGCGAACCGCGTCGGCCAGCCCTTCGTCAACCAGCGTTGGCTCGGTGGCCTCCTGACCAACTTCCAGACGGTCTCGAAGCGCCTCGCCCGCATGAAAGAGCTCGAGGACATCGACTTCGACGACACCACGCAGGGCTTCACCAAAAAAGAGCTGCTGATCAAGAAGCGTGAGCTCGACAAGCTCCACAAGACGCTCGGCGGAATCCGCAACCTCACCAAGACGCCGTCCGCCCTCTGGGTCGTCGACACCAAGAAAGAGCACCTCGCGATCGACGAGGCCAAGAAGCTGGGCATCCCGGTCATCGGCATCCTCGACACGAACTGCGACCCCGACGAGATCAACTTCCCGATCCCGGGCAACGACGACGCCATCCGTTCCGTCGGCCTGCTGACGCGCATCGTCGCCGACGCTGCCGCCGAGGGTCTGGTGCAGCGTCACCAGAAGCCCGAGGACGCCGACCAGCCCGTCGAGCCCATGGCCGAATGGGAGGCCGAGCTGCTCGCGCAGGGCGAGGCCAAGGCCGCCGACGCCGCCGCCGAGGCACCTGCTGCCGAGGCCCCCGTCGCCGAGGCCCCCGTCGAGGAGAACGACGCCGACGCACAGGTCGCCGCGAAGCCCCTGGGCGAGCCGGTCGTCGAGCCCGTCGCCGAGGCGACCGAGGCCACCGCGGCCGAGCCGGCCGACGCCGACTCGAAGTAGTCCTCTCCTTCACCCTTCCGACTCCACGAAAGGAAGTCAGACACATGGCCAACTACACCATCGCTGACGTCAAGATCCTCCGTGACCGCCTCGGCGCGGGCATGGTCGACAGCAAGAACGCCCTCGAAGAAGCCGACGGCGACATCGAGAAGGCCGTCGAGATCCTCCGCGTCAAGGGACTGAAGGGCGTCGCCAAGCGCGAGGGCCGTCAGACCACCGCGGGTCTCGTCGCCGCCAAGCCTGGTTCGGGGTACGCCACGCTGATCGAGCTCGCCAGCGAGACCGACTTCGTCGCGAAGAACGAGAAGTTCGTCGCCTTGGCCGACCAGGTCCTCGAGGCGGTGCACGCGGGCGGAGCCTCCAGTGCCGCCGAGGGCAACGCCGCCGCGATCGGCGGCCAGACCGTCGAGGCCTTCGTCAACGACGAGGCCGCGCTCATGGGCGAGAAGGTCGAACTGCGCACCGTCAACCGCATCGAGGGCGAGCAGTTCGCCATCTACCTGCACAAGACCTCGAAGGACCTGCCCCCGCAGGTCGGCGTGGTCGTGGGCTACACGGGTGACGACGCCGAGACCGCTCGGTCGATCGCTCAGCACATCGCCTTCGCCGCGCCGACGTACCTGTCGCGCGACGACGTGCCGACCGAGCAGGTCGACAAGGAGCGAGCCATCGTCGAGGAGACCGCGAAGAACGAGGGCAAGCCGGAAGCGGCCCTGCCCAAGATCATCGAGGGACGCCTCACCGGCTTCTTCAAGGAGATCGCCCTGCTCGACCAGGCCTACGCGAAGGACAACAAGTTGTCCGTCGCCAAGGTGGTCGCCGAGGCCGGACTGACGATCACGGGCTTCGCCCGCATCAAGGTCGGCGCCTAGACAGCACCGTGACGGGGTCCGAGACGAACGTGTCTCGGACCCCGTTCCCATGCCCGGCCGAGGTGACGACGTCGGGTGCATCATCGGCGACGGACGGCGACCAGCCCGAACTCGCTAACCTGGCTACGGCCACGACGAGACGGAGACTCGCATGACATCGGAAACGACCGGACGACGACGCGTCCTGCTGAAGCTCTCGGGTGAGGCCTTCGGCGGCGGCCAGCTCGGCGTGAACCCCGACGTGGTCGGCTCCATCGCCCGTGAGATCGCCGACGCGGCGACCGACGTCGAGATCGCCATCGTGGTCGGTGGCGGCAACTTCTTCCGCGGTGCCGAACTCAGTCAGCGCGGCATGGACCGGGGAAGGGCCGACTACATGGGCATGCTCGGCACCGTCATGAACGCCCTCGCCCTCCAGGACTTCCTCGAGCAGGCCGGCGCTGCGACCCGCGTCCAGTCCGCCATCGCGATGACCCAGGTCGCCGAGCCGTACATCCCCCGTCGCGCCGAGCGGCACCTCGAGAAGGGGCGCGTCGTCATCTTCGGTGCCGGCGCCGGCCTGCCGTACTTCTCGACCGACACCGTCTCGGCCCAGCGAGCCCTCGAGATCGGGGCCTCCGAGGTGCTCGTCGCCAAGAACGGCGTGGACGGCGTCTACTCGGCCGACCCCCGACACGACCCGTCGGCGGTCAAGCTCGACCAGCTCACGTACCAAGAGGCGCTGATGCAGGGGCTCAAGGTCGTCGACTCGACCGCCTTCAGTCTCTGCATGGACAACGGCATGCCCATGCACGTGTTCGGCATGGAAGGCGAGGGCAACATCGCCCGCGCCATCCGCGGCGAACGCATCGGAACAATCGTCAGCAACTAGACGACTAAACTCGACCGCGAACCGAACAAGGAGCACCAGTGGCGATCAACGACGTACTCACCGAGACGCGCGAGAAGATGGACAAGGCGCTCGACGCCGCCAAGAACGACTTCGGGACGGTGCGCACCGGCCGCATCAACCCGGCTCTGTTCCAGAAGATCCCGATCGACTACTACGGGACCCCGACCCCGCTGGCCCAGCTCGCCTCGCTGCAGGTGCCCGAGGCGCGCACCATGATCGTCACCCCCTACGACAAGACGGCCCTCAAAGAGATCGAGAAGGCCATCGCGAC
This sequence comes from Frigoribacterium sp. CFBP 8759, assembly GCF_014841655.1. NCBI lineage: Bacteria > Bacillati > Actinomycetota > Actinomycetes > Micrococcales > Microbacteriaceae > Frigoribacterium > Frigoribacterium sp. CFBP 8759. The sequence goes on from NZ_JACYUH010000002.1 coordinate 169,434, forward strand.
CTTCCCGAACCTGGGGGCCAACCCGACGAACGACGGCACGATCGTCCGCGTCACCATCCCCGAGCTGACGCAAGAGCGTCGCAAGGAGTTCGTCAAGCTCGTGCGCAGCAAGGGCGAGGACGCCAAGGTGCAGGTTCGCAACGTCCGTCGCAAGTCGAAAGAGGCGCTCGACGCCCAGAAGACCGAGGTCGGCGACGACGAGGTCGCTCGTGCCGAGAAAGAGCTCGAGTCGATCACCAAGGGGTACATCGACTCCATCGACGACGCGTTGAAGAAGAAAGAAGCGGAGCTGCTCGAGGTCTGATGAGACAGCGACCCGACGGCGCCGGCCCCGACGACTCGTCACCGGCTCAGAAGAGCACTCTCGGTAGTCGCCGGGCCGACTTCGACGCTCGAGCGCAAGCGGCCCGCCACGACATCGAGAACCAACTGCGGGCAGGCAAGGCGCGCCTCGACTCGCGCAACGAGAAGTTGACGGCGCGCACCGGTCGCAACCTGCCGGCCGCCATCGCCGTGGGTGTCCTGCTCGGGGCCGCGGTCTTGTTGAGCCTGATCTTCGTCAAGGCGTTCTTCATCATCGTGGCGGCGGCCCTGATCGGTTCGTTGTGCTTCGAGCTCGCCAGTGCCCTGCGCTTCGCCGGGCGCGACGTGCCCCGCCTCCCGAGCGTCCTCGCCGGCGTGGCCGTGGTCCCCGCGGCCTTCTTCGGCGGAGCCGGCGGCCAGTGGGCCGCTCTGGTGGGCGGCATCGTCGTCGTCTCCGTGTGGCGCCTCGTCGAGACGGCCCGTCCGTCGCACCGAGCCGGCGCCTCCGCGCTGGGTCGTGATCTCGGTGCCGGTGCGTTCGTCCAGATCTACTGCTCGTTCCTCGGCAGCTTCATGGCCCTCATGGCTGCTCGACCCGACGGCCAGTGGTGGACCCTGTCGGCTCTCATCGTCGTGATCGCGGTCGACACCGGTGCCTACGCGACCGGCCTGAACTTCGGCAAGCACCCGATGGCGCCCCGCATCAGTCCCAAGAAGACCTGGGAGGGCTTCGCCGGTTCGGTGGCCGCCAGCCTCATCGCGGCCGTGCTGTTGTCCGTCTTCCTGCTCGACGAGCCGTGGTGGTTCGGTCTCGTCTTCGGTGGCGTCATCATCGTGACCGCCACCATCGGCGATCTGTCCGAATCCCTCATCAAGCGCGACCTGGGCATCAAAGACATCAGCACCTGGCTTCCCGGGCACGGCGGGTTCCTCGACCGGCTCGACAGCACGTTGCCCTCGGCCGCCGCGGCCTACGCCCTGTACCTCCTCTTCGCGTGACGCCCGTCCGCCGGTACTGACCGGCCGCGCGTCCAGCGGCTTGCCATCGGCCCATGCGGCATGATGGTGGCCGTGAGCAGCACATTCCCGATCGTTCCCAAGGGCAAGCGGGGTTACGACGTCGACGAGGTCGACGCGTTCCTGGTCGAGGCCCGGAAGGCCTACGCCGGCGAGACCGGCCTCGGCATCGACTCCGCCCGCATCCGACGCACGGCCTTCGGGTTGACCAAGAACGGGTACTCGACGGCACACGTCGACGCCGCGCTCGAACGTCTCGAGGACGCCTTCGCCAGTCGGGAGCGCGAACGGGCCGTCTCGTCGGGCGCCGAGTCGACCTGGTTCTCGACCGCGCGCTCCGGGGCGGAAGACATCGTGGCCCGTCTCGAGCGACCGCAGGGCCACCGCTTCGACAGGGTGGGCATCCTCACGACCGGCTACCACCCGCGAGACGTCGACCGCCTCACCCGGCGGCTGCACGGCTACTTCACCGACGGCCGCCCCCTCAGCATCGACGACGTCCGGGCTTCGGTCTTCCGGGCGAAGCGCGGCGGTTACCGCGAGAGCCAGGTCGACCTGGTGCTCGACACGGTGGTCGACGTCATGCTGGCCGTCCGCTGACGGTCACGGCCGGGCCTCTCCTCTTCCCCCGAGCCTCCGACACGCTGACGGGTCGTCCCTGGCCCTCCGGCGTCCCATCGGTTACCCTGGACGGACTCATGGGCAGGCACGCAGCGAATCCGACCCCCGGTCCCTCTCGACGAGAGCACCCGGCCGCGGTCGAACGACCCTCGACCCGCCGGCGCATCCGCGTGCCGGCCTCGCAGAGCGTCGTGCGACGCCCCGCAGCCGGCTCCCTCGCGTTCACCGGTCCCGTCCGCGATGCCGTACCGGCCGCTCGTCGAACCGGATTCCCTCGACGGGTGGCAATTCCCCTCGTCGGTTTCTGTGCGTCGTTCGCCTTCGTGTCGGCCTCGCTCGTCAACCCCTTGGCCGGTGCCGAGGCCGCGACGACCGTTCCGGGCGCTGCGTCGGTGCTGACGGCCCCCGGTCAGACCCTCACGGTCGCCGGTGCCGCCGTGACCGTCGCCGACCGGGACGCCTACGGCGTGACCGAGTACGTGCCGCCGCCGCCCCCGCCCGTCGTGGTGGCCGAGACCGAGAAGCCCGCGGCCCCGTCGGGTGCGACGTCCGGCTCTGCCAAGAAGTCGTCGTCTGCTCCCGTGGCGGGTACCCCTGACCCGGGCAGCGCGAAGGCCGTCGCCGCCGAACTCGTGGCCGCTCGCGGCTGGGGTTCCGACCAGTACGACTGCCTGGTGTCGCTGTGGCAGAAAGAGTCGAGCTGGAACGTCTACGCGTCCAACCGGTCGAGTGGTGCCTACGGCATTCCCCAGGCCCTGCCGGGTAGCAAGATGGGCTCCGTCGGTGCCGACTGGCAGACCAACCCCGCCACGCAGATCACGTGGGGGCTGAACTACATCGGCGGCCGCTACGGCAACCCCTGTGGCGCCTGGGCCCATTCCGTCGCCAACAACTGGTACTGATCCGTCGCACGGCCCTCGACCTCGGGGGCCGTTGCTACGCTGGTCGTCATGCCCCGCAGCAACCGCTCCCGTCGCTCGCGCGACCGGCGTGACGCCGACGAGGCCTACGACGTCACCCGAGCGTCGTTCGGCGGCTTGACGGTCGAGACCAAACACGGGCGTTCGTTCAACGTCCAGTCGGTCTCGGCGACGTCGGCCGTCAAAGAGTACGTCTGCCCCGGCTGCTCCTTGGGCATCGCTCCCGCGACGCCGCACGTCGTGGCCTGGCGTGCCGACGGGCTGTTCGGTGCCGAGGACGACCTGGCGGCCCGCCGCCATTGGCACACCCACTGCTGGAGGATCTCGTGACGACCCCCGACGCCGACGCTCTCGAGATCCGCGGGGGCGTCCTGCTGCCCGCGCGCCGCGAGGACGTCGAACTGCACACCGGCGACGGTCTGACCCTGGTGGGCGAGCTGAGCCTCCCGGCGGACCGCGAGCCCGTCGGCACGATCGTCGCGCTGCACCCTCTGCCCACCGCCGGCGGGTTCATGGACTCCCACGTCATCAGGAAGGCCGCGGCCCGTCTTCCGGCCCTGGCCGACCTCGCCGTGCTCAGGTTCAACTTCCGCGGGGTGTCGTCTCCGCGAGGTCGGTCCGAGGGCGAGTTCGGCGAGGGGGTAGCCGAAGCGGCCGACCTCGCCGCCGCCGTGGCCTTCGTGGACGATCGCGGTCTGCCCACCCCGTGGTTGGTGGGTTGGTCGTTCGGCACCGAAGTCGCCTTGAAGCACGGCCTCGACGTCGAGGTGGCCGGCGTCGTGCTGCTGTCCCCACCACTGCACCGCACGTCCGACGCCGAACTCGGGGCGTGGCACGACTCCGGGCGGCCCGTGGTGGCCGTCGTGCCCGAGTTCGACGACTACCTGCGTCCCGACGAGGCGCGACGTCGCTTCGCCCTCGTTCCCGAGGCCGAGGTGGTCGCCGTCGAGGGAGGCAAGCACCTCTGGGTCGGCGAGAAGCAGACCAGTCGCGTGCTGACCGAGATCGTCCGTCGGGTCGCGCCCGGTGCCCTGCCGCTGCCGTCCACCTGGCCGCCCCGCGCCTCCTGACGGTGCCTCCGCCGGACGGCGGACTGTCCACCACGCCGGGCTCGGAGCGACCGGGGCGTGGCGCGTCTCAGAGCTGGTTCTGGCGTGGCACGTAGACCTCGCGGATGATCAGCAGGATCGACGCGGCGACGGGGATGGCGATGAGTGCGCCGAGCACTCCCAGCAGGGTGCCACCGACGAGGGCCGCGATGACGACGATCACGCCCGGGACGCGGACCGCCCGCCGCATGATGCGCGGGCTCAGCAGGTAGGCCTCGACCTGCATGTAGACCAGGTAGTAGACGGCTGTCGTCACCCAGGTGGCCGGTGATTGGGGCAACAGCGCGATCTGCGCCAGCACGATGATCGCCGAACCGCTGATGGTGCCGACGAGGGGGATGATCGACCCCAGGAACGCGATGAACGCGAAGACCGCCGGCTGTTGGGCTCCGATGATGGTGAGGAACACGAAGCTCAGGATGCCGTTGAGCGCCGCGAGCGTGAACTGGCCGATGACGTACCGACCCACCGATTGGCTGATCTGTTCGGAGATGTCGACGAACGTGGCCCGCTTCGAGGCCGGGACGAGCTGGTAGAGCGCGCGCTTGACGCTGTTGATCGACGAGGTGAAGTAGATCGTCAGGATGACCACGACGATCGTGCCGAAGAGGCCGTTGCCGATCGCGACGCCGACGGCGAGGACCCCGCCGCCGATCGTGACGACGTTGTCGGGGTTGGTCAGGAAGTCGACGATGGAGTCGAGCGCGTCCTGCACGTCGAAGACGTTCTGGGGGACGAGTTCTTGCAGGTTGTCGACGAACTGCTGGGTGGTGACGCTCTGCAGGTACGACGTCAGCGCCTGGATGAGGCTCGTGGTCTGTTGCACGATGACGGGCACGATCGCGAAGACGACGCCCACGAAGGCGCCCACCACGGCCACGAGGACGATCACGATGGCGATGCCCCTGGGCACCCGGCGCTTCTCGAGCCACGAGACGACCGGGTCGAGCCCCAGCGAGATGAACAAGGCCGCGCCCACGTAGGTCAGGATCGTCGAGAGCTGCCCGACGGCGCCCCCGATGACGAGGGCGACGAGCACTCCCAGCCCCGCGAGCAGACCGATGCGGAACGGGTTGTGGATCTTCACGGGCGGGCTCCTGTCGACGGCACGGGCCGGTCGAGGTCACGGCGGCACCGACTGCCCGACACGGCCTGTCGCCCTACTCTGACGTACCGCCGCCGACTTGTCCGATCATGCCACGCAGGTTCTCGAAGTACTCCGCGACGGCGTCGCGTTCGGCCGTGATCTCGGCCAGGCGTTCTTCGGCGTCACCGATGAGGTCGTCGGCCCGCTGCTGGGCGTCGGCCAGGATCGACCGCGAGCGTTCGTCGGCGTTGGTGAGCACGTCGTGGGCCGTCTCGTCGGCGTCCGTCCGGGTGGTGCGGGCGTACTCGAGCGCGGTGCGTTCGAGGTCGTCGGCCTCGCGCCGGACCTCGGTGGCGCGACGGGTGGCCTCGGCGAGCTGCTCGGCCGCCGCGTCGAGCAGCTCCTGGGTCTCGGCGACGGCGTGCTGGTGTCGCTGCGTGAGCTCGACCTCCGCCTCGTCGCGACGGGCCAGCAGTTCGACCTCGAGGTCGGCGCGCCCCTGGTCGACGTCGCGGCGCAGGTCGGCGACGGCCCGTTCGCGGTCGGCCTCGAGCCCGGCTCGGACCCGGACGTCGTCGGCGGCCAGGCGGGCGCGCTGGGCCTCGGTCTCGTCCGCCAGGGCGGCGCGGGCCTCGGCGGCCTCGGCGGCGAGTTCGGCGCGTGCCTGCTCGATCTCGGTCGCGAGTTCGGCCCGCCGGTCGGCGTCCTCGCGGGCGAGACGGTCGGCCTGCGCCTCGCTCTCGCGGGTGAGGCGCTCGTCGGTCTCGACGGTGATGCGCGCGATGCGTTCGCGTGACGTGGTCTCGGCGAGGTCGAGTTCGTCGCGGCGGCGCCGGGTCTCGCGGTCGAGCTCGGTGCGGGCGTCGCCGACCTCTTTCTCGAGTTCGGCACGGGCCTGTGCGATCTCGGCCGCGAGGCGGTCACGACCGGTCGCGATCTCGCGCTCGAGCTCGACCCGGGTGGATTCGACCTCGTCGGTGAGGTCGGCACGGGTGGCGTCGACGTCGCGGGCGAGGAGCGCGCGGGTCTCGGCGACCTCGTGGGCGAGCTCGGCACGGGCCGCGGCGACGTCGCGTTCGAGTTCGGCGCGCTGGGCCGCGACGTCGTCGGCCAGCTCGGCGCGGGCGGCCGTGATCTCGCGGTCGAGTTCGGCGCGGCGGGCACCGACCTCGGCGTCGAGGTCGGCGCGGGTGGTCTCGTCGAGGCGGGCCAGCTCGGCGCGGACGGTGACGCCCTCGCGCTCGAGGTCGGCGCGCTGCCGCCCGGAGTCGCTCTCGAAGACGGCTCGGGCCTCGCGCGTGTCGGCGGCGAGGGTGTCGGCCTCGTCGCGGGCCTCGGCGAGGTCGCGGGCGACGGCGGCCCGCTGCTCGGCGACCTCGTGCTCGACCTCGGCACGCAGCGCGGCTGCTTCGCGTCGAGCCGTCGAGACGTTCTGGGCCGCCTCGGTGGCGGCCGAGCCGCGGATCGAGATGGCGTCGCGCTGGGCCTCTTGCAGCAGGTCGCGTGCTTCGGCCTTGGCGCGTGCGACCAGACGGTCGGCGTCGGCGGTGGACTCGGCGACCTGCGCCGCGGCGCGGCCCCGGGCGTCGTCGAGCACGGACGTGGCCCGTTCGCTCGCGTCGTCCAGCAGGCGCTTCGCCTCGGCCGTCGAGGACGAGCGCAGGGCCTCGGCGTCGATGTCGGCCTGGCTGATCACCAGGGTGGACTGCTGTTCGGCCAGACGCAGGGTCTGCTCGAGCTTGCTGCCGAGACCGGAGTACGTGGGGGTGCCGGCCTCTTCGAGCTCGGCACGGATCTCGTCCACCCGCTGCTGGAGGAACGCGACCTCGCTCGCCCGGTCGGCCCGGTCGGCGTTGGCCTTGATGAGCTCCCGCCGCAGGTCGCCGAGCACCCGGTCGACCTCGTCCTTGCGGTAGCCCCGGAGTTCGATGCCGAAATCGGCTTCGTCAGCAGCCACGGTGTCTCCTTCGATGCAGGGTTCGGACCAGGGGAGCGCGGCCCGCGACACGATGCTAGTGGGAGGCCCTCGACGGACCCCGATCCACGGGTTAGGTGCCTCTCAGCCTCGTCGGATACGCTGAGCCGTCTTAAATTCTGCTGCCGCGCCCGGCCCCCTGGCCAGGCTCGTGCGAGGCCCGTCGTCGACCACGACGGTTCCTGGCGCCCCGACCGGGATGGTGGCTCGGAGGGAGAGAAACGTGCGTTTCATCGTCGCAGTCGTCGTCGTCGTCCTGGCGGCGGTGATGGTGGCGTTGGGCTTCGCCCAGCGCACCGTCTTCGCACCGCCGCCGAGCGTGTCGTCCCAGGTCGACACCGCCGACTCCGACGCGACCGTCACGGTCGTCCCGGCCTCGGCGCTGCACGGCCGCGACGGGCGTCAGACGGTCTCGGTGTCGGGCGGCGACACCGCCTTCGCCGCCTACGGCCGCACGTCGGACGTCCTCGGGTGGGTCGGCGACGCCAGCTACAACGAGGTCGAGTACGACGAGGCGTCCGGTCGGCTCGTCAGCCGCACGATCGCGGGCGACACCACCGAGGTGCCCGACCCGACCGACTCCGACCTCTGGTTCGACCAGTTCGCGGGCAACGACCTCACCTTCTCGCTCGACGCGCCCGACGACGTCTCCCTCGTCATCGTCTCGGACGGCACTCAGCCCGCCCCGTCCGACGTCCGCATCACCTGGCCGCTCTCGACCGCGACGCCCCTGGCCGGGCCGCTGATCGTCGGTGGGCTCGTGGTCCTGCTGATCGGCATCGGCCTGTACGTCTGGGCGATCCTGCACCACCGCCGGACGCGCGGCCCCCGTCGGCGCTCGGGTGACGGGAAACGACCCCGCCTGTCGCGTCGGGCCGGTCGCAAGGCGGTCAAGGCGCTCGACGCCGCCGGCACCGAGACCCTGGCGCCCGGCCGTGGTCGTGCCCGCGGCATCCGTCGGTTCGTCGCCGTGGCGCCGATCGTGCTGGTCTCCTCGCTCGCCCTGTCGGCGTGCACCGCCGACTACTGGCCGCAGCAGGCGCCGGCGGCGGGTTCCGACTCGTCCACCCCGACCCCGACGCCCACCTCGACCGACGGCACGGACTCCGGCGACCAGGGCAACGCGCTGCAGCCCCCGGTGATCAGCGTTGCCCAGGCCAAGCGCATCGTCGAACGCATCTCGGCCACGGCGACCGAGGCCGACGCCTCGCTGAACGCCGACCTCGCCGCCACCCGTTTCACGGGTCCGGCCCTCGAGCAGCGTCAGGCGAACTACACGATCCGTTCCAAGGACGCCGCCGCCGCCGCGCCCCTGGCGATCCCCACCGGCACCGTCACGCTGACGCTGCCGCAGCAGGCCGACTCGTGGCCGCGCTCGGCGTTCGTCGTCGTGCAGGACGCCGACGCGAGCGTGGCGCCCGTCGCCCTCACCCTCGAGCAAGAGAGCGCCCGCGACCCGTACAAGGTCGAGTACGCGGTCAGCCTGCAGACGCAGACCCCGTTGACCGTCGCCCCCGCCTCGATCGGCGCCGCCCGGCTCTCGCCCGACGTCAAGCTGCTCACGCTGCAGCCCGACCAGCTGGCCGAGGCCTACGGCGACATCCTGCGCAACGGCGACGAGAGCCAGTACGCCGCCCAGTTCCAGACCGAGGGCGACACGCTGCGCGAGAAGATCGGCAAGGCCTACAAGGACGCGAAGCGTGCGGCCCTGCCCACCACGGCGTCCATCGACTACACGTCCCAGGCCGACGACGAGACCCCCGTCGCCTTCGCCACGAACGACGCCGGTGCCATCGTCTCGGTCGCGCTGAACGAGATCGAGACCGTCAAGCCGACGGCCACGGGTGCCAAGGTCAATCCCGAGGGCACCGTCAAGACCCTGCTGGGGCTCGACGAGTCGTCGAAGGGCATCGAGGCGACCTACGGCGTCGAGCTCTTGTTCTCCGTCCCGCCCGTCGGCAGCGACGACCCCATCGTCCTGCTCGGTTTCAGCCAGGCCCTCACCTCTGCCAAGGAGCTGCCATGACCAACCTCCCTCCCGTCCCCGCCGGTCTCCGCGGCGCCGTCGACCTCTCGTCGCTCGTCAACCGTCCGCCGGCCCCCGCCCCGGCGGGTCCGTCCGCGGGGGCGCCCGTCGACGGCGCGCCCGCGGGAGGCGCGGGTGGCGTCCCGGCCCCGTCCGCCGGTCAGATCGCGGTGCCGGGCCTCGTGCTCGACGCCACCGACGCCACCTTCACGCAGGTCCTCGAGATCAGCAACACCGTCCCCGTGATCGTCGACCTGTGGGCGGAGTGGTGCGGCCCGTGTAAGCAGCTGTCGCCCGTCCTCGACAAGCTGGTCGCCGAGTACGCCGGCCGCCTGCTGCTCGTCAAGGTCGACGTCGACGCCAACCCCCAGCTGACGCAGGCCTTCCAGGCGCAGTCGATCCCGGCGGTCGCCGCCGTGATCGGCGGTCGTCCCGTCCAGCTCTTCGTCGGGGCCCTGCCCGAGGCCCAGGTCCGCGACGTCTTCGAGCAGGTGCTCGAGCTGGCCGCGCAGAACGGCGTCACCGGCACGGCGGTCGTCGACGGCGCCCCGGTGGGCGAGGCCGACGAGGTCGAGCCCGAGCCGGAACCGCTGCCCCCGCACCACCAGGACGCCTACGACGCGATCGACCGGGGCGACTACGCCGCGGCCATCACGGCCTACAAGACCGCCATCGCGCAGGACCCTCGTGACCAGCTCGCCGTGGCGGGCCTCGCCCAGGTCTCGCTGCTCGAGCGACTGCAGGGCGCGTCGCTGGCCGACGTCCGTGCGGCGGCCGCGGCTGCGCCCACCGACCTCGACGCCCAGCTCGCCGTGGCCGACCTCGACCTCAGCGGGGGGCACATCGACGACGCCTTCGACCGCGTGCTGACCGTGTTCCCGTCGCTCGACCCCCACGGCCGTGACGCCGCCCGGGCCCGCCTGCTCGAGTACTTCGAGATCGTCGGGGTGGACGACCCCCGGGTGGCGACCGCCCGTCGTCGTCTGGCGATGCTGCTGTACTGAGCCGCGCCTCCTGCACGGACGACGGAACCCCCGCGACCCGGAAGGGGCGCGGGGGTTCCGTCGTGTGCCGGCGTCGGATCAGCGGCGCAGCTTCAGCCAGACGACCCCGAGCGGCGGCAGCTGGACGTCGGCGGCCGCGGGTCGACCGGCCCAGGGCTCGTCGGTGGCGGTGACTCCGCCGAAGTTGCCCACGCCCGAACCGCCGTAGACCTCGGCGTCGGTGTTGAGGATCTCGTCCCAGCGACCGGCCTCGGGCAGACCGAAGCGCATGTGCACCGGTTCACCCGAGAAGTTCGCCAGGACGGCGATCGACTCGCCCGAGCCGGACTTGCGCATGAAGGCCACGACGCTGTGCTGCGCGGCACCGCCGTCGATCCACTCGAAGCCGTCGGTGTCGAAGTCGTGCGCCCACAGAGCGGGCTCGTCGCGGTAGACCTCGTTGAGGCGGGCCACCAGGCCGTGGAGCCCCTGGTGGGCGGGCTGGTCGAGGATCCACCAGTCGAGCCCTCGTTCTTCGCTCCACTCGCCGGGCTGACCGAACTCGCTGCCCATGAAGAGCAGCTGTTTACCGGGGTGGCCCCACATGTAGGCGAGGTAGGCCCGCACGTTGGCGAGCTTCTGCCACTCGTCGCCGGGCATCTTGTTGAGCAGGGACCCCTTGCCGTGCACGACTTCGTCGTGGCTGATCGGCAGCATGAAGTTCTCGCTGAACGCGTAGACGAACGAGAACGTGATCTCGCCGTGGTGGTGCGAGCGGTAGAGCGGGTCCTCGGCGACGTAGCCGAGGGTGTCGTGCATCCAGCCCATGTTCCACTTGAGGCCGAAGCCGAGGCCGCCCTCGCTGGTCGGGCGGGTGACGCCGGGCCAGCTCGTGCTCTCTTCGGCGATCATGACGATGCCGGGGTGGCGCTTGTACGCCGTCGCGTTCGCCTCTTGCAAGAAGCTGATCGCCTCGAGGTTCTCGCGCCCGCCGAACTCGTTCGGCAGCCACTCGCCCTCGTTGCGGCTGTAGTCGAGGTAGAGCATCGAGGCGACGGCGTCGACGCGCAGCCCGTCGATGTGGAACTCCTCGAGCCAGTAGAGCGCGTTCGAGACGAGGAAGTTGCGCACCTGCGAGTCGCCGAAGTTGAAGACCAGCGTGCCCCAGTCGGGCTGCTCGCCGCGGCGGGGGTCGGAGTGCTCGTAGACGGCGCGACCGTCGAACTTCGCGAGGGCCCACTCGTCCTTCGGAAAGTGCCCGGGCACCCAGTCCATGATGACGCCGATCCCGGCCTGGTGCAGGCGGTCGATCAGGTAACGCAGGTCGTCCGGGCTGCCGAAGCGGCTGGTCACGGCGTAGTAACCGGTGACCTGGTAGCCCCAGGAGCCGCCGAAGGGGTGCTCGGCGAGCGGCATGAACTCGACGTGGGTGAACCCGAGCTCGCCGACGTACTCGATGAGCTGGTCGGCGAGTTCGCGGTAGTTCAGGCCCGGCCGCCAGGAGCCGACGTGCAGCTCGTACACGCTCATCGGTCCGGAGTGGACGTCGTTCTCGGCCCGGGCGGTCATCCAGGCGTCGTCGGCCCAGGCGTGGGCGGCCTTCGTGACGACGGACCCGGTGAGCGGCGGCACCTCGGAGGTGCGCGCCATGGGGTCGGCGCGCTCGACCCAGACGTCGTCGGGCGTGAGCACCTCGTACTTGTAGATCCCGTCCGTGACGCCGGGCACGAAGAGCTCCCAGACGCCGTTGCCGTCGAGGCGGCGCATCGCGTGCCGCTCGCCGTCCCAGCCGTTGAGGTCCCCCTTGACGCGGACGGCGCGGGCGTGCGGCGCCCAGACGGCGAAGGAGGTGCCGGTCACGCCCTCGTGCTCGCGGACGTGGCTGCCGAGCATCTTCCAGAGCTGCTCGTGGCGCCCCTCTCCGAAGAGGTACAGGTCGAACTCGGTGACGGTGGGGGTGAAGCGGTAGGGGTCGTCCGAGACCCACGCCGCGCCTCCTTCGTAGGTCGCCTGGACGGTGTAGGCGCCCACGGGCTCGTTCGTGACGCCCTGCCAGAGGCCGTGGGCCACGTGCTCGAGGGCGAAGGACGACCCGGAGGCGCCGGTCACGGTGACGGTGTCGGCCAGCGGTCGGACGACGCGGACGGCGGTGCGACCGCCGCGGGGGTGGGCACCCAGGACGGCGTGCGGGTGGCCGTGGGTGCCGTTGGCGGCCGAGAAGACCTCGTCGTCGCCCAGGGCGAAGGAGGTGTCGGGCTCGGTCGGGGGAGTGGTGGTCATCGGGTCGCTCCTACGGGGCTCGGTTGAGGTCGACGGAGAGGACGTGCACCGGTTCGACGAAGGCGTCCAGTCGGACGTAGTTGTCGTCGCCCCAGGTCCACGACTGACCGGTGATCAGGTCGCGGACGGTGTAGGTGCCACCGGGCTGCAGGCCGAACTTCGTGACGTCGAGGTGGACGGTCGTCTCGCGCGCCGAGTGCGGGTCGACGTTGGCGACGACGATGATGCCGTCGGCGCGTCCGCTGCGGGTGTGCGCACGGGACAGGTACTTCGAGAACACGAGGATCGACTCGTCGTCGCTCGAGTGGATCTCGAGGTTGCGCAGCTGGCGCAGGGCCGGGTGGGAGGCGCGGATGCGGTTGAGCTGCGTCAGGTACGGCGCCAGCGAGGCCCCCGCCTCTTCGGCGGCGGCCCAGTCACGGGGCTTGTACTCGTACTTCTCGTTGTCGATGTTCTCTTCGCTGCCCGGGCGGGCGACGTCCTCGAAGAGCTCGTAGCCCGAGTAGACGCCCCAGGTCGGCGAAGCCGTCGCGGCGATAGCGGCACGGATCTTGTAGGCCGCGGGACCGCCGAACTGCAGGTAGGGGGTCAGGATGTCGTGCGTGTTGACGAAGAAGTTCGGGCGCAGCCAGGCGCTCGTCTCCTTCGACAGCTCGTCGAGGTACTCCTCGAGCTCCCACTTCTCGTTGCGCCAGGTGAAGTACGTGTACGACTGGTGGAACCCCACCTGCGCCAACGCCTGCATCATGGCCGGCTTCGTGAACGCCTCGGAGAGGAAGACCACCTCGGGGTTCGTCTGTCGGATCTCGTGCAGCAGCCACTCCCAGAAGCGCACGGGCTTCGTGTGCGGGTTGTCGACCCGGAAGATCGTGACGCCGAGTTCGATCCAGTGACGGACGATGCGCAGCACCTCGCGGCTGACGCCCTCGTAGTCGTTGTCGAAGTTCAGGGGGTAGATGTCCTGGTACTTCTTGGGCGGGTTCTCGGCGTAGGCGATCGTCCCGTCGGGCAGGGTCGTGAACCACTCGGGGTGCTCGGTGACCCAGGGGTGGTCGGGCGAGCACTGCAGGGCCAGGTCGAGCGCGAGCTCGAGACCGGCGTTCTTCGCCGCGTCGACGAACCAGCGGAAGTCGGCGACCGTGCCGAGGTCGGGGTGCACCGCGTCGTGCCCGCCGTCGGGCGAACCGATCGCGTAGGGCGACCCGGGATCGTTCGGCCCCGCGGTCAGCGTGTTGTTCGGGCCCTTGCGGAAGGTCGTCCCGATCGGGTGCACGGGCGGGATGTACACGACGTCGAAGCCCATGCGAGCGATCGAGGGCAGGCGGCGGGCCGCGGTGCGGAACGTGCCGCTCTTCCAGGTGCCGTCGGCCTGCTTGCGGGCGCCCTCGCTGCGGGGGAAGAACTCGTACCAGCTGCCGAGGCCGGCGCGGCTGCGTTCGACGCGGAGCGCCTCGGGGGCGCTGCGCGTGACGAGGCTCGCGAGCGGCGTGACCAGGAGGACCGCGGCGAGGCGCGGATCGGTGGCGACGCGGAGCCGCGAGGCGGGGGAGAGGGCGGGGTTCGCGAGGGCCTTGGCCGCGTCGCGGATCAGGGTCGTGTCGGGGTGGTTCTCGACGGCCTCGGTCAGCAGTCGACTGCCGAGGGCGAACGTGACCTCGACGTCGAGACCGGCCGGGACCTTGATCTCGGCCGCGTGCAGCCACGTGGCCCAGTCGTCGGTGTAGGCCTCGACCTGCCAGGTCCAGTCGCCCTCGACCTCGAGCTGCACCTGGGCCGTCCACCGGTCGGTGCCGGGGATGCCGGCGACCATGCGGTGTCGGGTCTCGGCGCCCTCGGGGTCGATCGTGACGAGGTCGGCCCCGATCAGGTCGTGACCCTCGCGGAAGACGGTCGCCCCGAAGGTGACCACCTCGCCGGAGAAGGCCTTCGTCGGGAACACTCGGTCGGGGGTCGTCGGGGTGAGGCCCGTGATGGGGATCCGCCCGACTCTGGGTTCGTATGCTGTCGCCACGTTGTCGACCGTACCCGGTCTGGCCCGCCCGGTCCCGGCCCGGGGCCCCGCAGGGCCGACGGTCGCGGATCGGGGTGCGGAAGAGGCGTTTCGGGGTACAAAAACGTGTCCGCCCTGTCGCCGACAGACACTCCGGTCCGTTTTGTCCCCCCAACTGGGTGCATGCATCGGCATGAATCCCCTGTCGGCACTTTGGGGGACCGCGTAATGTCGATCCTGTCGTCGCGGCCTGCCCGCCCGAAGAACCCGAACTCCTCGAGAGCCCGGCGCCCGACGACACCGATCGGCCGCCCGACCCGGAGCCGACAGCCCCTGCAGCGCCGTGCGCCACCCCGAAGTCGACCCGACCGACGGCGCACGGCGGTGCTCGAGCGCGCCTCGGCGCGCGGAACAGGACCGACATGAACAAGCTCGTCACGGGTGCCGTCTCCGGTGCCGCCGGCATCGCCCTCCTCCTCGGCGGCGCCGGGACCTTCGCCCTCTGGAACGCCAGCACCGAGGTCAACGCCGCCAGCGTCGCCTCGGGCACGCTCTCGCTCACCCAGTCGTCGGCGGGCAGTTGGACCGACGTGACGAACGGTCGCAGCACCGCCCTCACAGCCGCCCAGGTCGCCGCCTACAAGATCGTCCCGGGCACCAAGCTGCAGTTCACGCAGCCGATCACCATCGCCGCCTCGGGCGCCGACCTGCGCGCCGACCTGACCTACGACGCGGCCTCGGTCACGGGCAGCCTCAAGCCGTACGTGACCAACACGGTGGCCCTCTCGACGGCCGCCGGCGGCACGACCCTGCCCTCGGGCGTGACCGCGGGCAGCACGGCCGGCAGCTACGTCGTGGCTCCCGTCTCCGCGGGCAGCACCTCGGCCGTCGTGACCTTCGTCGTCGAGCTGCCCTCGACGGTGTCCGACGCCGCCAGCCAGGGCGGCACGCTCGACCTGAGCAAGCTGACCTTCACGCTGAAGCAGCGCGCCATCGCGTAGCGGGTGTCGGCGGCCCGACGGCCACCGCACCCCGTCACCCACCGGCGAACGGGCCGCACCCGACGCGGTCCGGTCGCCCCCTTCCGTCCGTCCGTCCCGCCCAGGGACCCACGGGCCGCCGCATCGCACGATCGACCACCAGGGGGTGAGACGTTGACCGGACCGTCCCGCGGACGCGCGCGTCACCGCTCGGTCGAGCGCGCCTCCTCGTCCCGCCGTCCGCTCCGCTCGCTGTGGGCGGCGACCGCCGTCGTGGCCGGCGCGGTCACCGTCGCCCTCGTGGCGACCGGGGGGACCTACGCGCTGTGGAACTCCTCCGTCGAGCCGACGGCCGTCACGGTCGGGTCGGGGACGGCGGGCCTCTCGGTCGGCGCCGTCAAGGCCCTCGACACGTCCGCGCTCGGCCCCGGCGGCGCGACCGCGGGGACGTTCACCGCGACCAACACGGGGTCGGTCGACCTGGCCATGCGGGCGTCGGCCGGGACCACCACGGCGTCCGCGTCCGCCCTGCCCGGCGAGCTGACCGTCAGGCTCGCCGCCGTGGCGAGGGCCGCGGACTGCGTCGTCGGCGTCGGCGGCTACTCCGCCCGGCCCGCCGCGTTCGACACGGGGAGCGGGTACTTCACGTTGCCGGCCGGAGTCACCGTCACCGGCTGCGTCGTCGTCACGCTCGACTCGGACGTCCCGGCGACCCTGCAGAACCAGACCTCGTCGATCGGGCTCGTCCTGACCGGGACGCAGGTGGCCCCGTGAGCGGGCGCCGGCCCCGGACGACCACGCGATCGACGTTGGCCGCCGTCGTCGTGGGCGTGATCGTCGGTGTGGCCCTGGCCTCGGGAGGCGCGGCGTCCGCCCTCTGGACGGCGTCCGCCACCGTCACCGAACAGGTCAGGACCGGCGCCGTCGGCCTCACGGCCGGCACCCTCGACGCCCTGCAGGCCGACTACGCCGGATCGACCAGGTCGCTCACGGCGCCCTGGACGTTCACGAACTCGGGGACGGTCGCGGCGTCCTACTCGACGAGCGGCAGCCTGAGCTCGGGCAGCTCCGCCGCCCTCGCCGCGTCGATCGCCGTCGTCGCGTGGCCGGTGACCGCCGCGTCCGCGTGCACGTCGACGACCGCCGTCGGCCCGGGCAGCGTCAGCGGCACCTGGTCCGCCGTGCCGAACCTCACCGGGACGTTGGCGAGCAAGGCCGCCGCGACCTGGTGCCTCCGCACCTCGATCGCGACGTCCTCTCCCACCGGGCGCGTGAACCCGGTCCTCACGGTGTCGCTCGCCTCCGGGTCGTGGGCCGCCACGCCGCAGGACCGCCGGATCGTCCAGAACAACACGATCGTCCCCCCGCAGACGGCGGTCTGCCGCACCGACGGCGAGGCCTACGCCTGGCTCGACTTCGACCCGTCGACCCGGGCGACCGCGACCCGGTACGCGACCTACGTCGGCGGCACCCGGATCTCGAACGACGAGCGGACCGGCGACTACCCGCACTTCGCGTTCACCCGCGACAACCTGCCCAGGGACCCCTTCGGCGACGGCCCGATCCACGTCGACATCCGCGTGATGGTCGACGGGCAGCCGACCGACCTCATGGCCGTCGGCACGGTCACGGTGGTCTACGACCAGTACGGCACGAGGAACATCCAGTGCGGGTGACCGGCGGTCGGGCGGTCGCGGTCGTCGTCGCCGTCGCGGCGGTCGTCCTGGGCCCCGGCGTCGTCTCGGCCGCGGCTCCCGCCACGGCCTCGACCGCGCCCCGCCTCATGGTGAGCGACGACGGCCGGCACTGGCAGGGTCGCCTCGACTCCGCTCTCTTCGGCGACGGGCTGCGGCTCGTCCCCGGGGCAGGCACGACGGGCACCTTCTTCGTCAAGAACCTCTCGAGCGAGCCCGCCGTGCTCAGCGCCCGCCTCGTCGACGTCACGACCTCGTCGCCCGCGTTCGCCGAGGCGGTCACGGTCCGCTCGCACTCCGACCTCGACGTCGGCGACCTGCCGCCCGTCACCCTGTCCGGCGACGGGTGCACCCCCGTGCTCGCGCCGGTCCGCCTCGCCGCCGGGCAGGAGGCCCCGGTCACCGTCTCGGTCGACCTCGACGCCTCCGCCGCCGCGGGCACCGGTGACCAGACCCTGGACTTCGCCGTGCTCGTCACGCTCACGGGGCTGGCCGGGTCGGCCGTGCCGGCGGGCTGCGCGTCGGCCGGGACCGCCGGCGCGGCGGACCCCGCCGAGACGAGCACAGGAGGCGCGGGAGGCGACCGTGCCTCGAGCGCGACGATCGAGGCGGTGGCGACCCGCGCCTCCTCGGCCGGTGCGGCCGGCGGGACGGCGGCCTCCGTCGGCGACGGCGCCTCGGGCGGGGCCGCCGACGGGTCGGGCGCGGACACCGAGCTGCCCGTCCACTCCCTTGACGTGCTCGACGACTTCGTGCCGGAGCCCTTGCGGGGCAGTTGGCTGCCGCTGCTGATCGCGGCGATCGCGGTGTTGTCGGGCGCGTTCGTGGCGGTCGGACGCCGTCGCCCGGACGAGGTCGACCCCTCGGGGGAGCAGCCGTGAGCGGCCGCCGAGCCGCCGTGAGCGGTCGCCGCGCCGCCGTGCGCGAGAAGGGGCTGCTGCACGCTCTCGGCCTCGGCCTCAGTGCGGGGCTGTTCGTGCTCGTGCTCGGCCTCGCGACCGTGTTGGTCGTCGTGCCGAAGGTCGCGGGGGCGACGCCCCTGACCGTGTTGACCAGTTCGATGGAGCCGCGGCTGCCCCCGGGCACGCTGATCGTGGTGAAGCCGACCCCGACCGACGAGATCCGGATCGGTGACGTCGTGACCTACCAGATCGAGAGCGGCCGCCCCGAGGTGATCAGTCACCGGGTGACCGAGATCGTGTCGTCGTCGGACGGCGGCACGGCGTTCGTCACCCAGGGCGACAACAACTCCGAGCCCGACGAGGCGCTCGTGCTGCCCGAACAGGTCCGCGGGACGCTGTGGTACTCGGTGCCGTGGCTCGGCTTCGTCAACCAGGTCGTGAACGGCGACGCCCGGTCGTGGATCGTGCCGCTGCTGGCGATCGCTCTGCTCGGCTACGCGGGCTACTCGGTGGCCGCCGGCCTCGTGGAGGCGCAGCGACGGCGGGCGGGGACGCGGAAGGCCCGCCCGGCCCCGCGCTGAGCGGGGGCCGGACGGGCCCGGGGGAGGCGTCTACTTCGTGAAGCCGACGACCGTCCAGTCCACGTCGCTGGCACCGGCGCGGGCGCCGAAGTTCGCGAGCTCGGGGCTCTGGAACGAGATGTACGGCGCCTGGATGATCGGCATCGAGTGCCCGATCTCCCAGATCTTCTCGTCGGCCTGGTTGTACAGGTCGGCAGCCTTCTCGGGGTCGCCCTCGGCCACTGCCTGGCTGAGCAGGTCGTCGATCTCGGGGCTCGAGACGCGACCGTAGTTCTGGCCCTGCTCGTCCGAGTTGTAGATGCTGACGCCGGACGCCTGGTAGCCGGTGCCGGCCCAGACGAAGATCGTCATGTCGTAGTTGCCCGGGGTGACGTTGTCCTCGAAGAACGAGTCGACGCTGACGGCGTTGATCGTCAGCTTGATGCCGACCGCGGCGAGCTGGCTCTGCATGACCTCGGACAGCTGCTGCGAGATGGGCGTGCCGGACGGGATCGTCACGGCGATCTCGAGCTGCTTCCCGTCCTTCTCGAGCACGTCGCCGTTCAGCTCCCACCCGTCGTCGGCCAGGATCTTCTTCGCCTCGTCGACGTCGTAGTTCCCGGTCTCCTTCGCGTTGTCCTGGTAGGCGCCGTCGGTGCTGAGGAACAGGTGGTTGTTCAGCGTGGTCAGCTCGTAGGGCAGGGTGCCCGTGATGACCTTGCCGAGCGCCTCGCGGTCGACCGCGTGCTGGATCGCCTGACGGATCTTCTCGTCGGCGAGCACGCCCTTCGTGCTGAAGTCGACGTGCGTGTAGCGAGCCGACGGTGCCGCCCGGATGTCGGTGTCCTTCGCGTCCTTCAGGCGGTCGTAGCGCTCCGACGAGTTGCCCGTGACGAAGTCGATCTCACCGTTCAGGTAGGCGTCGACGTCGGCGTCGCTGTCGAGGGCGCGGAAGACCACCGAGTCCAGCTTCGGCGCGTCGCCCCACCAGGTCTCGTTGGGCACGATCGTGACCGTCTGGGCGGTCGTGTCGATCTTCTCGACCTCGTAGGGGCCGCCCGAGACGGGCAGGGTGTCGACGTAGGCCGTGTTGAAGGCGTTCGGGTCGTTGTAGAGGCTCGCCGGGTAGAGCGGCGCGAACATGCTCTTCCAGTCCGAGAACGGCTCGGCGTAGGTCACGACGACCTGTTTGTCGCTCGAGCCCGCCTCGACGGAGGCCATGCGGTCGGGGCCGAGGGTGCTGCCGACGAGGTACTCGGGGTTCGAGCCGTCGAGTGCGGTCTTCCAGGCCTGGAAGTCGGCGACCGTGATCGGGGTGCCGTCGTTCCACACCGCGTCGGGGTTGATGTCGTAGGTCACGACCAGCGGGTCCTCGCTGGTGGCCTCGGCACTCGTGACGAGGTTCTCGTCGATCTGCGCGACGCCCTTCTCGTCGATGCGGAACGGCTGGGGCAGCACGGCGCTCTCGATCAGCGAGGCGTCGGCCAGGGCGCCGTCGAGCTGGCCGTAGTTCCACTGCGAGGGCAGCTGGCTGAGCGGCAGGGTCAGCGTCCCGCCCTGCTCGACATCGGCCGCCGCCGTGGCGTTGATGTCGCCGTCGGGGGACAACTGGCCGTTCTTCGCGGCTCCGTCGCCGTCGTTGCCGCCGCCACCGCTGCACGCCGTGACGACGAGAGCGATGCTGACGAGGCCGGCCGCGAGGCCGAGCTTCTTCGTGATCTTCATGGCACTCCGAACTGAAGGGTGGTGAAAAGTGCTGATCAGACGGGATGCTGCATCGTCGTCGACTCGTGCGGGCACGCGTCGCGACACCTCCCGAGAGCTGACCGCGTGTGCCCAAATGTACGGACGCCTTGAATCCACGCAAACTTTCATGTGAATTTGTTACACGCTCGAAACCTGGCCAGCTGGTCGGGCCGCGGGGTACGTCTAGTGTGATCTGCCATGGCTCGATTCCTCGCCCGCCGGCTGGTGTACTACGTCGCCCTGGTCTTCATCGCGACGTCGCTCACCTACTTCCTCGCCTCGGCGACCCTCAACCCGCGCTCCGTCTACGCCGACCGCAACCCGCGTCCGTCCACCGAGATCGTCGACGCGAAGCTCAGCTCGATCGGGGTCAACGACAAGGACCCTCTCGGCGAGCGCTACGTGCACTGGGTCGGCGGCGCCCTCACGGGCGACCTCGGGCAGACCATCCAGGACAAGCCGGTGGCGCAGGAGTTCGGGCCGAGGCTGGGCGTCAGCCTGCGCCTCCTGCTGGTGGGATCGATCCTCGGCATCGTGCTGGCCGTCGTGGTCGGCACCTGGAACGCCATCCGGCAGTACGCGTTCTCGGACCGCGTGTCGTCGGTGCTGTCGTTCGTCCTGATCTCGACGCCGGTGTTCCTCACGGCGGTGCTGCTCAAGATCGGGGCGACGAAGCTCAACGACGTCCTGGGGTACCAGCTGATCACCTTCACGGGCGAGGCGACGCCCAACCTGACCGGCGGGCTCGGCACGATCGCCTGGGACCGCATCGCCCACCTGCTGCTGCCCACCATCTCGATCGGCGTCGGCCTGATCGCCGTCTACAGCCGGTACCAACGGGCGACGATGCTCGACGTGCTGCAGGCCGACTACATCCGCACCGCCCGGGCCAAGGGCCTGCGACGTCGGCCGGCGATCTTCAAGCACGGGCTGCGCACCGCGCTCATCCCGATGACGACGCTGTTCGCCTTCGCGTTCCTCGGGGTGCTGACCGGTGCGACCTTCACCGAGAAGATCTTCGCCTGGAACGGCCTCGGCGCCTGGTTCATCGACGCCGTCCAGGCCAACGACATCAACGTCGTCGTCACCTACACCCTCTACAGCGCCGTCGTCGTGCTGCTCGCCGGCTTCGTGTCGGACGTGCTCAACGCGGTGCTCGACCCGCGCGTCCGAGCGCAGAAGTAGGGCCGCGCCATGACCCGGTTCACACCCGACCTGCTCGAGGGGCCGTCCGACGCCGTCGTGCCCGAGTCGCGAGAAGAGGTCGCCGCCACGTCGACGAACCGCTTCGCGCTGACCTTCCGTCGCCTGTTCGCCAACCGCGGGGCCACCGTCGGGCTCGTGACGATCGTGCTGCTCTTCGTCTTCGCCTTCGTCGGCCCGCTCGTCTCGCCGTACGCCTACAACTACATCGACTACACGGCCCTGTCGTCGCCGCCGACCGGGGCGCACTGGTTCGGCACGAACAACATCGGCCAGGACGTCTTCGCGCAGACCGCGCGCGGCCTGCAGAAGTCGCTGCTGATCGGCCTGCTGGTCGCCCTGTTCTCGACGGTGATCGCGGGCATGCTCGGCGCGATGGCCGGCTACTTCGGCGGCTGGATCGACCGGGCCGTGATGGTCTTCGTCGACCTGCTGCTCGTGCTGCCGTCGTTCCTGATCATCGCGATCCTGTCGCCGCGCCTCAAGCAGTACGGCTGGTTGATCCTGGTGGCCCTGCTCGCCCTGTTCGGCTGGATGATCACGGCCCGCGTGGTGCGCTCGCTCACCCTCAGCATCAAGGAGCGCGAGTTCATCCGCGCCGCCCGGTACATGGGCATCGGCCACTTCACCATCATCGTGCGGCACATCCTGCCGAACGTCGCGTCCTTCCTCGTGATCGACGCCACCATCGCCATCGGGGCCGCGGTGCTCACCGAGTCCGGGCTGTCGTACTTCGGCTTCGGCGTCCAGCCGCCCGACGTCTCGCTCGGCACGCTGATCGCCCAGAACCAGAGCGCGGCGACCACCAAGCCGTGGCTGTTCTTCTTCGCGGCCGGTGCGCTCATCGTGTTCGCCCTGGCGAGCAACCTGCTCGGCGACGGGCTGCGCGACGCACTCGACCCGACCTCGACGGCCGGCCGAACGGGCCGCCGCCGCCGCACCCGCGGGCGGACGGCCGAGAGCCGAGGAGGCGCGGTGCCGCTCGGACGCACCGGCGGCGTCTCCGAGGCCGCGAGCCCCGCCCCCGGGGCCGACGTCGGCTCGCCGGCGCCGACCCGCACGAACGACGAGAAGGGGGAGCGCGCATGACGCTCACCGAACCGGTCGACCGCACCCGCGCCTCCTCGGCTCCGGTGCTCGAGGTGCACGACCTCACCGTGACCTTCCCGACCCCGGACGGCGACGTGCGCGCCGTGCGCGGCGTCGACCTGACGCTGCGCCGCGGCGAGGTGCTCGGCATCGTCGGCGAGTCCGGCTCGGGCAAGTCGGTCACGAGCCTCGCCGTGCTCGGGCTGTTGCCGGCCACCGCCAAGGTCACCGGCTCGATCACGCTCGACGGCGAAGAACTGCTCGGCCGCGGCGACAAGGCGATGTCGGCGATCCGCGGCAAGCGCATCGCCATGGTCTTCCAGGACCCGCTCTCGGCCTTCACCCCGGTGTACACGGTCGGTCAGCAGATCGCCGAGACCGTCCTGATCCACCGCGGCGGCACGAAGAAGCAGGCTCGTGAGCGGGCGATCGAGCTGCTGGGGCTCGTGGGCATCCCCGAGCCGGAGCGACGCGTCGACTCGTTCCCGCACGAGTTCTCGGGCGGCATGCGGCAGCGCGCGATGATCGCCATGGCGATCGCGAACGACCCCGACGTCATCCTCGCCGACGAGCCGACCACGGCCCTCGACGTGACGATCCAGGCCCAGGTCATCTCGGTGCTGCGCACGGCGCAGCGCGAGACCGGGGCCGCGCTGCTGTTCGTCAGCCACGACCTCGGCGTCATCGCCGGGTTCGCCGACCGCATCGCCGTGATGTACGCCGGCCGCGTCGTCGAGACGGCGACGGCCGACGACCTCTTCGCCCACCCGCGCATGCCCTACACCGTGGGTCTCATCGGCGCGCTGCCGCGGCTCGACCAGCGGTCGGACCAGCCGCTCGTGCCGATCCCGGGGACGCCGCCGTCGTTGCTCTCGCTGGCCCCGGGCTGCCCGTTCGCGGCGCGGTGCCCGCTGGTGACGGCCGAGTGCCGAGTCGACGAGCCCGCGCTCGAGCAGGCCCCGGCGGTCGAGGCGGGTCACCGCGCGGCCTGCCTGCACGCCGACCAGCTCGTGGGCGAGGGCACCGACCCCGAGGACGTCTACGACCTGCCGCCCGTGCCGACCTCCGGCCTGGCTGCGGTGCCGCGGGCGTCGCGGGACCGGGTGCTGCACGTCGACGGGCTCGTCAAGACGTTCCCGCTCACCAAGGGGTCGGTCTTCAAACGTCGCGTGGGCAGCGTCTGGGCGGTCGACGGGGTCGACCTCGACGTGCGCGAGGGCGAGACCCTCGGCCTGGTCGGCGAGTCCGGCTCGGGCAAGAGCACGACGCTGCACGAGATCATGGACCTCCGGGTGCCCGAGGCCGGCACCATCGAGCTGCTCGGCACGGCCCTCGACCGAAAGCTCGACGGGTCGACGGTGAAGAGGCTGCGCGGTGCCGTGTCCATGGTCTTCCAGGACCCGATGGCCAGCCTCGACCCGAGGCAGCCGGTCAGCGACATCATCGCCGAGCCGTTGCTCGCGATCGGTCGGCCCCGCGACGAGGTGTCGCGTCGGGTGCCCGAGCTGATGCGCCTCGTCGGGCTCGAGCCCGCCGCCGCGACGCGCTACCCCCACGAGTTCTCGGGTGGCCAGCGGCAGCGCATCTCGATCGCGCGGGCGCTCGCCGCCGATCCGAAGCTCATCGTGCTCGACGAGCCGGTGTCGGCGCTGGACGTGTCGATCCAGGCCGGCGTGCTGAACCTGCTGGCCGAGCTCAAGGCGAAGCTCGACCTGTCGTACCTCTTCGTGTCGCACGACCTCTCGGTCATCCGTCACGTGGCCGACCGCGTCACGGTGATGTACCTCGGCCGCACCGTCGAGACGGGACCGGTCGACGAGGTGTTCGAGCACCCGCTGCACCCGTACACGCAGGCACTGCTGTCGGCCGTGCCGGTGCCCGACCCCGTCAAGGAGCGGGCACGCGAGCACATCGTGCTGCCGGGCGACCCGCCCACGCCGACCGTCAAGCAGACCGGCTGCCGGTTCCGCAGCCGCTGCCCGCTCTACGCGATGCTGCCCGAGGCCCAGCGGTCGCGCTGCGAGGACGAGGTCCCCGCGATGCTGCCGCACGGACGCGACGGTGCCGACCACACGGCGGCGTGCCACTTCGCCCGCGAGAAGCAGCTGGTCTGAGGCTCGGACGCTAGCCGACGAGCGCGGAGGCCGCGGTGACGACCGCCACGTTCACGGCGACCGTGCCCCAGAAGGCGAGCTGGAACGACCGCTTGCTCGTCTTGTGCCGCAGCAGTTGTTGCGCGGCGAGGGCCCCGGGCCAGCCCCCGAGCAGGCCGAGCAGCAGCAGGACGCGTTCGGGCACGCGGCGACGTCCTCGACGGGCGGCGGACTTGTCGACCGCGTAGACCGCCGCCGTCACCAGGCCGAGGGCGACGGCCGTGGCGACGAGCCAGGGGAGTGCCCCGTCGATCCGGGCGGACGGCCCGGTGGAGGGGACGACGCCCACCACGACCGCGACGGCCACGACGAGCAGCAGCCCGACGACCAGGGCGACCCGGCCGGCCCGTGTCGGGCGCGGGGCTCGTCCCCGGGGCGCCGTCCAGGTCGATCCGACGGCGGACACCCGCACGGCGGCCGGCCCCCGGTCGCCGTGGCGGTCGACCTCGTACGAGTAGGCGTCACCGACCCGGGGCCGGGCCGTGCCGCGGCTGAACGCCGTGATGTGGACGAACGCGCGGCCGCGCCCCGAGGCCGGGGTGAGGAACCCGAAGCCGCGGTCGTCGTCCCACGAGGTGAGCGTGCCCTCGACCCGGGCCGGGCTGCCGGTCATGCGCCCGACCCTATCCCGCGTCGCCCGTGCCGCATTCGGCCATCCCGCCACGAGGTCGACATCCCGCCACGTTTTCGCGTGGCGGATTGTTTACTTCGTGGCGGCGTGGCGGCGTGGCGGCGTGGCCGCAGATCCGAGGAGGCGCGGCGCGGGTCAGTCGCGACGGATCGCCGCGTAGGAGCCGCCGGTGGCGCGCACGAGGTCGTCGGGTGCGATCTCGATGTCGAACCCGCGCCTCCCGCCGCTGACGAAGACCGAGGCGAAGGAGGCGGCGCTCGCGTCGACCACGGTCGTCGCGGCGGTCCGCTGCCCGAGGGGGCTGATGCCGCCCACGACGTAGCCCGTGCGGCGTTCGACCAGGGCGGGGTCGGCCAGCGAGGCCTTCTTGGCCCCGACGGCGGCCGCGAGCGCCTTGAGGTCGAGGCGACCCGAGACGGGGACGACGCCCACCACGAGGGTGCCCTCGGCGTCGACCACGAGGGTCTTGAAGACGCGTTCCGCCGAGAGGCCGAGCTCGGCGGCGGCCTCCTCGCCGAAGTTCGTCGCCGTGTCGTGGTGTTCGTACGTGTGGGCCGTGAAGGGGATGCCGGCCGTGGTGAGCGCGACGGTGGCCGGCGTGGCGGGGCCGCGCGCCCCTCCTGACGCCTTGCTGGTCACGAGGCCACCTCGGTCGTCGAGGCGCGGAACACCACCACGGTCGGCCCCGAGACGAGCAGGTCGTCACCGGGGGCCGTCGCCTGCGGCAGGCTGCGGTCGTCGCTCGACCACAGGGCCTCGTACGCCGTCACCCCGTCGTGTCGGGGGAGCGTCACCGAGACGGCGGCCTCGGCCCCGTGCACCACGACGAGGACCGTGTTGGGCGCCTCGTGCTCGGGCGTCGAGGTCGCGAGGTACTGCATCGTGCGGACGGCGGGGTCGTTCCACTCGTCGGGACGCATCTCGTCGCCCGAGGCCGAGTGCCACGACATCTCGTTGGCGCTGAGCGTGCAGGCGCCGTCGAGGCCGAACCGCGACGGGCGCAGGGCGGGATTCTCGGCTCGCAGCCGGGACAGCGTGGCGACGTCGTCGTGCAGGTCCCGGTGCCAGGGTTCGTCGGACCAGTCGACCCAGGTGAGCTCGCTGTCGGTGCAGTAGGCGTTGTTGTTGCCGTGCTGGGTGCGGCCGCGTTCGTCGCCGGCGGTCAGCATGGGGATGCCGGCCGACACGAAGAGGGTGGCGAGCAGGTTGCGCATCGAGCGGCGCCGGGCGTCCGAGATCCAGGGGTTGACGCTGTCGCCCTCGACGCCGTGGTTGAACGAGCGGTTGTCGTCGGTGCCGTCGCGGTTGTCCTCGCCGTTGCTGAGGTTGTGCTTGCCGTCGTACGACACGAGGTCGAGCAGGGTGAAGCCGTCGTGCGCCGTGACGAAGTTCACGCCCGACAGCGGACCGCGCTCGTGGGCGTAGATGTTGCTTGACCCGCTGAGCTTCGACGCGAAGCTGCCGAGCCCGGACGGGGGAGCGCCCTGCGACCGGGCCGCGGCGATGTCGGTCAGCCAGAAGTCGCGGGCCCGGTTGCGGAACCGGTCGTTCCACTCGATCCAGCCGTCGGGGAAGGCACCGGTCTGCCAGCCGCCCATGCCGACGTCCCACGGCTCGGCGATCATCTTGACGCCCTCGAGCGCCGGATCGTCCACGATCGCGCTCAGCAGCGGGTGCTCGGGGTCGAAGACGTGGTCCGCACCGCGTCCGAGCGTGGCGGCGAGGTCGAAGCGGAAGCCGTCGATCTGCACCTCGTCGGCCCAGTACCGCAGGGAGTCGAGGACGAGCCGCGAGGCGGCCGGCGTGCTCGTGTCGAGCGAGTTGCCGCACCCCGTCACGTCGACCGGCCGACCGTCGGCGTCGTGTCGGTAGTAGCCGGAGCCGTCGAGACCGCGCAGGCTCGTGACCGGGCCGCCGACCTCGCCCTCTTCGGCCGTGTGGTTGTAGACCACGTCGAGGTAGACCTCGATGCCGGCCTCGTGCAGCAGGCGCACCATGCCCTTGAACTCGCGGAGGATCGCCGAGGCGCCGGCGAGCTGCGCGTCGCGGCTGGCGTAGGCGGCGTGCGGGGCGAAGTAGCCGAGGGTGTTGTAGCCCCAGTAGTTCTCGATGCCCTGCGCGACGAGGCGCTGCTCGTCGACGTGCTGGTGCACGGGCAACAGCTGCACCGCCGTCACGCCGAGGCCGGTCAGGTAGGCGATGGTCGACTCGGCGGCGAGGCCGGCGTAGCTGCCGCGCAGCTCTTCGGGCACGAAGGGGGCCAGGCGGGTGAGGCCGCGGACGTGCGCCTCGTAGACCACCACCCGGTCGAGCGGCGTGCGGGGCTTGGACACCCCACCCCAGTCGAACGACTCGTCGACGACGGCCGACTGCCACGTGCCGCGTCCGGTGCGACCGAGCCCACGCGCGTAGGGGTCGAGCAGCTCGAGCGAGGGGTCGAAGGCGTTGCCGCCCCCGGCGGGGCCGTCCGCCCGCAACCAATACCGCCGCCCGGGGGTGAGGGCGCCGTCGGTGGCGCTCCACACGTCGTGTGCGTCGCGGACCATCGGGACGACACGGTCGTGCGGGGCGTCGTCGATCACGACGTCGATCCGGGACGCCGACGCGGACCAGACGCGCAGCGTCGGCCCGTCGGGGCCGGAACGGATGCCGAGATCGCGCAGGGGGTCGGGGTCGGTCACGCGTTTACAGTAGAGGAGGCGCGTGTCGGCCCCGAAATCATCGAGCGTCAGCGCCCCACCCAGCCTGAGGACCCGAACATGAGCGTCTACCTCGACCACGCGGCCACCACGCCGATGCACCCGGCGGCGATCGCCGCCTACGCCGAGGCGCTCGGCACGGTGGGCAACCCGTCGTCCATCCACTCGGCCGGCCAGAACGCCAAGCGCGTCCTCGAAGAGGCCCGCGAGCGCGTGGCCGCGACCCTCGGCTGCGACCCGATTGAGATCGTCTTCACCTCGGGCGGCACCGAGGCGGTCAACCTCGCGATCAAGGGACTGTGGTGGGCGAGGCAGTCCGACCGACCGCGGCCGCGCCTCCTCGTCCCCGCCGGCGAGCACCACGCCACCGTCGACACCGTCGAGTGGCTCGAACGGTACGAGGGCGCCGTCGTCACCTGGCTGCCGCTCGACGAGCAGGGCCGGTTGCGCGTCGACGCCCTCGCCGCGGCCCTCGACGAGCACGACGACGTCGCCCTGGTCAGCCTGCTCTGGGCCAACAACGAGGTCGGCACGATGCAGCCCGTCGACGAGGTCGTGGCGCTCGCCGCCGCCCACGGGGTGCCGGTGCACTCGGACGCCGTCGCGGCCTACGGGCAGGTGCCGATCGACTTCGCGGCCTCCGGGCTCGCGGCGCTCAGCGTCAGCGCCCACAAGATCGGTGGGCCCATCGGCATCGGCGCGCTCGTGCTGTCGCGGTCGGCGACCGTCGTGCCCCTGATCCACGGGGGCGGACAGCAGCGACAGGTGCGCTCGGGCACGCAGGACGCCCCGGCCGCCGTCGCCTTCGCCGTGGCGGCCGAGCAGCCGCACGGGGCCTACGAGCCGCTGCGGGACCGGCTGATCGCCGGGGTGCTGGCGTCGGTGCCCGGGGCCGTGCTGCGGGGCGACCCCGTCGACCGGCTGCCCGGCAACGCCCACTTCACCTTCGACGGGTGCGAGGGCGACTCGTTGCTGTTCCTGCTCGACGCCGCCGGGGTCAGCGTCTCGACCGGATCGGCCTGCCAGGCGGGCATCCCCGAACCGTCCCACGTGCTGCTCGGCATGGGCCTGCCGGCGGACGCGGCCCGCGGTGCGCTCCGCATGACGATCGGCCACACGAGCACCGAGGCCGACGTCGACGCGCTGCTCGCGGCGCTCCCGACCGCCGTCGCGCGCGCCACGACGGCCGGTTACGCCGACCGCGCCCCGGTGCTCGGCGCCCGCTGATCCGGCCGCCGGGCAGGGCACCCCGGCCACGACCCCCGAACGGGTGGGTTGTCGCCCCCACGCGGGGGTGGTGTACTCGACCCCAACACACGTGAGCACGCCTCACCGGCCGGGCCCCACCACCCCGCGCCGCCGCCGCATCCCGGCCCGCCGCCCGCTCACCACGGGCGTCCATCGCACCACCCCGAGCGCCGCCCCCACCAGGCGACGCGGATCAGGAGCACCACCATGTCGCAGCACCGCTCTGCCTCCGACACCCCTCACGGCGAGGTCCCGCGCGACGACGTCGCGACGCACGACCGGTCGGCGCCGAGACCTCGTCGCCTCCGCAAGGTCGCGGCGCTCGCCGCAGGCGGTGCGCTGGTCGTCGGCGGACTCGGCTACACCGTCGCGGCCTGGACCGACAGCGAGTGGGTCTACGCCGGGGACGGCACGGGCGGCCCCGGCATAGGCACCGGCACGTTCGAGGTGCAGCAGAGCGTCACCTCGCCCTACACGGCGGGCTTCTCCGACTACGAGACCGCACCGGGTCGCGGCACGGTCTTCACGCCGGGCGCGCAGACCCTGAGCCCGGGCGAGAGCGTCTACTCGGGCGTGGCCCTGCGGACGACGGCCACGACGAGCGTCCCCGCCGACGTGCAGGTCCGGGCCGCGGTGCCCGCCACCGGCGTGACCGTGGCCGATGCCGGGGGAGCGCTCTTCAGCGCCCTGACCGTCCGCGTCGCGACCGTCGAGGTCACGGCCGGGGGTGCCGCGCCGACCTGCACCGCCGCCGCGTTCACCGCGCCGACGACCATCGCCACGGGTTCGCTCTCGACGACGGGCGCCACGGCCACCCAACGACTCGCCGCCGCGTCCGGCACCACGCAGTTCTACTGCTTCGAGGTGACCCTGCCGGCGAGTGCCGCCACGTCGGCGAGCTCGACGCTCCAGGGCCGTACCGCCGCCCCGGCGTGGGAGTTCGCCTCGACCAGCGTCGAGTGACGGGCCGACCGGTGGTCGACACCGTGACCCGGCCCCGGGCGGAACGTCGGGGCCCCGAGGTCGAGCCGCGCCGGGCGGATCGCCGTGAGCGCCGTCGCCGACGCCCTCGCCGCCGACCGGTCGACGTCGTCAGCACGCTCCTGCTGTCGGTGGTCGGCCTCGTCGGCGCGGTCTGCCTCCTCTGGCTCGCCGTCTCGACGGTCCTCGGCCTCTCGCTCGTGGTCGTCCTGACCGGCTCGATGAGTCCCACCGTGCCCGCGGGCGGCGCCGTCGTCACCCGGGCGATCGCGGCGGCCGACGTGCGGCCCGGCGACGTGGTCACGGTGCCCCGACCCGGCTTCGACGTCCCCGTGACCCACCGGGTCGTCTCGACGACCGCCGTGCCCGGCGACGCCGCCGCGCGCTCCCTCGTGCTGCGGGGCGACGCCAACGACTCGGACGACCGCGACCCCTACGTCGTGCGCGACGCCCGGATCGTCGTCGCCTCGGCCCCGGGCCTCGGCTTCGTCCTGACGACGATGTCGACCCCGCCGGCCCGCGGGCTCGCGGTCGCCGTCGTCGGTGCCGCCGTCGTGCTGGCCTTCTGGCCGACGCGACGCGGCGCCGTCCGCCGAGGCTGAGGACGACCGTGGACGGGGAGTCGAGTGGCGGCGCGCCCGGCGGGCCGAGCGGCGAGCACCACGGCCGCGGTGCGCACCGCGGACCCACGACCCGCGGGCACCGCACCGCGACGACGCTCCTGGCCGTCGTGGGGACGGCCGCGTTCGTGCTCGGCGGGGCCCTCACCGTCCAGGCCGGCACCGCCCGTGCCCTCGAACCCGTGCCCGAGACCGGCCTCGACGGCCACCTCGTGCTGGCCGACGAACTGACCGGCACCGAGGACATCGCGCCCGCGGCCCCGGGCCGCTGGCAGATCGCGACCGACGTCACGACCGGCGACCGGGTGGCACTCGGCCTCGAGCTCGTCAGCTCGGGGTCGCTCGTCGACGACGAGGCCGGATTCACGCTGGGGGTCGAGACCTGCGACGTCGAGTGGCAGCGGGTCGAGACGACGCCGCTCTGCGCGACCGGGGCACGGACCGTGACCGCCCCGACCCGCGCCTCCGCGTTCGTCGACGGCAGTCCCTCGTGGCCGGTGCGCTCGGTCGGGGGCTCGGGCCGGGTCTTCGTGCTCGTCAGCCTCGGTCTCGCCGGTGGGCGCGGCGACGACGCCTCGTCCATGGGCCGGAGCGCCCGGGTCGGCGTCGGCATCACGGCGACGGCGCTGGACCCCGTCGCGACCCTCCCAGCCGAGCCCGAGCCCGAGCCCGAGCCCGAGCCGACCGTCACGACCGCCGTGCCCGGCGACCCGGCCGGTCCCGGCCCGGGCGGGGCGGACCCGGCGGCGCCCGGCACCGGCGGCACCGGCACCGGCCCCGGCGGCGTCGCCCCCGTCATCGACTCCGCCGGCGACGGACGCCCCGTCGACGTGACCCTCAGCGGCGTGGACGCCCCGCGGGCGCTCGCCTTCACCGGCGGCCTCTCGTCCGGCCCGGCCATCGCGGGTGCCGGTGCCCTGGTCGTCGGCCTCTCGCTGCACCTCCGCGGACGACGCCGGGCGGTGACGTCGTGACCGGCACGCACGGCCGCCGTCGCCGTCGCCCCACGGGTGTCGCCCGCCTCGTCGCGGCGCTCACCGCGCGACGGGCCGTCGTCGCCGTGGCGGCCGTGGTCGCCGTCGTGGGTGCCGTCATCGTGCCCCCGCCGCCCGTGACGACCGCCGCCTGGACCGACTCCGAGCGCACGTACGGGCTCGTCGGCACCACGAGGTTCACCTGCGGCACCGACACCGGGTACGCCGCCGCCGCGTCCAGCCGTTTCGTGCGCGGCAGCCTGGCCGGCACCGACCTCGACACCGTCGCGGCCGTGCGTGGGGCGGACCTGACGCGCACCCGCTCCGGCGTCGTCACCGCGGTGCCGGCATCGCCCGCCCCGACCACGGACGCGGGAGGCACGACGACGTTCCGCAATCCCCTGTCGGCGAGCGCGGGGTCGGGTCTCGTCGGCCTCGACCTGACCGGGCTCGGCACGAACCTGCCGGCGGGGTCGGCCGGAGCCCTGAAGCAGTTCACGCGGGTCGCCCCGACCGGCACGGCGGCCGCCGCCGCGGGTCTTGTGAGCGACTCGGGCGGGCTCGGCGTGACGCCGACGACCCCCGCCTCGTCACTGCCCGGTCCTGCCCGCATCGGCCTCACCTCGGTGCTGCCCGCCTCGACCGCCCTCGACCGGGCCGACCTGACCGTGGGCGCGGTGGCGTCCACGGCGACCCTCGACGGCTGCCGAGCCCTCGAGAGCCGCATCTGGGGCGACGGCAGCGTGACGGGGGTGACCCGCGACTACGGCATCGCCGGTCTCGCCCTCGAGCTGCACAGCCCGGCGGTGGCGGGACTGTCGGGTCAGGTGTCGAGCACGGTCACGAGCCTGAACACGGCCGCCGCCGGCCTGACGGGCGTCAACGGCACGATCTCGAGGACCGTCCGGGACGGCGTGCTCGCCACCGTGAACGGCCTCACGAACCTGCTGAGCCTGGGCGGGGTCACGGGTTCGGTCACCCTCACCGGCCTGGCCCTGCAGTCGGCGGTTGACCCGGTGCTCGCGGGGTCGGTCACCAGCACGGACGGCACGGTCACCATCACCCCGTCGACCGGTGTGGTGTCGGTCGACCTGGCCACGCTGGTCGGCCAGCCCGGCGGGCTGAACGGGCTCGCCCCGAACACGGAACTCGTGCTGAGCGCGGCGGCGATGGCCTCGATCACGACCACGGTCGCGTCGATGCTCGACGGCCTGACCCAACGGGTCGTGGCGGCGCTGCAGTCCGCGGTGTCGGCGGCGCAGCTGTCGGTGGCGTTGACGGTGACGTTGCGGGCGACGGTGCTCGGCGTCCCCGTCGACGTGCTCGCCGTCGACGTCGCGATGGGGGGAACGCTCGGCCAGTTGCTCGCGTCCCCGTCCACCGCGACGGCGGTGGTCACCACGCGGGTGCTGAGCGGGGCGCTCTCCACCGTGCTCGGCAGCGTGCTGAACCCGCTGCTCGCCGCGTTGACGGGCTCGGCCGGGTCGCTGCTCGCGTCGGTGGTCACGCTCGTCCGCTCCACGCTCGTCGCGCCGATCACCACCCTCGGCAGCACCCTCTCGACCACGCTCGCCCCGGTGCTCACGGCGCTCGGCACCCTGACCACCCGCCTGCCGTCCGTCCTGTCGCTGCGGGTGAACCTGCGCCCCGACCAGGCCGGCTACCCGGGCGGCGTCGTGACCGGCGTCCCGCCCGACAAGTGGACGACCGTCCCCTACCAGGTGGGGGCGTTGCGGGTGGCCCTGTCGGCCGGAGCGACGACGGTCACCTCGCTCGACCTCGCGACCTCGCGGGTGGGACCCGTCAGCACCGTGCCCCGGTAGTCGTCGTCTCCGACCCGAGGAGGCGCGGGTCGCGCCTCGCGGGCCGCCTCGCGTCAGACTGGGGCCATGCAGCTCTACTCGGCCTCGCCCCTCGTCCGGACCCGCCAGGTGACCGGAGACGTCGTGGCCGTGGGCCTCGTCGTCCTCTTCGTCGTGCTCGGGGTGAGCATCGCGACCTTCATCGGCACCTTCGCCGACCTCGGGAGGCAACTCGAGGAGGCGGGGGCCGGCTTCCAGGGCACCATGCAGGACGCGTCGCGCGCGCTGGAAGGGCTGCCCCTGGTCGGCGGTGCGGCCAGCGCCCCGTTCGACGGGGCCAGCGGGGCCGGAGAATCCCTCGCCGACGCCGGACGGCAGCAGCAGGACGGCGTGGCCCGGGCGGCGCTGGTCGCCGGCCTCGTCGTCGCCGGGGTGCCGAGCCTCGTGGTGCTGTGGGTCTGGCTGCGCGGGCGGATCGCGTTCGTGCGCCGCGCCTCCTCGGTCCGTGCGCTGCTCGCCCTGCCGGGCGGCGAGGACCTGCTCGCGTTGCGGGCACTCACCGGCCGCGACGCGAAGGCCGCCCTCGCCGTGTCTCCCGACCCGGTGGCCGCCTGGCGCGCGGGGGATGCCGCGGTCGTCCGCCGCCTCGCCGACGTGGCCCTGCGGGAAGCGGGCGTCGCCCGGCGCTGAGGAGCGGGCGAGCGATCGGCGCGGGGCACGGGCAGGCCCGGCCCACGCGGGCCGGGTAAGCTCGGGGACCATGATCGCACTGGATTTCTCTGAGCAGATTGCCGCCCTCCGGGCCACGTTCGAAGACATCCGTGCGGTGATCGGGCAAGACCGTCTCGTCGCCGAGATCGCCGAGCTCAGCGAACAGGCCTCGGCCCCCGACCTGTGGGACGACACCGACAACGCGCAGAAGGTCACCAGCGCCCTCAGCCACCGGCAGTCCGAGCTCGAGAAGCTCGAGACCACCGAGGCGCGGCTCGACGACCTCGAGGTGCTCGTCGAGATGGCGAACGATGGCGACGACCAAGAGAGCGCCGACGAGGCCCAGGCCGAGCTCAGGGCCCTGCAGAAGATGATGGACGTCCTCGAGGTGCAGACGCTGCTCGACGGCGAGTACGACCCGCGCCCGGCCGTCATCACGATCCGCGCGGGGGCCGGCGGGGTCGACGCCGCCGACTTCGCCGAGATGCTGCTGCGCATGTACCTGCGCTACGCCGAGAAGCACGGCATGTCCGCCACCGTCATGGACACCAGCTACGCCGAAGAGGCCGGCATCAAGAGCGCCACCTTCGAGATCGACGCCCCCTACGCCTTCGGCACGCTCAGCGTCGAGGCCGGCACGCACCGGCTCGTGCGCATGAGCCCCTTCGGCGCCGCCGGCAAGCGCCAGACCAGCTTCGCCGCGGTCGAGGTCATCCCGCTGATGGAAGAGACCGAGTCGATCGACATCCCCGAGAACGACATCCGCGTCGACGTCTTCCGGTCCTCGGGCCCCGGCGGTCAGAGCGTCAACACGACCGACTCGGCCGTGCGGCTGACGCACATCCCGACCGGCACCGTCGTCTCGATGCAGAACGAGAAGAGCCAGATCCAGAACCGCGCCGCGGCCATGCGCGTGCTGCAGTCGCGCCTCCTGCTGCTGCAGAAAGAAGCCGAGAACGCCAAGAAGAAAGAGCTGGCGGGCAACATCACCGCCAGCTGGGGCGACCAGATCCGCAGCTACGTGCTGGCGCCTTACCAGATGGTCAAAGACCTGCGCAGCGAGCACGAGGTCAACAACCCCTCGAACGTCTTCGACGGCGATCTCGACGGCTTCATCTCGGCGGGCATCCGCTGGCGCAAGCGCGACGACCAGGACTGACCGGGCGTCGCCCGCCCGGCGGCTCCCAGCACATCCATAGCCGCCCCGCCGCAGCGAGTCGCTGCGACGATCGTCGCCGGCCGCACTTAGGGTGATCCCCGTCATGATTCGGTTTGATGAAGTCACCAAGGTCTACGTCGGCAACCCCCGGCCCGCGCTGAACGCCGTCACCCTCGAGATCCTCAAGGGCGAGTTCGTGTTCCTCGTGGGGGCGAGCGGCTCCGGCAAGTCGAGCTTCCTGCGGCTCGTGCTGAAGGAAGAGAAGCCGTCCCAGGGCCAGATCCACGTCCTCGGGCAGCGTCTGGGCACGCTCTCGAGCCGCAAGGTGCCGTATTTCCGGCGCAACCTCGGCGTCGTGTTCCAGGACTTCCGGCTGCTGCCGCAGAAGAACGTCTTCGACAACGTCGCGTTCAGCCTCCAGGTCATCGGCAAGAGCAAGGGCTTCATCCAGGAGGCCGTGCCCGACGTCCTCAAGATGGTCGGCCTGGTCGGCAAGCAGCACCGTCTGCCGCACGAGCTCTCGGGCGGCGAGCAGCAGCGCGTCGCCATCGCCCGTGCGATCGTCAACAAGCCGGCGATCCTGCTGGCCGACGAGCCCACCGGCAACCTCGACCCGTCGACCAGCGCCGGCATCATGACCCTGCTCGAGCGCATCAACGCCGGCGGCACGACGGTCATCATGGCGACCCACGACGCGGGAATCGTCGACCAGATGCAACGACGGGTGATCGAGCTCAGTGCGGGCAACATCCTCCGCGACGAGCGTCACGGCGGCTACCAGACCCAGGCGGTGCCCATCCAGGCCATCGGGGTCGAGGACCTCAGCACGAGAGGGGCCGACGCATGAGACTCGGACTCGTCATGAGCGAGGTCGGCAGCGGCCTCCGTCGCAACGCCTCGATGGTCATCTCCGTCGTGCTCGTCACGTTCATCTCGCTGACCTTCGTCGGCACCGCGGCCCTGCTGCAGATGCAGATCACGCAGATGAAGGGCTACTGGTACGACAAGGCCCAGGTCGCCGTCTACCTCTGCACCGACACCGACACGACCGGCAACTGCACCGGGGCGATGGCGACCAAGGACCAGATCGACGGCGTCCGCGCCCAGCTCGACAGCGACGTCCTGACGCCCTACGTCGACAAGTTCTACTTCGAGGACCAGACCCAGGCCTACGACCGCTTCAAGCAGCAGTTCGCCGACAGCCCGGCCACCGAGTTCGTGCAGCCGGCGTACCTCAACGAGACCTTCTGGGTGAACCTCAAGGACCCGACGCAGTCCGACGTCCTCACCGAGAGCCTGTCGAGCCTGGCCGGCGTCCAGAGCGTCGTCGACCAG
This sequence comes from Frigoribacterium sp. CFBP 8759, assembly GCF_014841655.1. Classification (NCBI taxonomy): domain Bacteria; kingdom Bacillati; phylum Actinomycetota; class Actinomycetes; order Micrococcales; family Microbacteriaceae; genus Frigoribacterium; species Frigoribacterium sp. CFBP 8759. Next base: position 206,232 of record NZ_JACYUH010000002.1, read on the forward strand.
CGCGGGTACCTCGACCCGATCTTCTCGGTGCTGAACGCGGCGAGCTACACGGCCATCGGCATCGCCTCCCTCATGTTGATCGCTGCCGTGCTGCTGATCGCCACGACCATCCGGTTGAGCGCGTTCAGCCGGCGTCGAGAACTCGGCATCATGCGCCTGGTCGGGGCGTCCAACCGGTTCATCCAGACGCCGTTCATCCTCGAGGGGGTGATCGCGGCCCTCGTGGGCTCGTTGCTGGCCGGTGGGGCGATCGTCGCGATCGTCAACTTCTTCGTCAAGGGCTACCTGGCGGTGACCTTCCAGGGCACGCCGTTCATCGGCCTGCGAGACGCCGCCCTGGTCGTGCCGATCGTCATCGTCGTCGGCATCCTGCTCGCGGCCCTCAGTGCGAACGTCGCCATCAGGCGCTACCTCAAGGTCTAGAAGCCGGCCCCGTGAAGGAGGCGCGGTGTCCGTCAGACGGGCACCGCGCCTCCTTCGCTGTATACTGAACGGCTGCCTGTCGGCAGCACCCCCACCCGAACGACCAGGAGGCCAGCGTGGCGAAAGAACGCGGTGAGAAGGTCGTGGCCACGAACCGCCGCGCGCGCCACGACTACACGATCGAGACGACGTACGAGGCGGGCATCGTCCTGAGCGGCACCGAGGTCAAGTCGCTGCGGCAGGGCCGCGCGTCGCTGGTCGACGGGTACGCGTTCGTCGACGCCGGCGAGGCCTGGCTCGACGCGGTGCACATCCCCGAGTACACCGAGGGCACCTGGAACAACCACGCACCCCGGCGCAAGCGCAAACTGCTGCTGCACCGCCACGAGATCGACAAGATCGGGCAGAAGACCAAAGAGGGCGGCTTCACGGTCGTCCCGCTCAAGATCTACTTCAGCGACGGCCGGGCCAAGGTCGAGATCGCCCTCGCGAAGGGCAAGCGCGAGTACGACAAGCGCCAGACCCTGCGCGAGCGCACCGCGACGCGCGAGGCGCAGTCGGCGATGTCGGCGCGCAAGCACCTGGGGGAGTGACCGGTCGGTCGTCGGGCACGGGCGGGCGGGTCGCCGACGGTGGCGCGAACGCGTCGGACGACGTAGACTGATGGGCCGCACGGAAACGTGCGTTGGTAATTCAAGAGCGTGTGACGACGGCCCCCTCATGGGGATGATCGGTTTCGACATCGCCTGTGTGCGAACGAGAAGCGGGCCGAGGATCCAGGGTTATCTCGTAAACGATCTCTGGAAAACAATAAGTGCCAATAACAAGCGCACTGACTTCGCTCTCGCTGCGTAAGCAGTAGAGCCACATGGAGTCCGTCAGTCTGGTGACCGCCTTCTAACCAGATCCTGACGTCATTTAGATGGCTTGCTGTGTGACTACGCCTGGGGGTCACACGGGACTTGCACTCGGGCTGGGCTCGTCGACCTAGAAGCCAGTAACAAAGGTCGGAGCCGAGCAGAACGCCTCATCTGGCTACGCCCGTAGAATGCGTGCAATCTCAGCGATGGACGGGGGTTCAATTCCCCCCATCTCCACCACCGGTCGTCGTCACACCTCTCGAACACCGAACGCCCCCGCCTCTCGAGGCGGGGGCGTTCGTGCGTCCCGGGCCTGAGCGGTCCACCTGCGATGGGAACCGGGGGAACCGGGGGCCGGGGGTGGCCGCCGCCGGACGCGGAACAGCCCCCGGCGCTGCCGAGGCAGCGACGGGGGCCGTCGTCGTGGTGCGGGTGTTACTCGCCGGCCACGTCGGTGGTCGCGAGCTTCGCGCGGCGGCGAGCGAGGACCATCAGCGTCGAGCCGAGCAGCAGGACGGCGGCGCCGATGCCGATGGCGGCCTCGGTGCCCTCGCTACCCGTGTACGCCAGGCCCGTGGTGCCGGTGGCGATCGGGGTGGCGGGCAGGGCTGCGGGCGTCACGGCGGCGACGAGGCTGAACGCCACGTCGGCCGAGGGGTCCGAGACGATCGGCTGACCGGCGGCGTCGAGCACCGGCAGGCCGTCGGCGTCGAGGAGGAACGACACGGCGGCAGCCGTGTAGTCGTTCGGCGTCAGGGCGAGGGTGACGGTCCAGTTGCCGGCGGCGTCGACCACGATCGGGTCGGCGGGGTCGGCGGGGACCGCAGCGGCGGCGGCGCGTCCGTTCTCGGCGGCCTCGAGCTCGTCCAGCTGGTCCGTCGGGACGACGGCCAGCAGGATGTTCGAGCCGGGGGTGCCGGTGCCCTCGAAGGTGACCTGGTCACCGACGACGACCTGACCCTGGGTGGGCGAGGTGATGACCGGGGCGTCGAGGACGACGTCGGTCGGCGGGACGACCACTGCGGGCAGGTTGAACGAGCGGGGGACGTCACCCGAGCCCGCGCCGCCCGTGACCTGGGTCACGCGGACGGACTGCGCCACCGTGGCGTCGTCCGGGTAGGTGTAGTCGAGCGTCCAGCGGCCGTCGATGACGACGATCGCACCGGTGCCGGGGAGGCGGTTGCCGTCGGCGCCGAGGACGTTGACGGTCGAGCCGGAGGTGCCGGTTCCCGAGAAGGTGACGGTACGCGTGGCGGTGGTGGTGTCCGCGGCGGGCGTCTCGACGACGAGCGTCTGGCCCTGCGGCAGGACGAACGCGACGGGGGCGTCGCCGGTCCCGGAGCCACCCGTGACCTGGGTCACGCGCACGCTCTGGTTGCGGTCGACGGTCTCGGGGTAGGTGTACTGGAGCGACCACTGGCCGCCGACGACGGCGACGGCGCCGGTGCCGGGGAGGCGGTTGCCGTCGGTGCCGAGCACGTTGACGGTCGAACCCGAGATGCCGGTGCCCGAGAAGGTGACGGTGCGCGAGGCGAGCTGCTGGCCGACCTCGGGGGTCGTGACCGCGAAGACCTCGACCGGGGCGACGGCGGGCAGGCTGAACGAGCGCGTGACGGTCGGGTCGAAGCCGCTGAAGCCCTTCTCGCCGTCCACGAAGATGGTCTGCGCCACGATCGCCGTGTCGGGGTACTGGATCGTCGTCGAGAAGGCGCCGGTGGCGTCGGTGGTCGTGCGGGCGAGCACGGCTCCGTCGGTGTCGGTGTCCTTGATGATCACGTTGGCGTCGGCGATCGCCGTACCCGCCACGGTGACCAGACGCGAGTCCGTGGTCGAGGCGGCGGTCGGCGAGGTGACGATCAGGTCACTGTCGACGGCCTGGGCCGCCGTGGTGGAGAGGAGGGCCCCTCCGAGGGCGAGCGTGAGGACGGCCGGGACGGCCACCGCACGGCGCCAGGAGAACTTGGTGATCACGTGGTGAGTGCTTTCTTGATCGGTGGTGCAAGCGTCATCGCTTGTCCGCCCCCGGCCCAGCGCCGGGTGAGACGCGCAGCACGAAGGGAACCCCCCGTGCCCATCGAACCTATCCGTAAGCTGAGTGAAACCCACTGATCTGTCCGGAATGCGCAGGGTGGTTGTCGCGTCACCTCTGTTTCACCTGGGTGAGAGTCGACGCCCGGACCGGCTGTCCGGCAGGAGCATCAGACCGGCGCGGGCCCCGACGACCCTCGCCGCACGAGCGACGCGGGTGGCGCCTCGACCGACGCCACGGCCTCACCCGCCAGCACGCCGAGCAGCATGCCCGCGGCCACCTCGCCGAGGCGTTGCACGTCGTGGCTGACCGCCGAGAGCGGGGGCGTCGACAACTGGCACTGCGACGAGTCGTCCCACGCCACGAGCGTCAGTCGCGTCGGCACCTCGACCCCGAGTCGTTGCGCCGCGGCGAGGCCGCCGAGCGCCATCTGGTCGTTGTCGAAGACGACGGCCGTCGGCGGCGTCGGCCCCGAGAGCAGACGCGAGAGGGCGGCCGCGCCGGCGTCCCACGAGTAGTCGCCCTCGATCGTCTCGACCACGGACGAGGAGGCGCGGCTCGCGGCGACCAGCGCCTCCTGCCTGACCTGCGTGTGCAGCAGCGCTCCCGGGCCCGACACGTGCGCGAGTCGACGGTGTCCGTCCGCGACGAGCGCGGCGACGGTGTCGCGCATGGCGACGCCGTCGCCGGTCCAGACGGCGGGCAGGTCTCCCGAAAGGGCGGGGTCGCCGAGCACGACCGCGGGCAGGCCGAGCTCGCGCAGCAGGGCCGGTCGGGGGTCGTCGTCGGTGAGGTCGACGAGCACGACCGCGCCGAAGTCGCCCGAGGCCGCCCACCGCCGGTAGGCCGACAGCTCGGCGTCGCGGTCGGCGAGGGCCTGCAGCAGCAGGGTGTGGCCGCGGGGGCGCAGAACCCGTTCGATGCCGGCGATGAGTTCGTGGTAGAACGGCTCCGCCCCCAAGATCTCGCCGGGGCGGACGAGGGCGAGACCGACACGACGGCGGTCGCCCGGCCCGGCAGGGGCCACCCGGGTGTCGACGATCGAGTCGGTCATGCGCCCGAACCTACAGCCCCCGACAGGTCGGAGCGACGCCCGTGGTGACCCGCGACCCCGACCGGACCCCGACGCACCCCCCTGCCCGGCCCGCGACGCCGTGGCGGTCGCACACCTCGCCGCCCACCCCGGCACAGCCCACGACGCAGCCCGCCTCGCAGCCGGCGCCCCAGCCCGCGCCGCAGACCAGCCGCGAACTCGTGGTCGACCTCGTGCGGTCGTCGGGCCCGATCAGCCGCGTCGAGCTCGCCCAGGCCAGTGGACTGACGCAGGCGTCGATCTCGACGATCGTCCGGCGGCTGCTGGACGAGGGGCTCGTCCGGGAGACCGGCCGGGTCGCGTCGACCGGTGGCAAGCCGCGCACGATGGTCGAGATCAACCCGCGTGCCGTCTACGGCATGGGCGTGCAGATCGGCGAGGACGCGCTCACCTACGTCGTCACCGACATGCGCGGGGGAGTCGTCGGGCGCCTGCAGGTCGACGCCGGGCCCGCCGCGTCCGACGACGTCACGGCCGCCGCGGTCCGCATCGTCGACGGCTTCCACGACGTCGTCGGCAGCCTCGGCCTCGCGAGCGGGGCGGTGGCCGGCCTGGCCGTCGTCGGTCCCCGTGCCACCCTCGCCCACGGGGTACGCACCGGGCCCCGGTCGACCGAGAGCGCCCTCCACGCCGGGCTGCACGCCGCGCTGGCCCTGCGCCTCGGCCTGCCCGTGATCGTCGACAACGATGCGGCGGCCGCGGCGCTCGGCGAGTTCTGGAGTCGGCAGGTGCCGCGCTCCGAGACGTTCGCCTGCGTCTACCTCGGCACGGGGGTCGGCTCGGGCATCGTGCTCGACGGGGCCCTGCACCGAGGCGCGAGTTCGGGCGCCGGAGAGCTCGGCCACGTGTCGATCGACCTCGACGGCGAGCCCTGCTACTGCGGCAACCGCGGCTGCCTCGAGCTCGCGGCGTCGCCCGGGGCCGTCGTCGCCCGGGCCCGTCGCGACGCCGCCGCGTTCGACGACCTCGGCCTCGCCTGGGCGCCGGGCGGGGTCGCGCGCGACTTCGACCTGCTCGCCCGCGCGGCGATCGCCGGTCACGCCGCGGCCGACGGGCTCGTCACGCGCGCCGCCGAGCAGCTCGCCGCCGGGGTCGTCACGCTCGCCAACCTGCTCGACCTCGACCGCGTCGTGCTGAGCGGACCCGGGGTCGCGGTCGCCGGCTCGATCTACGCCCGGGCGGCCGTCGAGGCCCTGGCCCGCACGGCGTTCTCGCGGGGCGTTCACACCACGAGGGTCGAGGTCTCGACCGACCCGCGCGACGCGGCCGCGATCGGTGCGGCCGCCCTCGTCGTGCAACGCGCCATCTCGCGCTGACCCCGCGACGGTGCCCGGACCCGGCCCGCGCCTCCTCGGCCCCGCGAGTCGTGCACTGCACCGCGTCCCGTCGGCTGCCCCGGCGGGCCCACACGCCTCCGCGCCGCGTGTCGTACAGCGCATCGCGTCTAGTCGGGGTGCCGTGCACGAAACGCGGTGTGGTGCGTGGGGAGGTGCGCCGCACTGCGTGCACCCGTTGCCCGGGCGGGCCCGCACGTCCCCGCGCCGCGTTCCGTGCAGCACACCGCGTCTAGTCGGGGTGCCGTGCACGAAACGCGGTGCGGTGCGGGCCGGCCCAGCGCGGGCCGGGCCGGTGTGGTTCGCCTCGGCACCGCAGGAGGCGCGGGTCACGATCCCGACACGTCCTCACGACTTTCTTGACTCGCTTACGTAAGTCGTCTAAGAAAGACCCCGGGACCAGGCGACGACGCCTGGCACGACGAAGGGTCGACGATGCCTCTCTCCATGACCAACCGCCGACGGGTCGGGTTCGGTGCGATCGCACTCGCGACCGCCGCGGGCCTCGCGCTCACCGGCTGCACCGCCTCGAGCGGCGGCGACGAAGGCGGCATCACCGCCAACACGGGCCCGGCGGGCGACCTCACGGCCAACTTCAACCCGTTCTCGGCCACGGCCGACAGCACCTCGCAGGGCCTGCTCTACGAGCAGCTCTTCTACTACAACGTGCTCACCGGCGCCGACCCCAAGCCCATGCTGGGCGAGGAGTACGAGTGGAACGACGACGGCACCGAGCTGACCGTGGACCTGCGGACCGGCGTGCAGTGGAGCGACGGCGAGGACTTCACGGCGGACGACGTCGCGTACACGTTCCAGACGATGCTCGACAAGCCCGAACTGAACCGCGTCGGCTTCGAGGGCACCGTCGAGGCCACGGACGACGACACGGTGGTCTTCACCTTCGCCGACACCTCGTTCGTCAAGGGCCCGGACATCCTCGGCCAGGCCGCGATCGTGCCCGAGCACGTCTTCTCGAAGCTCTCCGACATCGCGACCGACCCGGTCGAGAAGCCGATCGGCACCGGGCCGTACATGCTCGACACCTTCACCCCGCAGAGCTACGTCTACAAGGCGAACCCGAACTACTGGCAGTCGGGCAAGCCCGAGGTCAAGAGCATCCGGTACATCGCCCTGGCGAACAACACCTCGGCCACCGACGCGATCGTCGGCGGCGACCTCGACTGGTCGAGCATCTTCATCCCCGAGGCCGACAAGGTGCTCGGCAGCAACCCCGACGTCAGCTACGTCGCCACCCCGCTGCAGCAGATCACGTTGATGACCTGCTCGAACGCCGACCTCGGCTGCACGGGCCCGCAGACCGACCCGGCCGTGCGCCAGGCGATCTACAAGGCGATGAACCGCGACCAGCTGAACGACCTGGCCTTCTCGGGCACGAACAAGCAGATCTCGCCGACCTTCATGACCCTCGGTCGTGACGACGACTACATCAGCCCCGACGTCGAGAAGGAGACGCCGATGACGGCCGACACCGCGGGCGCCGACGCGCTCCTGCAGTCGGCCGGCTACGCGAAGGGCTCGGACGGCATCTACGCCAAGGACGGCCAGAAGCTGCAGCTCGAGATCCAGGTCGTCACCGGCTACTCGGACTACATCGCGGCGATCGACGCCATGGCCGAGCAGCTGCGCGCGGTCGGCATCGAGATCACGCAGAGCGCCAAGTCGTACAACGAGTGGGTCGCCGCCCGCAACAACGGGCAGTTCCAGCTGACGATGGACTCGCTCGGACAGGGCCCCTCGACCGACCCGTACTACCTCTACAACGGCAACTTCGACTCGACGACGACCTCGCCGGTGGGCGAGCAGGCGATCAACAACTTCGCCCGCTACTCGAACCCGACCGTCGACGCCGCGATCGTCGCGGCCGAGCAGACCGACGACGTCGCGGCCAAGACCGAGCAGTACTTCACGATCCAGAAGGAGATCGTGGCGGACATGCCGTACATCCCCGTGCTGCTGCAGTCCACGCTCACCGAGTTCAACAGCGCGAAGGTGACCGGCTGGCCCACGGGCGACGACGACACCGAGAACTTCCCGGCGACGTGGAAGACCTGGGACAACGCCCAGACCGTCCTGAACCTGAAGCTCAAGTGATCGTGGTCGGGACCGAGAAGGTCAGGAGGCGCGGATGAGGTACGTCGCGCAGAAGGTCGGCTTCTACGCGGTCGCGTTGTTCGCGGCCCTGACGCTGAACTTCTTCATCCCGCGGTTGCTGCCCGGTGACCCGGTGGACATCCTGCTGGCCAAGATGCAGCAGAAGGGACCGGTCAGCGAGGCGACCGTGACCAGCCTGCGCCTCCTTCTCGGTTCCGACTCGGACGAACCCCTGTTCTCGCAGTACGTGCAGTACCTCGGCAACCTGGCCCGGGGGGACCTCGGCATCTCGGTGTCGTACTTCCCGGCCGGGGTGTCGACCATCATCGGCCAGGCCATCCCGTGGACGATCGCCCTGATCGGCATCGCGACGATCCTGTCGTTCGTCTTCGGGGTGGGGCTCGGGACCCTCGCCGGGTGGAAGCGTGGCTCGGTGCTGGACAACTTCATCCCGGTGACGACGATGTTCCAGGCGGTGCCGTACTTCTGGCTCGCGCTCATCCTGTTGTACGTGTTCGGCAGCGTCCTGCGGGTGTTCCCGCTGTCGGGCGGCTACAACGTGTACGAGGCGACGCCGGGGCTCAACTGGACGTTCGTCCAGAGCGCGGTGCTCTACGGCACGCTGCCGGCGTTGACGATCATCATCTCGTCGGTCGGCGGCTGGCTGCTCGGCATGCGCAACATGATGGTGTCGACCCTCAGCGAGGACTACATCGTCACCGCCGAGGCCAAGGGCCTGTCGCCGATGCGCATCCGCCAGAGCTACGCGGCCCGCAACGCGGTGCTGCCGCAGTTCGCGGGCTTCGCGATCTCGCTCGGGTTCGTCGTGTCGGGCTCGATCGTGACCGAGCAGGTGTTCTCGTACCCGGGCATCGGCAACGCGCTCTTCACGGCGACGCAGAACAACGACTACGCGCTGATGCAGGGCATCTTCCTGGTCATCACCCTCGCCGTGCTGGGGACGAACTTCATCGTCGACCTGATGTACGGCTTCATCGACCCGCGCACGCGCGCCAAGCGTTAGGACGACGAGCATGTCCACGATCGACCTCGGCCAGCTCGCCGACCCGAACTCTCCCACCGGCGACAGCGGCGCGGGCACCGGCCGGAAGGGCCTCAAGCGGGTCTTCCCGCACGTGACGCCCAAGCTCTGGGTGGGGGCGGGCATGATCGCCGCCATCGCCCTGTTCGGCCTGGTCTTCCCGTTCGTCGTCCAGAACCCGCAGGCCATCAGCGACGTCGGCCTGAGCGCCCCGAGCGGGGAGCACCTGCTCGGCACCACGCAGACCGGGCAGGACGTCTTCGCCCAGCTGGCCTACGCGACCCGCGGCTCGCTGCTGATCGGCGTGCTGGTCGGCGTCGTCGCGATGGCGTTGGCCATCGTCTTCGGCGTGATCGGCACCTACGTCGGCGGGTTCGTCGACGAGGCGTTCTCGCTGTTCTCGAACGTCGTGCTGGTCATCCCCGGCCTGCCGCTCGCCATCATCGTGTCGAGCTACGTGCCGCAGAAGGGCCTCGTGGTGATCGCCTTCGTGATCGTCATCACGAGCTGGGCGGCCAGCGCCCGGGTGCTGCGCGCCATCACGCTGAGCCTGCGGTCGCGCGACTACGTCGCCGCGTCGCGGGTGTCGGGCGAGAAGACCTGGCGCATCGTCGCCGTCGAGATCCTGCCCAACGTGCTGCCCGTGCTGGCCAGCCAGTTCTTGTTCGCGGTGATCTTCGCGATCCTCGCCGAGGCGGGACTGTCGTTCCTGGGGCTCGGCGTCTCGGGCCAGTTCACCTGGGGCTCGATGCTCTACTTCGCGCAGAACGGGCTCGCGCTGCGACTCGGCGCCTGGTGGTGGTTCGTGCCGCCGGGGCTGATGATCGCGCTGCTGGGGTGCGCGCTGTCGTTGATGAACTTCGCCATCGACGAGATCATCAACCCGAAGCTGCGCGACCAGACCCGGGCCGGCGTCAGCCGGGCCGACCGCAAGCGACTGGCGCGGGCCGAGGCAGCCGCCGGCACCACCGAGGGGGCCACCGCATGAGCACCGTCCTGACCGTCGAGGACTTCAGCGTCGACTACGCCGTCGAGCACCCCGTGCACGCCGTCAAGAACGTCAGCTTCGAGCTGGCCCGGGGCGAGATCCTCGGGCTGGCGGGCGAGTCGGGTTGCGGCAAGACGACGCTCGCCTACGGCATCAACCGGCTGCTCAAGTCGCCGGCCGTGATCACGGGCGGTCGGGTGGTCTTCCACGATGCCGAGGGCGCCGACATCCTGCTGCCCGAGCTCGACGACAAGGCGTTGCGGGCGTTCCGCTGGGACAAGCTGTCGATGGTGTTCCAGGGGGCGATGAACGCGCTCAACCCGGTGACGACGATCCAGGCCCAACTCGAGGACGTCTTCAAGACGCACCGGCCGTACTGGAAGAAGGCCGACCGCGTCGAGCGGGCGGGCAAGCTGCTCGAGACCGTCGGGGTCGACCGCAACCGGCTCCGGTCGTATCCGCACGAGCTCTCGGGCGGCATGCGCCAGCGCGTGATGATCGCGATGGCGCTCGCCCTCGGCCCGCAGATGATGATCATGGACGAGCCGACCACCGCCCTCGACGTCGTGGTGCAGCGCGAGATCCTGCGCGAGATCGGGCGGTTGCGCGACGAGTTGGGCTTCGCGGTCATCTTCATCACGCACGACCTGCCGTTGCTGCTCGAGATCAGTGACCGCATCGCCGTGATGCGCGCGGGCGAGATCGTCGAGATCGGGGAGTCCACCGAGCTCTACACGAACCCGCAGCACGAGTACACGAAGAAGCTGCTCGGGTCGTTCCCGAGCCTCACGGGCGACCGTGGGGCGTTCATCCGCAGCGGGGTCGACGAGACGGCCGGGGACGGCGCGACCCGCGCCTCCTCGGGGCACGAACCGGCGACGTCCGTCGCCACGAGCACAGGAGGCGCGGCGTGAGCACGCTCGAGTTCCGGAACGTCGTCAAGGACTACCGGGTGCGCGGGGGCCGGGGTGAGAAGGGTCGCCTGCGCGCGGTGGACGACGTCAGCTTCACGCTGGAGGCCGGCAAGACGGTGGCCCTGGTCGGTGAGAGCGGCAGCGGCAAGTCGACCATCGCCAAGATGCTGCTGCAGCTCGAACGGCCGACGAGCGGCTCGATCGTGCTCGACGGTGCGGTGGCGCCCCGGCACGGCGAGGCCCTCCGGCGCTACCGCAGCGACGTGCAGATGGTCTTCCAGGACCCGTTCGCCTCGCTCAACCCGTTCCACTCGATCGGGCACCACCTGGCGCGGCCGCTGCTGCTGCACGGCAAGGCGACCCGCTCGACGGTCGACGAGAAGGTGCGCGAGCTGCTCGGGCGGGTGCAGCTCGGCCCGGCCGCCGACGTCGCCGCGCGTCGACCGCACGAGCTGTCGGGCGGGCAGCGGCAGCGCGTGGCGATCGCCCGGGCCCTGGCGCCCGAGCCGCGCATCCTGATCGCGGACGAGCCGGTCTCGATGCTCGACGTGTCGATCCGGCTCGGGGTGCTCAACCTGCTGGCCGACCTGCAGCGGCAGGAGGACCTCGGCGTGCTCTACATCACGCACGACCTGGCGACGGCCCGCCACTTCTCGGACGAGATCCTCGTGATGTACAAGGGGCAGGTGGTCGAGCGCGGGACCCCCGACGAGGTCATCCTGAACCCGCAGCACCCCTACACGCAGCAGCTCGCCGAGGCCGCGCCCGACCCCGAGAAGCGCATCGCCGAGCGGCGCGCCGCCCGCGCCTGACCGGCACCGCCCCTCCTGCGCCTGAACCGCGCCCCATCCGCCCGGCCATGAACCCGGTTTCGAACGTTGCACCCCGTTGCTTCCGGGTGTTTCGTTCGAAACGGGGTTCATGGTGGGCGGGCCCGACCCCACGCCACACCCTCGATCGCTGGGAGCGACATGAGCACCACCGAGACCACCACCGGCACCACCACCCGCGCGACGCAGCGCGCCGTCCGCCCCCTGCACACCGGCTGGAGCCTGCGCAGCACCGCGGGCCCCGTGCCTCCCGAGATCGCGGCCGTCGACGTGCCCGCGACCGTCCCGGGCACGGTGCACACCGACCTGCTGGCGGCCGGCCTGATCGTCGACCCGTACCTGGACGCGAACGAGCACCTGCTCGCCTGGATCGGCCAGGCCGACTGGTCGTACGCGACGACGTTCGACTGGCGGCCCGACGGGCACGACCGTCACGAGCTGGTCTTCGCGGGCCTCGACACCGTGGCCACCGTGCTGCTCAACGGCGAGGTCGTCGCCGAGACGCGCAACCAGCACCGCACCTACCGGGTCGGGGTCGACGGACGGCTCCGCGAGGGGTCGAACGACCTCGAGGTGCGCTTCGGGTCGCCCGTGGCCTACGCCGACGCGCAGAGCTTGGCGCTCGGCTACCGGCCGCACGTGAACCACCACCCCTACAACGCGATCCGCAAGATGGCGTGCAGCTTCGGCTGGGACTGGGGGCTCGACACGGCGACCTCGGGCATCTGGAGGCCGGTGACGCTCGAGTCGTGGTCGTCGGTGCGGCTGGCGTCGGTTCGACCGGTCGTGACGGTCGATGGGTCGCGGGGCGTCGTCGACGTGCACGTCGACCTCGAGCGCGCGGGGGCGTCGGTCGGGGACGCGGCCGCGCCGGTGACCGTCCGGGCGACCGTCGGCGCCGTCACGCAGGAGGCGCGGGTCGAGCCGGGCGCGGACTCCACGGTCGTGCAGGTGGTCGTCGACGACCCCGAGCTGTGGTGGCCGCGGGGTCACGGCGGGCAGCCGCTCTACGACGTGAGGGTCTCGGTGACCGGGGGAGGGGACGGGGACGCGGGCCGCGCCTCCTCGGGGGATGACGGCGACGGGGTCGACGGGACCCGCGCCTCCTCGGCTGACGGGGAGACGGCAGGCGACGTGCTCGACCAGTGGTCGTCGCGGATCGGGTTCCGCACCGTCGAGGTGCGGGTCGAGCCCGACGACATCGGCACGAGCTTCACGGTGGTGGTGAACGGTGAGCCGCTGTGGATCAAGGGGGCGAACTGGATCCCCGACGACGCGTTCCCGCACCGCATCGGACGCGACCGCTACCGGGAGCGCATCGAGCAGGCCGAGTTCGGCAACGTGAACCTGCTGCGGGTGTGGGGTGGCGGTATCTTCGAGTCCGACGACTTCTACGAGCTGTGCGACGAGCGCGGCATGCTCACCTGGCAGGACTTCCTCTTCGCCTGTGCCGCCTACGCGGAGGAGGACCCGCTGCGCGGCGAGGTCGAGGCCGAGGTGCGCGACAACGTGACGCGGCTCATGACCCACCCGAGCCTGGTGCTGTGGACGGGCAACAACGAGAACATCTGGGGCCACGACGAGTGGGGCTGGGAGCGCCGGCTCGACGGGGCGACCTGGGGGCTGGGCTACTACCTCGACCTGCTGCCGGCGCTGGTGGGCGAGCTCGACCCGGGGCGTCCGTACGCGGCGGGCAGCCCCTGGTCGGGCAGCCTCGACGTGGCGCAGAGCGACCCCGACCACGGGTCGGTCCACCTGTGGGAGCAGTGGAACCGCAAGGACTACCCGACGTACCGCGACGTCGTGCCGCGCTTCGTGGCCGAGTTCGGCTGGCAGGGGCCGCCCACCTGGTCGGCGATGACCCGGGCGATCCACGACGAGCCGCTGACGCCCGAGTCGCCCGGCATGATCGTGCACCAGAAGGCCATGCAGGGCAACGACAAGTTGACCGACGGCCTGCTGGCGCACTACCGGCTGCCCGACGAGATCGAGGCGTGGCACTGGGCGATGCAGCTGAACCAGGCGAACGCGGTGCAGGTGGCGCTCGAGCACTTCCGTTCGCACGCCCCGCGGTGCAGGGGAGCCGTGGTGTGGCAGATCAACGACTGCTGGCCGGTGACGTCGTGGGCCGCGGTCGACGGCGACGGGCAGCGCAAGCCGCTGCTCTACGCGATGCGGCACGCGTTCGCCGACCGGCTCGTGACGATCCAGCCCCGCGACGGCGGCCTCGCCGTGGTCGTGGTCAACGACACCGAGGAGGCGCTGGCCGGCCCGGTCACGGTGCGCCGCGTCGCGTACGACGGTCGCGTCCTCGCCTCGGAGCAGGTGTCGCTCACGGTGGCGGCCCGCGACTCAGTGACCGTTCCGGTGCCCTCGGCCGTGGCGGCGTTCGGTGCTCCGGAGTCGGAGCTGCTCGTGGCGTCGCTGCCCGGGGTGACCCGCGGACTGTGGTTCCCGGTCGAGCCGCGGGACTCGGCGCTCGCCGCGGCGTCGCTGTCGACGTCGGTGACCGCGCTGAGCGAGGGATCGGGGTCGGGCGCGGGCTACCGGGTCGAGGTGACGGCGGGTGCGCTCGTGCGCGACCTGGCCCTGCTCGTCGACAAGGTCGACCCTGCCGCGACGGTGGACGAGATGCTCGTGACTCTGCTGCCGGGCGAGGCGGCCGTGTTCACGGTGGCGTCCGAGGTGGTGGGCGTGGGGGAGGAGTTCGTCGCGCAACGGGTGTTGCGTACCGCGAACGAGTTGGTCGGGTGAAGGAAGCCGTCGTCCGGGGCGGGGAGGTCCGGCGAGGAATCGTCGGCTCCTTGTTATAGTCAGGTGCGCTGTGGCCGAGATCCGTGACCGAGTGCTAGGGGAGCGAGCCGCATGAGCGACATCTTCACGCTGACGCCGGACGAGGGCGACGGTGGCGAGCCGACGCCGCAGAAGAAGCGCGGGCGTCGTCGCTCGAAGCCGGTCATCGCTCTGATCACGCTGGCGTCGGTGCTGGTGGGGGTCATCGTGATCGTCGGGGTCGTGGGTGGCGTCTACGCGTCGCGGCTGGCGAACTCGTTCAACGACAACGCGACGAAGATCGAGCAGGCCTTTCCCGAAGAGTCGACGCGTCCGGCACCGGCACCCGACGGGGCGATGAACATCCTGTTGATGGGTTCGGACTCACGGGCCGACGCGACGACCATCGACGATCCGTCGTCGTCGGACCAGCGGACCGACTCGATGATGCTCGTGCACGTCGACGCCGACCGCGAGAACGTCTACGTGATGTCGATCATGCGCGACCTCTACGTGCCGATCCCCGGCCACGGCTCGAACAAGATCAACGCGGCCTTCGCCTACGGCGGCTCACCCCTGACTGTCCAGACTGTCGAGCAGCTGCTCGGCGTCCGCATCGACCACGTGGCCATCATCGACTTCGAGGGCTTCAAGGGCATGACCACGGCGTTGGGCGGGGTCGACGTGTTCTCGCCGCAGGCGTTCTCAGCCGGTGAGTACTCGTACGTAGCCGGTCTGAACAAGCTCGAAGGCGACCGGGCTCTCCGCTTCGTCCGGGAACGTCATGCTTTTGCCGATGCGGACTTCACCCGCGTCAAGAACCAACAGGCGTTCGTCAAGGGCCTGGCGAACACGGTCCTGAGCCGGTCGACGCTGACCGACCCGGGCAAGGTCTCGGCCTTCGTCACCGCGATGTCGCCCTACCTCACCGTCGACAAGCAATTCGACATCGGAACGATCGCCTCGCTCGGTGTCAGCCTGCGGTCGATCGACACGTCCAAGATGCACTTCTTCACCGTCCCGACGGCCGGCACCGGCTCGGTCGGAGGCCAGTCCATCGTGAACGTCGACCAACCAGGCCTCGACGCCGTCAAGGCCGCCCTGGCCAACGACTCGTTGAACACCCTGCCCATCAGCCAGTAGCAGCACTCATCTGGCAATCACGCCGCATCGCACGTGTTCGCGTCGTCGCGTCACGATCAAAAGAGAGTCACGAAAATGAAGACGGTCATCGTAGGTCAGGGGTACGTGGGACTGCCGGTCGCCATGAGGGCGGTCGAGGCAGGCCACGTCGTCGTAGGCATCGACCTCGACGTCAATCGAATCGAACTGCTTCAAGCGGGCACATCGTACGTCGATGACATCAGCGATGCCACGCTGACCAGCGCGCTTGACAGTGGTCGCTATCTGGCGACCACCCAATACGATGACGTCGAGGGCTTCGATTTTGCGGTCATCACCGTACCCACCCCGTTGCGGGATTCCCTGCCCGATCTCAGTTTCATCGAGAAGTCAGCCGCTTCACTGGCGCCATTCGTCAGGCCTGGGGTCACGGTCATTCTCGAGTCGACGACCTACCCGGGCACCACAGAAGAACTCCTGTCTCCCATTCTCGAAAGCGGATCAGGCCTTCGAGCAGGCGTAGATTTCTACGTTGGATACAGCCCAGAGCGCATCGACCCCGGCAATAAAGTCTGGGGATTCAAGGAGACGCCGAAGGTCGTCTCGGGCATGAATCCAGTTTCGCTGAAGAGCGTTCAGGGCTTTTACGACGAACTCGTGGACACCACCGTGCCAGTGTCCGGTACGAAGGAGGCCGAGCTCACGAAGTTGCTGGAGAACACTTTTCGACACGTCAACATAGCCCTCGTGAACGAGTTGGCCATCTTCGCCGATCAACTCGGAGTCAACGTCTGGGAGAGCATCGAAGCAGCGTCGTCGAAGCCATTCGGATTCATGAAGTTCACACCGGGCCCGGGCGTGGGGGGTCATTGTCTTCCCGTCGATCCGAGCTACCTTTCCTGGCAGGTACGCAAGCAACTCGGTATGAATTTCCGCTTCGTCGAGCTTGCGAACGACGTGAACGACCACATGCCGAATTATGTGGTACAGCGGGTGATGACCATGCTGAACGATCGATCGAAGTCGGTTCGAGGAGCCCGGATCAGTCTCGTTGGACTCGCGTACAAACCGAATACTGGTGACATCAGAGAAGCGCCGTCTATCCGAATCATCGAGCTCCTCCTCGGTCTCGGTGCCGTCGTGAGCGGCCTCGACTCCCACGTCGAAGACCACCGATGGCCGTCGGGCGTCGTCCGGGTCCCCTCAGTCGAGGCCGCGGTCGACGAAGCGGACTTGGTCATCGTCTTGACCAACCACGCTGACATCGAACTGAATGTGTTGTCGACGTCGGGAGTCCCCGTCTTCGATGCGAGGAACGTGGTCACGGGGCCAGAAGTGGAAAGACTCTGATGGTCTGTTCCGTGATCCGTCTCCGAGACGTGGCCTAGGGTGCCGGTGGCTGCCGGCACGTCTGCCCCGAAATTGTCACAGGGCTTGCCCCGAGACAACAACTTCGATTTCCTCCGGCTGCTCGCAGCGCTGACCATCGTGGTGCATCACGTCGTCTTCTACGTCGATGTCCAATTCCTGTGGGTCACTCGGGAGAACAATTGGTGGTTTTCGGGCGGAGTGCCTCTCTTCTTCATCCTGAGTGGCATGCTCATCTACGCCTCCGCGGAGAAAGCATCCGACACCGGCCGCCGTTGGCGCGAGTTCTACTTCAACCGCTTCCTTAGGATCGCTCCCGCTCTCTACATCTGTCTTGCGGGAACACTTCTCATCCTCGCCGCTGCGGGATCCTTGACCGCAGCCAGCCCACGGGAGGTTCTGGCGCTCGTCGGTAGTTACCTTTTCTTCGTCCCGGTCTACAACCCGGACTTTGTCGGCGCTTTCGGCGGCGGAATCGTCAACAGCAGCCTGTGGACGATTCCGGTCGAGGTGTCCTTCTACGTCGTCGTGCCCCTGCTGGTCAAGATGCGGGCCAAGACGAATTGGCGTTGGATGATCGCCGTCGTTCTGGTCGTCGGCATAAGCAGCCTCCTCCTCTATGCCGCTGTGGGTGGCAACGCGGCGGCGTCTCGCCTCTGGCTCCTGTTCGGGCTGTCCTTTGCCCCGTACCTCTTCTACTTCGCCCTCGGCATGATCATCGGCCACACGTGGCGGAGCATTCCTTGGCGTGGTGATGTAGCCCTGATCGCTGTGGTGCTCTACTTCGCCATCACGATCAACGGGTTGGGTATCTCGCCGCAGGCAGATCTACTCGTCAATGCTGCCGCGGCGATTCCGCTTGCTTACTCCGCCACTTGGCTCGGGCTGAAAGGGCCACGCGTTCTACGGCGCTTCACTTCCAGGGTCGGCGACCTGAGTTTCAGTTCTTACCTCTGGCACCAGGTGTTCATCAACGTGGTTCTCCTGACCGGCTTCGCCCGCCTCCTCACCGGCGAGGCCCTCGTTGCGATGGTGCTCGCTGCAACGGTCGCAGTGGCGTTGCTGTCTTGGTGGTTCGCGGAGAAGCCCGCTCTCCGCCTGAAGCGGTATTCACTCCGGTCCTGACGGGCCGCCCTCGCCAGCAGGCTCTTGGCCTCGCCGGTGACTCGACGGGTGATCACCGTCGATGATCGAACCTCACGCCCTCAGATACGACGGGAGGGAGGCCCTGCGAGGGGTTTGTTGATGATGGTCGCGAAGGGGCTCGCTGGTCGGGACGCATCGAAGCCCGAAGGGGTGGGCGCTTCCCGCGGTGTCAGGAGGCCTTGGCCCAGCACGATGGAGAGCAACAAGACCTTCGACAAGCCGACGTAGAGGCCGTCCGGCTCGAGCAGCGAAGTCATGAGCACGATGATCGCCATGCAACGAACGACGAACACATGCCCCCCACCCGGTATCGGGCGCCTGAACAGAACGATGGACAAGGCGACGGTGAGGAGGACAGCCACCATCAGCCCGACGAAGCCTGCCTCGATCGCGAACGTCAAGAACGGAGTGTGCGGGTTGAGGGACTCGAGATCGTTGGGCGTTGCCCCGAAGACCGGGTCTGCGACGAACGCCTGCCACGCCTTCGCGTTGAGGTCACCACGGCCTGTCGTGACATCCGAGGAGTCGGACCTCAGGATCAGCGTCTCGAGCTGCGACCTGAAGCGGACCATGACAGCGAGACCGAGCCCCGCGAGGAGCGCGATGCGAATGCGGCTCCGGCGGCTCTTGTGCAGGAGCATGGCTCCGACCGCCACGGCGAGTGAGAGGACCCCACCACGACCTTGGCTCTCGTAGAGGCCACCGAGGAGAACTGCCAGTACGACAAGTCGGAAGGTCAGCACGATCAAGCGTGCCCCGCCTTGCGGTCGCGGCCACAACCACGAGGACAAGGTCAGGACTGCGGCGATGGCGAGCAACGGGGCCAGGGTCGTGCTGTTGAAGCTGAAGCCCGAGTACCTGAAACCGAATGCGCTGGGCATTCCGAAGAAGGGCAGGCCGGCGACTTGGAGGGCGATGTCGGCTGCGCTGGCGGCCATTCCGAGGATGAAACCGCGCAGGAGGTCCTTGTGGAGCCCCCGCCTCTGAGACAGCAGTACTCCTGCCAGCGCGGAGAGTATCCCGATGATTCCACGAACTAGTTGTTCCGGACTGCCATCGAGTCCTTTTGCGACGGAGGCCAGGCCGATGAAGACGAGACCGGCGAAGCACATCAAGACGAACGGGTTTCCGTCCCGCGAAGTGTCACGGCGGGTTCGAACGAACAGGATGATGAGAAGCCCGTAGCGCGAAGCATCGAGGTACGTCGGGTTGACGCCGGAGATGAAGTCGATCGGCAAGATGACTCCGAGTGCGAACGCGACGGCCCTCTTCGGGAGGAGGAAAGCGGTGGCTATCCCGAGAACGGCGAGGAATGCGAGAACCAAGGTCATGTCAAGTCCGTTCCCGTCGGAGCCTCGAGGAAGCGACGACCACAAGGCGCACCGCAGCGTCGAACACATGGGACGCCATTCGTACCCGTGTGTGCACCACCGGGCCCAAGGCTCGACGCGTGCGGGGCGACAGGTTGCCGTCGTGTAGCCGGCGATGGACGGTCACTTCGGGTGCGTGCCTCAGGCTGCGACTCACGATTCCCAAGATGGCGAGCCAATGGTCATGCGCCTGGGTCGCCGGCGGGAAGGGGAGCGCGAGGGTGATGAATTCCCTTGTGAAGACCATCGTGCAGCCGTAATAGGGTCGTCTGCCGAGGGCCAGGCCCACGAGATCGCCCACAGTGGATGACGAGGCTTTCAGTCGGCGCTCGGAAGGTTCTCCACTGGCGAGAGACACATGGTCGAAGTTCGAGGCGACCATGCCCACCCCCTCGAGTTCATGGAGCAGGTAGGCGACACGACCCTCGGCCCAGACGTCGTCTTGATCACTCAACATGAGGACGTCCCCGGATGCAGCTGCGAGAGCTCGTTCGAAGGTGCGAACGTGGCCGGCATTGTGCTCGTTGACCATGAGGCGAATGCGAGCGTCGCCGAACGAGGCGACGATCTGAGCGCTCTCGTCCGTCGAGGCATCGTCCACGACGACGAGTTCGTCCCCGGCCTGTAACTGTCTCAGAATGGACTCGATCTGCTCCGTCAGGTACAGGGCACCGTTGAACGTAGCCATGCACACGCTCACACGAACGCGTTCGATCATCATCGGTCACTTTCCGTGGTGGGGACGGTGGATGTGTGTCGGAGTGCAAGCAGCACTATTGCGATGGCTTGTAACACGTAGGCGATGGTCAAGCCGATCGATGCGCCGACGGCGCCGTTCAGTGACGCCCCGGAGAAGACCCCTGCCAAACAGACGATGGTGAAGCCGATCGCGACGACCGCAGCCATCCTCGCCAGGCCCCAGCCCTGGAGAGCCGAGGTCAACAGCGCGGTCAGGGACGCGAAAGGCAAGCCGATCAGCACGATCTGGATGACGAGGATCGATGGAACGTAGGCGTCTCCGAGAACGAGCGGCACGACGTACGGTACGAGCAGCGCCAGCGAGACATAAGCAATGCTCGTGACGGCCAGGAAGACGAGCGAAGCGTGCACCATCCTGAGCCGGGCCGTGCTTCTCGTTGCGAACGGGAGAAGGACTGTCGCCGCCGCACTCGCAACGAGCTGAAGAGGGCCCGTCAGGCGGGTCGCTGACGCGTAGAACCCCGCTTGGGTGGTACCCGAGACCGCGGAGGTCATCAGGACGTCGAAGTTTCGGGCTTGGACGGCCATCGAATTGAGCCAGAACGGCAACCCTGCTCGGAACACGAGTCGGAAGGGAACTGAGGTCGCCGGCTGCACCCTGGAGGACGCGTAACGACGAGCCAGGACGGCAGAAACCAAAGCAGCCAGCATCTCTCCAGCCGAAAAGGCGAAAAGTGGATCAAGCCCGAGTGACGTGGCGGAGACGAACACGAGGAGAGACAGGGTGCGACGCAGGATGATGTTCGTCGTGTTCACGGACGCCTGCTGGTTGGCAAGGGCGATGCTCAAGAACGTATCCGCGTTCTTCTCCGCAGCGGCAGCGACGGCCAAGGGCAACAGATAGAGGAAGCGCGAATCGGCGGTCAAGCCGGCTCCCAGCAACATGATGATCAGGAGCAGAGCCAGCAGTGCCGAGAGGCGTGAATTCGTCCGCAGCGCCGCCGACACGAGGGCGTGATCCACCCTCGCGCTGTGTTCCCGCAAGATCAGCTTTGCCAGGCCCAGATCGGTCATGGCCTGAGCGATCACGATGGCAGCCGCCACTGACGAGAAGAATCCGAAATCGTCCGGCAGAGCAAGCCGCGCGAGAAGAACGAGTGCGACAGCACGGATGATTGCGCTTCCGACATACCCGCTGAGGACGGCTGTGAACTGTCTCGCAAATCGATTCGTCAGTAGCCCTGAGGTCTTCATTTGGCGCTGGGAGACTTCACGTCCCACTCGTCTCGGATCGCCTCGAGTATCCGGCCCGCTTGTGATCGGGCCGTCCATCGCTCCTCGACTTCGGCCAGGCATGCAGCGGCAACACCTGATCGATCTGCCGTGACTCGACTCATGACACGTGCCAGTGCGTTCACCAATGATGCGATGTCGCCGTGTTCAAAGATGCCCCCGGTCTCATTCGTGACCGCTTCCCACTCGGGCCCCTGGCCATAGACGTCATCGTCCGTCACGACGGGAACGCCATGGCCGAGGCTCTGGATGATGCTGAGACCGGCGTAGGTGGGGATGACGGTCACGTCGAGTGAGTCGTAGAAGACCTTCGTGTCCTCTGCACCGTAGACCGGGCCGGTGAGCGTGAGGTCGACTCCGAGGTCTGCGGCCAGATCGTAGAGAGGGCGGTGCTCAGGCCCCTCACCTCCTAGAGTGACGCGTACGGGAGTCCCGCTTCGGGTCAGCTCGGAGGCCGCGTGAAGCAAGAGGTCGAAGCGCTTGGCACTCTTCAGTCTCGCAATGGCTCCTACGTTGACCACGCGATGAGTCGGCACTGCGCCCTGCTCGTCAGAACGGATGGGTACCTGCCCGACGCTGTTGTAGATCACGGTGATGCGGTCCTCCGGGTAGCCGGCAGCAGCCCCGAGTCGCTTCGCGGTGTTGCCGTAGACCATCAGACGGGTGGCTAGCCGATAGAACGCCAGTCGAACGAGCGATTTTATGCCCCCCTCCGGGCGATGCCACCCGATTGTCCAGAACAGGACAGGCTTCCCGCGCAAGCGGGCGACGATTGCACCCACCCACGTGCTCAGGACCGATACGTCGCCCGTGAAGATGTACGAGTCGTACCTCTTCGACAAAGCCATGCGGGTGACGCCGGACTGCCATGTAGCTCGGCCCCAATAGCGGTTCTTGAGCACGAGGTGTTCCCGGAGTCCATCCGGAGACATCGTCTTGAGGGCGTAGTGAGATCCGTCAGGGTCTGAAGCGAACACGAAGTCCAACTCGCTGCTCTCGTCGAGTTGTTTGTGAACCGCCTCTCGATAATGAGCCATGACCTGGCAGATGACAGCCACGCGTGGTTTTCGTTCGCGTTCCGTCATCAGTTGCTTTCTGCCTCGCGGGCCGAAGTCCGGATTCCCGTCCGTGCGTGGTGAGAGGGAAGGGACGACAAGATGTTCCCCAGAACGCGGTGAGAGGTGTCGTCGATCTGATAATCGGTGGGCACCGCTCCGGTTGACGAACCCTGCAGCACGTAGTCGACGGCCCTCTGGATGCCCGAGGACGTGGTGCCGGTCAGGATGATGCTGCCCGTGTCCTCGGCCTCCGGACGCTCGATGGCGTCACGCAGGGTCACCGCTCTGAACCCCATGAGGGAAGATTCCTCGGCGATCGTTCCGCTGTCCGACAGAACGAGCCGGGCCGACGCCTGCAGGGCCAGATAATCGTGGAATCCGAACGGCTTGTGGAACACCAGCCGCTCGAAGGATTCACCCAACTCCTCGAGCCGTTTCCTCGTCCGCGGGTGGGTCGACACGAGGACGGGGAGGTCGTACCGGACACCGACGTCGTTGAGTCCTCGCAAGATGGAGGCCAGACGACCGGCATGGTCGACGTTCTCCTCACGGTGCAGGCTGACCAAGAAGTAACCGTCTGCCTCCAGATGCTCGTCGGCGAGCACCGTGCTGCCGGCGACGCCGTCGGCGTTCTGGGCCAACACCTCCTTCATCGGCGAGCCGGTGAGGCGGATGCGCGAAGGGTGCAGGCCCTCGGCGAGGAGGTTGCGGCGGGCATGCTCGGTGTAGACGAGGTTGTAGTCGGCCACGTGGTCCACGAGCCGCCGGTTGGTCTCTTCCGGGACGTTCTCGTCGAACGACCGGTTGCCGGCCTCCATGTGGAAGACGGGGACTTTCATCCGCTTGGCGATCACGGCCGAGATGCTGCTGTTCGTGTCTCCGAGGATCAGCATCGCGTCGGGCTTCTCTGCGAGAAGAACCTGCTCGGTCTTGACCAGGATCGAGCCGAGGACGGCGCCGAGGCTGCTCGTGTCGGCCTCGAGGAAGTGGTCGGGCCGTCGCAACCCGAGGTCTTCGAAGAACACCTCGTTGAGTTCGTAGTCGTAGTTCTGACCGGTGTGCACGAGGACGTGGTCGACGTGCTGGTCGAGACGCTTGATGACGGCGGAGAGACGGATGATCTCGGGTCGCGTGCCGACGACGGTCAAGACCTTCAGTCGAGGGGCAGGGGTGTTCATACTGTCTCCGGAATGGTGTCGGGGGCGGCCGGATCGAAGATCTCGTTCGACCAGAACATCGTGAAGAGGGTGTCGTCACCGGTGTTGGTGATCGAGTGGGCCCAGAAGGTGGGCATGTCGACCGAACACGGTGCCGTACCGTCGACGGTGACGGTGACCACCTCGTCCGAGAACAGGCGCCGCAGCCGGATGTCGGCCGTTCCGGCCACCACGGTGAAGCGCTCCATCTTCCGCCGGTGGTAGTGCTGACCTCGAGTCACGCCGGGCGCCGTCGTCGAGAACGACGTCTGCCCAGACCCGCCGTGTGACCGGATCACCTCGGTGAAGCTGCCCCGGGCGTCGGTGTTCTGGGTCAGCGGGATGACGTGTGACGCCTCGAACGCGAACGACCTGTAGGTGTTGAACAAGTCGCGCTCGAAGTCGGACGCCAACACGGGCACGTCGCCCTTCGAATACGCCGAGGCGAATCGCGACAAGGTCGCCAACAACTCCGACACCGTCGTCGACGTCGCGCGGGCGAGGACGTCCTCGGCCCCGTCGAGGCCGACGAGCGCCTCGGCGGCGTGCTGCGCGTGCAGCAGGCTCAGCTCGCGGTCGACGTCGACCGATGGGGTCTCGCCGCGGCTCAGCAGGTGGCAGAACGTCGCTGTCACGGCGTTGTAAAAAGGGCGTCCGTGCTCGCCGAACAGGTTCGGGAGGTGCACGTCGACGAAACGTGCCCCGACGTCCGCGGCAGCGTCACGGATGATGCGTGCCGCCGCCTCCTTCGCGACGCCATAGGTCGAGCCGTTGCCGACTTGGGTGGAGTTGGCGAAGACGATGCAGGCCGGCGCCACCTCGGCGGCGCGGATGACCCGGGCGGCCTGCTCGGCGAACAGGACGTTTCCCGCGTGGACCTCGTCATCCGTGCCACGGTTGACGCCCGCGATGAGGACGAGTCGATCACTGCACGAGACGGCCTCCGCCGCCTGCTGAGCATCGAATCGATCGCCGACGGCGAACGGATGGACGACGGGTTCACCCAGCGAGTGGAGGAGGGCGCGGGTGTGCCACCCCAGGAAGCCACCGGCCCCCGTCATCGCGATCTTCACGCGGTGACCTCGGGGTGGTGGATGCCCGCGAGGGCCAGCTCCGAACGTACCTCGGGCAGGGCCAGGAGCATCGCCTCGACATCGGTCACCGTCATGCGGTCGACCGTGTGGGAGTCGTAGTCGGAATACTCGACCTGCTCGGGGTCGCCCTCCTCGAAGAACGCGCCGTAGTTCAGGTCGCGCTTGTCCGCCGAGATGCGGAAGTAGTCGCCCATGTCCTCGGCGCGCGAGAGTTCCTCGCGGTTGGCCAGCGCCTCCGAGACCTTCTCGGCGTGACGGGTGCCGATCACGGTGACGCGTCGCTCGCTCTGGAAGATGTTGATGACCGCCTGGGCGAGGTCGCCCATGGTGCAAGCCGCCGCCTTGCGGATGAAGAGGTCGCCCTGATGGGCATTGCGGAAGGCGTGCTCGACGAGGTCGACGGACGACGGCAGCGACATCATGAAGCGCGTCATCGACGGATCGGTCACCGTGAGGTCCTTCCCCGCCTTGAGCTGCGAGATGAACAGGGGGATCACCGAGCCGCGCGAGTACATGACGTTGCCGTAGCGAACGCACGACACCGTGGTCACGGCGTTCGGGTTGTTCAGGCCGTGTGACTGCGCGACCTTCTCCATCATCGCCTTGCTCATGCCCATGGCGTTGACCGGATAGACGGCTTTGTCGGTGCTGAGGCAGACGAGGGACTCGACCCCGGCGGCTTCGCTGGCACGGACGACGTTCTCGCTGCCGAGCACGTTGGTCTTGACCGCCTCGATGGGGAAGAACTCGCACGACGGGACCTGCTTCAGGGCAGCGGCATGGAACACGTAGTCGACGTCTCTCACGGCCCGCTCGACGCTCAGGTGGTCGCGGACGTCGCCGACGTAGAAACGGACCCTGGCGTCGCCCAGGTCGTGACGCATCTGGTCCTGCTTCGCCTCGTCGCGGCTCAGGACGCGCACCTCGCCGACACCACGGCTCAACAGCTTCTGCGTGACGGTACGGCCGAACGAACCGGTGCCGCCCGTGATGAGAATTTTCTTGCCGACGTAATCGGCGGAGGCATCAGTGGTCAAGATCGGTCCTTCGTGGCGTGCTGGTCGGAACTCGTGGGTGACGTTGCGTCAATGATGGCGGCTGCTGCGCGATCGGCCGAGAAATGGGCGTCGTAGTGATGGCGACCCGAGCGGCCTCGACCCCGGAGGTCCTCCGTCGTCAGGTGGGTCAGCGAGATGAGCGCGTCCTGCAGCGCGCCAGCGTCGCCCGGGGGGACGACGGTGCCGGCACCGGACTCGGTGATCAAGAGGGCACCGTCACCGGCGATGACGCCGACTACCACGGCGCCGGACGCGAGCAACGACGGGATCTTGCTGGGCGTCGTGTGCTCGAGGAACTCCGACGCCCCGAGGGAGACCAGGTGAGCGTGGGCTTGCTTCATGAGACCCGGCACGCGTTCCTTGGGCACCCGGCCGACGAACTCGATGCGCCCTCCATCGTCGACTCGTGAGGCGAGAGCTCTGAGGCGATCGAGGGCGATGCCGTCACCGACCAGGACGAGCCGCAGATCGACGTCCGAGGGCAATGCCCCGACGGCCTCGACGACGTTCTCGAGCCCCTGGACGTCCCCGATGGCACCCGAGTACATCAGGACGAACGGTTCCCCGTCGCGACGCTCGCGCACCTCGTCGAACGTGAAGAGGCCCTCGTCGGTCGGGTTCGGCACGTAGACGACGTCGTCCGGCCCGACGTGACGGTTC
Source organism: Frigoribacterium sp. CFBP 8759 (assembly GCF_014841655.1). Lineage (NCBI taxonomy): Bacteria > Bacillati > Actinomycetota > Actinomycetes > Micrococcales > Microbacteriaceae > Frigoribacterium > Frigoribacterium sp. CFBP 8759. The sequence goes on from NZ_JACYUH010000002.1 coordinate 232,693, forward strand.
CGTCGCTGGATGAGATCCGCGACGCTGGGCGAGATGACCCCGACCCGTCGCGCCAGGCGTTCCGTCAGCGACACCGTCTTCGAGACGGCGGCCAGGGCGAGGCGTCCGGCGCGACCGTCCGGGAACATGCCGCTGTGGACGAGCGAGTCGGGCCACAGGTCCTGCACGTGCAAGAAGTACGGCAGACGCCCCCATCGGGTGTGGACGAGCAGGGGCAACGCCACCGTCGCCGGCGAGTTGTAGACCCAGACCATGTCACAGCCACGCAGCGACCTCGCCCCGAGGACCGTGGCCGAGACGGCAAAGCTCAGGTAGTTCAGCGCTCGTCCGACGGCGGACGAGTCATGGCTCGCGTACAGCGGGACGCGGGTCACCGTGACACCGTCGACCGTGCTCGTCCTCCGCCACGTCTGGCGGTGACCGGGGTACACACGCCCCGTCGGGTAGTTCGGGAACCCCGTCAGCACGCGGACCTCGTGCCCTGCCGCCGCGAACTCGCGGGCCAGGACACCCGGGATCGCAGCTGGCCCCGGTTCGGGGTCGTACCACTGGGTCAAGATGCCGATCCTCACGCGTCACCCCCGCGGAGCAGGTCGGCGACGGCGGGCGTCGGACGGATGCCCACGCTCTCGGCCCAACCGCTCGTCTGGCCCTGACCGAACCACATCAGCTCCACCCGTCGGATCGGCCCGGCGAGGCGTCCACCGATCAGTCGCGAGACGACGCGGGCAGAACCCACGACGAAACGGCACAGCAGGCGTGGCAGGCGTCGGGGTGACCGCCCGCCGGCCGCCTCGAGCACGGAGGAGACCGTGAGCCCCTCCCAGGGCTGCAGGACGACGGCGGGCACGATTCCGTCGAAGGTCCCGACCGCCGTCACGAACTCGGCGAGGGCCGCGACGCTGGTCACGGGCGTGGGTGCGTCGCCCGGTGAAGCGACCGATGCGAGGGGTGACGCCGCGAGGCGTCGGAGACGGTCCGTCGTGGGGCGCCCGGGCCCCTGCACCGAGGTGGCACGCACGACGACGACCTCCGTCACGTCGTCCGGGGCGCCCTCGGCGCGCGCCTCGACGAGCAGTTGCTCGCCCCAGGCCTTGCTCTGCGAATACGGCGAGAAGGGCAGCGTCCGTGTCGACTCGTCGAGGACGGGCACCGGGCCCTGGACGGCGGCGGAACTCAGGTGCACGAACCTCCTCGCACCGCTCCGACGAGCGGCGGCGAGTGCGACGAGGGGAAGGACAGCGTTGGCGCCGACGAGGGATGCCGACATCTCGGCGTCGGGGGTCGCGAGGCCCGCCGCGTTGACGACGACTTCTACCCCGCGGAAGGCGGCGGCGAGCTCGTCCACGACGTCGACGGCACCGGCCGCAGCTGCCCGTACTGACGCGGCCGCCGCGGGCACCGCCTCCAGCCGGGGCGCCGCGAGTTCGACGACCGTGATGCCTCGAGAGCGGGCGTCGGCGACGATCCGACTCCCGACGAAGCCACTCGCTCCGATCACGACCCAGGTCGTCGCGTCACGGGTTTCAGACATGCTCGACACGAGCCTCTCGATGGGTGAGCCGCAGGGTCCAACTCGGAAGTGACAGGTAGACGGCCGCGATCACCGCGAAGAGGACGACCGCTGCGACGGCACCGACCGGACCGACGAACGCGAGCGAACCGGCCGCGGCACAGGCCACGGTGGCCGTGGTCACGATCGACGACGCGGGCACGTGGCCGTGGCGACGCGCCAGCACTTGGTACACGTGGGTGTTGTGTGCCTCGAACCAGCGCTCGCGCCGCGCCACCCGGCGGGCGAGGGTGCTGGACGTGTCGACGAGGTAAGGCACGAGCGGTGCGACGACGGCGACCAGCGGCACACCGATGGCGATCGCGCCCACGGCTGCCACGGCGATCGTCCCACCCAGCAGGTAACTTCCGACGTCACCGAGGAACATCCGTCGACCCACGACGTTCCAGGGGACGAACGCCAAGAAGGCCAGGGCGATGCACGTGCCGAGTCCCGTGAGCCAGGGCTGTCCGGCCAACGCCCCCGACACCACGAACGAGGCTCCTACGACGGTTCCGTGCAGGCCGGACACCGTGTTGATGCCGTCCATGAAGTTCGCGACGTTGACGTAGCCGGCGACGGCGACGGGGCCCAGGACGTACAGCCACCACGGGCCCTCGGCGATCGTCACGATCGCGGCGCAGGCCACGGTGGCGATGACCATCTGGACGACGGCACGGCTGAGGGAACCGAGGCTGCGCACGTCGTCCGCGAATCCCAGGATGGCGAAGGCTGCGCTGGCGACCGCGATCACGACGAGCAGTCGACCGCTGACGCCCGGGACCGCGGCCGCCAGGACGAGGGTGCCGAGGACGATCCCCATGCCGGGGGCGATCCCACCCCCGCGAAGAGTGGGGCGGACGTGGGATGAGCGTTCGCTCGGGACGTCGACCACGGCGAAGCGGTACAGGAGCGGTCGCACCGCGAAGGGGAGCAGCGCCGAGGTGAGCAGGCAGAGTACAGCTGCGGTCCAGAAACCGACGCTCACGCGGGGTCCTCGACGTGCGTGGGTGACTCCGAGGCGCCGGGTCGCGCGAGCTCCGCCGTCCACGGGCCCACGTGGGCGTGCACGCCGTCGAGCTGCGACGGGTGCAGCGCGGGCACGGTGGTGTGCGAGATCTTCGGGTGCACGGGCCGGTTGTCGCTCTCGCCGAGGCCGACGAGCTCCTCGTGCATCTTCTCGCCCTCGCGCAGGCCCGTGTAGACGATGCCGATGTCCCGGCCCGACATGGCGATCATGCGTTCGGCGATGTCGAGGATGCGCACGGGCTCGCCCATGTCGAGGATGAGCACCTCGCTGGGCGAGCCGATCCCGCCCGCCTGCACCACGAGATGGCACGCCTCGGGGATGGTCATGAAGAACCGCGTCACGTCGGGGTGCGTGATCGTCAGCGGGCCACCGGCCTCGATCAGGGACGTGAACACCGGCAGCATCGACCCGCGGCTGCCCAGCACGTTGCCGAACCGCACCGACAGGTAGCGGGCACCGGTCTCGTCGGCGGTCCAGGCCGTGAGCCGCTCGGCCAGGCGCTTCGAGTGCCCGAGCACGCTCGTCGGGTTCGCCGCCTTGTCGGTCGAGATGTTGACGAACGTCGTCACCCCCACGGCCTTGCTCGCGTCGAGCACGTTCTGGGTGCCGAGCACGTTCGTCTTCCACGCCTCGTCGGGGTACTGCTCGAGCATCGGCAGGTGCTTCAGCGCCGCGGCATGGAAGACCACCTCGGGTCGACGGTCCTCGAAGATCGCTCGCAGCGCCTCCGGGTCCCGGATGTCGGCCAGCACGACCTCCTTGGTGTCGAGCAGGCCGTTGCCCGAGATCGACAGCTGCGACTGCTGCAGGCCGGTCTCGTCACGGTCGAGCATGATCAGCTCGGCAGGGCCGAACTTGGCGATCTGACGGCACAACTCGCTGCCGATCGACCCGCCGGCTCCCGTGACGAGGACGCGCTTGCCCGCCAGGTAGCCCGCGATCGACTCGACCTGCGTGTCGACCGGGTGACGGCCGATGATGTCCTCGATGGCGATGTCGCGCACGTCGCCGAGTCTCGACTTGCCCTCGAGGATCTCGTCGAGCAGGGGGAGGACCATCACGCGGAGTCCGGCCTCGGCGGCCCGGTCGGTGACGTCCTGCAGCAGGGGGGCGTCGGCCTTTGCGATGCCGATGATGATCGCCTTCGCCCCGCTCCGCTCGGCGGCGGCGACGAGGTCCTGTCTCGTCCCGAGGACGCGCACGCCCTCGATGCGCAGGCTCGACCGCGTGCGGTCGTCGTCGATCAGGCCGACGGGGAGGTACGGCGAGGCCGGGTCGGTCAGCATGCGGCGGACGAGGTGGTTGGCGAGACGACCCGCTCCGAAGATGAGCGTCGGTTGGGCACTCTCGCCGGGGCGGCTCTGCGTCTCGACGTAGAGCCTGGCCACGTAGCGCAGGGCACCCATGAAGACGAAGACGACCGGCATGGCGATGAACACGGTGCTGCGCGCCAACATGATCTCGGTCCCGATCGCGAGGACGGGGATGCCGACGATCAGCCCGGTCGCGACGACCACCGCGACGATGGTGCGCACCTCGGCGAAGCTGCCCGGCACGAACCGGCGACGATACAGCCCCGTCGCGTAGCCGAGTGCCGCTCCGACGACGACCGTCACGGCGGCGACGGCGAAGACCGCTGACCAGGTGACGTCGCCGTACCAGAAGTCGTAGCGCAGCGACACGGCGAAGAAGATCGCGACGACCCACGAGAGGGCGTCGAGCCCTACCTGCAGGGCGGTCCGTCGCGCCGGTGAGGCCATGAACCGGTCGATCACCAGGTCACCCCGCCGTCCGTCGACACCGACACGACGTCGTCGGCCCAGAGCCAGACCGCCGCTGCCGAGGCCGAGAGCGCGATCGCTCCGGGCGTCTCGGACGACGCCGGCGCGCAGCCCACGGACGTCGCGGCCGCGCCCGACGCGGTCGGCGGCGTCACGACGGCCGTGCCGTCACAGTCGGCGGCACCGGTCGAGGCGACCAGGTACGAGCCCGAGGCAGCGGTGACGGCGACGGCGCCGTCGACGACGGTGCCCGCGTCCCAGGTGGTCGCGCCGTCACCGGTGCGGAAGAACGTCCGGTCGCTGCACAGCACCCCGGCCTCGGCGTCGCTCACGACCGCGAGGTCGACGACGGTCGGGCACGGGGCCGCACGGTCACCCGAGGGGGAGTGCACGGTGCCGGGCGCGGTCCGGGCGACGTACCACGACGCCGCCAGTCGCTCGGGGTAGTCGCGGTACTCGGCACCCCCGCTGAAGGTCTGGGCGAACGCCGGCGCGCAGTCGTCCCCGGCCGGTCCGACGACGAATGCCGACGACGCGTCCGTCGCCTGCAGGCGGTCCAGGCCGGCGAGGGAGCCACCGGTCGCGACCGACGTGGCCGACCAGGTGGCGCCTCCCGACGTCGTCTGCTCGACGACGGGCGGCGACGCGACGGTGCCGGGGGTGCAGCTCGCGGCCTGCGCGCGCCAGGCGGTCCCCGCGTCGACGACCGACAGGAGGCGCGTCGGCGTCACGGCCTCGGCGGCGGTGGTGGGGGTCGCGGTGGGCGACGGCGTGCTCTCGGTCTCGACCGGGCGAGGCGTCGACGTGGCGGCGGGCTCGGCGTCGGCAGCCAGACCAGACGGTTCGCGGGTCAGCGCCAGGGCGACGAGTCCGAGGTCGACGAGGACGAAGGCACCGATCCCGATGATGGCCAGGCGGCGGCGGGCGCGTGCTCGTGAGCCCCTCTTGCGGCGTGCGTCGGGCATCAGCGGTCACCCCCGTCGAGGGCGGCGGCGCGGGTCAGCAGGTCCACGAGCACGTCGGCCGCCGGCACCAGCTGGCGCCCCGACTCGGTGAACGTCTCGTCCGACCGGCGGTAGGGATCGACGACGTCGTCGTCCAGCGCGTCGTCCGGTGCCTCGACCGTGCCGCGGCGCGAGGCCAGCAGGGCCACGGTCGCACGCAGTCGGTCGGCCACGGTGGACGCGTCGGCGGGCAGGGCGTCGACCAGCTCGGCGTCGGTCACGTCGCGGGCGAGGCGGGCGGCCTCGCGCAGGGTGAACGTGTACCGGCTGGCGCGGGGGTGCATCGAGACGACGGCCCGGCGGTGTTCGCGGGCGAGCGCCACGACGAGGTCGGCGTCGCGGACGTCGCGCTCGAACAGGAACCGGGCCCGGTGGTCGTCGGGCTCCAGGTCGAAGGACCGGGCGAGGGCCCGGGCCTGGTCGGGCATGACGTCGTCGTCGACGGCCATGGTGCCGGCGCTCGACACGGTGACGTCGTCCCACGACGAGAGACCGCGGCGGAGGTACAGCTCGGCCAGGGGGGACCGGCAGATGTTGCCGGTGCAGACGGTCAGCAGCGAGAACGTGGTCGAGGTGCGGCGGGGGATCACGAAAGACACGGGGCCGCCTACTTCGCCGAGCGCGAGCTCGTCTTCGGGGCCACGGGCAGGTCGCCGACGCCCGCCTCGGGGGCGTCCTGCTCCATGCCGTAGTACGCCCCGTAGTTGCCGTAACCGTAGGCGTCCGGCCCCTTCGTCGGCAGCATGGTCAGCACGATGCCGTGCACCTTGCTGCCGATGTGCTCGAGGTTGCGCAGCGCGGACTGCAGCTCGTTGCGGGTCGTGCGGCCCGCGGCCGACACGACGATCGCCCCACCGGTCAGCTTACTGAGGATGGCCGCGTCGGTCACCGGCAGCAGGGGAGGCGCGTCGATCAGCACGTAGTCGAACGACGTCGTCAGCGACTCGATCAGCGACGACATCGCCTTCGAGCCGAGCAGCTCGCTCGGGTTCGGGGGAACGCGACCGGCCGGCAGCACGTACATCGTGCCGCGGCCCCAGGGCTGCAGGACGTCCTGGAGGTCGGCCCGACCGATCAACACGTCGGTCAGGCCGACGACGCCCTCGAGCCCGAGGGTGTCGGCGAGGCGGGGCAGGCGGAGGTCGCCGTCGACGACGGCCACCGTGGCACCGGTCTCGGCGAGGGCCACCGCGAGGTTGGCCGTCGTGGTCGTCTTGCCCTCGCCGGGCAGCGACGAGGTGACGACGAAGCAGCGGCTGGCCGACTCGACGTTGACGAACTGCAGGTTGGTCCGCAGGGTGCGGAACGACTCGGCGCGCGGGTTGCGCGGGTCGACGTGCACGATCAGCGGGTGCTTCTTCGCACCGGGGTCGTAGCTGATGCCACCGACGATCGGCGCGTCGGTGACGAGCTCGACGTCGTGCGAGCCGTGGATGCGGGTGTCGAGGGTGCTGCGCAGCACGGCCGCTCCGACGCCCAGGGCGAGGCCGATCAGGAGGCCCAGGCCGAGGTTCAGCGTGGTGCGCGGGGTCGAGGGGGCCGAGGCGACCGACCCGGGGACGATCGTCGCGATCTTGACCAGGCTCGCGCCTCCACCGGTCGGCGTCTCGAGCTCGTTGACGACGACGTCCGTGAGGGAGGCGCCCACCGCGTTGGCGACGTCGGCGGCGCGCTGGGCGTCGGTGTCGGTGACCGTGATGTTGATCAAGACGGTGTTCAGGGGCGACTCGGCCGTGATCTTCGAGGCGAGGCCCGCGGCCGTGGTGTCGAGGCCGAGCTGGTCGATGACCGGGTCGAGCACCGCGTCGCTCGTCACGACGTCGACGTACGACCGGACCTTCTGCTGGGCCGCACTGCTGCCCTGCACAGCGTCGACCGTGGTCGACGAGTCCTGCGCCTGCACCGAGACGAACAGCCGGGTCGACGACACGTAGGTCGGCGTGGCCAGGATCGAGCTCAGCGCCCCGGCGGCGAGGCCGACGAGCGTGAGGGCGGCGATGAAGATCCAGCCCTTGCGGAGAATGCGGATGTAGTCACGGAGTTCCACGTGGCTGAGGTCCTGTCCTGATCGGGTGCGGGCACCGCGGCAGGCACCCCGGCAGTCGTCGCACGAACCATGCCTCCCGGCACCCTGATGGCTCCCCGCGACTCTGCGCCGTGACCAATACTCACACACGGGACGGCCAGACGGGGTACATATGTTGCCCGATCCGGCGAAGTGGCCCCCGAACGGGGGTGCAGCGGGCCGTACCGCGACACCCGTCGCTGATCGTCCGCCTGAACGCTGGCTGTGATTCGGGCGCACCGCCCGACCCGCGCAATAGCCTGCCGACGACGGGCACGTCCCGTGCTCGCTCGTGATCAAGGAGGATCACCATGGCAACGAATCACGCGGTCGCCTACAAGGGCCCCGGCCAGGTCGAGGTCATCGACGTCGACTACCCGACCTTCGAGCTCAAGGACGGCCCCGGCGTCAACCCGGCCAACGTCGGGCGCAAGGTCAACCACGGCGCGATCCTGCGCACGGTCGCCACCAACATCTGCGGTTCCGACCAGCACATGGTCCGCGGCCGCACGACCGCCCCGACGAACCTCGTGCTCGGCCACGAGATCACCGGCGAGGTCGTCGAGGTCGGCCCCGACGTCGAGTTCATCAAGGTCGGCGACATCGTCTCGGTGCCGTTCAACATCGCCTGCGGCCGGTGCCGCAACTGCAAGGAACGCAAGACCGGCATCTGCCTCAACGTCAACCCCGACCGCCCCGGCAGCGCCTACGGCTACGTCGACATGGGCGGCTGGGTCGGCGGCCAGGCCGAGTACGTGCTCGTGCCCTACGCCGACTGGAACCTCCTCAAGTTCCCCGACGCCGACCAGGCCATGGAGAAGATCCTCGACCTGGCGATGCTGTCCGACATCTTCCCGACCGGCTTCCACGGTGCCGTCACCGCGGGCGTCGAGGTCGGCTCGACCGTCTACGTCGCCGGAGCCGGCCCCGTCGGCCTCGCCGCCGCCACCGGAGCCCTGCTGCTCGGTGCCAGCGTCGTCATCGTCGGCGACATGAACGCCGACCGCCTCGCCCAGGCGCGCAGCTTCGGCTGCGAGACCGTCGACCTGACCAAGGGCGAACCGGGCGAGCAGATCGACCAGATCCTCGGCGAACCCCTCGTCGACTGCGCCGTCGACGCGGTCGGCTTCGAGGCCAAGGGCCACGGAGGCGGTTCGGGCGAGGAAGCACCGGCCACCGTGCTGAACTCGCTGATGGACATCACCGCGGCCGGAGGCGCCATGGGCATCCCGGGGCTCTACGTCACCGGCGACCCGGGCGGCATCGACGCCGCCGCGCAGAAGGGCTCGCTGTCGCTCAGCCTCGGCACCGGCTGGGCCAAGTCGTTGTCGTTCACCACGGGCCAGTGCCCGGTGATGAAGTACAACCGGCAGCTGATGATGGCGATCCTCCACGACCGCACGAGCATCGCGAAGAACGTCCACGCCCAGGCGATCAGCCTCGAGGACGCCCCGCGCGGCTACGCCGAGTTCGACCAGGGCGCGGCCACGAAGTACGTCCTCAACCCGAACGGCCTGATCAAGGCGGCCTGACCGTCGTCGCCACCCGCGCCTCCTCGGCTCTCGGTCCCCTCGACCGTCGGAGCCCGGGAGGCGCGGGTCGGCGCACCCGCGCCCCTCGCGTTCCGCAGGCACCCGCGTCGTTGCAGGCCGTGCACGGTGTATGACGGAACGATCCCATGACGAAGACATCCGACACCCCTGCCCCGGGAGGCGCCGACGCCGCCCGCCCCGCCTCCGGCCGCGCCGCCCGCTCCGACGAGGAACGCCAGAAGTGGCGGGCCTTCGCCGTCTGCGTCGGCGTCGCCGCCCTGACGATCCTCGACCTGTCGAAGGTCAACGTCGGCCTGCCCAGCATCGAGGCGTCGCTCGGCGCCGGCCCCACCGCCCTGCAGCTGATCGTCGCCGGCTACGCGCTCGCCTTCGGCCTCTCGCTCGTGCCGTCCGGCCGTCTCGGCGACCTCAAGTCGCGCCGCATGATGTTCGTCATCGGCCTGACCTCCTTCACCGTCGCGAGCCTGCTCTGCGCCCTCGCGCCGACCATCGAGTTGCTCGTCGCCGCGCGCATCCTGCAGGGCGTCGCCGCCGGCATCCAGATGCCGCAGGTGCTCGGGCTCATCCAGCAGCTCTTCCAGGGCAAGGAGCGCGGTCGCGCGTTCGGCTTCTTCGGCGCCATCATCGGCGTCAGCACGGCGTTCGGCCCGACCCTCGGCGGCCTGCTCATCGCCATCGGCGGCCCGCAGGACGGTTGGCGCCTGCTGTTCTGGATGAACATCCCCCTCGGCCTGATCGCCATCTTCTTCGCCCTGAAGCTGCTGCCGAAGACGCGGACGGCCCCCAACGGCCACAACGAGCTCGACCTGTTCGGCATCGTGCTGCTCGGCCTGACGATCTTCACCCTGATGCTGCCGTTCGTGCTGACCACCGGACAGGGCGACGACCCGCTGCGCTGGCTCTTCCTGATCGGTTTCGTCGGCTTCGGCGCCGCGTTCGTCTGGTGGGAGCAGCGCTACAAGGCCCGGGGCAAGTCGCCCGTCGTGCACTTCAGCCTGTTCTCGCTCGCGTCGTACCGCAACGGCACCCTGATCGCGACGGTCTACTTCTGCGCCCTGCCCGCGACCTTCCTGCTGACGACCCTGTACCTGCAGCAGGGGCTCGGCCTCGAACCCGTCTACGCCGGCATGGTCACCATCCCGTTCGCCCTGACCAGTGCCGTCGCGGCGTTCTACGGCGGACGCCTCGTCGACCGGTTCGGTCGCAGCCTGGTCGTCCTCGGGCTGATCCTGGTCGCGGTGGGCTTCGTCGCCCTGCTGCTCGCGGCCGTGCTCACCCCGCGCGACATCACTCCCTACGCCATGGGCGTCGGCATGCTGATCGCCGGCACCGGCGGTGGCTTCGTCATCTCGCCGAACCAGACGCTGACGCTGGCCGAGGTGCCCGTCGAGATGGGCGGCGTCGCCGGCTCGATGGGGCAGGTCGGTCAGCGGGCCGGCACGGCCATCGGCACGGCGGCGGCGGTCTCGACGTTCTACTCGGTCATCGCCGGCTCCGGGGGAGCGGACGGGGCGAACCTCGACGTCTACCACGAGGCCTACCGCAACGGCTTCTTCGTCACGATCGCCCTGGTGGCCGTGGCGCTCGTGCTCGGGCTGATGGACCTGCGCGCCCGCAAGAAGGGGCGCGTGGGCGAGGGGGCCGCGGCCTCGTAGCCGGCGACCGCTGTCGGGGAGGCGACCCGCGCCTCCTCGGGGGCCGCGCCTCCCGGGCCGTCGGACCGTCGGGCGGCGGATCGTGGCGGATCGTCAGGAGGCGAGCCGCCGGGTGACGGTCGGGTCAGAGGCGGGCGAAGGCCTCGACGACGTAGCTCGTGACGTCGACCTGACGCGTGGTCGGCAGGGCGATCGACGCGGGGTCGATCGAGCCGGCGACCGTGCTGGTGGTGGCGGAGACGGAGACGGCGGGCGTGACGAACATGATGGGCCTTTCGGTCGGCTGGTGACGCGGTTGGCGACGCGGTCGGTGACGCGGTTGGCGAGGCCCGGCCGCCCGTGCAGGGACACGGGCGGCCGGGCCCCTGACGACCCTGCCCGAGCTGCTCGGTGCCCCTGTGCGGAGCCGGTGACGTCGTGTGATCAGTCAAGCCGTCCGCACGTTGCGTGAACATAAGCGCAGGGCTGAGTCGCCCTCCGTCGCAGGGATGAACCTCGTCCGCCGGTGCCGATCAGGCAGGAGGCGCGGCCACGACCCCGAGGACGCTCTCGTGCAGCAGTCCGTTCGTCGCCATCGCGGTGCCGTGCCAGGGGCCCGGCCGGCCGTCGGCACTGGTGAATCGTCCGCCGGCCTCCTCGACGACGACCGCCACGGCGGCCATGTCGTAGGGCTGCAGGTCGAACTCGCCCGCGACGTCGAGCGCGCCCTCGGCGACGAGCATGTACGACCAGAAGTCGCCGTACGCCCGCGTCCGCCAGACCCGGCTCGTCAGGTCGAGCAGCTGCGGCAGGCGCCCGGCGTCGATCCAGTACTCGAGTCCGTTGAAGCTCAGGGACGCGTCGGCCAGGTCGCGCACGCCCGACACCCGCAACGGCCCGTCGTGCTCGGTCGAGAACGCCCCGCCGCCCTGCGTCGCCCACCAGCGCCGGCCGAGCGCGGGAGCACTGACCACGCCCACCACGGGCACCCCGTCGACGACGAGCGAGATCAACGCCGCCCAGACCGGCACCCCGCGCAGGAAGTTCGCCGTGCCGTCGATCGGGTCGACCACCCACTGGCGGTGCGAGGGAGCGTCGTGGCCGTACTCCTCGCCGTAGAAGGTGTCGGCGGGCCGCGCGGCGGCGACCCGGTCGCGGATCGCCCGCTCGACGGCCTGGTCGGCGTCGGTCACGTGCGAGCGGTCGGGCTTGAGCGACACGTGCAGGTCGGCCGACCGGTACCGCTCGGTGCTGATCGCGTCGGCCAGGTCGGCCAGCTCGAGGGCGAGCGCCAGGTCGTCCGCCCAGGGCGTCCCGGTGGATCGGTCGGACGAGGAGGCGCGGGTCGGCTCGGCAGCATCGGTCACCCCGTCAGCGTACCCAGCCCGCCCTGCTCGACCGCGCCCTGTCCGCCGACCCGGCCCGCGCCTCCTGCACCCACCGCACCGCTGCCCCCGGTCCGCCCCGCGCCTCACTGCACCGCCGTCCCGGCCCGCCCTGCACCTCACTGCACCGCGTTTCGTGCACGGCACCGCGACTAGTCCAGGTGTGTTGCACGAAACGCGGTGCGATGTCGCGCGGTCGGCCCCAGCGCGGATCGGCCGACGCCGAGCGACCGAGCGCGGTGCGACGTGGCGGCGAGCTAGCCGAGTTCGTCGCTGCGGGCGTCGTCGGCCGCGGCCGCGAGGTCGCGCGCGCTCACGCCGCCCTTGGACGCGAGCAGCGACTGCAGCGACTCGAGCCGTTCGCGGCCGACGTCGCCGAGTTCGCCGGCCTCGATGCGGTCGACGATCTCCCAGTCGTGGGCCTCGGCCAGCGGGATGCCGTCGACCGGCTCGCCCTCGGCCGGGATCGCGTGCGCCGCGAACGACTTGAGGATGTTCTCGGGGTCGACGTGCCCGAGACCGAACGACCGCACGCCGGGGGTGTCGACGATCCAGCCGCCGGTCGGCACCTTGAACGACACGGTCGACGACGAGGTGTGCCGTCCGCGACCGGTGACCGCGTTGACCACGCCCACCTCGCGACGCGACCCGGTCAGGGCGTTGACGAGGGTCGACTTGCCGACGCCCGAGTGGCCGACCGTGACGGTCACGTGGCCGTCGAGGACGCCGCGCAGCTCGTCGAGCGCGGGGGAGACCTGCCCGCCGGGTGCGACCTCGTCGAACGAGGTCGAGGTCGTCGTGACGATGCGCAGGTCGAAGCACGAGAAGTGCGCCGCGAACGGTGCCGGGTCGGCGAGGTCGGTCTTGGTGATGCAGAGGATCGGTTCGACCCCCGCGTCGAACGCCGCCACCATGTAGCGGTCGACCAGGCGGGGCCGGGGCTCGGGGTCGGCAGCGGCCACGACGATCAGCATCTGGTCGGCGTTGGCGACGATGACGCGCTCGACGGCGTCGCTGTCGTCGGCACTGCGCCTCAGCAGGGTCGAGCGGTCGTGCACCTTGACGATGCGGGCGAGCGACCCCTCGGAGCCGCTCGTGTCCCCGACGACGCCGACGCGGTCACCGGTCACGACGCTCTTCTTGCCGAGCTCGCGGGCCCGCGCCGTCGTGATCTCGCGTTCGTCGGGGGTGCCGGCGTCCATCAGCACGCCGTAGCGGCCACGGTCGACCGTCCAGACGACGCCTTCCTCGGCGTTCGCGTAGGCCGGGCGCTGCTTGGTGCGCGGCTTGTTGCCCTTGGGGTTCGGGCGCACCCGCACCGAGCTCTCGTCGTACTGGGCGTAGTCGCCCTCGTCCTCCGCGTCGTCGCCGTCGCTCCACCAGCTCATCGTGCCTCGCCCATCGTCGACCGTGCCCCGCTCGTCCTGCGCCGTGCCCCGCTCATCGTCGTCGGCCCGGCGCCTAGAGGAAGCCGAGCAGGTCGATGTCGGCGGGGCTCTGGCGGACGGACCGGCCGAGCATCTCGTCCCACAACTCGACGAACTGCGGCAGCGTCTTGCCGACGACCCGGACGTCGTCGAGCTCGACCCCCTCGACCGCGAGGCCGATGATCGCCGCCGCCGTCGCCATGCGGTGGTCCTCGTAGGTGCGCCACTGGCCCGCGTGAAGCGGGGACGGTTCGATGCGCAGGCCGTCCTCGAGTTCGGTCACCGCGCCTCCGAGGGCGTTGATCTCGGCGGCGAGGGCCGCGAGGCGGTCGGTCTCGTGGCCGCGCAGGTGGCCGATGCCGGTGATCGTGCTCGGGCCCGACGCGAGGGCGGCGAGGGCGACCAGCGCCGGTGCGAGCTCGCCACCGCGGGACAGGTCGACGTCCACGCCGGGCAGCGAGCCGCCGCCGACGAGGCCCACGCCGCCGTCGACGGTGAGGGTGTCGCCGTCGAGCGTGACGGACGCACCCCAGAGCGGCAGCAGCTCGATGAGGTCGGCCCCGACCTGGGTCGTGTCGGCGGGCCAGTGCGGGATGGACACGGTGCCGCCCGCGACCAGGGCGGCCACGAGGAACGGCGCCGCGTTCGACAGGTCGGGTTCGATGACGACCTCGCGCCCTGCGATCGGCGTCGGCGGCACGATCCAGGTGCCGACGGCGGGCGAGGCGACCTCGACCCCGCGCTGGGCGAGCGCGTCGATCGTCATCTCGATGTGGGGCAGGCTCGGCAGGCGTTCGCCGGTGTGGGTCAGGGTGAGGCCGCGCTCGAAGCGCGGGGCCGACAGCAGCAGCCCCGAGACGAACTGGCTCGAGGCCGACGCGTCGATCTCGACGTTGCCGCCCTCGACCTCGCCGGTGCCGTAGAGGCTGAAGGGCAGCGCGCCCCGGCCGTCGTCGTTCACCTCGACGCCGAGGGAGCGCAGGGCGTCGATCGTCGTGCGCATGGGGCGCTTGCGGGCTCCGGCGTCGCCGTCGAAGGTGACCGGTCCGAGGGCGAGTGCGGCGACCGGGGGCAGGAAGCGCATGACCGTGCCGGCCAGGCCGCAGTCGATCGTCGCGCCGCCCTGCAGCTCGCCGGGCGTGACGACCAGGTCGGGGCCGAAGGGGGAGTCGTTCGGGAACTCGGCGACCGTCGTGCCCAGGGCCTTGAGCGCCTCGATCATGAGCGCCGTGTCGCGGGAGTGCAGCGGCAGCCGCAGCGTCGACGGCGACGAGGCGAGCGCCGACAGCACGAGTTCGCGGTTCGTCAGGGACTTCGACCCGGGCAGGGACGAGGAGGCGCGCAACGGCCCGGAGGCGGTGGGCGCGACCCAGCGCCCCTCGTCGACCTCGGGAACCTTCCCGTCGCCGTAGGGAGAGAACTCGGGCCCGGAATACCTGTACACCTGCATCGGTTCACCACAGTAATGCAGCAAGAACCTGGAGGACCTGTGCCTGTCGCACTCGCACCGAGGGAAATCACCGTCGCCGAACTAGAATCGGCCCTGATGAGCACCCCCGAGGGCCACGAGCCCACACCGACCGCCGCCGTCGAACCGACCGAGGCCGACGTCGACGCCGCCCTCGAGGCGGTCGACGCCGACTCCGAGAAGCGCGCCCTGTTCGAAGAACAGGCTCTGCCGTTCATGGACCAGCTCTACGCCGCGGGCATGCGCATGACGCGCAACCCGGCCGACGCGAGCGACCTCGTGCAAGAGACGTTCGTCAAGGCCTACGCGGCGTTCGCGCAGTTCCAGCAGGGCACCAACCTCAAGGCCTGGCTCTACCGCATCCAGACCAACACGTTCATCAACACGTACCGCAAGAAGCAGCGCGACCCGTACCAGGGCACGATCGACGAGTTGGAAGACTGGCAGATGGGCGGCGCCGAGTCGGCGACCCGCGCCTCCGGCTCGACCCGCTCGGCCGAGGCCGAGGCGATCGACCACCTCCCCGACAGCGCCGTGAAGGACGCCCTGCAGAAGGTCCCCGAAGACTTCCGCATGGCCGTGTACTTCGCGGACGTCGAAGGCTTCTCGTACCAAGAGATCGCCGACATCATGAAGACCCCCGTGGGCACCGTGATGAGCCGCCTGCACCGCGGCCGTCGCCTGCTCCGTGAACTCCTCGCCGACTACGCACGCGATCGTGGCATCGCCGTTCCCGTCGGCTCGTCGAAGGGCGGAAAGAAATGACCGACTGTGGTTGCACCAAGGCCAAGGCCGAGCTCGAAGATTACCTGCACAACGAGTTGTGCCGCGAGGACGCGGCCGACATCCGCGAGCACATGGCGCACTGCGGCGACTGCTCGGGCGAGCACAAGGTCGGCGTCGTGCTGACCGAGGCCGTCCAGCGGGCCTGCCGCGAGACTGCACCCGAAGACCTGCGTGCGACCGTGTTGGCGCGCTTGCGCGAGCTGCAGTCCGCCCACCGCTAGTCGTCGCGCTCCGTGCCCGGCCGGTCGTCACATGACGAACGGCTGCGCTAGCGTCGTGGCATGACCGCAACGGTGCAGCCCCTCGGCATCCCGACCGCCAGCGACCTCGACGACCTCGTGTCGTTGATCGGCCTGCTCGGTTACACGCTCGACGCGGACGTCCTGTCCGCACGCCTGACCCGGCTCACGGCCGACGCGGGGCACGAGACGTGGGTCGTCCGCGGCGACGACGGGCGCATCACGGCCGTGGCCGGCGGTCACGTCGTGTGGGCGTACAACGACGACGCGCCGACGGCCGAGCTGCTGCTGCTCGTCGTGTCGGCCGAGGCCCGCCGCGACGGCGTCGGCTCGTACCTGCTGGGGCACTTCGAGACTTGGGCGCGGGGTCACCAGGCGCGCGTGCTCAACGCCGTCTCGGCCGCCGCGACCGACTCGGCCAACCGTTTCTACCGCAAGCGCGGCTACCACGAGGCCGGCGTCCGCTACTCGAAGCTCGTCTGAGCGCGGAGGTCCCGTCTCCTCCTGACGCTGACCGCCCTCCCGGTGCTGGCCGCGGCGACCCGCCGATGGCCGCGTCGTCCGGTGCTAACCGTCCCGCCTCAGGCCGTGCCGCCCCGCCGCAGGCCGTCCCGCCCCGCCGCAGGCCGTGCCGTCCCGATGCTTGGCCACGCCGTCCCGCCGCTGGCCCAGCCATGAGGCGCGGTCCTTCCCCGCGGTGCCGACTGCTTCCGCGGCCAGCGGTGTCGCGGAGAAAGCGTTGTGCCTGGTGCGTCGGCAACTCCTGGCTGGTGTCGTCCTGACGCGGCTGGAGGGGTGCTGCGCACGCAGGAGTCCTGACTTGCCGACCGTCGACAGGGCTGTGCTCGCCGGTCGACCATCAGTGCCGGTGCGGTGCGGTGCGGTGCCGATGCCGATGCCGATGCCGATGCCGGTGCCGGTGCGGTGCCGGGCCGGGTGCCGGTGTCGATGCGGGTGCCGTTCGTCGCACGCATGTGTCGGCAACTCCGGAGAACGGTCGCACATCGGGGTTCTTGCACGCGCTGCGGCGGCAGGAATCCGGAGTTGCCGACTGTGCGGCGCGGACTCGAACCCGAGACCGGCCCGGGCCGATGTACGTGCCGTCCGCCGGCCCGTCCCGCGGTTCCGCATCGATCCGCGTCGGCAAGTCAGGACTCTTGCCGCCGTGCCGCCCTGGACAGACCCCGGCGGGCACGTTTCTCCTGAGTTGACGACGCGCGAGGTCGGCGACGTGCGGGAGGCGGGAGACGGGAGGCGGCAGACGAGACGCGAGACGGGAGGCAGGGGAGAGGCGACGGGAGGTGGAGGCCGGGGGCGGGCGCCGGGAGGCGGTGGCCGGGGCCGGGGCCGCGCCGGGCGGCGGGAGACCGGAGGGTGGGACCCGCGAGACGACCGTGGCCGCGCCTCCTGATGGAGGCGCGGCCACGGTCGGTCGGATAGCCGCCTACAGGTCGAGCGCCTCGGCGATCAGGGTCGCCTGCTGCGCAGCGCTCGCCTTGTTCGAGCCGGCGGCCGGCGAGGCCGACGCAGGACGCGACGCGACGCGGATCTGTCGGTCGAGGTGCTTCTGCAGCTCGAGCACGACGAACGGCCAGGCCCCCTGGTTCTCGGGCTCTTCTTGCGCCCAGACGAGTTCGGCGGACGGGTAGCGGTCGAGCACGCGGCGGATCTCGTCGAGGGGCAGCGGGTAGAGCTGCTCGAGGCGGACGAGCGCGACGTCGTTCTGCACGCCTCGCTTGTCGAGCTCGGTCGAGAGGTCGTAGTGGATCTTGCCGCTGTGCAGCACGACGCGCTTGGTCGACTCGGGCTCGGAGACCCTAGTGCAGTCGAGCACCGGCTCGAAGCGACCCGAGGTGAAGGCGTCGACCCCGCTGGTCGCGCCACGCAACCGCAGCATGGCCTTCGGGGTGAAGACCACGAGCGGACGACGCGGGCGGGCGTAGGCCTGACGACGCAACAGGTGGAAGTACGAGGCGGGCGTCGACGGCCGCGCGATCGTCATGTTGTCCTCGGCGCAGAGCTGCAGGAAGCGTTCCATGCGGGCGGACGAGTGGTCGGGGCCCTGCCCCTCGTAGCCGTGCGGCAGCAACAGCACGACGCTCGAGCGCTGACCCCACTTCTGCTCGGCCGACGAGATGAACTCGTCGATGACCGTCTGGGCGCCGTTGCTGAAGTCGCCGAACTGCGCCTCCCACAGCACGAGCGCGTCGGCCCGCTCGACCGAGTAGCCGTACTCGAACGCCATGGCCGCGTACTCGCTGAGCAGCGAGTCGTAGATCCAGAGCTTCGCCTGGTTGTCGGCGACGTTCTGCAGCGGCAGCCACTCCTGGCCGTTCTCACGGTCGTGCAGCACCGAGTGCCGCTGCACGAAGGTGCCGCGTCGGCTGTCCTGGCCCGCGAGGCGCACGGGAGTGCCCTCGGTGAGCAGCGAGCCGAAGGCGAGCAGCTCGGCGAAGGCCCAGTCGATGCCGCCGTTGCGGCTCATGTCGACGCGCTTCTTGAGCAACTGCTGCAGCTTGGGGTGGACCGAGAACCCGGCCGGCGGGTTGTCGTGGGCGTCACCGATGTCGTGGACGAGCTCGAGCGACACCCCCGTGGTCTCGGGTTCGCCCCGGGCGTCGTCCTGCTGGGCCACGGGACGCTCGAGGTCGGCGACGTCGCCGTCGTCGTTCGTCACGACGGGGATCGACCCTGTCTGCGCGGCGTGCGTCTCGGCGAAGGCGCGCTCGAGGCGCTCCTGGAAGTCCCGGTGCGCCCCGTCGTACTCGTCTTGCGTGATGTCGCCCCGGCCGACGAGGGCCTCGGTGTAGAGGGTGCGCACCGAGCGCTTCTGCTCGATGAGGTTGTACATCAGCGGCTGGGTCATCGAGGGGTCGTCTCCCTCGTTGTGACCGCGTCGGCGGTAGCACACGAGGTCGATGACGATGTCGCGCTTGAACTGCTGACGGTACGAGAACGCGAGCTCGGCGACGCGGGCCACGGCCTCGGGGTCGTCGCCGTTCACGTGGAAGATCGGAGCCTGGATCGTCTTCGCGACGTCGGTCGAGTACACCGACGTGCGCGACTCGGACGGCGGGGTGGTGAAGCCCACCTGGTTGTTGATGACGATGTGGATGGTGCCGCCGACGCGGTAACCGCGCAGCTGCGACATCTGCAGCGTCTCGACCACGACGCCCTGGCCGGCCATGGCCGCGTCACCGTGGATCAGGATCGGCAACGTGCTGAAGGCTCCTGGCGTGCCGCGGTCCTGCTTGGCGCGCACGATGCCCTCGAGCACGCCGTCGCCGGCCTCGAGGTGCGACGGGTTCGCCGCCAGGTACACGGGGATGGTCTCGCCGACGGCACTCGTGAACTCGCCCTCGGTGCCGAGGTGGTACTTGACGTCGCCCGAGCCCTGGACCGTCTTCGGGTCTTGCGTGCCCTCGAACTCGCGGAAGATCTGACCGTAGGTCTTGCCGGCGATGTTCGTCAGCACGTTGAGACGGCCGCGGTGGGCCATGCCGATGGCGACCTCGTCGAGGCCTTCGCGGGCGGCGTGCTGCATGACCGTGTCGAGCAGCGAGATGGTGGACTCGCCGCCCTCGAGGCTGAAGCGCTTCTGGCCGACGTACTTCGTCTGCAGGAAGGTCTCGAAGGCCTCGGCCTCGTTGAGCTTCGCGAGGATGCGCATCTGCTCGTCGTGCGAGGGCTTCGTGTAGGGCACCTCGAGGTGGTCCTGGATCCATTTGCGCTGCGCAGGATCTTGGATGTGCATGTACTCGACGCCGATGGTGCGGCAGTACGAGTCGCGCAGGATGCCGAGGATGTCGCGCAAGAGGGCGTGGGTACGGCCGCCCAGGCCACCGGTGACGAACTCGCGGTCGAGGTCCCAGAAGGTGAGCCCGTGGCTCTCGATCGCGAGGTCGGGGTGCGTGCGCTGGCGGTACTCGAGCGGGTCGATGTCGGCCATCAGGTGGCCGCGCACGCGGTAGCTGTTGATCAGCTCTTGGACGCGGGCCGTCTTGCTGACGCGCTCGGCCAGGTTGACGTTGATGTCGGCGTTCCAGTGGATCGGCTCGTAGGGGATGCGCAGCGCCGCGAAGATGTCCTCGTAGAAGCCGCGCTGACCGATCAGCAGCTCGTGCACCTTCTTGAGGAACTCGCCTGAGCCCGCGCCCTGGATGACCCGGTGGTCGTAGGTGCTGGTGAGCGTGATGGTCTTGCCGATGCCCAGTTCGACGAGCGTCTTCGAGGCCGATCCCTGGAACTCGGCCGGGTAGTCGAGTGCACCGGCACCGATGATGGCGCCCGCGCCCTTCATCAGGCGGGGCACGCTGTGGACGGTGCCGATGCCGCCGGGATTGGTCAGCGAGATCGTGTTGCCCTGGAAGTCCGCCGCGGCGAGCTTGTTGTCGCGGGCGCGCTTGACGATGTCCTCGTAGGCGGTCAAGAACTCGCCGAAGTGCATTTCTTCGGCCTTCTTGATGCCGGGAACGAGCAGGGCACGGGTGCCGTCGGGCTTCGGGATGTCGATCGCGAGGCCGAGGTTGACGTGCGCGGGGGTGACGACCGACGGCTTGCCGTCGACCTCGTCGTAGAAGACGTTCTGGCTGGGGAACTCCTTGAGGGCCTGGACCAGGGCCCAACCGATCAGGTGGGTGAACGACACCTTGCCGCCGCGGGCGCGCTTGAGGTGGTTGTTGATGACGATGCGGTTGTCGATCATCAGCTTCGCCGGGATCGTGCGGACGCTCGTCGCGGTGGGCACGGTGAGGCTGGCGTCCATGTTGGTGGCGAGGGACTTGGCCATGCCGCGCAGCGGCGAGACCACGTTCTCGGCCTCGGGCGTGGGCTGCTCGCCGGCCGAGGCGGGCTTCGCCTTGGCCTTGTCGGGCACCTGGGCCGGGATCGGCTTCGCCGCCGGCTCGATCGAGGTGGTGCGCGCGGCGGCCTTCTGGCCGGCGGTCGCAGCGGCGGCGGGTGCGGTCGCCTCAGCGGCCGGAGCGGCAGCGGACGACGCAGGAGGCGCGGGTGCGGTCTCGACGGACGGTGCGGAGGGCGACGTGGGGGCTGATCCGCCCTCGGGCGGCGTGTAGGCCTCGAGGATCGGCCACCACGACTCGTCGACCGAGTTCTTGTCGACCACCCACTGCTCGTAGAGCTCGTCGACGAGCCACTCGTTGGCCCCGAACTCGGCTGCAGCGCCGTCGTCAGTTGTACCGGTCACGTGGCTTGACACAGCCGATCGCCCACTCTCCGTTGATTGTTGATCAGTGCGTGGGCTGCGACGCCCACCTCCACCACCTTAAGCGCAAACGGCCGGTCCTCGGCGGGACGACTCACAGGGATTACCGTGGACCCATGCGGTTCTACGAGACGACCCCCACGCACGATCTGACCTACTCCGACGTGTTCCTCGTCCCGAGCCGGTCGTCGATCACCAGCAGGCTCGACGTGTCCCTCTCCCCGGGCGACGGCACCGGTGCCACGATCCCGATCGTGTCGGCCAACATGAACTCGGTCACGGGCCCGCGCCTGGCGGCGACGCTGGCGCGTCGGGGCGGCCTCGGTGTCCTGCCGCAGGACATGCACCTGCAAGACCTCGACGCCGCGATCCGTTGGGTCAAGGACCAGCCCGTCGACTACGACACGCCCTACTCGCTCGACGCGGGGCAGACCGTCGAGCAGGCGCTGTCCGTAGTCCCGGCCGTCGAGGGCCACGGCATCGTCCTGCACGACGGCACGGGGGCGTACCTCGGCTGCATCGCCACCTCGCGCCTGGCCACGGCCCCGCGGGACGCGGTGCTCGGCGACCTGCTGCACGGCGCCCTGACCTCGCTCGACGCGGACGACGTCGACAGCCCCCGAGACGCGTTCGACCGCATGGTCGCGGCCGACATCCACTTCGCGCCCGTGCTGCGGCACGGTCGGGTCGTCGGCACGGTGAGCCGCAAGAGCGCGCTGCGGTCGACGATCTACCAGCCCGCGGTCGACGCCGACGGTCGGCTGCGCGTCGCCGCGGCGGTCGGCATCAACGGCGACGTCGCCGGCAAGGCGAGGGCACTCGCCGCCGCGGGCGTCGACGTGCTCGTGATCGACACGGCCCACGGCGACCAGGACGGCATGATCCGGGCCGTCAAGGCGGTCTCGGCCCTCGGCCTGGGCCTGCCGATCGTCGCCGGCAACGTGGTCACCGAGGAGGCCGTCCGCCACCTCGTCGCGGCCGGCGCCTCGATCGTCAAGGTCGGCGTCGGGCCGGGCGCCATGTGCACCACCCGCATGATGACGGCCGTCGGCCGTCCCCAGTTCTCGGCCGTGCTCGAGACGGCCGCCACCGCCCGTTCCCTCGGCGCGCACGTCTGGGCCGACGGCGGGGTGCGCTACCCCCGCGACGTCGCGCTCGCCCTCGCGGCGGGTGCGTCGTCGGTGATGATCGGATCGTGGTTCGCCGGCACCATCGAAGCGCCGGGTGAGCTGGCGAGCGACGAGCGCGGCCTCTACAAAGAGAGCTGGGGCATGGCCTCGACCAAGGCCGTGCGCGGTCGCTTCGAGTGCCTCGACCCCTACGAACTGGCCCGCAAGACGCTCTTCGCCGAGGGCATCTCGTCGTCGAAGATCTACCTCGACCCGCTGCGTCCCGGAGTCGAGGACCTCCTCGACATGATCACCTCGGGCGTCCGCAGCTCGTTCACCTACGCGGGGGCTCGGTCGGTCCCCGAGTTCGCCGAGCGAGCGCTCGTCGGCGTCCAGTCGGCGGCGGGCTACGAAGAGGGCAAGGCGCTCCCCGTCAGCTGGTGAGACGGGGCCGAGGTCGCGCGACGGAAAGGGTGCACGTGCCGTAAGATCTCCCGTCTATGGATGACCCTCCGTCTCAGACGACCGCACCCACGCACCATCGCACGCCGCGCCTCCTGACCTCGGGCGCCATGCCCTCCGAGCGGGGTGACGGAACCCGGTGAACGAGTGGATACTGCTCGCCTTCGGCCTGCTGCTCACCGTGGGCACCGGACTCTTCGTCGCCAGCGAGTTCTCGTTGGTGAACCTCGACCGGTCCGACCTCGAGGCCCGTCAGTCCCGAGGTGAGAAGGGGCTCGCCCCGACCATCGGGGCGCTGCGCATCACGTCGACGCACCTGTCGAGCGCCCAGCTCGGCATCACGCTCACGACCCTCCTGACCGGCTACACGATGGAGCCCGCGATCTCGCGCCTCCTGTCGCCGCCGCTCACCGCGGTCGGCGTGCCCGAGGGGGTCGTCGCGGTCGGTGCCCCGATCGTCTCGATCGTCGTCGCGACCCTGCTGTCGATGATCATCGGCGAGCTCGTGCCCAAGAACTTCGCCCTGGCCCTGCCGCTGAAGACGGCGAAGCTGGTCATCCCGTTCCAGGTCTTGTTCACCACGGTGTTCAAGCCCGCGGTCGCCCTGCTCAACAACACGGCCAACGCCGTGCTGCGCGCCATGGGCATCGAACCGAAAGAAGAGCTGTCGGGCGCCCGGACGGCTGAAGAGCTGTCGTCGCTGGTGCGACGCTCGGCCACGGAGGGCAGCCTCGACCGTGACACGGCGACCCTGCTCGCCCGCACGCTCGTGTTCAGCGACCACACCGCGTCCGACGTCATGACCCCGCGGCCCCGGCTCTCGACCGTCGCGCGCGGCGACTCGGCCGAGACCGTCCTCGAACTGGCGCGACGCACCGGCTACTCGCGGTTCCCGGTGACCGACGACGGCATCGACGACGTCGTGGGCCTGGTCCACGTCAAGCAGGCCGTCTCGGTGCCGCGCGAGAAGCGGGCCGACGTGCCCGTGTCCGCCTTGCTGACCGATGCCGTCCGCGTCCCCGAGACGATGACCCTCGACAACCTGCTGGGCGAGGTGCGGGGTCGCGGCTACCAGATGGCCGTCGTCGTCGACGAGTACGGCGGCACCGCCGGTGTCGT
This sequence comes from Frigoribacterium sp. CFBP 8759, assembly GCF_014841655.1. NCBI lineage: Bacteria > Bacillati > Actinomycetota > Actinomycetes > Micrococcales > Microbacteriaceae > Frigoribacterium > Frigoribacterium sp. CFBP 8759. Next base: position 256,531 of record NZ_JACYUH010000002.1, read on the forward strand.
CACCCTCGAGGACCTCATCGAGGAGCTCGTCGGCGAGGTCAGCGACGAACACGACCGCAGCCGGGTCGACGTCGTCCGGTCGCGCAACTGGCTGACCTTCCCCGGTCTGCTGCGTCCCGACGAGCTGCTCGAGCGCGCCTCGGTCAAGGTGCCGGAGGACGGCCCCTACGAGACCGTCGGCGGCTGGCTGATGAGCGAGCTGGGCCGCCTGCCCAAGGTCGGCGACGTCGTCGAGACCGACGACGGCGCGTTCCGCGTCGAACGGCTCGACGGGCGGCGCATCGATCGCATCCGCTTCACGCCCACGCCCGACGACGTGGTCGAGGCCACGGCGACCGAGCCGGGCCGCCGCGACGGGCGTGACGAGCGCGACCGGTCGGGCCGACGCGACCCGAAGGTGCTGCCCGAGAAGGTGCGCACGGGCGTCGAGGACGACCGTCGCGCGGTCCGCACGAGAGAGGTGACCCGATGAGCAGCGACTGGTGGGGCATCGTCTGGCTCGTCGTGTTGTTGGCCGGCAACGCGTTCTTCGTGGCCGCCGAGTTCGCCGTCATCTCGGCTCGTCGTTCGCAGATCGAGCCCAAGGCCGAGGCCGGCAGTCGCGCGGCGAAGACCACGCTGTGGGCCATGGAACACGCGACGATGATGCTCGCGACGACGCAGCTCGGCATCACCATCTGCTCGCTGCTGATTCTCAACGTGTCCGAGCCGTCGATCCACCACCTGCTCGAGGGGCCGCTCGCCTGGACCGGGCTCAGCCCCGAGCTGGTCAGCGTCGTCGGCTTCGTCATCACGCTCGTGCTCGTGTCGTTCCTGCACGTCGTGTTCGGCGAGATGGTGCCGAAGAACATCTCGTTCTCGCTCCCGGACCGTGCCGCCCTCCTGCTGGCCCCGCCGCTCGTGGCGATCGCGCGCGTGCTGCACGTGGTCGTTCTGGCCCTCAACCACTCGGCCAACGCCGTGCTGCGGGCCTTCAAGGTGGAGCCGAAGGACGAGGCGACCAGCGCCTACACGGTCGACGAGGTCGCGACGATCGTCGCCCAGTCGCAGCGCGAGGGCATGATCACCGACGCGACCGGCACGGTGCGCGCGGCGTTCGAGTTCACCGAGAAGACCGTCGCGCAGACGGCCGTCCCGATGGCCGAGCTCGTCACCCTGCCCGAGGACGCCACGCCGCACGACGTCGAGCGGGCGGTCGCCCAACGCGGCTTCTCGCGGTACGTGCTGGTCGACGACGGCGGCGACCCCACGGGGTACCTGCACCTCAAGGACGTCATCGACCTCGACGAGGACGAGTTCGCCGACCCGGTGCCGCCGAAGCGCATCCGTCAGCTGATCTCGATCTTCCAGGGGACCGAGCTCGAGGACGCCCTGGCGACCATGCGCCGCAGCGGCGTCCACGTCGCCCGCTCGTTCGACGAGACCGGTGCCACGCGCGGCGTGCTGTTCCTCGAGGACATCCTCGAAGAGCTGATCGGCGAGGTCCAGGACGCGACCCGGCGTCGCTGAGCGAGCCCGCGCAGACGACACGACCCGCGCCTCCTGACCCCGAGGGGTGAGGAGGCGCGGGTCGCGTCGTCCGGGACCGTCACGGTCCCGGGCGGCCGGCCGTGCTGGGCCGGCCGCGCCCGGTTCAGTGCGCGCGGAAGGGCGCCCGCTGGTACTGCGGCGGCGTGTAGTCGAGCTCGATCCCGAGCTCGGCCGCGGCGCGGAGCGGGAAGTGCGGGTCGCGCAGGAACTCGCGCGCCATCAGCACGACGTCGGCCTGGCCACTGGCCACGACCTCGTTCGCCTGCTCGGCGCCGACGATGAGGCCGACGGCGCCGGTCTCGACGCGCCCCTGCGTCCGGACGTGCTCGGCGAAGCGCACCTGGTAGCCGAGGCCCACGGGGATGCTCACGCCGGCGACGAGGCCGCCGGTCGAGATGTCGAACAGGTCGGCGCCGGCCTCGTGCGCCCAGGCCGCGACGGTGGCGGTGTCGTCCTCGTCCCAGCCGCCGTCGGCCCAGTCGGTGGCCGAGAAACGGACGAGCAACGGGTACTCGTCGCCGACCTCGGCCCGGACGGCCGCGACGACCTCGAGCAGGAAGCGCGCACGGTTCTCGAGCGACCCGCCGTACTGGTCGTCGCGCGAGTTGCTCAGCGGCGAGAGGAACTGGTGCAGCAGGTAGCCGTGGGCGGCGTGCAGTTCGATCAGTTCGAAGCCGGCGTCGATCGAGCGGCGCGCGGCGACGCGGAACGCCTCGACGAGGTCGCTCACCGCCTCGGTGGTCAACGCGACGGGCTCGTCGTAGCCCTCGAAGGCGACGGCCGACGGGGCGACGGTGGTCCAGCCGCCCTGGTCGGCGGGGACGGTGCCCTGCGTCTCGCTCCACGGGCGGAAGGTCGAGGCCTTGCGGCCGGCGTGCGCGAGCTGGACGCCGGGCACGGAACCCTGCGAGCGGATGAAGGCCGTGATCGGGCGGAACGCCTCGACCTGGGCGTCGTTCCAGAGACCGAGGTCCTGCGGCGAGATGCGACCCTCGGGCGTGACCGACGTGGCCTCGGCGATGACCGCACCCGCGCCTCCCCGGGCGAGCGAACCCAGGTGGACGAGATGCCAGTCGGTGGGGACGCCGTCCTCGAGCTCGGCCGAGTACTGGCACATCGGAGCGACCCAGAGGCGGTTGCGGAAGGCCTGGCCGCGCAGGGTGATGGGGTCGAAGAGGCCGACGGGGGAGTCGGAGGGGGTCGTGGGGGCGGGTGCCGTCTGTGCTGCGTTCGTCACGAGTGTGGTCATCGCCTTTCGGTGGGGAGGGTCGCGAGCCCCTCGACGAAGCGTCGGAGCGGCTCGGGCCCGGTGAACAGGTGCCCGATGATCCCGAGCGCCTGGGCGGCCTCGACGTTGTCGGACCTGTTGTCGATGAACACCGTGTCGGCGGCCGTTGTTCCGAGTTCGGCGAGGACGTGCTCGAAGATCGTGGCCGACGGCTTGAGGTCGTCGAGTTCGGCGCTGACGAAGACCTGCTCGAACAGCTCGCCGAGGGGCGAGTGGCGGAACGGCGACGCGAAGTCGAGACCGGCGTTCGAGAGGATCGCCAGTCGCGTGCCGCCGTCGGCCAGGTCGGCGATCACCTCGAGCGTGCCGGGCTCGGGCACGAACCACGACGGGAAGTCGGCGGCCCAGAGCTCGTGCACGCGGGTGCGGGTCCAGTCGGCGCCGGTGTCGGCCGCGATGGCGCGCCAGTACGCCCCGGCGCTCAGCGTGCCTCGGTCGAGGGCGTGGCGGTGGCGGCCGTAGCTGGGCCAGAGCACGTCCGGGTCGACGCCCGCGAGCTCTTCGAGGCGGCGGCGCGACGCGTCGTCGGGGAACCGCGCGATCACCTCGCCGTAGTCGAAGACGACGGTGCGGCCGGGGAGTGAGATGCTCATCGACCCACCGTATCGGCGGGCGCGGGTCGGGCGGGGCCGGGCGGGGCTCGGCCGACTACCGTCGGGGCGTGACCTCCGACACCCGCTTCACCGACTGGACCCCCTCCGACGCCGCCGCCCAGATCGCCGTGCCGGCCGTCGACGACGACAAGTACAGCCGAGGCGTGCTCGGCGTCGTGACCGGCTCGAGCGCCTACCCGGGCGCCGCCGTGCTCGGCGTCGAGGCCGCGTTGCACACCGGCGTCGGCATGCTGCGGTACCTGGGCCCCGCCCGCGCCTCCGACTTCGTGCTGCACCGTCGGCCCGAGGCCGTGACGAGCCCGGGTCGCGTGCAGGCGTGGTTGCTCGGCTCGGGCGTGGACCCGGACCACCTCGACGACGAGACGCGCGACGGCTTCGCGACCGGCGCCTCCTCGGGGCTGCCGCTCGTGCTCGACGCCGGAGCGCTGTCGCTCCGCGAGCAGGCCACCGGGCCGGTGGTGCTGACGCCGCACTTCCGCGAGCTGGCGAAGGCTTCGGGCCGCGAGGTCGCCGACGTGGCCGCCGATCCGGCCGGTGCCGCCGAGCGCGCGGCGGAGGAGTGGGGCTGCACGGTGCTCGTCAAGGGGCACCGCACGTACGTCGCCTCGCCCGGCGGCACGCGCCTCGTCGCGGCCAGCGCGCCGACGTGGCTGGCCACCGCCGGCGCGGGCGACGCACTCGGGGGAGTCCTGGGGGCCCTGGTCGCGACGCACGCCGACGAGATCGCCCGGGACGAGGAGGCGCTGGCCCGGTCGGCCGCGACCGCTGCGGTGCTCCACGGCCTCGCGGCCTCCCGGGCGGGTGCTGGCGGACCGTTCACGGTGCTCGGCCTGGTCGACGCCCTGCCCGCCACGATCGCGGAGCTGTTGCGCCGGGGCTGAGCCGGGCCCAGGCGCACGGCACCACGAGTTGAGCGTCGCACCGCCGACATCGGCGGTGCGACGCTCAGGTCGTGGTGCGGCGCTCGACGCGCGAGCGCCCGGGACTCAGGAGGCGGGGGTCGCCGCCACGAGGAACTCGACCGTTCCCTGGTCTTCGACCTTGACGAAGCCGAGGCTCGGCGCGTCGACGCCGTAGTCCGAGAAGGTCACCGGGATCGACCCGCTCACCTGGACGCCGTCGCCCGACAGGGCCGCCTGCAGGGGCACCGTGACGGTCTTCGTGACGCCGTGCATGGTCAGCTCGCCGGTCGCGTCCACCTTGGCCACGTCACCGTCGGAGGGGACGGCCGCCTCGATCGGCTGGGTCAGCGTGAACGTGGCCGTGGGGTACTGGTTCACCTGCATGGCGGTGCCCCGGAAGTAGTCGTCACGGTTGCCGCTGTCGGTCGCGATCGAGGCGACGTCGACGTCGATGGTGGCGGCCGAGATGGTCGTCCCGTCGACGGTGATCGTGCCGGAGACCTGGTCGGTCTTGCCGACGACGGTGACGTCGGTGCCGTTCAACACCTCGTCGACGCGGTAGCCGGCCGTGCTGCCGTCACCGATGCTCCAGTCGCCCGCGAGCTGGTTGGGGTCGAGCGTGCTCGACCCGGGGGTGAGGGAGGCGGTGGGCGCGGCCTCGGGTTCGCCGACGATCACGTCGCGGTAGAAGGCCGGCCCGGCGAAGGCCGCGGTGGCCCCCAGGACGACGACGACGGCTGCGGCGACGCCGAGCCCGATCTTGGTCTTCTTCTTCATGGTCTTCGTCCTTCGGAGGGGTCGGCGTGACGCGCGGCGAGTCCACGGGGCTGAACCGATGGTGACGCGTCTCCTTCGCAAGAACCTGGGAGGCGCAGGTGAAGACGGTGGGCGCCCGGGGCGGGCCGAGGGCGACCGGGCAGGGCCCAGGCCCGGCCCTGGCCCGGGGCGGGTGCCGGTGCCGGCGCCGGGCGATCCGGGTCAGTGAGCGGTGAACCGCGTGAGGAACTCCTGGGTGCGCACCTCGCGGGGGGCCGTGAAGAGCTGCGCGGGCGGACCCTGCTCGGCGATCCGGCCCCGGTCGAGGAAGACGACCCGGTCGGCGACGTCGCGGGCGAAGGCCATCTCGTGCGTCGCCATGAGGATCGTCGTGCCGACCTCCTTCAGCGTGCGCACGAGGTCGAGCACCTCGCCCACCAGCTCGGGGTCGAGGGCGCTCGTGATCTCGTCGAGCAGCAGCACGGCGGGTCGCGGGGCCAGGGCCCGGGCGATGGCGACCCGCTGCTGCTGTCCGCCCGAGAGGCGGTCGGGGTAGGCACCGGCCTTGTCGCCGAGACCCACGCGCGTGAGGACCTCGAGGGCGCGCTCGTTCGCCGCGGCCTTGGGCTGGCGCAGCACGTGGCGACTGGCCAGGGCGACGTTGTCGAGCACGGTCAGGTGCGGGAAGAGGTTGAAGTGCTGGAAGACGACGCCGATGCGGGCCCGGACGGCGTCGACGCGCACCCGGGGGTCGGTGATGTCGTCGTCGCCGAGCACGATGCGTCCGTCGTCGATCTGCTCGAGCAGGTTCACGGTGCGGAGCAGCGTCGACTTGCCCGAGCCGCTGGCGCCGATCAGCGCCACGACCTCGTCCCGCGCGACGTCCAGGTCGATGCCGTCGAGCACGACCGTGTCGCCGAAGGACTTGCGGACCCCTTCGAGGCGCAGCACCGTCTCGGGGCCGAGGGCTGCGGGGGTGACGGGCACCGCGCCTCCTGGGGTGGGGTCGGGGGTGGAGATGCTCATACGACGCTGCCCGCCTGTTCGCGACGACGGAGGCGCGCCGACAGCCAGTCGGTCAGCCAGATGGTCGGCAGGGCCAGCAGCACGAACAACAGCCCGGCCAGCACGTAGGGCGTGAAGTTCGCCGCGGTCGCGGTCTCGATCTGGGCGGCGCGGACGGCGTCGACCGCTCCGAGCACAGAGATGAGACCGACGTCTTTCTGCATCGAGACGAAGTCGTTCATGAGGGCGGGCGTGACCTTGCGCAGTGCCTGCGGGAACACGACGAGGCGAAGGGTCTTGGCGTGGCTGAGGCCGAGCGACCGGGCCGCGAGGCGCTGCGACGGGTGGACGGCGTCGATGCCGGCGCGGATGACCTCGGACACGTAGGCCGAGTAGGTGAGGACCAGCGCGATCGTGCCCCAGAACTCGGCGGGCAGGCGTGGGATGCCGAGCCCGAGGCCCGGCACGCCGAAACCGACGAGGTAGAGCACGATGATCAGCGGCATGCCGCGGAACAGGTCGGTGTAGCCCCGCACCAGCGCCCGGACGGGGAAGAAGACCGGACCCCGCAGGGTGCGCAGTGCCGACAGGACGGTGCTGACGACGGCCACGCCGACGGCGGCGACCAGCAGGACCCGCACGTTCAGCCAGAGGCCCTCGATCACGCGGGGCCAGGCCGACGCGAAGGTGGCCCCGTCGAGGAAGCTGAACTGCACTCGGGACCAGCCGGGCGTGCTGGTGACCGCCCACCACGCGAGGGCGGCGAAGGCGACCGTGCTGACGGCGGCGATCACCACGGAGCGGGTCGACTGTCGTCGACGGAACGCGCGCCGGTCGAGTTCGAGGTCGCTGACGGCCACCGGGCCGGCCGCGACCGTGCGAGGCGCTACGACAGCTCTTTCACGTCGTAGTCGGCCAGCCACTGCTTCTGCAGCTCGGCGAGCGTGCCGTCGGCCCGGAGGTCGTCGACGGCCTTCGTGACGTCGGCGGTCAACGAGCTGCCGAGCGGCAGGACGATGCCGAGCTGGTCGCTCGCCCCGTCGGTGGCGGGCAGCTGGCCGAGCACGACGCCGCCCTCGACGAAGTACGTGGCCGTGGGGACGTCGAGCACGATGGCGTCGACCTGGCCGGCCTCGAGGGCCGCCTTGGCGTCGTCGTTCGAGTTGTAGGCCTGGACGCCGCCCTCGGGGTCGATGGCGTCCTCGGCGGCGGTGAAGCTCGTCGTGCCGCTCTGGGCGCCGATGGCGAGGCCCTTCAGGTCGGCGATCGAGGTGGCGTCGGCCGCGGAGGTGCCGGGCAGGGTGACGACCGCCTGGCGCGTCTCGTAGTAGGCGGGCGAGAAGTCGACGGCCTTCTTGCGCTGGTCGGTGATCGAGAACTGCTGCAGGTTGAGGTCGAAGGTCTTCGGCCCGGGGGCGATGGCCTCGTCGAACGTGGTCCGCACCCAGACCACGTCGGAGTCGTCGTAGCCCAACTTCTCGGCGACCGCGTAGGCGACGGCGGCCTCGTAGCCCTTGCCCGAGGTCGGATCGTCGTCCTCGACCCACGGGCCGTAGGCCGGTTCACCCGTCGAGACGGTGATCTTGCCGTCGGTGACCGGAGCGACGGCCGCCCCGCCGGCACCCGAGCCCCCGTCGGACGAGCAGGCGGCGAGCGACCCGGCCAGCACGAGGGCGGCGGCGGTCGCGACGAGTCGGAGGGAGGCGGGTCTGCGCATGAGAGGGATCGTAGCGGCGACCGCCGACGTCGGCCGACGCATGACGCCGGGCGTCGGGGCCGGCGGCTAGCCTGTGGGCATGCCGACCTCCGTGCCCCCCGCGTCGGCCACCCCCGGGGCACCGATCGTCCGCGCGGCGCGGAAGTCGGGCACCCGGCCCGTCGCCGACGGCCCGACGACGTTCGTCGACCGGGCGAGGTCGTTCGTGACGTCGCCGGTCGTGCTCGGCATCGCCTTCGTGCTCGTCCACGCCTGGCTCGTCCGGCTCAACCTCGTCGGCGGCAACCGCACCCTGGGCGACGTCGACGTCGTCTACCGCACCTGGATGCAGCAGGGCGTCGGCGGGGGCGACTGGGTGGGCGTCGACCGACCGTGGGTCTACCCGCTGCTCGCCGCGGTGCCGATGCTGCTCGCCCGCCTGGGGGGCGACTCCGGGTACGGGGCCGTGTGGCTCGTGCTGGTGTCCCTGCTGAACGCCGGCGCCTTCGTCGTGCTCGTGGCGCGGCGGCGTGCCGGGTCCGTGGTCGCCGCCTGGTGGTGGCTGGCGTTCCTCGTCGCCCTCGGGCCGATCGCCCTCGGCCGCATCGACGCCGTCACGGTCTCGATCGCGCTGGTGGGACTGTTGCTCGTCTCGACGCGGCCCTCGGCGGCGTCCGCCCTGCTCACGATCGCGGCCTGGGTCAAGGTCTGGCCCGCCGCTCTCGTGGTGGTCGCCGTCCTCGCCCTGCGTCGTCGGGTCGAGGTCGTCGTGGCGGCGGCGGTGACGAGTGCGGTCGTGGTGTCCGTCTCGCTCGTGCTCGGCAGCGGGTGGAACGTCTTCGGCTTCATCGGCCAGCAGGCCGGTCGCGGTCTCCAGGTCGAGTCGCCCGCAGCCGTGCTCTGGCTCTGGCGCGCGGCCGCGGGGGTGCCCGGCACCTTCGTCTACTACGACCGCGAGATCCTGACGTACCAGATCGCCGGCGACGGGGTCGGGTTCGCCGCGAAGGCGATGAGCCTCGTGATGGCCGCGGTCGTGCTCGGCATCGTGCTGCTGGGCTTGCGGGCCGTGCGCCGCGGGGTGACGGCCACGCGCCTCCTGGGTCCGTTGTCTCTCGCCGTCGTCGTCGCCCTGATCGTGACCAACAAGGTGGGTTCGCCGCAGTTCGTGGCCTGGCTCGCGGTGCCCGTCGTCGTCGGGCTCGTGCTCGCACGATCGGGCGGGCCGCGGTTCGTCGTGCCGGCGGTGGCGGCCGTGGTCGTCGCGGGGCTGACCCAGGTGGTCTACCCCCTCGAGTACGACGCCCTGCTCGCCGCGCGACCCGACCTGGTGGCCGTGGTCACCGTGCGGGCCGTGCTCGAGCTCGGACTGCTGGGGTGGACGGTCGTGACGCTCTGGCGCCTGCGGCCCGTACACGCGAGGATGGACGCATGATCGTCGCGTTCTCCGTCTCGCCCAGTGGTGCCGCCCCCGAGGGCGGGCCGTCCGCCGGCTCCGAGCCCGACTCCGTCCACTCGGCCGTGGCCGCCGCCGTCGCGGTCGTGCGGGCGTCCGGGCTGCCGAACCACACCTCGTCGATGTTCACCGAGATCGAGGGCGAGTGGGACGAGGTGATGGCCGTCGTCAAGGCCGCGACCGAGGCCGTCGGCGCCTTCGGCTCGCGCGTCTCCCTCGTGCTCAAGGCCGACATCCGGCCGGGACGCACCGGCGAACTGACCGGCAAGGTCGAACGACTCGAAGCCGCACTCGGCGACGCCTGACCGCATCACGCAGGGCCGGACCACCGTCGCGTCGGTCCGGCGTGGGGAACGGGACGCCGCCGTCAGCAGGCCGTGAGGGAGTCGACCCGCGACGAGAGGGCCTGCTGGCCTCCGAGCAGGACCACGTGCTCGGCCTGGAGGACGTCGAGGTCGTGCAGGATCGATGCCGGCACGCACGTGCCCGGCACGATGAACAGTGGCGACGAGGTCCGGGCTGCGAGGGCTGCGCCCGACAGCGCGTCGGGGTAGTTGACGCCGGTGGCGAGATAGACCGTGCCGGCTTCGTCGAACGCCCCGCGTGTGGTGTGGTGGGACACCTCGTAGCGATCGGCGCCGACGATCTGCCCGCCGCGGTCGGTGCCCGACAGGGACGTGGCGATGCCGGGGGACATGGCCCGCGGGCCTCCCACGCCGATGGCTGCAGGGCTGCCCAGATCGCCCCACAGCTCGCGCGTCGCGTCGTCGGCGCGTGCCGCCCGGCCGTCCACCATCACGAGCGGGGCGTCGGCCTCCGCAGCCGCGGCACCGGCCGAGAGGGCGTCCGCGAACCCCGAACCCGAGGCCAGGTACAGCACGCGGCCCGGTGAGGTGGCCGTGGTCGCGGCAGGGGCGTCGGACGAGACGAAGGCATAGCGCGCGATGGCTCGGGACGTCGCGTACCGATCGGCGCCGCCGATCCGCACCACCGTCGAGCGCGGACCGCTCGTCGGGGTGGCCACGACGCCGAGGGCCTTCTCGACGTCCGGCGAGATCGAGACGGGACCACCGACGACGACGACCGTCTTCGGTCGCAGGCGCTTCAGCTCGGCGGCGACGACGTCGGGAACGGTGGTCGGGGTGACCAACAGGAGGGGGGCGTCGAGATGCGCCGCGGCCGGTCCGGCCGACAGCGCATCGGGGAAGCCCAGCCCGTTGGCGACCACGACCGTGCCGCCGGTCTCGGTGAACCGCGAGGACATGGCCGCAGCGACGGCGAAGCGATCGGGGCCGGAGATGCGGGTGGTGGTCTGACGAAGGGGCGGGAGGAGGACCGTTCCCACCGAGCGCGTCTCACCGCTGGCGACACGGAAGCGCGTCGCGTCGTCGCGGTTCTCCACACCGGGTGCGTAGCGTGGCGCGACGGCGGGGGCGGAGTCGTCGGTGCGGTTCAGGGGGAGGCCCGTCAACCGCACGACGTAGTCACCCGCCGGCAGCCCGTGGAACGCGAACGTCCCCTTCCGGATCGCCGCCCCCGTCGCGAGGTACCAACGACCTCCCGAGTCGGTCGTCCACGCTTCTGCGCTGAAGCCGACGTCGAGGGGGTCGTCGAGGACCGGGGTCACCGAACCCGTCAGGACGGCCGACTTCTCGACCTGCAGGTCGAGTCCCGAGAGCCGGGCGTCCTTGGCCACGGTCACGATCGTCGCGTCGGATTCGGCCGCGGCGCCCCCGAACCACGACGTCGAGAGGTCCGGCGCGTCGGGTGAGGGCCTGACCGAGGCGCGGATGCGGTAGCGGCCGGGGTCGACCGCGACCGAGTAGGCGCCTCTCGAGTCGGTCAGGGCCGACGAATGGTCGCCGGTGTCGACGTTGACGACAGAGATGTCGGCGTTGCCGACGGCGGCGGAGTCGTCACGACCCCCGCCGAGCCACACACGCCCCGCCAGGGCCTCCTGGACGACCAGGCGGGCGTCGACGTCGGTGACGGTCTGGCCGTCGGCCACGTCGAACCAGCGGGCTCCGGTGAGATCGTGGGCTCCACCCCAGTACTGGCTCCGGCGCGTGTCACCGTCCTTGAACAGCACCGTGTAGCGACCGGCGGTCACGACCTCGAGGGTGTAGGCGCCCGTGGTGCGGTCGACGAACTGGGTCGAGCCCACCTCGGCTCCGTCGGGGCGGATCAACCGTGCCTCGGCGATGAAGTCGCTCCGCGCGGGATCGGTCCCCGTCAGGTGCCCGGTCACGTACCCCGTAGTCGCTGCGTGCGCCGGAGGGGGTACCGCCAGGCCGACCAGCGTGGAGACCAACACGAGCGCGACGACCGTCAGGGCCCCGACGAGGGTCCGCGTGGGAGGCCGGATCGGGTCGCCGGAGCCCCCGAGCCCTCGGTGGGTGGCGGCGGGGGAGGAGCCGGGTGTGGACATGCGAGAACCCATCGGGAAGGAACGGAACGCTCGAATCTAGCGGCACGGAGCGGCTCGACGCCAGATCGCTGGATGCGGGTGTTTCGCCGGACGGGTCGGAGTCCCGGCGGACGGTTGGCAACCGCCGGTCGAATCGATACGATCAGGAGGGAGGCGCGACGTGTCGCTCCTCCGCAGATGCCCTGCTCGATGACGAGCGAAGGTCGTTCCTCCCTTCTCCTCTGGCTCTTCTCGATCCGCAAAGGCCCGCTCGTGACCCACCTCTCCCGCCGTCGTCGCACGGCCGCCTTGATCGCCCTCGCCCTCGGCGGGTTCGGAATCGGCTCGACCGAGTTCGTGGCCATGGGCCTCCTGCCGAACATGGCGGGCGACCTGCTGCCCGATCTCTACTCGCGGTCGGCCGACGCCGGCATCGCCCAGGCCGGCTGGTTGATCAGCGCCTACGCCCTCGGCGTCGTCGTCGGGGCCCCGACCATCGCCGCGATGTCGTCGCACTTCCCGAAGAAGAAGCTGCTCCTGGCGCTCCTCGCCGCCTTCACGGTCGGCACGATCGCGTCGGCCCTGCTGCCGTCGTTCGGCTGGGTGCTGGCCGCACGCTTCGCCGCGGGTCTGCCGCACGGCGCGTACTTCGGCATCGCGTCCATCGTCGCCGCGTCGATCATGGGGCCGGGCAACCGGGGCAAGGGCGTCGCGCTCGTCCTCAGCGGCCTGACGATCGCGAACGTCATCGGCGTGCCCTCGATCACCTGGCTCGGCCAGCAAGCCGGGTGGCGCGTCGCCTACCTCGCCGTGGCCCTCATCTTCGCCCTGACCTTCGCCGCCGTCGCCCTCGCCGTGCCGCACCAGGACGGCGACGCGTCCGCCTCGATGAAGCGCGAGCTGCGGGCGTTCAAGCAGCCACAGGTGTGGCTCGTGATGGGCATCGGAGCCATCGGCTTCGGCGGGTTCTTCGCGGTCTACAGCTACATCGCCAACGCCGTGACCGAGGGCGCGGGCGTGTCCCAGGGCGTCGTGCCCTGGGTGCTCGTCACGGTCGGCGTCGGCATGACCATCGGGAACCTGCTCGGCGGTTGGCTGGCCGACCGGTCGCTCAAGCTCGCCATGTACCTCGGCTTCGTCGGCCTCATCGCCGCGCTCTCGGCATACGCGCTCACGTCGAGTTCGATCGTCGGCATCTTCGTCAGCACGTTCTTCGTCGGCCTCGTCGGCTCGAGCGTCGGTCCCTCGGTGCAGTCCCGCCTGATGGAGGTCGCGGGCGAGAGCCAGGTCATCGGAGCCGCCCTGAACCACTCGGCCATGAACCTCGGCAACAGCTTCGGCGCGTACCTCGGCGGCGCGGTCATCGCGGCGGGCCTCGGCTTCTCGGCACCCGGGTGGGTCGGCGTCGTGCTCGCCCTGGCCGGGGTCGTCCTGACCATGATCAGCTTCGGCATGCAGCGAGTCGACGACCGGCGCGGAGCGGCACGCGTCACGGCCGCCGAACGCGAGTCGGTCTCGGCCTAGCCTCCCTCGCCCCGCCGATGCGGGACGACGGGTCCCGAGGAGGCGCGGGTCGGGCAGACGACGAACGGCCCGGTTCCGAGGAGGCTCGGGTCACGCAGACGACGAACGGCCCGGCCCCTGAGGGGGTCGGGCCGTTCTCCGCGTGAGGCCGGGCGTCAGAAGCTGGTCTGGGCCGGCGTGTCGGTCTGGAGCAGGATGCCGTCCTGGATGGCGCGCTTCCGGAGGGCGACCTTGGTGCCCACGTCGTAGCCGGCGACGCGGTACTTCTCGCGGATGCGCTTGAGGTAGCTCTTGGCCGTCTCTTCGCTGATGCCGAGCTGGTAGGCGACGGCCTTGACCGGCTCGCCACCGCCGTAGAGAGCCATGACGCGGCGTTCCTGCGCGCTGAGCTTCGGCACACCACCCACCTCGGCGGCGTTGAGGGCCAGGTCGAGTTCGGCCGAGATGTACGACTCTCCCTTGGCGGCCGAGCGGATGGCCTCGACGATCATCTCGGCGTCCTCGCTCTTGACGAGGTACCCCAGGGCGCCGGCGGCGAGGGCCTCGCGCACCACGTTGGGCTCGGAGTAGGTGCTCATCAGCACGGTCTTGACGCCCGTCGTCTTGAGCGTGTTGATCTTGAGCGAGATCGGGATGTTGTCCTTCAGGTCGAGGTCGAGCAGGACGACGTCGACCGGGAACTCGGGGTGTGTGAGCAGCTCGGGCCAGGACGCGACGGCGGCGACCATCGAGATGTCGCTCGCGGCACCACGGATCCACTCGCTGAGGGCGCCCAGGAGCATCTTGTGGTCGTCTACGAGGGCGAGGCGGATGCGGTCGTCGTGGTCTGACACGTCGGGACCTTCTTTCAGGACGGAGTGGGGTTCATGCTACGGGCGGGGGTGGTGATGGGGCCGGGCCACGCGGGGTGCTCGGCGGGTCAGGCCTCGGCGGGGTTGTCGACGATGCAGTTGACCGAGATCTTGACGCTCGACTCGTGGGTCGAGACGACGTACTCACCGGCACGCTCGAGGGCGTTCCAGGTGGCGGGCGTGACGCGGTTGCGGCGGATGCCCGTGGTAGAGAGCACGACGGGCACGCAGACGCTGCGACCGGCGAAGGACTGGGACGCGGCGGTCACCGGGCCGAGGGTCAGCTGGATCGTCGTGCCCGGTGCGCGGCTCTTCGAGTCGCCGAGCAGCAACCAGACGCCCTGGAGCAGTCCGTCGCGCTGTGCCGGGGCGAGCAGGCCGGCGAGCGACGACGGGTCGACCAGCGCGACCGACCGGCCGAGGTACTCGGACTCGGTGACGGCGTGGTGCAGCCAGGTCTCGCGCCGGCCCTCGATGAGGTGCAGGCGCAGTTCGGTGGCGAGCGACGCGGCCTGCGACGCGACCTTGGGCGACAGGGGCAGGGGCACGTCGCCGTTCGCGACGCCGTCGAGCAGTTTCTCGGCCGCGAGGTCGAGTCGTGCCAGTTCGTCGCTGGCGAGCATGCCCACCGCGAATCGGGGCTGTGACACGTTGCTCTGCACGAGCACCCGGTCGAGTTCGACCTGCACCATGCGACGGAAGCGGTGCACGGCGAAGGTGGCGATGGCGCTCGGCAGGACGGCCAGGGCCACGACGGTGATCTGCTGCGGGCCCGAGTCGCTGGTCACGGGGGTCGAGAGGGCCACCATGACGACGAACGCCACGAAGAGCAGGGCGGTGGCCGTGACGACCTCCCGCACGGGCCTGAGGGTGACGATGGGCAGCAGGCCGAAGCCGACGGCGACGCTCGACGTGGCATAGGCGCCCACGTCGTGCAGCGGCCAGATGGCGACGAAGTCCAGCGTGACGACGACGGCCAGGACCACCCCGATCACGGCGAACACGCCCGTGGTCAGCCGCTCGCCCCGGACGGTCACGAGCACGGCCGTGCCGATGAAGGTCGCCACGTAGAGCAGCCATGAGATCAGGACGGGGGGCGACGTCGGGATAGGCCGAGAGGTGGCTGAGGAAGAAGGCGAGACCGTACACGGCCTGGAGCGCGGCGACCACGGCCGCACCGACGCCCAGGTACCCGGTGCCGAGGGTGGCACCGGCCGCACGGGCCTGGCGCAGCGAACGCGCTCCGGTCGAACTGATCGGCAGGCCGCGAGCGGCCCGGCGGCCCCGGACGATCCCGAAGGTGTTCTCGTCGACGCTCATCGCGGTGCCTCCAGGACGACGGTGGTGCCCGACCCGGGCGACGAGAACAGCCGGGCGCTGCCGCCGACCTCGTGCAGCCGGCCGACGACGGACTCCTTGAAGCCCAGGCGCTCTTCGCTGATGCCGGCAAGGTCGAACCCGACGCCCGCATCCGTGACCATGGCACGGACCATCGAGTCGTCGTGGATGATCGTGACGTGGGCCTCGGTCACGCCGGCGTGACGCCGCACGTTCTCGAGGCACTCCGCGAGGGCCAGCAGGAACGCGTCGAGCACGTGGGTGGGCAGCAGGACCTGGCCGGTGCCGTGCCAGCTCACCTCGAGGCCCATCCGGCCGAAGCGCTGCTTGACCGACTCGAGGGTCTGACCGAGCGGGGACTCCTCGACCGTCTCGAGGCTGTAGTCGCCCGACGCCTGCGGCTGCGGCGTGCCACCGAGACGGAGGTGGCGCAGCAGGCGTGCGTCCTCGGCCGCCTGGTCCTGGAGCGCCTGGGGCGTGACGCCGAACCCCGAGTGGGCGAGGAGGGTCAGCGTGGCCAGCACGGTGTCGTGCAGCAGGCGGGCGCCCTGCCGCCGCTGGGCCTCGGTCTCGCTGGCCTGACGTTCGGCCCGGTGGGCGTTGCCGATGCTGTAGATGCGGCGTGCCGCCAGGGGGACGGCCCGTCCGAGCCAGAGGCCCGTGACGAAGCAGGACACCCAGCCGAGCAGCACGGCCGCGACCGGGAAGGTGAACGGCGAGCCGGTCGCCAGGGCCACCAGGGTCAGTTCGACGACGAAGGCCACGACCGCCGTGGTCAGCCGTGGGCGACTGGACGAGAGCATGAGGCTGAAGGCGGCGGTCGCACCACCGGCCAGGGGGATGATCGCGGTGGCGAGCGGACCGTCGTCGGGGCCACCGGCGGGCAACAGGGCCACCACGGTCGCCGCGATGCCCGAGGCCAGCCCGACCGGGACCCAGACGCGGGCGCGCGGCCCGGTGACGAAGAGCAGCGACACGACGAGCAGAGCGGCGAGCGGGGCGATCGCCGCGAGGTGCAGGGGGTCGGTCACGCCGGGGATCGCCAGGGCCACGACCGAGACCGCCGCGCAGGCGAGCCCCAGGGTGCGGGTCGTGCTGCTGAGCAGACGATCGCGCTCTTGGGCGAAGATGTCCATGATTCGTGAGTGGCTTCCGACGGTGGCGTCACGGCTGCCGGGTGGCTGGCGACTCCTCATGTTTTCACACCCAGCCCCCTCTCAGGGGGTCGTGCACGGCCCGAAACGCGGATTGTCGGGGTAACGATCCGGTCGCGATGCGGAACTGTACCCCGTGGTGTCCACCGAACTGGGGTCAGTCGAGCAGACGGCGCAGCTGGGCGCCCACCGCGTCGCCTTCGATGAGGAATCCGTCGTGCCCGTAGGGGCTCTCGACCACGGCCACGCCGTCGCCGTCCAGGCCATGCCGCAGGTGTCGTGCGATGACCCGCTGGTCGGACACGGGGAAGAG
The DNA here is from genome assembly GCF_014841655.1 of Frigoribacterium sp. CFBP 8759. Classification (NCBI taxonomy): domain Bacteria; kingdom Bacillati; phylum Actinomycetota; class Actinomycetes; order Micrococcales; family Microbacteriaceae; genus Frigoribacterium; species Frigoribacterium sp. CFBP 8759. The sequence goes on from NZ_JACYUH010000002.1 coordinate 273,362, forward strand.
CCGGTCGCTGTCGACGCCGAGCACCAGCGTCGGAGCCGTGATGCGGTTCAGCGCCGCCGCCACGCCGCCCCGGTCCCGCCCGACGTCGTGCGAGTTCATGGCACCGAGCAGGGTCACGTAGCTGCCCGCGTCGAAGCGGCGGGTGAACTTGTTGCCGTGGAAGTCGAGGTAGCTCTCGACCTGGAACCGTCCCGGACCGCCCAGCGGTGAGATCTCGCTCTGCCAGCTGCGACCGAAGCGGGCGTTCAGTTCGTCGGGCGAGCGGTAGTTGAGCAGGGCCATCCGCCGGGCGAGGGCGAGGCCGCGGTACGGGCCGTCGACCGCGTCGTAGTAGTCGCCGCCGTCGAAGGCGGCGTCCATCCGGATGGCCTCGTACTGCACCGTGTTCAGGGCGATCTGGTCGGCGCTCACGACCGGCGGCGCGGCCAGCACCGCGAGCCGGGCGACGCGCGAGGGGTGAGTGATCGCCCACTCGAGGGCGTGCATGCCGCCCATCGACCCGCCGACGACCGCGGCCCACCGCTCGATGCCGAGGTGGTCGGCCAACGCCGCCTGGGCGGCGACCTGGTCCCGGATCGTCAGGTGGGGGAACCTCGACCCCCACTCGACGGCGTCCGGAGCGAAGGACGAGGGGCCGGTGCTGCCCTGGCAGCCCCCGAGCACGTTCGGTGCGACGACGAACCAGCGGTCGGTGTCGATCGCGAGTCCCGGGCCGACGACGCCGTTCCACCAGCCCGCCGTGGGGTGGCCGGGGCCAGCCGCGCCGACGACGTGGCTGTCGCCGGTGAGGGCGTGCGAGACGAGCACGGCGTTGCTCCGCCCGGCGTCGAGTTCGCCCCAGGTCTCGACGGCGAGCCGCGGTCGGGGCAGCGTGACGCCGCTCTCGAGCACGAGGTCGTCCAGGGTCACGAACGACCGCCCGCCGGGGTCGTCGCCGTCGCGCCAGGCTCCGGTGACCGGCGGCCGGCCGAGCATCGCCAGGCGCGTGCGCTCGCTGATGACGCTCGACGGGACGGTGTCCTCGGGTGTGCTCTGCCAGTCCATGTGACGTCCATCCTGGACGAGCCGAGGAGGCGCGGTGCGTTTGTTACGCACACCGCGCCTCCTCGAGTCCACCGCGCAAGCCCCCACCGGCCGCCGCCCGTCCTAGCTGCTGCGGAGCGCCTCCCGGGTGACGGCGCGCGCCGCCGCGAAGCCCGCGTCGAGGTCGGCCTTCAGGTCGTCGACGTTCTCGAGGCCGACCGAGAGGCGGACGAGCCCCGGCGTGACGCCGGTCGTGAGCTGCTGCTCGGGGGTGAGCTGCGAGTGCGTCGTCGAGGCGGGGTGGATCACGAGGCTGCGCACGTCGCCGATGTTCGCGAGGTGGCTGAAGAGCTCGAGCGCGTCGACGAGCGCTCGGCCGGCGTCGACGCCTCCCTTGAGCTCGAAGGACAGCACGGCCCCGACGCCCTTGGGTGCGTACTTGTTCGCCGCCGCGTACCACGGGCTCGTCGGCAGGCCCGCGTAGTACACCGCGGCGACGTCGTCGCGGGCGTCGAGCCACTCCGCCACCTCTTGCGCGTTCTGGACGTGTCGCTCGATCCGCAGGCTGAGCGTCTCGATGCCCTGGATCAACGAGAAGGCCGTGTCCGGGCTGTTGGACGCCCCGAGGTCGCGCAGCAGCTGCACGCGCGCCTTGATGACGTAGGCGAGAGCGTCGCCGACGGCCTGCGTGTAGACGGCCCCGTGGTACGACGGGTCGGGCTGCGTCAGACCGGGGAAGCGCTCCGCGTGGGACGACCACGGGAAGGTCCCGCCGTCGACGATGAAGCCGCCGATGACGGTGCCGTGCCCGCCGAGGAACTTCGTCGCCGAGTGGACGACGATGTCGGCCCCGTGCTCGAGCGGCCTGATCAGGTACGGCGTCGCGATCGTGTTGTCCACGATCAGCGGGACGCCCTCGGCGTGTGCCACCCCGGACACCTTCTCGAGGTCGAGGATGTTGATCTTCGGGTTGCCGATCGTCTCGGCGAAGAACAGCTTCGTGTTCGGACGCACGGCGCGGCGCCACTCGTCGGCGTCGTCCTGGTTCTCGACGAACGTCGTCTCGATGCCGAGCTTCGCGAGCGTGTACTTGAAGAGGTTGTACGTGCCGCCGTAGATCGACGACGACGACACGATGTGGTCGCCCGCCTCGGCGATGTTCAGCACGGCGAAGGTCGACGCGGCCTGGCCCGACGACACCAGCAGGGCACCCGTCCCGCCCTCGAGCGCGGCGATGCGCTTCTCCACGACGTCGTGGGTGGGGTTCATGATGCGCGAGTAGATGTTGCCGTTCTCGGCGAGGGCGAAGAGGTCCTGCGCGTGTTGCGCGTCCCGGAAGACGTACGACGTCGTCTTGTAGATCGGCGTGGCGCGGGCATGGGTCGTCGGGTCGGGCTGGGCCCCGGCGTGGATCTGCTGCGTCTCGAACTTCCAGGCGGGCTGGGCGTCGGTCATGGTGTGCTCCTGCGGTCGGGGTGCGTGGGCCGGGGTCGTCGGCGGGGGTCTGCGGTGACAGCCACGGTACGGACCGTGCCCCCGACCGTCCACGATGCCGGACACGGGACGTAACGGGGCCGCTAGCGTGGGGCGGTGCGCCTGCAGCGGGCGCCGACCACGAACGAGGCAACAGGAGGCAGACGTGGCGAAGCGGGTCGTGGTGACGGGAGCGAGCTCGGGCATCGGAGCGGCGACGGTGCGGTCGTTCCGCTCCCGCGGCTGGGAGGTCCTGGCCGTCGCGCGACGCGAGGACCGCCTCCGGGCGCTCGCCGACGAGACGGGGGCGGCCTGGTTCCGGGCCGACCTCACCAGCGACGACGACGTGGCCGCCCTGCGGGCCCACGTCGAGGAGACCGGACCGTTGCACGCCCTGGTCAACAACGCGGGTGGGGCGTTCGGACTCGACAGCGTCGAGAACGGCTCGATCGACGACTGGCAGCGCATGTTCGACGTCAACGTCCTGGGCACCAAGCGCGCGGTCACCGCCTTGCTGCCGTCGCTCCGCCGCGGAGCCGAGGAGGCGCGGGGTGCCGACATCGTGACCGTCACGTCGATCGCCGGTCACGTCGCCTACGAGAACGGCGGTGGCTACAACGCCTCGAAGTTCGCCGAGCACGCCCTCGTGGCCGTGCTGCGGCTCGAGCTGGCCGGGGAGCCGATCCGGGTGATCGAGATCGCGCCGGGCATGGTGCACACCGAGGAGTTCTCGCTCGTGCGCTTCGGCGGCGACCAGGACCGCGCCGACGCGGTCTACCGCGACGTCGAGTCGCCGTTGACGGCTGACGACGTGGCCGAGTCGATCGTGCACTCGGTCGAGCTGCCGGCCCACGTCAACCTCGACCTGGTGACCATCAAGCCCGTGGCTCAGGCGGCGACGTACAAGGTGGCCAAGGGCGAGCTGAGGGTCAAGAAGGACTGACCGAGCCGGCCCCGCCGTCCGTGCGGCTCTCGCGCAGGGCCGCGAGGTCGCCCTCGACGAGGTCGCGCAGGCGCTCGTGGCGCCCGTCGTCGTAGTCGTCGGCCGGGCGCGCGGCCCAGCCGAGCCGGTCGACGACCGTCTGCCCGACGTCGTCCCACGCCCGCGACCGGGCGTCCGCGACGACCTCGGCCACGAAGTCGTCGTCCTCCCGGCGGGCGGCCAGCGCCCGGGCCACGCCCTTCGACGCGGCCTCGCGGAGCTTCAGGGCGTCGGCGTCCTCGGGACGGTAGTCGAACTGGTGACGGGACTGACCGTACGACCGCCCGGTCATCCGACGCAGTCTGCGGACGCGCACCGCGGCCGACGTCTGCTCGGCCGTCAGGCGGTCGATCTCGTCGCGGGTGACCCGCGTCGCGACGTCCTCGTCGAACGGGAGGCGCTCCTGCAGGGCACGGCGGATGATCTGGTTCGTGACGGCCACCACCAGGGCCGCCCGGACGATCAACAGGCCTTCGTCGACCGCGCGCTCGAGCGCCGTGCGTTCCGCGCGACGGCGCGTTCCCGGTCCGTGGGGCACTGGTCGACGTCCTCTCGTGGTGGCGGGTCAGGCCCCGACCCTACCGGCGCGCGGGGGAGCGACGACCGGGTGGGCGGACCGCGCGACGGGTGGGCGGACGACGCGTCACACGGGTCACCAGCGGGTGGTTCCGGCGGGGGACGACCCGCCCGGCGACCGGGGGGACGTCGCCGACGGTGCCCGCGCCTCCTGCCGTCCGGGGCCCGGAGGGCCGCAGAACCGCGCGGGACGGCGAGCCTCACCCGGGGGGAGCGGACGCGGACCGGCCCCCACCCGGCCCCCACCCGGCCGCCACCCGGACGTCACCCGGACGAGGCCCCCTCGAACGGGGGACCCCCTCGTTCTTCGTCTTCCCAGGAGGGACCCGTACCGTTGTGGAGGTCAGGACGTCCCGAACCCGAATCCGGGACGTGCCTCTGCCGTGGTCGCCCGAATCGACCGCCGGCCGACGACGTCGGGCCACCCCTCCCGACGACGCCACCCGAACGCACCCTCCGACGAGGGTCGCCACCCGAACGCGACGCCCTGCGGCGCGACGGCGATCGTCGACGAACCCAGAGGAACCCCCGTGACCCTCCGCGTCCGCACCTCCCTGCCTTCCGTCCCCCCGGCCCCCCGCGTCAGCGTCGTCGTCTGCGCCGACGAATCCACCCCCTTCGACGGCCTGACGGCCACGCTCGACTCCGTCCTCCGCGACGGCGACGTGCACGACGTCCTCGTGGTCGTCGATCGGGCACCGCGACTCCGCGACCACCTGCGCCACCGGTACGACGACCTGCTCGTCGTCGACAACACCCGCACCCCGGGGCTCGCCGGCAGCCGCGACACCGGCATCGAGTCGGCACGCGGCGACGTCGTCGCGTTCCTCGACGCGGACTGCGTCGCCCACGCCGGCTGGGCCCGGGCGCTCGCCGCCCCGTTCGACCAGGTCGACGTCATCGCGGTCGTGGGACGGACCGAACCGACCTGGCCCGGTGCGGCCTCGTCCGCCCTGCCCGACGACCTGCTCTGGGCCGTCGACTGCACGCCCCGTACGCGACCCGACGGCCTCGTCGGCTTCGACGACGTGGCGGGAGCGACCGTGGCCTTCCGACGATGGGACCTGCTGCAGGTCGGTGGCCTGGCCAGCGGTGTCGACGCCCGTGAGGGCGTGCCCCGCGGCGCCGAGTTCGTCGAGCTGTGCCTGCGCCTCGCCGCGGACGAGCCGGAGGCGCGGGTCGTGTCGACCTCGTCGGCCAGGGTCTCGCGCACCGTGCGTCCCTCGCGGACCCGCCGGAGCGCGGTCGTCGGCGCCGCCGTCGACCGCGGCGTCACCCAGGCCGCGCTGCGACGCTCCCTCGGCGGAGAAGCCGACACCGCCGTCGTCCCGGGCGTCACGGCCGCTCGCCTGGCCTCGGGCGCGTGGCGTTCGTTCGTCGGTCGTCGGCGCGGCACGGCGGTGCTGGCCGCTGCGGCCGTCGGTCTCGTGGCCGGTCGCCTGCTCGGGCTGCTGCGCGGAACGCACGTCGGTCTGCCGATCGACCAGCTCGAACCGCTGCGTTCGGCCACCGTCCGCCACTGACGTCTCCTGATCGCGAAGGCGTTCCCCGGGCCCCCACGGGTCCGGGGTCGCACGATGGACGTGTGATCGTCCCGACCAGAGTCGCCGGCCTCGAGGCCCTCGACGAGTTCCTGCCCCTCGCCGGCTCCGCCTACGCCCGTGACCGGAACCACGACCTCGGGGTCTCACGCCGCACCGTCTCGGGACTGTCGCCGTACCTCCGCCACCGTCTCGTGACGGAACGCGAGGTCGTCGGCGCAGTCCTCGAGCGTCACACGCTCGGTGCGGCGGAGAAGTTCGTGCAGGAGGTGTTCTGGCGCACCTACTGGAAGGGCTGGCTGGAGCAGAACCCCGAGGTGTGGCGGCGGTACCGACGGGACGTCGACCGCGCCGTCGACGCCGGCGTCCCCGCGGGGTACGACGAGGCGGTCGCCGGCCGCACCGGCATCGACGCGATGGACGCCTGGGTGCGCGAGCTCGTCGACACCGGGTACCTCCACAACCACACGCGCATGTGGTTCGCCAGCATCTGGATCTTCACCCTCGGCCTTCCGTGGCACCTGGGCGCCGACTTCTTCCACCGCCACCTGCTCGACGGGGACGCGGCCTCGAACACCCTGTCCTGGCGCTGGGTGGCGGGCCTGCAGACCGCCGGCAAGACCTACCTCGCGACGGCCTCGAACATCTCGCGCTTCACCGACGGTCGGTTGTCGCCCGAGGGTCTCGCCACGACGGCCAGGGCCCTCGACGAGGAGCCGTTGCCGCCACGGACGCCCGTCGAGGCCGCCGACGTCGTCGGCTCCCCGGGTGGGCGGGTCGGGCTGCTGCTCCACGAGGAGGACCTCGAGCCCGAGAGCCTGCTCGCCGAACGCCCCGGTCTCGTCGCGCGGCTGTCGGCCGTGGCCGTCTCCGCCGACCCCGGAGGCCGGTCCCCACAGGGCGCCTCCGCCGCCGTCGTGGCCTTCACGACGGGCGCTCGGGACGACGCGGCGACACGGACGCGGGACGCCGACGGTCGGCCCGCCCGGACGCTCACCGACGCACGGCCCGCCGCCGTCGTCGAGTGGGCGCGGTCCGAGGGGCTCGACACGGTGGTGACGCCGTACGCCCCGGTCGGTCCCGTCCAGGAGCGACTGACGTCCGTGCGCGGAGCCCTCTCTGCCGAGGGGATCGACCTCGTCACCGTCCGGCGGCGGTGGGACGGCGAGGCGTGGCCGTCCGCCTCCCGGGGCTTCTTCCCGTTCCGCGGTCGCATCCCCGAACTCGTCCGCCAGCTCTGAGGCGGCCCGGGGAGGGCCGGGGGCGGCAGCTCGTCCGAGGCTGTGGACCGCCCAGGCGGTCGCCCGTACCGTGGGCCACATGGACCAGACCATGCCGGGGGCCGACGCCGATCCGGTGTCCCGCACCGCGCCTCCGTTGCTCCGCCCCGCGTTCATCCGACAGCACTGGGGCGGCCTGGCCTTCGCGCACTGGCGGGTCGAGCCCGATCGCGTCGCCCCGCTGCTGCCGCCCGGCACGCGGCCCGACGTGTTCGACGGGTCGACCTGGGTCGGGCTCATCCCGTTCAAGCTGACGGGCAGCGCCTTCGGGCCGCTGCCCGCGGTGCCCTGGGCCGGGGACTTCCTCGAGACGAACGTGCGGCTGTACTCGGTCGACGCCCTGGGCCGACGCGGCGTGGTGTTCCGCACCCTCGAGGCGCAGCGCCTCGTCTCGGTGCTCGCGGCGAACGTGGGCCTCGGTCTGCCGTATCGCTGGGCGTCGATGCGCGAGTCCCGGGTCGACGGGGTCGTGACGTACCGCAGCACCCGGCTCGGGCCGGGGACGAACCCGTCGTCGCGGCTGTCCGTCCGTCCCACCGACGAGGTGGTCGACGGCGACCCGCTCGCCGAGTTCCTCACCGCCCGCTGGGGCATGCACGTCGCGCGCGGCGGGCGCACCCGGTACTGGCCGAACCGGCACGACACCTGGTCGCTGCGCCGGGCCGAGCTGGTCGACCTCGACGACGAGCTCGTCGCCGACGGCGGCCTGCCGGGCGTCACCGACCGCGAGCCCGACTCACTGCTGTGGTCCGACGGCGTCGACACGGTCTTCGCGCCTCCCGGGGGTGCCTGGGTCCCGGCGTGACGCGGGGAGCCCTGCGCGCGTTACGGTTGTCGGCATGGTCACCCCACCCGACGACAGCCAGGCCGCCCCCGCACGACCCGAGGTCGAGGCTCCCGAGCGGGAGGTGCTGGGCTGGCTCGAGTTCGGTGAGGCCGCTCGCCACCTGGCCTCCGACGTCGTCCAGGCGGGGTTCACGCCCGACGTGATCGTCGCCGTCGCCCGCGGGGGGCTCGTGCTCGCCGGTGCCGTGGCCTACGCGCTCGACACCAAGATGTGCGGTTCGATCAACGTCGAGTTCTACACGGGCGTCGACGAGCGGCTGCCCGAGCCCGTGCTGCTGCCCCCGACCCTCGACGCCCCGTCGCTCGAGGGCAAGAAGGTCCTCGTCGTCGACGACGTGTCCGACTCGGGGCGCACCCTCGTGCTCGTGCGCGACCTGCTCGCCGAGGTGGCCTCCGAGGTCCGCACGGTCTGCCTCTACAGCAAGCCCCGCACCGTGCTCGAACCCGACTTCGTCTGGAAGCGCACCGACCAGTGGATCACCTTCCCGTGGAGCGCACTGCCGCCCGTCACGCGTGAGGTCGGAGCGGGGGCGGGCGAGTGAGCATCCACCTGGTGGGCGGCGGCTGGTCGCCCGACGACACCGAGCTGTACGACCTCTTCGTCGCCGAGGCCGCCGTCCGCGGTGCCGCCGTCGGTCGGAGCGTGCCGCGCATCGCCGTGCTGATCGTCGTGGCCGACGACTCGCCGTCCGCCGAGTTCCGTGACGGCTACCCCGCCATGCTGGCCGCCGGGGGGCGCTGTGAGGCACTCACGACCATCGTCTCCGCCGGGGACGAGTTCGACACCCGCGTGCTGAGCGACGTCGACGGCCTGCTCGTGGCGGGTGGGCTCACCCCCGCCTACCTCGACGCGGTCGCTCCGTTGATCGACCAGGTGCGCCTCCTGGTGGCCGACGGGCTGCCTTACCTCGGTTTCTCGGCCGGCGCCATGATCGCCGCGGACCGCGCCGTGCTCGGCGGCTGGTTGATCGGCGACGTCCCGGTCTGCCCCGAGGACGCGGCAGAAGACCTCGACGAGGTCACCCTCGCCGACGGCCTCGGCCTCGTCGACCTCGCCATCGACGTGCACGCCGCCCAGTGGGGCACCCTGACCAGGCTCATCGCCGCCACCGAGGCGGGACTCGTCCGTGGCGGCGTCGCCATCGACGAGAACACCGCCCTGGTCGTCGGCGAGGGCGCCCTCGCGGTGCTCGGCACCGGCAGCGTCTGGCGGGTCGAACCGCAGCTCGACGACGACGGCGAGATCGTCGGCGTCTCGGTCGGCACGCTCGGGGTCGAGTGACCGTCGAGGCGCACGACCACCGTCGACCGCTCTCGGAGCAGATCGACCCCTCGTGGGCGACCGCGCTCGAACCCGTGGCCGACCGCATCACCGACATGGGCGAGTACCTGCGAGCCGAGGTGCGCGCGGGGCGCGGTTACCTGCCCGCCGGCGAGGACGTGCTGCGCGCCTTCCGACAGCCGCTCGACGAGGTGCGCGTCCTGATCGTCGGTCAGGACCCCTACCCGACGCCCGGCCACCCGATCGGGCTGTCGTTCGCCGTCGACCCGCACGTGCGCCCGGTGCCGCGCAGCCTCGCGAACATCTATCGCGAGCTGCACGACGACCTCGGCGTCCCCGTCGTCGAGCACGGTGACCTGACCTCGTGGTCGCGCCACGGCGTGCTGCTGCTCAACCGGGTGCTCACGGTGCGTCCGGGCGAGACGGCGTCGCACCGCGGCAAGGGCTGGGAGCCGGTCACCCAGCGCGCGATCGAGGTGCTCGCGGCGCGGGGAGGGCCCCTCGTGGCCATCCTCTGGGGCCGTGACGCGTCGGCGCTCAAGCCGATGCTCGGCGATGTCCCCTCGATCGAGTCGCCGCACCCGAGCCCCCTGTCGGCGTCGCGCGGATTCTTCGGCTCGCGGCCGTTCAGCCGGGCGAACGAGCTGCTCGTCGCCCAGGGCGGCGACCCCGTCGACTGGACGCTCCCGCCCGCCGTCTGACGGTCCCGCACCCGGCGTGGCAGAGTGATCACGTGCTCGAAGAGGAATACCAGCCCCGGCGTCGGCTTCCCCGAGCCCTCCGCCCCCCGGCCCCGGTCGAGCCCGGCTTCACGTTCGAGATCCGACCCGCGACGCCCGCCGACCTGCCCTACGTCCAGGAGATCTACAACCACTACGTGGCGAACTCGTCCGTCACCTTCGACGAGGACGCGATGACCCTCGCCGAGTGGCGCCGCAAGTTCGCCTTCGTCACGACGCTCGGCATGCCGTTCCTCGTCGCGGTGAACCCGTCCGGCGAGGCCCTCGGCTATGCGCTCGCGACCCCGTGGGGCGGCAAGGCGGCCTACCGCTACACCGTCGAGAGCTCGATCTACCTGCGGGCCGCCTCGACCGGCAAGGGCCTCGGCCGTGCCCTGCTCGAGGCGCTCGTCGAGGCCTGCCGGGACGCGGGCATCCGCGAGATGATCGCGGTCATCGCCGACAAGAACGCCGAGGCGTCGATCGGCCTGCACGAGCAGCTCGGCTTCACCGAGGTCGGTCGCATGGGCCGGGTCGGCTTCAAGTTCGGCCGCTGGCTCGGCACGATCACGATGCAGAAGTCGCTCAAGAAGCGCCGCCGCGCCTGAACCTCAGGGCAGCGGGCCGACGATCTCCCGCAACATGCGTTCGGTCGCGTCGACGGTGCCGGGCTCGCCGCGCCAGAGCATGCGGACGATCAGGCCGTCGACGGCGAGGGCCACGACGTCGAGCCGCTCGCTCGGCACGCCGGTCCGCCTCAGCACGTGCTCGAGCGACGAGTACCAGAGGTCCGCGTCCTCGCGCAGCGACTCGTCCCGCATGGCGGTGAAGAGCAGCTCGTACTGCGCCCGGGCCGACCCGCGCTCGGTGATCGCGTACCGGACGAGCGTCTCGGCCAGGTCGGCCAAGGAGGTGCGCTCGAGTCGGTCGAAGGACCGCACCCAGTCCGTGGTCGCGTGGCGCAGCGCCGCCCGCAGCAGGTCGTCGCGTCCGGCGAAGTAGTACGTGGCCGCCGAGACCGGGACGCCGGCCGCGCGGGCCACCGCGCGGTGCGTCACGGCCGAGGGGCCGCCCGCCTCGAGGACGGCCAGGACGCCGTCGAGCAGCGCGCGCCTCCTGGTCTCGCCCTTCGGGGTCAGGGCCTGGCCACCGGGGCCGACGGACCGCTCGCCCGGCCCCGGGGCGACCGACGCCCGCGCGCCCGAGGTGTCCGGGGCAGGGGCGTCCGAGGCGTCCGGGGCGGGACGGTCACCCGACGTCGTGTCGGTCACGGGGTCAGGCCGCGGCCTCGTGGCGACCGCCGAGCTCGAGCATGGTGACGCCGCCGATGACGAGGACGATGCCGCCGAGCTGGACGAGGGTCAGGGGCTCCTTGAAGAAGATCCAGCTGATGAGGGCGACGAGGACGACGCCGACGCCGGCCCAGATCGCGTAGGCGATGCCGAGCGGCACGCCCTTGCTCAGCGACTGCGAGAGCATCGCGAACGCGAAGACGTAGCCGACCACGACCGCCGCGTACTGCCACCACTTGGCGTCGGGGCCGCTGGTGACCTTGAGGAAGCTCGTGGCGAAGACCTCGCCGACGATGGCGAGCGCGAGGAAGAGGTAACCCATGACGGTGTCCTGTCGAGACGTGCGACGGTCCCGGAGGCGACCTGCGGCCGGGGGAGCACGAATGGGACAAATGTACCAGAAAGCGAGATCCGTGGCCGGAGCCGCGGCCTAGGCTCGACGGGTGTTCGAACTCCACCACCTGAGCGCCCACGAGCAGTGGGACTGGCTGCGTCGCGGCGAGGTCTCGCCCCGTGAGCTGACCACCCACTACCTGGAGCGCATCGCCCGCCTCGACGGCGACGTCGGCGCGTTCGTGACGGTGACCGGCGAGGCCGCCCTCGCGCGGGCCGACGCCCTGGCCGCCGGAGGCCCCTCGGTCGCGCCGCTCTGGGGGCTGCCGCTGGCCGACAAGGACCTGAGCGACCGCGCGGGCGTGCCGACCTGGTCGGGCTCACGCCTCAGCAGGGGCCGGGTGCCCGAGACGTCGGCCGAGATCACCGAGGCGCTCGACGAGGCCGGCGCGATCAGCGTGGGCAAGACGGCCACGTCCGAGTACGGGTTGACCGCGTACACCGAGACGCTCGTGGGCCCTCCGACGCGCAACCCGTGGGCGCCCGAGACGGGCGCGGGCGGGTCGAGCGGCGGCGCCGCGGCCGCCGTCGCCGCGGGGTTGTTGCCGTTCGCACCCGGGTCCGACGGCGGGGGCAGCATCCGCATCCCGGCCGCCGCCACGGGCCTCGTCGGGCTCAAGCCCTCCCGGGGACGCGTGCCGGCGCAGTCGGGTCTGACGAGCCTCGCGGGCCTGCCGGTCGGCGGGGCCCTGGCCCGGTCGGTGGCCGACGCCGCCCTGCTGCTCGACGCGATGGTGTCGCCCGACGGGCGCGAACCGCGGCACCACCAGGCCCTCTGGGCACCTCCGTCACCCGACGGCGCCTACCTCGGCACGGCCGTGCGGGGTGAGGGACGCTTCCAGGTCGCCGTCATGACGACGAGCCCGTGGGACGACGCGTTCGACGTCCGGGTCGACCCGCGCCTCCTGGGCGTCCTCGGCGAGACCGCCGACCTGCTCACGACGATGGGGCACGGCGTGGACGAGACCACCCTGCCGGCGTCCGACTACCCGGCGTTGTTCCGCACGATCTGGCAGGCGGGGGCGGCGGGCATCCCGGCCGAGACCGAGGCCGACCTGGCGCTGCTCGAGCCCGTCACCCGGTGGCTGGTCGAACAGGGGCGACGCGTCACGGCGCGAGAGCTGTCGGCGGCGCTCGTCGGGCTCGCGGCGTTCGAACGAGTCGTCGTCGAGCGGTTCTCGGCCTTCGACGCCGTCCTGACGCCGACCCTGGCGATGCTGCCGCGCCCGCTCGGCTGGTACGACGCCGAGGACGCCGAACGCAACTTCGAGCAGCAGTGCCTGTACTCGCCGTTCACGTCGTTCGTCAACGTGGCCGGGCTGCCGGCGATCAGCCTCCCGGTGGGCGAGGTCGACGGCGTGCCCGCGGGCGTGCAGCTGATCGGGCGACCGGGGCGCGAGGACGTCCTGCTCGCGCTCGGCGCCCAGCTCGAGCGGCGGCTGCGGTGGCAGCGTCGGCACCCGCCGATGTGGTGAGCCGCGTGGGCACCGCTGACGAGCCGGGGCTCAGTCGAGCGTCGGCACCGAGTCGACCAGCGTCCGCGTGTAGTCGTGCCGCGGTCGACGCAGCACGTCGTCGGTGAGGCCCTGCTCGACGATGTGACCGTCTCGCAGCACGGCGACCCGGTCGGCGAGGTGCTGCACGAGTCCGATGTCGTGCGACACGAGCAGCAGCGACAGCCCGCGTTCGTCGCGCAGCTCGCGCAGCAGCTCGAGGATCTGCGCCCGCACGGTGACGTCGAGCGCACTCATGGGCTCGTCGCCGATCAGCAGCCGCGGCCCGTGCACGAGGGCCCGGGCCAGGGCGATGCGCTGCCGTTGGCCCCCGCTGAACTCGTGGGGCCAGGCCTCGGCGTCGTGCGCCGAGAGGCCAACCCGTTCGAGCATCTCTGCGACCAGGCGGTCGTGGTCGCCCTCGACGCGGAGGGCGCGCAGCGGCTCGGCCACGGTGTCGCCCACGCGCATGCGGGGGTCCAGCGAGGCGTAGGGGTCCTGCAGGACGATGCCCGTCTGGCGCCGCAGCCAGCGCAGGCGCGAGGCGCGGTCGGGGGCGACCGTGCGCCCGTCGAAGGTCACCGTGCCGGACGTCGCCCTGTCGAGGGCCAGCAGCAGGCGCACCAGCGTGGACTTGCCCGAGCCGGACTCACCGATCAGCGCGACGCTCTCGCCGGCGGCGACCTCGAGGTCGGCGTCGACCAGGGCGTGGCGCACCGGGCCCGGTCGGAAGGGCGAACGGCGCGGCAGGGTGAAGGTGCGAGTGAGGCCCCGGGCGACGAGCAGAGGAGGCGCGGGTGCGGTGGTCGGGTCGCTCACGAGGCCCTCCAGGTCGTCGCCCTCGTGGCCTGGACGAGCCCGCGGGTGACCTCGTGCTCGGGGCGGTGCAGCAGCTGCTCGACGGGGCCCCGCTCGACGACGCGCCCGTGCGACAGCACCGCCGCCTGGTCGGTGATGCGCGAGAGCACGGCGAGGTCGTGCGTGACGAAGAGCAGCGACGTCCGCTGCTCGTCGACCAGGCGCTGGAAGAGCGCGAGCACCTCGGCCTGCGTGGTGACGTCCAGCGCGGTGGTCGGCTCGTCGGCGAGGACGAGCCCCGGCCGGTTGATCAGCGCCATGGCGATGCCGACCCGCTGCCGCTGACCACCCGAGAGCTGGTGCGGGTAGAGGTCCACGACGGTCTCGGGGTCGGGCAGGCCGACCTCGGCGGCCGCGGCCACCGCTCGCGAGCGGGCGTCCCGGCGACCGACGCGACCGTGCAGGCGGAGGGGCTCGGCGATCTGTCGCCCGACGGTCACGACGGGGTCGAGCGCCGTGCGGGGGTCCTGGAAGACCGTGCCGACGACGCGGCCGCGCAGGCCGGCCAGGTCGCGCTCGGACGCTCCGAGCAGTTCGCGTCCGTCGAGCCGGATGCTGCCCGTCGCGCGGGCGCCGTCGGGCAGGAGGCCGAGCACGGCCAGCGTCGTCATCGACTTGCCCGAACCGGATTCGCCGATCAGTCCGACCCTCGCACCGTCGGGCACGTCGAGCGAGAGGCCGTCGACGACGCGGCGGCCGCCGACGGTCACGGTGAGGTCGTCGATCACCAGGCTCACGAGACGACCCCCGGGGTGGTCGGGGTGCCTGCGGTGCCCGGGGCGGTGGCCCGCGGGGAAGTCGTGGACGGAGCCGGCGTCGTGGGGGAGCCCGGGGTGCCACGTCCCGTCCGCCGGGACCGCAACCGGGGATCGGAGGCGTCGCGCACGGCGTCGCCCAGCAGGTTCAGCGCCAGGACGGTCAGCGTGATGGCGAGCCCGGGCCAGACGACCGACCCCGGGTGCACGCCGATGAACTTCTGCAGGTCGCTCAGCAGACGCCCCCAGGAGGCGGTGTCGGCCGGGGCGCCGTAGCCGAGGAACGACAGTCCGGCCTCGGCGAGCACGCTCGTGGCCATCGACAGCGAGAGCTGGACGACGAAGACGGGCGCGATGTTCGGCAGCACGTGGCGACGCAGCACGGCCCCGGTGCCGAGCCCGTTCGCCCGGGCGGCGAGCACGTAGTCGGTCCGCGCCACCTGACGGATCTCGGACCGGCCGACCCGGGCGATCGTCACGCCGTAGCCGATCCCCACGGCGACGACCACGACGGTGAGGGACCCGCCGAACGCCGCGGCGAGGGCCATGGCGATCAGGAGCGTCGGGAACGCCACGAGCACGTCGATCAGCACGGCGACCGACTCGCGCACCCAGCGGGACGTCAACGAGCCGAGGGCGGCCAGCCCCACCCCCACCACGGTGGCGACCACGCCCGAGGCGACGGCGACCACGACCGTCGTTCCGGTCGCCGCGACGACGTAGCTGAAGATGTCGCGGCCGACCGAGTCGGTGCCGAAGGGGTGACCGAGCGAGGGCGTCAGCCAGGCCGAGTAGGGGTCGGTGTCGAAGGGGTCGAGCGGGGTCCAGAACCGGCTGACCACGGCGGACAGGACGATCAGGCTCAGCCAGCCGGCGCCGAACGCGCCCTGCGGTCGACGCAGCAGCTCGCGGACGAACGCGGCGCGCCTCATCGGTGGCCCTCGCGGAGGCGCGGGTCGAGCCGCCGGTGCACGACGTCGATCACGAGGCCGATGAACAGCACGAGCGTGGTCAGCGTCATCAGTTCACCCTGCACCTTGGTCAGGTCGCGGCGGCCGACGTCGGTCACCAGCATGCGGCCGAGCCCGGGCAGCGTGAACAACTGCTCGACGACGACGGCCGACACGATCAGGCCGGCCACCTGCAGGCCGAGGATCGACACGATGCTGAGCATCACGTTGGGCAGCCCGTGTCGCACGAGGGCGCGCGACCGGGTCATGCCGTTGGCGGCGGCCGTCCGCACGTAGTCCTGATCCAGGGCCCCGAGCGCCGCCGACCGGGTGAAGCGCAACAACACGGCCCCCTCGACGATGCCGATGGTGAGGGCCGGCAGCACGAGCGAGCGCAAGGCCCGCCCGGGCTCGCTCCAGCCGTCGGCCGGGAACCCCTGCGTCGGCAGCAACCGCAGCGTCACGGCGAAGACGCCGATCAGCAGCATGCCCGCCCAGACGACCGGCACGGCCGCGAGCAGCTGGGCCCCGGTGCCGAGGACGACCCCGGAGGCGCGGCCACGGCGGAGCGCGCTCGTCACGCCGAGCGGGATGCCGATCAGCAATCCGAAGACCAGGGACAGCCCCGCGAGCGGCAGGGTGACGGCCAGCTTGTCGAGCACCTCGTCGACCACCGGCGTCCCCGTGACGAGCGATTCGCCCAGGTCGAGCCTCAGCAGCCCGCCGGCCCAGTCGAGGTACTGCACGACGACGGGACGATCGAGGCCGAGCTGCTGACGGAGGGCGGCGACCTGCTCGGGTGAGCCGGTCGTGCCGGCGATCGCCTGGGCGACGTCGCCCGGCAGCAACCGCAGCGCCGCGAAGATCAGCACGCTGGCGACGGCCAGCCCCCCGACGAAGAGGAGCAGGCGGCCGACGACGAAGCGGGTCACTCCGTCGTGGCCAGGTCAGCCAGGTCGAGGCGGGTCGTGGTCGAGCTCGTCGGGAAGCCGGTGACGCCGTCGTGGATCGCCGTCAGCGTCGTGGCCGTGTAGAGCCATTCGGCCGGTGCGTCGTCCGAGACGATCGTCGCCGCCTCGGCGAGCTTCTCGTCGGCCACCTCCGGGTCGGTCGCCGCGATCGACTCGGCGTAGAGCTGTTGCACGGGGGCGCTGTCGTAGCCCCAGTAGTAGTCCGGGTTCGCCCAGTTCGCGAAGTCGTGCGTCTCGGCGTGGTTGACCATGCTGAGCTCGAAGTCCTTGTTCACGTAGACGTCGTCGAGCCAGGTGCTGAAGTCGACCTGCTGCACCGTCAACGTGACGCCGACCGCCTTGAGTTGCGTCGTCAGCACGTCGCCGATGGCGGCCGGGTAGACGTTGGGGTACTCGAGGGTGAGCGAGAGGTCACCGTCGTGACCGGCCTCGGCCAGCAGGCCCTTCGCCTCGTCGGGGTCGTAGGAGTCGACGCTCGTGAGGTCCTCGTAGCCGGGGTCGAGCTCGGGGATCGGGCCCCCCTGGTCCACCGCCGACCCGCCGACGGCGGCGATCAGGGCATCGTTGTCGATCGCGAGGCGCAGGGCCTCGCGGACCTTGGCGTCGGTGAAGGGGGCGACGGCGTTGTTGAACGCGAGGGTGTACTTGTCGGTCGTCTTGCCCTTCTCGAGGGTGATGCCGTCCACGCCGTCGAGCTGGGTCGACAGGGTCGCGTCGACCGCGGTCTGCACGTCGACGTCACCCGAGATCGAGGCGTTGATCGCCGCGGACGGGTCGGTCACGTAGCGGAAGGTCACGCCCGCGACCTTCGCCGGGGTGCCCCAGTAGTCGTCGAAGCGCCCGAGCTGCAGGTTGTCGCCCTGTCGCCAGCTCGTCAGCTCGAAGGGGCCGGTGCCGTTCGCCGTCGTCGAGAGGTCGTTCGTCGCGGACTGCTGGAGCACGAGGCCCGCGCGACCGGTGAGGTCGAACAGCAGGGACGAGTCGGGTCGCGAGAGCGTCAGCACGACGGTGTCGGCGGCGGGCGCCGTGATGGTCGAGACCGCGGCGAGGTCGGAATGGCTCGCGAGCGAGGCGTCGTCCTTGACCTGGGACAGCGACCAGACGACGTCGTCGGCCGTCATCGCGGCCCCGTCGTGGAAGGTCACGCCGTCGTGCAGCGTGAACGTGTAGGTCAGGCCGTCGTCGCTGACCGTGTGGCTCGCGGCCAACACGTCGCGGATCTCGTTGTCCTGCGTGCGGCCGACGAGGCCCTGGTAGACGTTGTCGATCAGCACCTGGTCGAGCGCGATGCCGGCCGTGGTGCGGATGTCGAGGTCGCTCGGCTCGAGCACGAGGCCGACCGTGACGGTCGCGTCGGGGTCGGGGGTGCCCGACCCGTCGGGGGACGAGGCGGACGAGCAGCCCGTCGCGAGCAGCAACAGCGCGGCGACGGCGGCGGAGAGGGGGAGGGTGCGCACCTGGTGGGGCCTTCCGGGGATGGCCGTGGCGGATCGTCCACGGCGACGGGGGACCGGGGGCGCGGGAGAGCCCCTCGGTCGTTCGGCGGGGGAGTCCCGGTCGCTGCTGAACCGGTCCACGCGATCCGTCACCGTGTTGCTGTCGGACACGGCACGGCCCCTTGCGCCGGGCGTCGCTGACGGACTCCCGAACCCGTCAGAACTTACCATCACGGCAGCGAGGTCGCTGTCAATCGAGAGACCCGTGTGGCGGATGAGGCAAGCCTTACCTATATTGAAGGGGTCATGCTCCTCGTAGACCAGAACCCGTCCCTGCCGCACGACGCCCTGCGCGTCCTGTTCGCCGCCGACGCGACCTCGATCCCCGTCCTGCGAGAGATGCTCTCGGTCCTGCCGATCTGCGCGAGGGGCCAGGTGTTCGTCGAGGTCGAGAGCGCTGCCGACGTCGTGCCGCTCGCCTCGCCGGGTCGCGTCACGGTCACCTGGCTCGCGCGGGACCGCCGCTCGGGCGTGCCCGGCACCGGCACCGCCTGCGCCCCCGGCCAGGCCCTCGAGCGGGCGGTCCGTGCGTGGCTCGGCGAGATGTACGTCGAACCCGAGACCGTCGCGACGGGTGACCACGTCATCTGGATCGGCGGCCCGCCCTCGTTCGCCTACGACCTGCGGCACGACCTGCACCAGCTCTTCCACGTCGGCACCCCCGCCGCGGCCTGACCGGCTCCCTCGATGACGATCACGTCCCCGGGCACGTCCACGTCCGCCGCCACCGTCGAACGACCGGCGAAGCCGGCCCACCGCCCCTACCGCGTCCGGGTCGCGGCCGTGCGTCGGCTCGCTCCGTCGTTCGTGCGCATCACGTTCACCGGTGACGACCTGGGCGACTTCGGCGTCGACGGCCTCGACCAGCGCATCAAGGTCGTCCTGCCCCTCGAGGCCACCGGCTACGACACGTTCCCGACCGACGACTGGTACGCCTCGTGGCGCGCCCTGCCGCCCGAGCAGCAGAACGCCTTCCGCACCTACACGGCCCGGGCCGCCCGCCCCGAGCGGCGCGAGGTCGACGTCGACTTCGTCTGCCACGGCGACACCGGCCCCGCCTCGGCCTGGGCCGGGCGCGCGCGCGTCGGTGACGAACTCATGCTGATCGGGCCGGACGCGACGAGCGGCGTCACCGGCAGCGGCGTCGAGTGGTCACCGGGTGACGCGCGCACCGTGCTGCTGGCCGGCGACGAGACGGCGGCCCCGGCCATCTGCTCCATCGTCGAGGCCCTGCCGGTCGACGCCCGGGGGTGCGTCTTCATCGAGATCCCGACCGCGGCCGACGAGCTCGACCTCGTCGCGCCTCCCGGGGTCGACGTCCACTGGCTGCCGAGGCGAGACGCCACGTCCGGTCACGGTGAGGCCCTGGTGGTCGCCGTCCGCCGCTGGACCGCCCGCTACGTGACCGCCTGGCACCACGGCGTCGAGGTGAGCGAGGTCGACATCGAGCACGACATCCTCTGGGACGTCCCGCAGGGCGACGATCCGCGCGGCACCGCCGTCAGCTCCGACCTGTACGCCTGGTTCGCCGGCGAGGCGGGGGCGATCAAGACGCTCCGACGCTTCCTCGTCAGCGAGGTCGGCATCGACCGGCGCCAGGTCGCCTTCATGGGCTACTGGCGGGTCGGCAAGTCCGAGTCCTGAGGCGAGGCCCTCGACGACGAAGGAGGCGCGACCACGTCGGTCGCGCCTCCTTCGTCTCGTATCGTGGTCGCGCCTAGACCTCGGCGGGCACACCGACGAGCTCGGAGGTGCGCTCCCAGAGGGCCTCGGCGAGCAGGGGATCGGTGGCCTGGCGGTGCAGGCGACCGTGCGGCGACAGCTGGTCGAAGTAGGTGCCGCTCTCGACCGAGATCGTCGTGGGCCCGGCGAGCTGGATCAACGGCACGGCGCCGGCCGACGCCGAGATGCCGTAGTTGCCGTTGGTCAGGACGTTCGCGACCCGCATCGAGCGTGAATCCGAGCCGAAGCCGGTCATCACGATGCCCGGGTGGAACGAGAACGCGTCGAGGCCCGTGCGCTTCGCCAGTTCACGGATGAACAGGACGGTCTCGATCTTGGTCGTGCCGTACTGACGCCAACCCCCGGCCCATCGACGCTTCGACCAGTTGATGTCGTCGAGCCGGACGTGCCCGAGCAGGTTGGCCGCGCTGGCCGTCGACACGACCCGGCCACCGCTCTCGACGAGGCGGGGCAGGAGGAGCCTGGTCAGGAGGAACGGTGCGAGGTGGTTCGACTGGAGGGTGCGCTCGAACCCGTCTGCGGTGAGGCCTCGTTCGCTGACGAGACCTCCGGCGTTGTTGGCGAGGGCGTCGATGCGGGGATAGCGCTCCAGCAACCGGTCGGCCAACGACCGGACGTCGTCGAGCCGGTCGTAGTCGACCAGGAAGGCCGTCCCGCCCACCTCGTCGGCGACCGCCTGGGTGCGTTCCGGGTTGCGTCCGACGACGCCGATCTCGGCGCCGCCCTTCGCGAGCTCGCGGGCGGCCTCGCGGCCGATGCCGCTGCTCGCCCCGGTGATGATCACGGTGCGGGTCATCGATATCCGCCCTTCTCGAGGCCGGCCTCGATCTCGAATCTGTTCGACAGCGGGTCGCTGCCGGCCAGGAAGTACAGTACGGGCATCAGCATGCCGTACCTCTGCCACTGACGGACGTGCACGGCCTCGTGTTCGAGGACGCGTGGCCCGTCGTTGTCCCGGGTCAGGTAGACCCGACCGACACAGGTGCCTCCCCGCTTGAACGCCCAGCGGGGCAGGCCGCTGCACACGATCAGGTCGCCGACCACGCGGACCCGCCCCACGCTGAGCGGCACCCCGACCGCGAGACCGACGGCCGTCGCCCAGGCGCAGCCGAGTCTCGAGATCGGGGAGTCGAGCAGAGGGTTCTTCACGGACGGCCGTAGGCGTCGAGCAGGCGCAGCCAGACTTCGCTCACCGTCGGGTACGACGGGACGGCGTGCCACAGCCGGTCGATCGGCACCTCGCCGACGACGGCGATCGTGGCGGCGTGCAGCAGGTCGCTGACGTCCGGGCCGACGAAGGTCGCGCCGACGATCACCCCGCGCGACTCGTCGACGACCAGCCGCGCCTGTCCCGCGTACTCGTCCGAGTGGATCGCCGAACCGGCGACCGCGGCGAGGTCGTAGTCCACGACCTTGACGTCGATGCCTCGCTTGCCGGCGGCGTCGGCCGTGAGGCCGACGCTCGCGACCTCGGGGTCGGTGAAGGTGACCTGCGGCACTGCTGCGTCGTCGGCGGTCGCGACGTGTGCACCCCACGGCTCGGCGTGCACGGGCTTTCCGAAGGCGCGGGCGGCGATGACCTCGCCGGCGGCGCGGGCCTGGTACTTGCCCTGGTGGGTGAGCAGGGCGCGGTGGTTGACGTCGCCGACGCCGTAGAGCCAGTCGGTGCCCTTGACGAGCATGGTGTCGTCGACGTCGAGCCAGTCGCCCGGGGTGAGCCCGACGTTCTCGAGGCCGAGGTCGGAGGTGCGGGGGACACGGCCGGTCGCGACGATGATCTCGTCGGCGACGACCGTGGAGTCGTCGTCGAGGGTGACCTCGACCGTGTCGTGCTCGGTGCGCAGCACGGTCGAGGGCGAGGCCCCGAGGCGCACGTCGACGCCGAGACCCCTCAGCGAGTCGGCCACGAGTTCGCCGGCGAAGGGCTCCTGGCCACCCAGCAGACCACTGCGGGCGATCAGGGTGACGGTCGAGCCGAGCTGCTGGTACGCCGTGGCCATCTCGGCGGCGACGACGCCACCGCCGACGATGACGACGCTCTGCGGCATCGACTCGACGCTCGTGGCCTCACGGCTGGTCCAGGGCTTCGCCTCGGCGAGGCCGGGGATGTCGGGCAGGAGCGCCGACGAACCGGTCACCGCGGCGACGGCGTACGTCGCGTGGTGCACCTCGCCGTTCACCGTCACTTCCTTGACGCCGGTGATGGTGGCGTGCCCGCGGATCAGGTCGATGCCGGCGCCCTCGACCCAGTCGGCCTGGCCCGAGTCGTCCCAGTTGCTGGTGAACGAGTCGCGGCGACGCAGCACGGCGGCGACGTCGACGTCACCGGTCACGGCCTGCTTGGCCCCGTCGAGCGACTTCGCCGCACGGACGACGGCGCTCGAGCGGAGCAGCGCCTTCGACGGCATGCAGGCCCAGTACGAACACTCGCCCCCGACGAGCTCGGCTTCCACGAGCCCCACCTTGAGGCCGTTGCGGGTGGCGTAGTCGGCCACGTTCTCGCCGACAGCGCCGGCTCCGATCACGATGAGGTCATAAGTCGTCATGGCCCCGACGCTAGTCGCCCGGGGCCTGGCGTTCTCAGGCGGGTCCCCGGGCGGACGTGGCCGTTTCGTGAAACCCCGCTGGGTCTTTCCTGAACGGCACGAGCGAGATCCGGGAGGCACGGGTAGCGTCCCTCACATCAGCGCACCACCGCGATCGTTGCGGGGGAGCGCGTCAACCTACGAGGAGGCACACATGGGACTCGACGACAAGATCAAGAACGCCGCTCAGGACATCGCCGGCAAGGCGAAAGAAGCTCTCGGCGACCGCAAGGGCGACGACGAGCTGAAGGCCGAAGGTCAGAAGGACCAGGCCGGTGCCTCCGCCAAGAAGGTCGGCGAGGACGTCAAGGACGTCTTCAAGTAGGCCGATCCGCCTCGTTCTCGGGCCCGTCCACCCCTCGGGGTGGGCGGGTTCTTTCGTGTGCCCACGACCGAGGAGGCGCGGTCACCGTCCCGTGAACTCGGCGACGGTCCGCGAGACGAAGGCCTCGAACCCGATCCGGGCGTCGTCGGTGGCGAGCAGCCGCACGAGCTCGGGCTGCAGGCGGGCCTCGGCCGCGGCGTCGCCGTCACGGACCGCGAGCCGGGCGTTCGCCAGGGTGGCCTGCACGGCCAGGGGTGCCTGGGCGGCGATGCGACGGGCGAGGTCGAGGGCGTGGTCGAATGCGGACCCGACGTCCACCAGGTCCTGCACGAGTCCGATGCGCCGCGCCTCCTCGGCGTCGAGGAGGTCGCCGGTCAGCAGGTACCGCATGGCGTCGCCCCAACCGACCCGGCGGGGGAGGCGGATCGTCGCGCCACCGAAGGGGAGGATGGCGCGGCTCACCTCGATCTGACCGAAGCGGGCGTCCCTGCTCGCCACCACGACGTCGCTCGCCAGGGCGAGCTCGACCCCGAGCGTCAGGCAGGTGCCCTGCACGGCCATCACCACGGGCTTGCCCACCTGGCGACCGTGGACCTGCCACGGATCAAGGCCACCCTCGGGGACCACGTCGAGGCCCTCCGCGGTGACCGCGGGCACGACGTCGCCGAGGTCGAGTCCCGCGGTGAAGTGGTCGCCGTGGGCGAAGAGCAGTCCCACCCGCAGGTCGGGGTCGCGGTCGAGTTCGCCGTAGGCCAGGGCCAGTTCGCGCAGCATCCGCAGGTCGGCCGCGTTGCGCTTCTCGGGCCGGTCGAGGCCGATCAGCAGCACGTGGCCGTCCCGCTCCACCGTGACGCGCGGACGGTCGGCCGCGGAGGCGGCGGGGTCGGCCGGGGCGGCGCTCGGGGGGCCCGCGCTCATCGGGACAGGGCTCCGAGGATGCGCAGGATCGGGCCCATGTCGTCGGAGGCGGCTTCGGCGTCGACCGGCGCGAACGAGCACAGGCCCGCGCCGACCAGGGAGAAGCGCTCTTTCAGGGCCGTGATCGTCTCGATCAACACCCCGAGCTCGAGACCGAACGGCTGGGGGTCGAGGAGGCCCTCGATCACCCCCGGGTCCAGCACGTCGAGGTCGACGTGGAGGTACACCTCGGTGGCGCCGGACGCCTCGACGGCGGCGACCACCTCGGCCGGGTCGAAGTCCAGCGACGACACCGTGGGGACGTGGCGGCTCTCGATGTAGCGGTCTTCCGCGTCGTCGTAGCTGCGAGCCCCGGCGAGCACGACCCGGGCGGGGTCGAGCGGTTCGGGCGTCGGACCGGGGCCGATGGTCGGGAGGTCCTCGGTGGCGTCACCGATCAGGGCCCGCAGCACCATGCCGCTGAAGGCACCGCTCTCGCTGCTGCGCGGGCTGTGGAGGTCGGGGTGCGCGTCGAACCAGACCACGGCGGTGCGGGGGGTGACCGCGTGGCGGACCGCGGCGAACTCGACGCCGCAGTCGCCGCCCACCACGATCGCGGGGGAGTCGTCGGCCCGCAGCTCGCGTCCGACCGACTCGGCGATGGTGAGCACCGACGAGAGCCGGTGCACCCGCGTGCCGAGCGAGTCGCCCGCACCCACCGGGACCTCGACCAGGGTGGTGGCCGTCGACGGCAGGTCTCCGAGGACGGCGTACGCACCCTCGGCGAGCCGCATGGCGCGCGACGACGGAGAACCCTGCCACTGTGGAACCACGACGAACCTCACGCGCGTCAGTCTGTCACGGGCGGGGGCCCGTGCTCCAGGCCCAGGGACGACTCAGCGCCCCGACGGCACGCTCCAGCGGCCCGCGCCCGACGTACCGTTGCCAGAGGGTGGCGTAGACGAGCGTGAGGACGACGGCGACGACCAGGTGGCCCAGGGGCAGACCGTAGGCGGCGGCCGGGTCGGACAACCGGTACACGGTGAACAGCGGCGCGGTGATCAGCACGTGGGCCGCGTAGACGGTGAGCGGTTGCGCGCCCGTGGCCGCGAGGGGCCGGAGGACGGTGCGGACGACCGCAGCCGCGCCTCCTCGTCCCCGACCCTCGGGCGTCACGGGACGACGCGGGGTGGTGGCGAGCAGGAGCAGTCCGAGCACGGCGGCGGCGACGCCGCCCGAGCCGACGATCTCGGCGGGCATGCCTTCGTGGTCGGCCGGGTCGAACCAGGGGATCGAGGAGGCGCCGGGCAGGAAGCGCGCCGCGTACCCCACGATCGCGGCCGACGTCCCGGCGACGATCAGCGTGACCTGGGTCCGGGTGCGGTTCAGGTCGGAACGAGCCGCGACGAGACCGACGAGCAGGAAGGGCGTCCAGACCAGCGCCGGGTAGGCGCCGACGAGCAGGGCCTGGGTCGCCAGGCCGGCGGCGCCGGACACCGCGGTGTCGCCGTAGGCGTCGACGGGGACGGACGAGGCCAGCCACGGGGCCACGACGGCGAGCAGGGCGGCGGCCGCCAACAGGACGGCCCGGGGGGCGAAGAGCAGCCCCAGTGCCAGGACGAACATCACGCCGTAGTAGGGCAGGATCACCAGGAGGTACGGGTTCCAGGCCTGCAACGCGAGGCCCAGCACGACGAGCAGGCCCGCCCGGATGGCGATCCCACCGACGACCCGCCCTCGACCGCCACGGGGCGTCGGCCGGGCGCCTCCCGACATCAGACCGAGCGAGACGCCGGCGAGGGTCGCGAAGAGGATCGCCGATCGTCCGTCGAAGACGCGCTCGTCGAGCAGCGGCCGAGGCCACATGTGGGCGGCGAACATGCCGAGCACGGCGAGGCCGCGGGCGACGTCGACGCCCATCAGGCGGGGTGCCGCCCGGCGCGCCTGCACCGGCGGGACGTCCACCGGCGCAGGCGTGACGGGCGGCGGCTGGCTCACTTGTCGAGCGCGCCGAGCTTGAGGGCGGCGAGGCGGGCGTCGACCTCGGTCTGCTCCCCGAGGTCGTCGAGGCCCTCGAACTGGGCGTCGAGGCTCGAGGCCGCGAGCTCTTGACGACCGAGCATCTTGGCCTCCTCACGGCGGACCTTGTCCTCGAAGCGGCTGATCTCGCTCGTCGGGTCGAGGATGTCGATGCTCTGGACGGCGTCGGCGACCTTGGTCTGGGCCTCGACGGTCTTCGAGCGCGCGTTCAGTTCGTCGCGCTTGGCGGCGAGCTGGTCGAGCTTGGACCGCATGCCGCTCAGCCCCGTCTTGAGCTTGTCGACGACGTCCGTCTGGGAGGCGATCTGCGGCTCTGCCGTCTTCGCCTCCTTCTCGCTCTGCAGTTGCTTGCCGAGGGCCACGCGAGCGAGGGCGTCGAACTTGTCGGCGTCGACCGTGTTGCCCGACGAGCGCAGCTCGTCGGCCTTGTTGCTCGCCGCGAGGGCCTTGCGCTCCCAGTCCGCGGCGGCGGCGACGTCCTCGGCGTGGTCCTGCTCGAGGAGGCGCAGGTTGCCGATGGTGGTCGCGACGGCTTCCTCGGCCTCGGCGATGCTGTTGGTGTAGTCGCGGACCATCTGGTCCAGCATCTTGCTGGGGTCCTCGGCCTGGTCGAGCAGGCTGTTGATGTTCGCGCGGGTCAGTTGCGCGATGCGTCCGAAGATCGACTGCTTTGCCATGGTGCGTCCTTTCGAGAGGTGGTGCCGTGGGGTGGTGCTCGGCTTGTCGGTCGTGCTGCTGTCTGGGGGCGGAGGGGGGCGGATTGGGGCGGATGGGGCGGAACGGGGCGTGGACCGTGACGGGCGGGCCCTAGAACCGTCCGCCGCCCGAGCTGCGGCCGCCTCCGCCGCCACCCCCACCGCCGAAGCCGCCGCCCCCGCCGAAGCCGCCGCCTCCGCCACCGAAGCCGCCGCCGCCGAAGCCGCCGCCACCCCCGCTGAAGAGTCCACCGAGCAGCATGCCGGTGACGATGCCGCCGAGATCGGCCCCGGCCGACCCCCGCGTGCCGACTCCGCCGCCGAACGGGCTCGCCTGCTGGTAGGACGAGACGTCGGCCTCGGCACCGGCGGCTGCGGCCTGAGACAACTGGACGGCCTGGTGGGCCTCGAACAGTGCGGCGTCGCGGTCGGACGTCGCGAGCGACACCGCGGTGGCCAGGTGACGTTCGGCCTCGGACAACCGGGTGCGCGGCTGCGGGCCGATGCCGCCGCGACGGGTCTCGATGAAGTCGCGGGTGGCGCTGATCTGACTCCGCGCGGTCAGCAGCGCCTGGTCGAGGGCCGCCTGGGCCCGGCGCTGCTTCTCGGAGTCGTCGCGCACGGCCGCCAGCACTTGGTCGATGCGGTCGTTGGCAGCACCGAGCGAGGCGACGACGGCGAGCGGGTCGTCGGTCGTCGTCTCGGCCAGCGCGATGGAGGCCCGCGCAGCCGAGACGGAGCCGGCGACGTCGACGCCCTGCGGGGCCGAACCGTCGGGCAGCCCCTCGGCCGTCGCGATGTCCTGCCGCAGGTCGAGGGTCATGGCCGAGATGGTGCTGCCCGCCGTCCGCAGCGACACGGCGGCCCCGTCGACCGCGCTGAGCAGCTGGTCGACCTGCGCCAGGG
This sequence comes from Frigoribacterium sp. CFBP 8759, assembly GCF_014841655.1. Lineage (NCBI taxonomy): Bacteria > Bacillati > Actinomycetota > Actinomycetes > Micrococcales > Microbacteriaceae > Frigoribacterium > Frigoribacterium sp. CFBP 8759. The sequence goes on from NZ_JACYUH010000002.1 coordinate 300,483, forward strand.
CCTGACGGGCCTCTCGGACGGCGATGACGGCCTCCGACGTGGAGGACGACGCCAGCGCGGTCGCCGCCGTACCGGCCCTCTCGTCGGCGAACTCGAGCAGACGGTCGGCCTGGTCGTCGTTCTGGTCGATCGACGCGACCGCCCGCGCCGAGTAGATCGTGGTCAGCTCGCCGATGAGGGTGCGGGCCGAGGCGAGCCGGGCTCGTCGGGTCGCGACCTCGCCGGGGAGGGCCGCCACGTCGCTCGGCGCCCGCCCCTCGGCCTCACGCAGCTCGTCGAACGCGGCGGACTGCTCGGCGAGCGACGCGTCGGCCGCCTCGCACAACTCGATGATGCGGGTGGTCCACTCGAGGCGTTGTTCGGGGGAGTCGGGGACGGAGTCGTCCAACTTCTGCTGCAGGGCGAACGCCTCGCGGGCGTGCACCCGGGCCGCGTCGAGCGCCTCGGCGAACGGCCGGGCCGCGTCGTCCCCGAACTGTGCCGCCGCGAAACCGACCTCGTGTGCGCCTGCGGTCAACTCGTCGTCGAGGGCGACCAGCACCCGCGCGGCACGCTTGTCGAGTTCGTCCTGGCGGGCCTTCTGCGCATCGGACTCGCTGCGTCGACGTCGTGCCCGGCGGACCACGACGACGACGGCGACGGCCGCCGCGACGAGGACCAGCACGAGCAGCGCCCAGAGCACCCAGCTGAGGTCGGGCCCGGCCTCGTCGCTGCGGATGCCGTCGGCGAGGGCGACGGCGGCACCGGCCCAGTCGCCGTCACGCAGCTCGGGCACGACGACGTCGGTCTGCAGCGCCTGCCGATCGGATTCCGAGATCACGGACGTGTCGGCCGAGAGGTCGTAGAACTGGTCGTCGACCGCCACCGAGAGCAGCACGTCGTTCGCACCCAGTTGGTTCAGGGACGCCGTCGCCTCGCCCCAGGCCGTGCGGTCGGAAGGCGAGGAGAAGGAGTCGACGTAGACGACGAAGAGGTTGACGCCGGTGTCGGTCGCGAGCCGGTCGAGTGCGTCGGTCACCTCGGCCTCGTCCGCGCTCGACAGCACGTCGGCCTGGTCGACCACGTAGGCGCCCGAGAACTCGACCGGTTCGACGGCCTGGGCCGGGATGGCACCGAAGGCGATCGTGCCGACCACGGCCAGGACCGCCGCGGCGACGGCGGCCACCGTTCGTCTCGTCGGTCGTCGGCCGGTCGTGGATCTCGTGCTCACGACGCTCCCCTCGCTCGTTGCGGGGGAGTCTATCGACGGCCCCCGTCAGACCGCCCGGGGTGCCCTGTGCCCGCAGGGGGTGACGTCGAACCGGCCGCCGGACGGGTCAGGAGACGAAGAGCAGGCCCACCGACGCGACGGCGCAGACCGCCCCGACGGCGTAGAGCACCACCCCCACGGTGCGGGGCGCCCGTCCGTCGTCGTGCGGGGGGTGGACGCGGGCCCGGTGGGGTCGGTCGGGGTCGTAGTGCACGGTGAGCTCGGTCTCGAGCGGCGTCGTCACCGGGACGTCGCCGAACTGCGTCTCGTGCAGCTGCCCGTCGACGTCCATCCATCGGGCGGTGGCGGCACGGGCCCAGTCGGGCGGCGGGATGACCACGCCGACGGTGCTCTCGAGGCGGGTCGCTCGGCGCCGGAGCACCCACCCGGCCAGGAGGAAGGGCGTGCCGACGATGAACCCGAACCAGCCGAAGAGCTCCACCACCGGCGAGATGACGGAGAAGGCGTCGCTCATGCCACGATCGTACTGTGCCGCCGCGCACCCCGTGACGAACCCGGAGCCCCGTGAACCCCAGCCCCCTCGGCCGTGTGCCGTCGCCCCTGCTCGCCGTCGCGGCGATCGTCTCGGTGCAGTTCGGGGCCGCCCTCGCCAAGACGCATTTCGAGGCCCTGGGACCCCTGGGCGCCGCCAGCCTGCGCCTCGCCTTCGGTGCGACGCTCCTGGTGCTCGTCTTCCGACCGCGCCCCTGGCGATGGCCCCGTCGAACGTGGCTGGGCGTGGTCCTGTTGGGTCTCGCCCTCGCCGGGATGAACTCGCTCATCTACCTCGCGATCGACGTCGTACCGCTCGGGGTCGCGGTCACCCTCGAGTTCCTCGGTCCGCTGGTCGTGGCACTCGTGCAGACGAGACGCTGGTGGGACGCGGCCTGGGCCCTGCTCGCCCTCGCCGGGGTCGTGCTGCTCGGCTCCGACTCGACCGGGGCGATCCCCGTCGTCGGCGTGCTGCTCGCCCTCGGCGCGGGGGCGTTCTGGGCCTGCTACATCCTCGCGAACGCCGCCCTGGGGCGAGGCCGTGACCCGATGGGCGCCCTCGCGACCGCGATGCTGGTCGCCGCCCTCGTGGTCGTCCCGTTCGGGGCGCACGACGCGACGGTGGCCGTCCGGGCCGACCCGCGCCTCCTGCTCGTCTTCCTCGTGGTGGCCGCCCTCACCTCCGCGATCCCGTACGCGCTCGAGTCGGTGGCGCTGCGGAGGCTGCCGACGCGCGTGTTCGGCGTCCTGTCGAGCCTGGGGCCGGCGGTGGCTGCCCTGGCCGGCCTCGTCGTGCTCGGCGAGGCACTCGGGGTGCGCGAGGTCGTCGCCCTCGCCTGCGTCACGGCGGCGAGCGTCGGCGTCACGATCGCGGCCGGTCGCCGGCGGCGTCGTGGGGCCCTGCCCGAGGCTCCGCCGGCCTGATCGGACGGCGAGGCCTCGCGCCTGTCCGAGGAACGAGTCAGAGGCCCAGTCTGACAACCCCACGGGGACTTGTACCCCAGATGCGGGGTACGCTGCGATCACGGCCCGGTACGAGGGCCGGAGAACGAAGAAGGAGACATCATGGGTGCTGTCTTGGAGCGCACGTCCCGAGCGGAGGTCGTCCCCCTGGGCGACGGATTCCACCGCGTGTCGACGCCGACCGCCGGGGTGATCGGGTTCGTGCACGAGTCCGACGGGTTGTTCGAGGTGCTGCGGGGGCGCGTCCGCACCGCCGTCCGGCGTGAGGGTTCGTACCGCACGCTCGACGTCGCGGTGATCGCGCTCACCTACAGTTGAGTTCGACCCACCACTGACGCACGCCTCCGGGCGGACGTCCTCGAGGCCTCGCCGTCGGCGGGGCCTCACCTCTCTGTCCACCCTCGCCTCGCCGGAAGGCCCACCGTGACCGTCGTCGGGTACGCCCGCATCTCGCGAGACGACCCGTCGTCCGATCGCCAGGCGGAGCGCCTGCGGGCGGGCGGGTGCGAACGGGTCTTCGTGGACCACGCCACCGGCACCAGGCAGTCCCGCCCCGAGTTCGCCAAGGCGATCGGCAGCCTGCGAGAAGGTGACGTCTTCGTCGTGACGAACGTCGACCGGATCGGCCGCTCGGTGGCCGAGCTGGTGGGGGTGATGGCGACCCTCGACGCCCTGGGCGTCGCCTTCCGCTCGATCGACGAACAGATCGACGAACTCAACGCCTACGGCCGCTTCTTCTTCCGCGTCACCGCCGCCCTGGCCCGCTTCGACGAGCAGGTCGGCGGTGAGCTCCACCGCGCCGAGACCCGCAAACGGCAGGAGGCGCGGGTGGCGCAGACCCCGAAGCCCCCCGTCTCGAGACGCCGCCTCGACGCGGCCCGTCAGCTACGGGCCGGGGGAGCGAGCATGCGCGAGGCCGCCGAGCACGTCGCCGTCCCCGAACGCATCCTGCGTCGCGAGCTCGACCGCGACGATGCCGACCGCGCCCGCCGCCAGCAGTCCGACTGACCTGCCGCGGTCGTTCGACCGCGGCACCGGGAGGCCTGTGCATCGAGAGGGGCTTCGAGAGAAGAAGTGGTGCCCCCAGGCAGATTCGAACTGCCGCCCCTGCCTCCGGAGGGCAGTGCTCTATCCCCTGAGCTATGGGGGCCCGGGAACGTCGTCCAGGTTAGCAGCGAATCGGTCCGGCCTGGGACGGCCCCGCCGCGGGAGGTGCATCGTGGGGGAGTGACCGACGACACCCGCACCGACCGAGCCGACTCCGGCACCCGTTCCGACCGCACCGACCCCGAGGGTCCGACACTGCGTGAGCGTCTCCGCTCCGCCAAGGTCTTCCACCCCGAGTTGCCCACCTTCGACGTCGACGACGTGGCCGACGACGCGGTCGACCAGTTCGTCGCGTGGCTTGTCGAGGCCGTCGACCAGGACGTCGCCCAGCCGCACGCCATGGTGATCTCGACCTCGTCGTCCGACGGCGACGTCACGGCCCGCACCCTGCTCCTCAAGGACGTCGACGACGGTGCCCTCTGGTTCGCGACCTCGTCGATCAGCCCGAAGGGACGGCAGATCGCCGAGAACCCCCGGGTGGCGCTCACCCTGTACTGGCGCGAGCAGGGCCGCCAGGTCCGCGTGCTCGGCCGGGCGACGCCCGGTCCGCGCGACCTCAGCGAGAAGGACTTCACCGCTCGCCACCCCGACTCGCGCGCCGTCGCGATGACGCAGCCGCAGAGCAGCCCGATCACCGACGAGGCCGAGACGCGGCGTCGCCTCGCCGAGGCCAAGGCCACGATCGAGTCCGACGACACCTTCGTCCCCGACGACTGGACGGCCTGGCGGGTCGACCCCACCTCGATCGAGTTCTGGCAGGCCACCACGGGCCGCGACCAGGTGCGCCTGCGGTACGACCGCGACGGCGACGGCTGGACCCGCGCCTCCTTGTGGCCCTGACCACCCCTGAGGGAGCCGGCGGCGCGACCGCTGCCGCCGCAGCGGCGTAACGCGACGACACGCACCTGGCAGGGCGCCCGTCGCGACGGCAGCATGGAGGCATGACCTCGTACGCCGCCCCGTCGACCCGCCCGAGCGACCCCGCCGTCGCCTCGATGCGTCTCGCCGTGGTCGAGGTCACCCGGCATCGGTCGCACGCCCCCGAGTACCACGCCTACGTCGACGACATGAACTCCCGTGTCCGCGCGACCGCCGAGGCCGCGGGCTGGCAGGCGACGCGCTTCGCCGCGGGCGACCTCGGCACCGACGAGCTGCTGCGCGTGACCGCCGACGCCGATGCGATCGTCATCCTCGGTGGCGAGGATCTCTCTCCCCGTCTCTACGGAGGCGCGACCGGCTACCCGGGGGAGGGTCGCCACGACCCCGTGGCCGACGAGGCCCAGCTCGCCGTCGTGCGCCGCGCCGTCGCCCGCCGTACTCCGCTGCTGGGTATCTGCCGCGGCCACCAGCTGATCAACGTCGCCCTCGGCGGAGACCTCGTGCAACACCTGGACGACCACGACGGGGTGCACCGCACCCCCGACGCGCCGGTCGATCAGCTCATGCACCCGCACGCCGTCGGGCTCGAGCCCGGTAGTCGCCTCGCCCGGGCCCTCGGCGCCGAGCCCGTCGTCCAGAGCGCGCACCACCAGGCCGTCGGCCGCCTGGGCCAGGGCCTGTGCGTCGTCGGCCGCGCCTCCGACGGCACCGTCGAGGCCGTCGAGCACGACTCGGCCCCGGTCGTCGGCGTGCAGTGGCACCCCGAAGACAGAGGAGCCCCGGTCGGCCAACTCGAGGCACTGTTGGCGTCCTTGGGCGCCTCCGTCGAGGCGGGGCGCCTCGCCGCGTCCGTCGCCTCGCGAACGGACCAGGAGGCGCTGGTCGCCTAGGCCGCGTTCCTCACCGGAGCGCGCCTCCCGCCCTCGGTCTCAGTCGACCTGCTTCAGCGCCGACAGCACGGCAGACACGACCGGCTCGGCGTCGCCGGGTTCGAGGAAGGTCGTCGAACGGGCGACGACGAACGCCGGCGACGAGAACGCCTCGGCCGTGCCGATCTCACCGGGGGTGTCGAAGTAGCCCTCGACGCCGAAGGTCGGCACCGAGTTGCTGGTCGCGACGAGGTCGTTGGCCAGCTCGTCGAGGCTGTCCGCGTCGAAGTGCGCGACACCGACCGTGACGGTGGCGCCGCTGGAGTCCTGCCACGTGCACGTCGTGCCGTCCGCGTCGGCGACCTGCTGCAGGGCCTCACCGTCGCGGCTCGCGTCGCCGCTCGCCTCGTCGTCGACGACGGCCGTCAACCCCGGGTACCAGGAGGCGAGCGAGCCGGGATCGAGCAGCTCGCCGCAGTCGACGTCGAACGGGGTGCTCACGAGCTCGGGCGTGGCCGCCGCCGTCGGCGTCGCGACGGGGGTGGAGGACGACTCCTCGCCCGTGGTCGGGGTCGCGCTCGGCGCGGCCTGCGACGGTGCCGTGCAGGCGGTCAGAGTCAGGGCGAGGGCACCCGTCACGACGAGGGTGCGCAGGACGACGGGGGAGCGGGTCGAGGCGGGGCTCATCCCTCCATCATCACCGACGTCGGGCTCGTCGTCGTCTCCGTGCCTCCCGGTAAGATCGACCCTCGTGACTCCCGCCGAACTCTCCACGTCCCTGCTCGCCGTCGTCCAGGGCGTCCTCGAACGCCGAGGCACCGTCGACGTGGCGGTGACCGAGGGCGACGTGGCGCTCGAGCGTCCGAAGAACCGCGAGCATGGCGACTGGGCGTCGAACGTGGCCATGAAGTTCGCCAAGCGCGTCGGCACGAACCCCCGTGAGCTCGCCACCGACATCGCGGCCGACCTGGCCGAGGTCGACGGCGTCGCCGACGTCGACGTCGCGGGCCCCGGGTTCATCAACATCCGCCTCGACGCCGCGGCCGCGGGCCTCCTCGCGCGCTCGATCGTCGAGCAGGGCGAGTCCTACGGTCGTGGCGACTACTACCGGGGCGTCACCATCGACCTCGAGTTCGTCTCGGCGAACCCCACCGGCCCGATCCACCTCGGCGGCGTGCGCTGGGCAGCGGTCGGCGACAGCCTCGCCCGCGTGTTCCAGGCGCAGGGCGCGCTCGTCACCCGCGAGTACTACTTCAACGACCACGGCGGGCAGATCGACCGTTTCGCCCGTAGCCTCCTGGCCAGCGCACTCGGCGAACCCACCCCCGACGACGGCTACGGCGGGCAGTACATCGGCGACATCGTCGAGCGCGTCGTGGCCTCGACCGGCGTCGACGCCGCCGCCCTGCCGCGTGACGAGGCGCAAGAGGTCTTCCGCGCCGCCGGCGTCGACTTCATGTTCGCCGACATCAAGTCGTCGCTGCACGACTTCGGCGTCGACTTCGACGTGTACTTCCACGAGAACGAGCTGCACGAATCCCAGGCCGTCGAGCGCGCCATCGCCCGGCTCCGCGAGCTCGGGCACGTCTACGAGTCCGAGGGCGCCACCTGGCTGCGCACCACCGACTTCGGCGACGACCGCGACCGCGTCATCGTCAAGAGCGACGGCGAGGCCGCCTACATCGCCGGCGACCTGGCCTACTACCTCGACAAGCGCGAACGTGGCTTCGAACGCAACCTCATCATGCTCGGCGCCGACCACCACGGCTACGTCGGTCGCATGATGGCGATGTGCGCGGCGTTCGGCGACGAGCCGGGCGTCAACCTCGAGATCCTCATCGGCCAGATGGTCAACCTGCTGCGCGACGGCGAACCGATGCGCATGTCCAAGCGTGCGGGCACCGTCGTCACGATGGAGGACCTCGTGGACGCCGTCGGCGTCGACGCCGGCAGGTACTCGCTGGTCCGCAGCCCGGTGAACAGCTCGATCGACATCGACCTCGACCTGCTCACGAAGCGCAGCAACGACAACCCCGTCTTCTACGTCCAGTACGCCCACGCGCGCACCCGTGCGGTCGCGCGCAACGCCGAGGCCGCCGGCGTGACGCGGGACGCGTTCGACGCGTCGCTGCTCACGCACGAGACCGAGAGCGCCCTGCTCGGCGCCCTGTCCGAGCTGCCCCGCGTCGTCGTCCAGGCCGCCGAGTTGCGCGAGCCGCACCGCGTCGCCCGCTACGTCGAAGAACTCGCCGGCACCTACCACCGCTGGTACGACACGTGCCGCGTCACGCCGCTCGGCGACGACGAGGTCACCGACCTGCACCGCACCCGTCTGTGGCTCAACGACGCGGCGGGCCAGGTCATCCGCAACGGCCTCGGACTGCTCGGCGTCTCGGCACCCGACCGCATGTGACCTCGCGCGCCGCGCCTCCTCGGTGTCGACCGCAGGAGGCGCGGCGTGAGCGTCCCTCGCCACCCGGCTGACAAGATGGCCCGATGAGCGACATCGACTCCGACTTCTTCGAGGCCAAGCCCGTCGCCCGCCGCCGAGGCCGGGGCTTCGGCATCGTCGTCTTCGTCCTGCTCGGGATCGTGGTCGTGCTGGGGATCCTGGCCGTGGTCGCCGACCTCGTCGTGCGGACGGTCGCCGAGGACCAGGCCGAGAAGCAGATCTCGCAGCAACTCGGCGACGCGGCCGGTCCCGTCGACGTGCAGATCGGCGGCTTCTCGATGCTCTGGCAGCTGGTGCAGGGCACCATCGACCAGGCCACCATCTCGTCCGCCGGGTCCTCGGATGGCCTGTCGTTCGACTTCGACGTCCGCGACGTGCCGACCGACCTGAGCGGATCGACCGGGTCCATCACCGGCACGGTGACCGCCGACGCGGCGACCGTCAACGGGCTCGCGGCCGTGCAGGAGAGCGGCGGAGCGATCTCCTTCGGCGACGGACAGGTCACCTACGCCCGCGACTTCACGATCCCGCTGGTGAACACGGTCGTCCCCGTGGACGTCGTCGCGAACCCCTCGATCACGAGCGAGGGCCGGGTCATCTCGCTCACCCCGACCACGGCGTCGCTGCGGGACACGTCGGTGACGCTCGACCTCGCCCCCTTCATCGGCGGCTACGCCTTCGACGTGTGCGCCGCGCAGTACCTGCCCCAGGGCACCACCCTCACCGCCGTGGACGTCACGCCGTCGGCGGCGACCCTCGACGTCACGTCGCCCGGCCTGCCGATCTCGTCGAGCGGCATCGGCACCAAGGGGTCCTGCTCCTGACCTCCGGTGTGGCGACCATGTCGCCACGACCCTGGCCGTCACGCACCTCGGCGGTCGGTAGGCTCTGATGTCGTTCCCCGTCCTTCGAACCCCCGAGGTCCGCGTGTCCCCGAACCCCCTGGCTCCCGCCTGGCTCCACGAGCCGACCGACGCCGACGCCCTCGACCCGGCCGTCTGGTCGGCCACGGCCCAGCGGTCCTCCGACGGCGAACTCGTGCTCGGCGGCGTCACCGTCTCCGACCTCGTGGCGTCGTACGGCACGCCGCTCTACGTCCTCGACGAGGACGACGCCCGTGCCCGCGCGGTCGAGGCCGTCCGCTCGTTCGAGCGCGAGGCGGCCCGCATCGGCACGACGGCGACGGTCTACTACGCGGCCAAGGCGTTCCTCTCCGCCGAGGTCGCCCGCTGGGTGGCCGAGGCGGGCATGGCCGTCGACGTCTGCACCGGCGGCGAGTTCGCCGTGGCCCGGGCCGCCGGAGTCGACCCCGCCCGCATGGGGTTCCACGGCAACAACAAGTCGCTCGCCGAGATCGACCGCACGGTCGAGGCCGGCATCGGCACCGTCGTGCTCGACAACGCCGCCGAGGTCGGACGGGTCGCCGCGGCGGCCGAACGGCACGGACGCGTCCAGCGGGTGCGCCTGCGGGTCAACTCGGGGGTCCACGCCTCCACGCACGAGTACCTCGCCACCGCCCGCGAAGACCAGAAGTTCGGCGTCCCGCTCTCCGAGACCGCCGACATCGTCGACTCGATCCGCCGGCAGCCGTCGCTCGAGTTCGTCGGCCTGCACTCGCACATCGGCTCGCAGATCTTCGGCTCGGACGGCTTCGCGGAGGCCGCCCGCCGCCTGCTCGCCGTGCACGCCGACCTGCTGGCGTCCGGCCCGGTGCCCGAGCTCAACCTCGGCGGGGGCTTCGGCATCGCGTACACGAGCGCCGACGACGCCCGCCCGCTCGACGACCTCGCCGTCGCCCTGGCCGACATCGTCCAGGCGGAGTGCCTCCGCCTCGGCGTCGACGTGCCGCTCCTCGCGGTCGAGCCCGGACGCGTCATCGTCGGTCCGGCCGGCACGACGCTCTACGAGGTCGGCACGATCAAGGACGTCTCGGTCGCGATCGACGAGGGCAGCGCGGTGCGCCGCTACGTCAGCGTCGACGGCGGGATGAGCGACAACGCGAGGACGGCCCTCTACGCGGCGGACTACTCCGTGCGCATCGCGAACCGCACCTCCTCGGCCCCGCCCGCCCTCGTGCGGGTCGCCGGGAAGCACTGCGAGAGCGGCGACCTCGTCGTGCTCGCCGACTACCTCCCCGGCGACGTCGTCCCCGGCGACCTGCTCGCGGTGCCCGCCACCGGGGCCTACTGCCACAGCCTCGCCAGCAACTACAACCATGTCGGGCGTCCGCCCGTCGTGGCCGTGCGCGACGGCCGGGCACGCGTGATCGTGCGGGGCGAGAGCGAAGCCGACCTGCTGGCCCGCGACGCCGGCCTCGACTGAGCGATCCGCGCCTCCTCACCTCGTGCGAGCACCGCACCCCGCCGACGAAGCACCCGAGAACGGACTGACATGATCGAATACCGCAACGTGAGGGTCGCCCTGCTGGGCGCCGGCTCCGTGGGGTCGCAGGTGGCGCGGTTGCTGCTCGAGCAGGGCGACGACTTCGCCGGGCGCGCGGGTGCCGGGCTCGAGCTGGTCGGCATCGGGGTGCGCGACGTCGACGCGCCGCGCGACGTCGACCTGCCGCGCGAGCTGTTCACGACCGACGTCGAGTCGCTGATCGTCGGCGCCGACATCGTCGTCGAGTTGATCGGCGGACTCGAGCCGGCCCGCAGCTACGTGCTGCAGGCCCTCAACTCGGGGGCCGACGTCATCACGGGCAACAAGGCCCTGCTCGCGAGCCACGGTCCCGAGCTGTTCGACGCCGCCGAGCAGGTGGGCGCGCAGGTGTACTACGAGGCCGCCGTGGCCGGTGCCATCCCGATCATCCGCCCGTTGCGCGACAGCCTCGCCGGCGACCGCGTCCAACGCATCATGGGCATCGTCAACGGCACGACGAACTTCATCCTCGACCGCATGGACACCGACGGCTCGAGCCTCGAGGACGCCCTGGCGACGGCCACGGCCCTGGGTTACGCCGAGGCGGACCCCACGGCCGACATCGAGGGCTACGACGCGGCGCAGAAGGCGGCCATCCTGGCCGGCCTCGCCTTCCACACGGCCGTGCCCCTCTCCGCCGTGCACCGCGAAGGCATCACGTCCGTCACGCACGACCAGGTGGTCGCGGCTCGCAAGGCCGGGTACGTCGTGAAGATCCTGGCGATCTGCGAGCGCCTGGTCGACGACGACGGCGTCGAGGGCGTCAGCGCACGCGTCTACCCGGCGCTCGTTCCGCTGAGCCACCCGCTCGCGGCCGTGCACGGAGCGAAGAACGCCGTCTTCGTCGAGGCCGAGTCGGCCGGAGACCTCATGTTCTACGGCGCCGGCGCCGGGGGAGTCGAGACGGCGTCCGCCGTGCTGGGCGACCTCGTCTCGGCCGCGCGACGCCACGTCATCGGCGGCCCCGGCGTCGCCGAGTCCACCCACGCGAACCTGCCCGTCCTGCCGATCGGTCGCGTGTCCACGCGGTACCAGATCACGCTCGACGTGGCGGACCAGCCGGGCGTCCTCGCCGAGGTCGCCGGGGTGCTCAGCGACCACGGCGTGAGCGTGCACAACGTCGAACAGACGTCGGGTGCGACGCCGGGCGTCACGGGCGAGGGCGACGCCGTGGCCACCGCTACGCTGATCATCGGCACCCACCGGGCGCGCGAGTCCGACCTCGCCGCCACGGTGACCGCCCTGAAGAACGCCACGGTCGTGAACTCCGTCACGAGCGTGCTGAGAGTCGAAGGAGCCTGATGGCCCACCAGTGGCAGGGTGTCCTGCGCGAATACGCCGACCGTCTCGACGTCACCGACGCCACCCCGATCGTCACCCTCGGCGAGGGCGGAACGCCCCTCATCCCGGCTCCGGCCCTGTCGAACCGCACGGGCGCGAAGGTCTACGTCAAGTACGAGGGCATGAACCCGACCGGTTCCTTCAAGGACCGCGGCATGACGATGGCGATCTCGAAGGCCGTCGAGCACGGAGCCAAGGCCGTCATCTGCGCGTCGACCGGCAACACGTCCGCCTCGGCCGCCGCCTACGCAGCCCACGCCGGCATCACGGCCGCCGTGCTCGTCCCCGAGGGCAAGATCGCCATGGGCAAGCTGAGCCAGGCCGTCGCGCACGACGGTCAGCTGCTGCAGATCCAGGGCAACTTCGACGACTGCCTCGACATCGCACGCGACCTCGCCGCCAACTACCCGGTCCACCTCGTCAACTCGGTCAACAACGACCGCATCGAGGGCCAGAAGACCGGGGCGTTCGAGGTCGTCGACGTGCTCGGCGACGCCCCCGACTTCCACTTCATCCCGGTCGGCAACGCCGGCAACTACACGGCCTACACGCGCGGCTATCGTGAAGACCTCGAGATCGGCCGCGCCACCAAGCTGCCGCGCATGTTCGGGTTCCAGGCCGCCGGCTCGGCGCCGATCGTCGCCGGTGAGGTGGTCAAGGCTCCCGAGACCATCGCCAGCGCGATCCGCATCGGCAACCCCGCCTCGTGGCAGCTCGCCCTCGAGGCGCGCGACCTGACCGACGGCTGGTTCGGGGCCATCACCGACGAAGCGATCCTCGCCGCGCAGAAGATCCTCTCGGCCGAGGTCGGCATCTTCGTCGAGCCCGCGTCGGCCATCAGCGTGGCGGGTCTGCTCGAGCGGGCGGACGCCGGGGTCATCCCCGCCGGGGCCACGGTCGTGCTCACCGTCACGGGCCACGGCCTGAAGGACCCCCAATGGGCCCTGCGGCGCGCCGACGGCAGCGACGTGCAACCGACCGTGGTCGCGAGCGACACGGCCCGGGTGGCCGAGGTGCTCGGTCTCGCGCCGGCCTCTGCATGACCCCCGGGGTCGTCGGGCGTTCGGTGCTGGTCAAGGTCCCCGCGACCTCGGCCAACCTCGGTCCCGGCTTCGACACGCTGGGGCTCGCGCTGTCTCTCTACGACGAGCTCGAGGTCACGGCGACCGGTGAACCCGGGGTCTCGGTCGAGGTCACGGGCGTCGGGGCCGGTCAGGTGCCCACCGACGGCTCGAACCTCGTCGTCCAGGCCGTCGCCGCGGCCTTCGCGTCGGTCGACGTCCCTCTGCCGGGGCTGCGGCTCCGGGCTCGCAACGCGATCCCGCACGGCCGGGGACTCGGGTCGTCCGCAGCCGCGATCGTCTCGGGCATCATGGCCGCCAAGGGACTGCTCGAGGGCACGGTCGAACTCGACTCCGCGGCTCTGCTCGCCCTGGCGACCGAGATGGAGGGTCACCCCGACAACGTGGCACCTGCGCTGTTCGGCGGCCTCACGATCGCCTGGATGAACTCGCACGGCCCGTCCCACAAGCGACTGCTCGTGCACCGTGGGGTGTCGCCCGTCGTGTTCGTGCCCGAATCCACCCTCTCGACGAAGCTGGCGCGGAGCCTGCAGCCCGCCTCCGTTCCGCACGAGGACGCCACGTTCAACGTGTCGCGGTCCGCTCTGCTGGTGGCGGCCCTCGTGCAGAGTCCGGAGTTGCTGCTCGCGGCGACCGAGGACCGCCTGCACCAGAGCTATCGCGCCAGTGCCATGCCCGAGACCGACGCCCTCATCCGCATGCTGCGCGACGCCGGTCTCGCGGCCGTCGTGTCGGGGGCCGGCCCCTCCCTCCTGGTCCTCGGCAGCGACCCGGCACAGCGCTTGTTCGCCGCCGAACTGGTGCGCGAACACGCCGTCTCGGCGTGGCGTCCGTTGATGCTGGCCGTCGATCTCAAAGGTGCTACAGTGGTGCCGCACCCGGTAGAAAACTCAGATTTCCTGGGCATCTAGCATCATCCCCGCAGTTCTTCGCGGGGATTACCGCGTGGGGTCACAAGTCTTCGAGTCCCCGGGTCGCACATCCCGTAGTGCACATCTAGCAGTGTTCGTCTGCCGATCTGGTCGGCGCGCACCGCACCTCCCAGGCCTCCTGCTCATCCCGGGCAGCTGCTCGTTCAGGGCAGAGCCGGCACAGGGTCGCCCCCTCGGGGCGAACCCGTTCAGTGCAGGTGAGAGGCCACGAGGTGTGACCAGCTCTGCCCCGCCGATCAACGCGGGGGAGCGAAAGGAACCCATCACTCGTGACTGACGTCCAGAACGGCGCCGCTGCGCCGTCCACGCCCGAACTCACCGCCATGCGCCTGCCCCAGCTGCAGGCCCTCGCCTCGTCGCTGGGCATCAGCGGCATCTCCAAGCTGCGCAAGGGCGACCTCGTGGCCGCCATCGCGGCGAAGCAGGGCGAGGGGGCGGCCACCGAGGTCGCGCCCCAGCCGACGCTCGACGGAGTCGTCGACGCCGGTGTCCAGGCCTCCGTCGAGACCGCCGTCGCCGAAGGCGCCGAGGCCCCCGTCGTCGAGACGGGCACCGAGCCCACCGAGGCACCGACCCGTGCCCGCCGGGGCTCGCGCCGCGCCACGTCGGCTGCCGGGGCTCCCGAGTCCCGCGCCGCCGGTGCCCACGTTAACGCCGGCGAGACCGGTGTCACTCCTCTCGTCGAGGTGCCCGCCACCGAGGCCGTGGCCGTCGAGGCCGCCGACGCCGAGCAGGGTTCGACCGAGCAGGCTCCGACCGAGAAGGCCGCCTCCGAGCGCCCGTCGCGTCGTCGCGGCTCGCGCCGCGCCTCCGACGCGTCCGTCGCCGCCGACGCGGCGCAGCCCGGTGCGTCGGTCGAGTCCCCGGCCGCCGACGGCTCGGCTTCCCTCGAGACCTCCCCGTCCGCGCCCTCCGACGGGGCCGGTTCCGAAGCGCAGGGCCAGTCCGACCAGCAAGGCCAGTCCGACCAGCAGGGCCAGTCCGACCAGCAGGGCGGCGACCAGCAGAACGGTGGCCAGCAGGGTGGGGGCCGCCGGAGCCGCAACCGCAACCGCGGCAAGGGCGGTCAGCAGCAGACCCAGGCCGACCAGAACGGTGGCCAGCAGAACGGCAACCAGCAGAACGGTGGCCAGAAGGCCGACGCTCCGCAGAACGGTGGCCAGAAGGCCGATGCCCCCCAGAACGGCCAGCAGCGCGGCGACCAGCAGCGCGCGGACCAGAGGGCCGAGCAGCAGGCCCAGCGCGAAGCCGGCGAGAAGAACGACGCCGCCCGCGGCGAGCAGTCCGGCAACGGGCCCCAGTCCGGCGGTCAGAACGACGAGGGCGGCCGACAGGGCCGTGGCCGTCAGAGGGACCGCAAGCGCGGTCGTGGGGCGCAGAACGACGACGTCGAGCCCGAGATCGGCGAGGACGACGTCCTCATCCCCGTCGCGGGCATCCTCGACGTGCTCGAGAACTACGCCTTCGTGCGCACCACGGGCTACCTGCCCGGTGCCAGCGACGTCTACGTCTCGCTCGGTCAGGTCAAGAAGTACCACCTGCGCAAGGGCGACGCGGTCGTCGGCGCCATCCGTCAGCCCCGCGAGGGCGACCAGGGCCAGGGGCGCCAGAAGTACAACGCGATCGTCAGGATCGACTCGATCAACGGTCAGCCCGTCGACGAGGCCGCCAAGCGCGTCGAGTTCAGCAAGCTGACCCCGCTCTACCCGCAGGAGCGCCTCCGTCTCGAGACCGAGCCCCAGAAGCTCTCGACCCGCATCATCGACCTCGTGTCGCCGATCGGCAAGGGGCAGCGTGGTCTGATCGTCTCGCCGCCGAAGGCGGGCAAGACGCTCGTGCTGCAGTCGATCGCCAACGCCATCGCGATCAACAACCCCGAGGTCCACCTCATGGTCGTGCTCGTCGACGAGCGCCCCGAAGAGGTCACCGACATGCAGCGGACGGTCAAGGGCGAGGTCATCGCCTCGACGTTCGACCGTCCGGCGGAGGACCACACCACCGTCGCCGAGCTGGCCATCGAGCGCGCCAAGCGCCTCGTCGAGCTGGGCCACGACGTCGTCGTGCTGCTCGACTCGATCACTCGTCTCGGCCGTGCGTACAACCTGGCCGCACCCGCGTCGGGCCGCATCCTCTCGGGTGGCGTCGACTCGTCGGCCCTGTACCCGCCCAAGCGCTTCTTCGGTGCCGCGCGCAACATCGAGAACGGTGGCTCGCTCACCATCCTCGCGACCGCGCTCGTCGAGACCGGTTCGAAGATGGACGAGGTCATCTTCGAGGAGTTCAAGGGCACCGGCAACATGGAGCTCCGCCTGTCGCGCCACCTGGCCGACAAGCGCATCTTCCCCGCGGTCGACGTCAACGCCTCGGGCACGCGACGTGAAGAGATGCTGCTCAGCCCCGACGAGGTCAAGATCACCTGGCGTCTGCGCCGCGCCCTGGCCGGGCTCGACCAGCAGCAGGCCCTCGAGATCGTCCTGCGCAACCTGCGCGAGACGCAGTCGAACGTGGAGTTCCTCGTCCAGGTCCAGAAGTCGGTCCCCGCGTCGAACGGACACGACTCCGGCCACAAGGAGCACTGAGCGTGTTCGAGTCGGTGGCCGTGCTGCTGGCCGAGCACGACGACCTGCAGACGCAGCTCAGCGATCCGGCGGTCCACGCCGACGCCGCACGCGCCAAGAAGATCAACCGCCGCTACGCCGAGCTCAGCCGCATCGTGGCTGCTCACTCGACATGGCAGCAGGCGGCTGAAGACCTCGAGGCCGCGCGCGAACTCGCGAAGGAGGACGAGGCGTTCGCCGACGAGGTGCCCGTCCTCGAGCAGGCGCTCGACGAGTCCCAGGAGCGCTTGCGGCGCCTCCTGATCCCGCGCGACCCGGACGACGGGCGCGACGTCATCATGGAGATCAAGGGCGGCGAGGGCGGGGCCGAGAGCGCCCTGTTCGCGGCCGACCTGCTGCGCATGTACCTGCACTACGCCGAGTCGAAGGGCTGGAAGTCCGAGATGATCGCGAGCGACGACTCCGACCTCGGTGGCTACAAGAACGTGCAGGTCGCGCTCAAGTCGAACGCGTCCGACCCCTCGCAGGGCGTCTGGGCGCACCTCAAGTACGAGGGCGGCGTCCACCGCGTGCAGAGGGTGCCGGCGACCGAGTCGCAGGGCCGTATCCACACCTCGACCACGGGCGTGCTCGTGTTCCCCGAGGTCGACGAGCCCGAAGAGGTCGACATCAACCAGAACGACCTCAAGATCGACGTCTACCGGTCGAGCGGCCCCGGCGGCCAGTCGGTCAACACGACCGACTCCGCCGTCCGCATCACCCACCTGCCCACGGGCATCGTGGTCGCGATGCAGAACGAGAAGAGCCAGCTGCAGAACCGCGAGGCGGGCATGCGCGTCCTGCGGGCCCGCATCCTCGCCCGTCAGCAAGAAGAGCAGGCGGCCATCGCGTCGGACGCCCGCAAGAGCCAGATCCGGGGCATGGACCGGTCGGAACGCATCCGCACCTACAACTTCCCCGAGAACCGCATCGCCGACCACCGCACCGGTTACAAGGCGTACAACCTCGACGCCGTCATGGACGGTGCGCTCGACGCGGTCGTCGAGTCGTGCATCCAGGCCGACGAAGAGGCACGTCTCGCCGAGATCGGCGACACCGCGTCGTGACCGATGCGATCGCCGCGGCCTTCGACGGCGTGACGACGGTCGACGTGGCCCTCCGGGTCGCGTCGACCGTCCTCGTCGACGCCGGGGTACCGTCGCCCGACGTCGACGCCGAACTCCTGCTCGGCCACGTCACGGGCCTGACCAGGGGAGCCGTGCGGGCGAGGGCCGTCACGGCCGCGTCGTTGACGCCGGACGAGCAGGAGGCGCTGGTCGCCGCGATCACGCGCCGCGCCTCCCGCGAGCCCCTGCAGCACATCACGGGGCGGGCGTCGTTCCGCCACCTCGAGTTGCGCGTGGGGCCGGGTGTCTTCGTCCCGCGACCCGAGACCGAAGGCGTCGCCCAGTTGGCGATCGACGCCCTGCGCTCCAGGGCGGACGCGTCACCCGTCGCCGTCGACCTCGGGACCGGGAGCGGCGCCCTGGCCCTGGCGATGGCCTCCGAGGTGCCGACGGCCACGGTCGTCGCCGTCGAGCTGTCTCCCGAGGCAGCCGTTTGGACCCGTCGCAACATCGACGCGGTGGGGGTCGACAACGTGCGCCTCGTCGAGGGCGACCTCGCCGACGCCCTGCCCGAACTCGACGGCACGGTCTCGGTCGTGGTGTCGAACCCGCCGTACGTGCCCGTCGGCATGGTCCCGCGCGACCCCGAGGTGAGACTCCACGATCCTGCGCTCGCCCTCTACGGCGGTGAGGACGGCCTCGACCTGGTCCGCGCACTGTCCCTCACGGCCCGGCGGCTGCTGCGCCCGGGCGGAGCGCTCGTCATCGAGCACGGCGAGCTCCAAGGAGGCGCCATCCGCGACCTCCTGACGGCCGACGGTTGGCGCTCCCCGGTCACGCATCCCGACCTCACCGGCCGCGACCGGGCCACGACGGCGGTGCGCTGACCGGGTTCTCCCGGTCCGTCGCACTATCATCGTCAGGTCATGGCCACTTTTCACGACTGCTCCGTCGACTCCGAACTCCTCGCCGGCATGCGCATGGCGCGCGGTGCCATCGGTCGAGGCGAGCTCGTCGTCCTGCCGACCGACACGGTGTACGGCGTCGCGGCCGACGCGTTCGACCCGACCGCCGTGCAGCGCCTGCTCGACGCCAAGGGTCGTGGTCGCCAGTCCCCGCCTCCGGTGCTGATCAAGGGTCAAGAGACCCTCGCCGCTCTCACCGACCGGGTGCCCGAGGTCGTCCGTCCGTTGCTCGACGAGTTCTGGCCCGGCCCGCTCACGGTCATCTTCCGTGCGCAGGCGTCGCTCAGCTGGGATCTCGGCGAGACGCGCGGCACCGTCGCCCTGCGCGTGCCGAGCCACCGCATCGCCCTCGAGCTGCTCGAAGAGACCGGCCCGCTCGCGGTGTCGAGCGCCAACCTCACGGGCCAGCCCGCGGCCGAGACGGCAGGCGACGCCCGCCGCATGCTCGGCGACTCCGTGTCGGTGTACCTCGACGACGGCCCCGCGGGCGCCACGTACGAACACCGGGCCGGCGCCAACACGGGGTCGACGATCGTCGACGCGACGGGCGGCGCCGACGGGGTGTTGCGCATCGTGCGCCACGGCGTCCTGTCCGACGCCGAGATCATCCGCGTCGTCGGGGTCGACGCCCTCGCGTGAGGTACTACCTCCTCGCGCTGGCGATCTCGGCGGGGGTCAGCTTCGTGTTGTCCGTCGTCGTCTGGCGGGTGGGCCTCAAGTACCGCCTCTATCCCCAGATCCGCGAGCGGGACGTCCACCAGACGCCCACGCCGCGTCTCGGGGGAATCGCGATGTGGGCCGGCATCGTGGTCGCGCTGCTCGCGGCGTGGTTCGTCTTCCCCTTGATCTCGGGTGTCGACTACTTCCGTCTCGTCTTCGCCGACGCGGGGCCTCCTCTGGCCATCATCGGCGCCGCCACGATCATCGTCGTCATCGGAGTCGTCGACGACCTGTACGACCTCGACTGGATGACCAAGCTGGCGGGCCAGATCGTCGCCGCGGGAGTCCTCGCGTGGCAGGGCGTCCAACTCGTCTCGTTGCCCATCGGGGGCAGCCTGGCCATCGGCTCGCCCTACATGTCGCTCGTCCTCACGGTCCTCACGATCGTCCTCGTCATGAACGCCGTGAACTTCATCGACGGACTCGACGGTCTCGTGGCCGGGGTCGCGATCATCGCGAACGGCGTCTTCTTCGTCTACAGCTTCGTGATCTCGATCACCATCGGCCAGACCGAGTACTTCAACCTCGCCGCCCTCCTCTCCGCCGTGTTGATCGGGGCCTGCCTCGGCTTCCTTCCGCTGAACTGGCACCCGGCCAAGCTCTTCATGGGCGACGCGGGTGCGCTCCTCACCGGACTCGTCATGGCGACGAGTGCGATCTCGGTCACCGGGCAGATCGACCCGGCCGGGATCTCCCGGACGGCACTCCTGCCGGCGTTCATCCCGATCGTCCTGCCCTTCGCGATCCTCGTCGTGCCGTTGCTCGACTTCGGCCTGGCCGTCCTCCGCCGACTCAGTGCCGGGAAGTCCCCCTTCACCGCCGACCGCAAGCACCTGCACCACCGCCTGCTCGACATGGGGCACTCGCACTTCCAGGCCGTCCTGATCTTCTACGCCTGGACGATCGTGGCGGCCGTCGGGGGCCTGATGTTCCTCTTCGTGAAGCCGACCTACCTGGTCGCCGTCTTCCTCGGCGTCGGCCTGGTCGCCTGCACCGCCGCCACGTTGTCTCCGCTCAGCCGTCGCAAGAAGGTCGAGATCGCCGTCCAGACGACCCGCACGGGTGACTTGTCGACGACGGAGTCCGACCGGTTCGACCCGCTCGACGCCGCCGCGGACGTCCTCGACCCGCACGACACCGACACCGCGGCCAAGGCCGAGGTGCCCGAACTGACGAACCCGAAGGACCACCCATGAACGCCAGCTCGATCTTCACCCAGATCCTCAAGTACACGGGCGCACTCGCCCTCGTCATCGCCGTGGTCGGAGGAGGGCTCGGCTACCTCTTCGCCGGCACCGACGGCCTGTGGAGCGCCCTCGTGGGGGTGGGGCTCGCGATCGTCTTCGCGGCGATCACGGCCGCGAGCATGCTCGTGGCGATCCGCTTCACCCTCGGTGCGTTCTTCGGCATCGTGATGGGTGCCTGGCTCCTCAAGCTGGTCATCTTCATCGTCTTGCTCGTCCTGCTGCGCGACCAACCGTTCGTGGACGACGTCGTGTTGTTCCTGGCCCTCGTGGTCTCGATCATCGGCACGCTGGCGGTCGACGCCCTCGTGGTCGTCCGGGGGCGCCTGTCGTACGTGAGCGATGCCACGCTTCCCCCTGCTCCGCAGGACTGACGACCATGCGTGCACACGGTGAAAATACCTCGACCGATTCGTGGAAGCAACCATTACCTTGATAGGGTTGACGACGTTCCCCGGCCGCGTTTCCAGCGTGCACGGATGACAAACCCCACCAATCGTCGCGACACTTCAGGGTGCTCGCCCCGACACAGGAGATAGCGCTGATAGCGAACGCTGTGAACCTGCTCTCCGCTGCCGAAGCCGGCCACGGGGACGGGGGATTCCATGCCCCGACTCTTGACGAGTTCTTCCCTCCCGCCATCTTCTTCGAGGGCACCCCCTTCGAGCTGAACCGCATCATGCTGGTCCGCCTCTTCGCGATCGCCGTCATGTTGCTGCTGTTCTGGCTGGCCCTGCGCAAGGGGCGGCTCATCCCGTCCCGCGGGCAGAGCATCGCCGAGCTGGGCCTCGACTTCGTCCGCATCCAGATCGTCGAGGAGATCCTCGGCGAGAAGCTCGGACGCAAATACCTGCCGTTGCTGGCCGCCATGTTCTTCGGCATCTTCGCCATGAACATCACGGGCATCATCCCCGGCCTCAACATCGCAGGCACGTCGGTCATCGCCATGCCCCTGCTGCTGGCGGTCGTGGCCTACATCATGTTCATCTACGCGGGCTTCCGCGAGGCCGGTGGCGCGACGTTCCTGCGCAACGCCCTCTTCCCGCCCGGTGTGCCGTGGGTCATGTACATCCTGCTGACGCCCATCGAGTTCATCAACATCTTCATCGTGCGGCCGATCTCCCTGGCCCTCCGACTCCTGTTGAACATGATGGTCGGCCACCTCTTGCTGGTGCTCTGCTTCGCGGCGACGCACTTCTTTTTCTTCAGCATGAGCGGGGGCTTCATGGCCTTCGGTGCTCTCACCCTCATCGGTGGCTTCGTGATGACCATCGTCGAGATGGCCGTCGCCGTGCTGCAGGCCTACGTCTTCACGCTCCTCGCCTCGGTCTACATCCAACAAGCCGCGGCGAAAGAACACTAAATACAGACGACGCACGTCATCCGACGTGCATCGCCCAACCGGAAGGAAACACAAGTGGACACCACCACGATCCTCGCTGAGATCAACGGCAACATCGCGACCGTCGGCTACGGCCTCGCTGCGATCGGCCCCGGCATCGGTATCGGCATCGTCGCGGGCAAGACCGTCGAGGCCATGGCCCGCCAGCCCGAGCTGGCCGGCCGCCTGCAGGTCACGATGTTCCTCGGCATCGCGTTCACCGAGCTGCTGGGCTTCATCGGCCTCGCCGCCGGCTTCATCTTCTCCTGATCAGTTAGGACGACACACCGATGATCGAGACGATCCTCGCGGCCGAGGGTGGTGCGCCCGAAGGCGCCGCCATCTTCTTCCCCGCTGGTTACGACATCCTCTGGTCCTTGGTCGTCTTCGTGGTCATCGCCGCGTTCTTCGGGCTCTTCGCGATCCCCAAGTTCCGCAGGATCCTCGACGAGCGTGCCGAGCGCATCGAAGGCGGCATCAAGCACGCCGAGGCCGCGCAGGCCGAGGCTGCCAAGGCCCTCGACGAATACAAGAAGCAGCTGGCCGACGCTCGTGCCGAGGCCGCTCGCATCCGTGAGGCTGCGCGCGCCGAGGGCAACGAGATCATCGCCGAGCTCAAGCAGCAGGCGCAGGCCGAGGCCGACCGCATCACCGCCTCCGCCCACGCGCAGATCGAGGCCGAGCGTCAGGCCGCCGTGGCCTCGCTCCGGTCCGAAGTCGGATCTCTGGCCATCGACCTCGCCTCCGGCGTCATCGGTGAGTCGCTGAGCGACGACGCGAAGGCGTCGGCCGTGGTCGACCGCTTCCTGGCCGATCTCGAGGCGGACGAGAACGCTAAGGCGGGCAACTGACGATGGGTTCCATGTCCCGAGAAGCACTTGGTTCGGCGCGGTCGGTCTTGTCCGACCTCGGCGGGTCGGTCGACCTGACGACCGGCGAGCAGTTGCTCGACGCCGGTCGGGTCATCGGCGGCTCCGTTCAGCTGCAGTCGTATCTCGCCGACCCCGCTGTCGACGTGGCGACCAAGAAGCAGCTGCTCGACCGGCTCTTCGGGTCGTTCTCCGAGTCGACGCGAGCGGTGCTCGTATCGGTCGTCGGCAGCCGCTGGTCGTCGTCCGACGATCTGCTCGCCGGCATCGAAGAGGTCGCCTTCCGAGCGATCGCGACGACCACGCCGGCCGACAGCAGCATCGAGAACGAGCTCTTCGCCTTCGATGCCGCCGTCCGCACGGATTCGCAGCTCGAATTGGCCCTCGGCTCCAAGCTGGGTGACCCCGCCGCCAAGGCGGACCTCGTCGAGCGCCTGCTCGGAGGGAAGGCCAGTCGTCAGACGGTCGCCATCGTGATGCACCTGGTGCAGCAGCCCCGTGGCCGTCGGATCGGTGAGCTCCTCCGTCACGCGGCCGACATCGTCGCCGATCAGTCCGATCAGCTCGTCGCCACCGTCACGAGCGCCGTCCACCTCGACGACGCCCACGTCACTCGGTTGCAGCACGGTTTGGCCAGGCAGTTCGGGCGTAGCCTGCGCATCAACCAGGTCATCGATCCCGCCGTCGTCGGCGGCCTCCGCGTCCAGGTGGGCGACGAGGTCATCGACGGCACCGTTGCGACGAAGCTCAGCCTGCTTCGCCTGCAGCTCGCCGGCTAGTCACGCTCTCACACACAGACTCGAGGCCTCCCGAAGCCTCGCTACGAATAGGAATCACAATGGCAGACATCAAGATCAGCCCGGATGAGATTCGCGACGCGCTGAAGGACTTCGTCTCGTCGTACGACCCTTCGAAGGCCTCCACCACCGAGGTCGGCCACGTCACGGACGCAGCCGACGGCATCGCCCACGTCCAGGGGCTCCCCGGCGTCATGGCCAACGAGCTCATCCGCTTCGCGGATGGCACGCAGGGTCTCGCTCAGAACCTCGACGAAGACGAGATCGGCGCCATCGTCCTCGGCGAGTTCTCCGGCATCGAAGAGGGCATGGAGGTCACCCGCACGGGTGAGGTCCTCTCCGTCCCCGTCGGCGACGGCTACCTGGGTCGCGTCGTCGACCCGCTGGGCGCACCCATCGACGGTCTCGGCGACATCGCCACCGAGGGTCGTCGTGCCCTCGAACTCCAGGCCCCCGGTGTCATGCAGCGCAAGTCGGTCCACGAGCCCATGCAGACCGGCATCAAGGCGATCGACGCCATGATCCCCGTCGGTCGTGGGCAGCGCCAGCTCATCATCGGCGACCGCCAGACCGGCAAGACGGCCATCGCGATCGACACGATCATCAACCAGAAGGCCAACTGGGAGTCCGGCGACGAGAACAAGCAGGTCCGCTGCATCTACGTCGCCATCGGCCAGAAGGGCTCCACGATCGCCTCGGTCAAGGGTGCCCTCGAAGAGGCCGGAGCCATGGAGTACACGACGATCGTCGCCGCTCCCGCCTCGGACCCCGCCGGCTTCAAGTACCTCGCTCCGTACACCGGGTCTGCCATCGGTCAGCACTGGATGTACAGCGGCAAGCACGTCCTCATCATCTTCGACGACCTGTCGAAGCAGGCCGAGGCCTACCGTGCCGTCTCGCTCCTCCTTCGTCGTCCGCCGGGACGCGAGGCCTACCCGGGTGACGTCTTCTACCTGCACTCGCGTCTTCTCGAGCGTTGCGCGAAGCTGTCCGACGAGCTGGGCGCCGGCTCGATGACGGGTCTGCCCATCATCGAGACCAAGGCCAACGACGTCTCGGCGTACATCCCGACCAACGTGATCTCCATCACCGACGGCCAGATCTTCCTGCAGTCCGACCTCTTCAACGCGAACCAGCGTCCCGCGGTCGACGTCGGCATCTCGGTGTCGCGCGTCGGCGGTGACGCCCAGGTCAAGTCGATCAAGAAGGTCTCCGGCACGCTCAAGCTCGAACTGGCCCAGTACCGCTCGCTCGAAGCGTTCGCGATGTTCGCGTCCGACCTCGACGCGGCGAGCCGTCGTCAGCTCGCACGTGGTGCACGTCTCACCGAGCTCCTCAAGCAGCCGCAGTACTCGCCCTACCCGGTCGAGGACCAGGTCGTCTCGATCTGGGCCGGCACCAACGGCAAGCTCGACGAGGTCCCCGTGCCGGACATCCTGCGTTTCGAGCGCGAGTTGCTCGACTACATGGGCCGGAACACGTCGGTGTTGTCCGATCTCAGGGAGAAGAACGTGCTGTCGGACGACATCGTCGCGGCTCTCGAGAGCGGCATCGACTCGTTCAAGCAAGAATTCCAGACCGGTGAGGGCAAGCCTCTCGCTTCGGTGGGACGTGAAGAGTTCGAGGCCACCGACGCCGACGACGTCAACCAGGAGAAGATCGTCAAGACGAAGCGCTGACGCGCCCGTTCGACGTTCACGACTGACGAGACAACAGGAGAGTAATGGGAGCCCAACTCCGGGTCTACCGGCAGAGGATCCGCTCTGCGCAGACGACCAAGAAGGTCACTCGCGCGATGGAGCTCATCTCGGCCTCGCGCATCCAGAAGGCGCAGGCCCGGATGAAAGCCTCCGGGCCGTACTCGCGAGCCATCACCCGCGCGGTGTCGGCCGTGGCGACGTTCTCGGACGTCGACCACGTGCTGACCACCGAGCCCGAGACGGTCGAGCGTGCCGCGATCGTCGTGTTCACGTCGGACCGCGGCCTCAACGGTGCGTTCAGCTCGAACACGCTGAAAGAGAGCGAGCAGCTCGCGCAGCTGCTGCGGAGCCAGGGCAAAGAGGTCGTCTACTACCTCGTGGGTCGCAAGGCCCAGGGGTACTTCGCCTTCCGTCGTCGTGACGCCGAGCAGGTGTGGACGGGCAACACGGACCAGCCCGAGTTCGTCACGGCGAAAGAGATCGGTGACGCCGTCGTCTCCAAGTTCCTCACCGAGGCGGCCGAGGGCGGCGTGGACGAGATCCACATCGTCTACAACCGTTTCGTGAACATGGTCAGCCAGGTTCCCGAGGTCGTCCGTCTGCTTCCCCTCGAGGTCGTCGAGGGGATCGAAGAGCCCGGAGAGGACGAGGTCCTGCCGCTGTACGACTTCGAACCCGATCCGACCGAGGTCCTCGACGCCCTGTTGCCGGTCTACATCGAGAGCCGTATCTTCAACGCCATGCTGCAGTCGGCCGCCTCCGAGCACGCCGCCCGTCAGAAGGCCATGAAGGCTGCCAGCGACAACGCCGACACCCTCATCCGCGACTTCACCCGTCTGGCCAACAACGCGCGTCAGGCCGAGATCACGCAGCAGATCTCCGAGATCGTGGGCGGCGCAGACGCCCTCGGGTCGGCCAAGTAGAGCTCTGCACCACAGCATCATCATCCGAAGAGAGAGAAGCCATGACTGACACCGCAACCGCACCGGTCGCGACCGAGTCGGCTCCCGGCGTCGGGCGCATCGCCCGGGTCACGGGCCCCGTCGTCGACATCGAGTTCCCGCACGATGCCATCCCCGGCGTCTACAACGCGCTGACCACGAAGATCACCATCGGTGACACGACCACGCAGATCACGCTCGAGGTCGCCCAGCACCTCGGTGACGACCTCGTCCGTGCCATCGCCCTCAAGCCCACCGACGGCATCGTCCGTGGGCAAGAGGTCATCGACACTGGCGCGCCGATCTCCGTGCCCGTCGGCGACGTCACCAAGGGCAAGGTCTTCAGCGTCACGGGCGAGATCCTCAACCTCGAGGGTGACGAGACGGTCGAGATCACCGAGCGCTGGCCCATCCACCGCAAGCCCCCGAAGTTCGACCAGCTCGAGTCCAAGACCCAGCTGTTCGAGACGGGCATCAAGTCCATCGACCTCCTCACGCCTTACGTGCAGGGCGGCAAGATCGGTCTCTTCGGTGGTGCGGGTGTCGGCAAGACCGTCCTCATCCAGGAGATGATCCAGCGTGTCGCGCAGGACCACGGTGGTGTGTCGGTCTTCGCCGGCGTCGGTGAGCGTACCCGCGAGGGCAACGACCTCATCGCCGAGATGGACGAAGCGGGCGTGTTCGACAAGACCGCGTTGGTCTTCGGCCAGATGGACGAGCCGCCGGGAACCCGTCTCCGCGTCGCGCTGTCGGCCCTCACGATGGCCGAGTACTTCCGCGACGTGCAGAAGCAGGACGTGCTCCTCTTCATCGACAACATCTTCCGCTTCACGCAGGCCGGTTCCGAGGTCTCGACCCTTCTGGGTCGCATGCCCTCGGCCGTGGGTTACCAGCCCAACCTGGCCGACGAGATGGGCGTCCTCCAAGAGCGCATCACCTCGACGCGCGGTCACTCGATCACCTCGCTGCAGGCGATCTACGTGCCTGCCGACGACTACACCGACCCGGCTCCCGCGACGACGTTCGCGCACCTCGACGCGACCACCGAGTTGTCGCGTGAGATCGCGTCGCAGGGTCTCTACCCCGCGATCGACCCGCTGACCTCGACCAGCCGCATCCTCGACCCGCGTTACCTGGGCCAGGCGCACTACGACACGGCGATCCGGGTCAAGGCCATCCTGCAGAAGAACAAGGAGCTGCAAGAGATCATCGCCATCCTCGGTGTCGACGAGCTCTCCGAAGAGGACAAGATCACGGTGTCGCGTGCGCGCCGCATCCAGCAGTTCCTCTCGCAGAACACCTACATGGCCAAGAAGTTCACGGGTGTCGAGGGCTCGACCGTCCCGCTGAAGGACACCATCGAGTCCTTCACCGCGATCGCCGACGGCGAATTCGACCACGTGGCCACGCAGGCATTCTTCAACGTCGGCTCCATCTCGGACGTCGAAGAGAAGTGGGCTCAGATCCAGAAGGAGAACGGCTGATCGTGGCTGCTCTCACTGTCAGCGTCGTCTCGGCCGACCACGAAGTGTGGTCGGGCGAGGCGTCGTCGATCGTCGCTCGCACCGCCGAGGGTGAGATCGGGATCCTTCCCGGTCACGAGCCGATCCTCGCCATCCTGGCCTCGGGTCAGGTCAGGGTCCGGTTGTCCGACGGCACCACCGTCGAGGCGACTGCCGACGACGGTTTCCTGTCCGTCGAGAACGACACCGTGACGGTCGTCGCGCGCAACGCACAGCTCAACTGAGCTCCGCCCGTCTGCACCACCGAACGACATGCTGTTCCTGCTGCCCCCGTCCGAGACCAAACTCGACGGGGGCAGCGTCGGTTCGCGGCTCGATGTGACGGCACTGTCGTTCGACGAGCTCGACGGCCCCCGCCGCGCCTCCTTGGCCTTGCTCGACGAGATGTCGGCCGACGTCGCGGCGGCCGCCGCCGCCCTCAAACTCGGTCCCACGCAGGCTCACGAGGTCGAGCGCAACCGGCTCGTGACCGTGTCGCCCACGATGCCCGCTCTGTCGCGCTACACGGGGGTCCTCTTCGACCCTCTCGGTGTGGCAGGCATGAGTGCCGATGCGTGGACGTGGGCTCACCGGCACGTACTCGTGCATTCGGCCTTGTTCGGCTTGCTCCGGGCTGGTGACGAGATCCCCGCCTACCGGCTCTCGCACGACTCGAGGGTCCCCCGGACGTCGTTGAAGAAACTCTGGCGAGGGCCGGTGTCCGCGGTCCTGGCAGGCGTCGGCGAACTCGTTGTCGACCTGCGATCCGAGGGATACGTCGGTCTGGGGCCGGCGGGGACGAGGTCGACGTACGTCCGTGTCGTCTCGGATGCGGGCGACCGACGCCGAGCCCTCAACCACTTCAACAAGAAGAGCAAGGGGTTGTTCGTTCGCGCCCTCCTGGCCGATCGTCCGGACCTGGCCGACATCGGCGACCTGACGGAGTGGGCCCGCGGTCGAGGGTTCGTGCTCGAACCCGGAGACGAGAGCGTGCTCGTGGCGGAGTCGGTCCTGCAGGCGTCCGTCTGATCGGCGGGCGGGCGGCGACCCTTCAGATCTGTCTCAGTCCAGGGGCACGGGACCCTCTCGGAACGCGATGCCCTCGTGGCGGAGGAGCCACTTCTTCGTCTCGACCCCTGTGCCCACGGTGTAGCCGGTGACGCCGCCCGTCCGGCCCAGGACGCGGTGGCACGGGACGAGCAGGGGGAGCGGATTCACCGCCACCGCTCCACCGACGGCTCGCCCGGCCCGAGGATTGCCGAAGGTCCCGCCGAGTCGTCCATAGGTCGTGGCCCGTCCCCACTCGACCTCGAGCAGCGCAGACCAGACCGAGCGCTGGAAGCTCGAACCGACCAGGCGGAGCGGAAGATCGAAGCGCGTGCGCACTCCTTCGAAGTAGCCGTCGACCTGACGTCGGGCTGCATCGAGCAGGTTGTCGGGCCGCTCGGGTTGACCGTCGTGAGGCAGGACGCCCTCACGCTCGATCGCGAGGCCCTCGACGGCGAAGTGCCGACTGACGATCTCGATTCGTCCCACGGGGGAGTCGAGTCGGACGAGCCCCGGCGGTTCGTCGTCGTCGGCACGGCCGGGTGGCAGCGGGGGTACGAGGACGAGGTCGGTCATGGCGTCACGTTAGGGCGGCCGCCCGGTCGGGACGCCGGAGAACGGGCCGGGTGTGAACCGACGGCTGCCGCACCCGGCGTGGGGAGGAGACGTGCGGTGGTGCAGCCTGGGCCCGGGTGTGGACGCGGCACCCGAACGGACCGGTCACCGGGCGCTAGCGTGGAGGTCGTGGTCGCCGAACCGCGCCAGAGCCCCCGGTGAGAGGAACGAGATGCCCACCGAACAGTCACCAGGATCGTGGCACCGAGTCGGCTCGATCGACGACACGGTCGTCGGTCGCCCGGCCCGCCCCTCGGGCGTCGACGAGACGGACGCGGACGACACGGTCCTACGGGTCTCCCCGCCGGCACGGCCGCCGACGAGCGGGGAGCCGAACCCGTCGGGCCGACCCACCCCGCGCCTCCACGGGGTGAGGGTCGCCGGGCAGGACCTGTCGCTCGACGTGCCCGTCATCGTGGGGCGTCGCCCGACCGGGCCGCGCGTGGGCTCTGGACCCCTGCCACGGTTGGTGACCGTGCCGTCTCCGCGACACGAGGTCTCGGGGGCGCACGTCGACGTGCGCCAGCACGGGGGCACCGTCGTCGTCACCGACCTGCGTTCGACGAACGGGACCCGGGTGATCGAGCCCGGACGCGTTCCCGTCGTTCTCCGGCAAGGCGAGTCGCTCGTCGCCCGTGCAGGCACGATAGTGGACGTAGGTGACGGGAACCTTCTCGAGATCCTGCCTCCCCAGCGCATCATCCCGACGAAAGAACCCCTCCTGTGACAGAGCTCGGCCGCCCCACGACCGCCCACGCCCTCGGCCTCGACGGCCCGGGGCTCACCTTCGACTGGGCGGGGGTGACCGACGTGGGTCGTCGCCGAGCGCACAACGAGGACAGCTACCTCGCAGAGGCGCCGCTGTTCGTCGTGGCCGACGGCATGGGAGGGCACAGCGCGGGCGACGTGGCGAGCGACGCGGTCGTGCGCCGCATGAGCGAGATCGCGTCACGCCCGTTCGCCACCACGGACGACGTCGAGACGGCCCTCCGCGTGGCCACGGAGGACATCGCGGTGGCGGCGGCCGACACCGAGCTCGGGGTCGGCACGACGGCCACCGGGGCGTTCCTCTCACGAGAGGGAGAAGGCGCCGAGGTCGACTTCACGGTCTTCAACGTGGGCGACTCCCGCGTGTACATGTTCGAAGACGGCCGTCTCCGCCAGGTGACCGTCGACCATTCCGTCGTCCAGGAGATGGTCGACGCGGGGCTCCTGCACGCGGACGACGCCGAGAAGCACCCCGACAGCAACGTGATCACCCGGGCGGTCGGGTTCGACGTCGACCCGCGTCCGGATTACTGGAGGGTGCCCGCCCGACCCGGCCTGCGCCTCCTCGTCTGCTCGGACGGCCTGACCAAAGAACTGTCCGCCGGGCGGATCGCCGAGCTCCTCGGCGGCGTCGACGGTGCCGAGCCAGCGGCGACGGCCCTCGTCGAGGCCGCCGTCGAGGCGGGTGGACGCGACAACGTCACGGCCGTCGTCGTGGACGTCCGGAGCGCCGAGACGACGGACGCCGAGTAGGCGCGACACGCGGACACGGACGGCCCCGCCCCCGAAATGGGGGGACCGGGTCCGTCCACAGGGGGGCCCACGGGCCTCTCGGGCGTCGGGGACCCCCACGTAGAATGGCTGCGGTCGGACCGACGCCGACCTGTTCCGCCCAGCCGACCCGGCATCGATCCCCAGAGGAGGCGACGTGGCTCGACGACTGCCTTCGGCGCCCCCCGTCCTGCCGGGATTCTCGCATGTGCGCGTGCTCGGGTCGGGCGGCTTCGCCGACGTGTTCCTCTACGAACAGAACATGCCGCGCCGGCAGGTCGCGGTGAAGGTCATGCTCAGCGAGGTCGTGAACGACCAGGTCCGCCAGATGTTCCAGGCCGAGGCGAACCTCATGGCCCAGCTGAGTGCCCACCCGTCGATCCTCACGGTGTTCCAGGCCAGCGTCTCGGCCGACGGCCGTCCGTACCTGGTGATGGAACTCTGCTCGTCGTCGTTGAGCGAGCGGTACCGGCGCGACCGCATCCCCGTCGCCGACGTGCTGCGCATCGGCGTCAAGATCGGCAGCGCGGTCGAGACGGCCCACCGGCAGGGCGTCCTGCACCGCGACCTGAAACCGTCGAACATCCTCATGACGGCCTACGGACACCCCGTGCTGTCCGACTTCGGCATCGCCGCGTCCCTCAGCGAGAGCGAGCCGCAGGAGGTCGTCGGCATGTCGATCCCGTGGTCGGCCCCCGAGGTGCTGCTCGACGAGACCAACGGCACCATCGAGTCCGAGGTGTGGTCCCTCGGGGCGACGGTGTACTCGCTGCTCGCGGGCCGGAGCCCCTTCGAGGTCCTCGGCGGCGACAAGAACGGCGCGTCCGACCTGATCGGTCGCATCGACAAGGCCAAGCTCGTGCCGACCGGACGGACGGACGTCCCTCCCACCCTCGAGCGACTGCTCGCGAGGTCCATGTCGCGGCGCCCCGAGAACCGCCAGGCCAGCGTCCTCGAGTTCGTGCGCGAGCTCCAGCAGGTCGAGAGCGAGATCGGCGTCGCGCAGACCCCCATCGAGGTGGCGGTCGACGACTGGGCCCTGGCGACCGTGGCCGACCTCGAGGACAAGACGCGCCTCCGGGGTGTGACCCCCGTGCAGGCCTCGCGGCGTCGCCGCCGGCGCCGGGCGACCGAGGCCCAGGTCCAGGCGCAGCACGGCGGTTCGCTCCAGCAGAGCCGCGCCGTGCCTCGCAGCACGGGTACACGTCCGACGCGGCGTCGGTCGCTGCTCGTCGTGACGTGGGCCCTCGTGGCGGCGTCGGTGGTGGGGATCGGTCTCGCAGCCGCCGCGACGCTGGTGCTCGTCCGCTCGACGTCGACCGACATCCCCCGGGTGGCCGACGTCGCGTCGTCGAGCGACGGCTCCTCGGTGGTCTTCACCTGGAGCGACCCGGGGCTCCGGGCAGGTGACACCTACGTCATCTCGACCGGGGGGCAGACGAGCCAGCAATCCGCCGACCGGTTCGTCGCCACCCCTGCCGACCCGGGTGACGAGGTCTGCATCACCGTCTCCGTGAGCCGCGGTGGTTCGACCGGCCCGGAGAGCAACGAGAACTGCGCGACGGCGGGTCAGGGCTGATGGGGCGGCTGCTCTACTGGGCCTCCCGTCGTCGATCCGCCGTCGTCACCGGGGTCGGAGTGGTCGTGGTGGCCACGCTCGTGACGACCGTCGCCGTGGCCAGCGGTGGCTACGAGGCCCAGCGCGTCGACCTCTCCGACGGAACGGTCTGGGTCGCCAACGGAGAACGCGCCGCGATCGGTCGGGCGAACACCGACGTCCTGCAGCTCAACTCCGCCGTGCGCGGCACCGGTGCCGACCTCTCGGTCGTCCAACGCGAGCAGGACGTCCTGCTCGTGGATCGCAGCAACGCCACGGTCGGTGTCGTCGACACCGCCACGGCCGAGGTGGCCGAGAGCGTCCCGCTCCCGCCCGAATCGCCCGACGTGTCGATCGCCGGGGACCGTGTGCTCGTCGTGTCACAGGGCACGGGGGAGGTCTGGAGCCAACCGCTCTCGGACCTGGCGTCCTTCAGCAACGAGGTCGACCCCGATCTCAGCCTCGGCAAGGGACTGGTCACCGACGTCACGCCCGACGGCCGTGTGGTCGCCTACTCGTCCGACACCGGCAGGGTGTCGATCTTCGACGGAACGGTGTCACCCGACGTCGCCGAGACGCACGACGTGCCCGCCTCGTCGTCCTCCGGGTACCAGGTGGCCTCGGTCGGCGGTCACTGGGCCGTGCTCGATGCCGTCACGGGGGAACTGGTCGTCGACGGACGGCAGGTCGACCTGTCCGACCGGGCCTCGGGCGGGCTCGCCCTGCAGACGGGGTCCGACACGGGCGACGAGGTCCTGGTCGCGACGTCCACCGGCCTCTTGTCCGTGTCGATCGACTCCTCACGGGTCGCCGAGGTCGTCGGCGGACGCGAGGGCAAGCCCGCGCGACCCGTCGTCGTCGGCGACTGCCGCTTCGGCGCCTGGGCGGGCGGGTCGGCGTGGAGCGACTGTGCGTCGGCCCGCGGGGGAGTCCTCGACCTCGACCAGGTCACCGGAGGGGCGAGCCTGGTCTTCGACGTCAACGCGCGCCGGGTCGTGCTCAACGATCCGGCGTCGGGTCGGTCGTGGGCGGTCCAGCGTTCCGGCGAGCTCATCGACAACTGGTCGGACCTCTTCCAAGAGGACCGCGACCAAGAAGAGCAACAGGAGAACGACGACCAGCAACCGCCCGAGCTGGATCTCGACCAGAAACCACCGGTCGCCGTGGACGACGCGCTCGGCGCACGACCCGGTCGAGCGAGCACCCTGCCCGTGCTGCTCAACGACTACGACCCGAACGGCGACCCGCTCGTGATCGACGACGTGTCCGCACTCGACGATGCCGTCGGCCGGATCGACCTCGTCAACGACCGACAACAGGTGCTCCTCACCCTCACCGACTCGGCTTCCGGCACGTTCTCGGTCGACTACACCATCTCCGACGGACGCGGCGGTCAGGCCAGCGCGACGGTCACCCTCACCGTCCGCCAACCGTCGGAGAACTCGCCGCCGCAGCAGGCGCGCAGGACGTCGGCGTCGGTGTCGTCGTCGGGGCGGGTCACCACCTCGGTGCTCGGCGACTGGATCGACCCTGACGGCGACGCCTTCTACCTGACCTCGGCAGGAGGGGCGGCGGGGCTCTCGTACAAGCCCTCGGGGGACGTCGTCTACCAGGACGCCGGTGCGGGCGACGCGACCGTCGAGGTCCCCTTGACGGTCTCGGACGGCCGTGACGAGGGGCGAGGATCGCTCGCGATCACCGTGATGGGGGCAGGGCAGGTGCCCCTCGAAGCCCTGCCCTTCTCGCAGCAGGCCTATGCGGGCCAGCAGCTGACCGTGCGGCCGCTGACCTACGCTCGAGGCGGCACGGGCACCGTCAAGCTGAACAGCGTCCCGGCGAAGGCCGACGTCACCGTCACGCCGAACTACGAACAGGGCACGTTCCGGTTCCTCAGCGACGTGCCCGGGACCCACCTGCTCGAGTACACCGTGACGGACGGCGACCAGACGGCGACCGGCACGGTCAGGGTGGACGTCCAATCCCCTCCGGACGCGGGCACACCGCCCGTCACGACGCCCAAGACGATCTTCGTCGAGACGTTGGGCACGCAGACGCTCGACGTCGTCGCGACCGATCGTGACCCGGCCAACAACGTCCTCATGCTCACGGCGACCGATGCCGTGCCCGCCGCGTCCGGGGTCAGGGTCGAGACCCTCGATCAGCGCTACGCCCGCATCACGCTCGCGGCCCCGCTCGACGACGGGCCGGTCACCTTCGGCTACACCGTCAGCAACGGCCTCGCCTCCGCGCCCGGCACCGTGACGGTGGTCGAGATCCCGCGCCGGGCGATCACCCAGCCGCCGATCGCGACCGACGACCAGGTGACCGTCCGGGTGGGGGACTCCATCGACATCGACGTCCTCGCCAACGACGAGCAGCCCGACGGCGACGAGTTGACGCTGGTGCCGCGACTCGAGAGGGACGTCCCGGCCGGCAGCGGGTTGCTCTTTGCGTCGGGTAACCGTCTCCGGTACCTGGCCCCCACCACCCCGGGCAACGTCACGGCGACCTACACCGTCGAGGGCCCCGACGGGCAGCGGGCCTCGGCCCAGGTCGCCATCGCGGTCCGCGAGGTCGACGCGGGCAGCAACGCCGCCCCCGCGCCCCAGTCGGTGACGGCGCGCGTCGTCGCAGGCGAGACCGTGCGCATCGGCGTCCCGCTCGACGGCATCGATCCCGACGGCGACTCGGTCCAGCTGCTCGGGGTGGG
Organism: Frigoribacterium sp. CFBP 8759; assembly: GCF_014841655.1. Lineage (NCBI taxonomy): Bacteria > Bacillati > Actinomycetota > Actinomycetes > Micrococcales > Microbacteriaceae > Frigoribacterium > Frigoribacterium sp. CFBP 8759. Next base: position 335,561 of record NZ_JACYUH010000002.1, read on the forward strand.
CACGAACCCCGAGAAGGGCAGCGTGTCGACCGTCGGCACCGACTACGTCGAGTACCAGGCGAACGCCAGCTCGGCGGGCACCGACAGCTTCACCTACGCGGTCGTGGACGGCTTGGGTGCCCGGGCCACGGGCACTGTCCGTGTGGGGATCTCGACCCGCGCCGACGGATCGCGCAACCCGATCGCCGTCGCGGACGCCGTGACGATGCGACCCGGGGGTTCAATCACGGTCCGGGTGCTCGACAACGACTCCGACCCCGACGGGGGCGCGTTGTCGGTCGACGCCGTCGAGCCGAACGGCGAGGGCGTCGTCGCGAAGGTCGTGTCGGGGACGATGGTGTCGGTGACGCCCCCCGAGACCCCCGGGACGTACGGCCTCGTCTACACGGTGTCGAACGAGCGCGGCGGGCAGAGCTCGACCTTCGTCACCGTGACCGTCGACCCCGACGCACCGTTGAACTACCCGCTCGCCGACGACACGGTGCTCGGACTCAGCGACATCGCCGGTCGGCAGACCGTGACGGTCAACCCCCTGACCAACGTGTTCTTCTCGGACGGCAGCACGTCGCAGCTCGACCTCGGACTGGCCCCGGGATTCGGCTCGACGGCCGAGGTGACGCCGAACTCACGCGTGACCGTCCGCATCACCGACTCGAGCCAGATCGTCCCGTTCTCGGTCTCGAGGAAGGACGACCCGGGCGTCCGCTCCTACGCGTTCATCGTCGTGCCCGGTTTCGACGACGCCCTTCCGCAGGTCGACCGGACGGTCCGTCCGATCACGGTCGAGAGCGAGAAGGCCGTCACGATCGACCTCGACCGTTACGTGATCTCCGCCGGCACCAACGGAGTCAGACTGACCGACCCCGCGACGGTCCGGGCGACGAACTCGAACGGCGACGACCTCGTGGTCGACGACACGACCCTCCGGTTCACGTCCGCCGACCTGTTCTCGGGTACGGCCTCGATCTCGTTCCAGGTGACCGACGGTCGCTCGGCCGACGACCCGGACGGTCGGACGGCGTCGCTCGTGCTGCCCATCACGGTGACGTCGCGAGAGAACCAGCCACCCGTCTTCAACGGCACCTCGATCGACCTCGAACCGGGCCAGTCCCGCACGCTCGACCTCGCTCGGCTCACCACGTACCCCTATCCGGACGACGTCGACGAGCTCCGGTACTCGGTCGAACAGGGCGGCGTCGCGGGCGTCGGCTTCGACCTGTCCGGGTCTAAGCTCACCGTCTCGGCCGAGGCCGGCACCGCGAAGGGGACGAGCAGGTCGCTCCCCGTCGCCGTCAGCGATGCCCTCAACCCGGGCCGGAGCGGTGCCGTCACCGTGTCGGTCGTGGGATCGACCCGCCCGCTCGCTCAACCGGCCGCCGATCGTGCCGTCGTCAAGCGCGGGGCCTCGACCTCGGTCGACGTGTTGCAGAACGACCAGGCGACCAATCCCTTCCCCGGGCAGGCGCTGCGGGTGGTGGCCATCCGTGGGCTGAACGGGTCGAGCGTGCCGGCAGGCGTCTCGATCACGCCGAGCGGTGACAACCGGAGTCTCGCCGTCTCGGTCGCGGCTTCCGCGGCCCCCGGCGACACGAACCTCCAGTACCAGGTCGCCGACGTCACGGACGACCCCGACCGATACGTCTGGGGCACCGTCACCATCAGCGTGCAGGACGTCTCGAACGCCCCCAATGCCCCGGTCCGAACGGGCACCTTCACGGGGGGACAGCTCACCCTGAGCTACACGGCTCCCGCGGCCAACAACTCGCCGCTGACCGGCTACCGTCTGACCGGGGCGGGTTCGGCCGGGGGCTCGTACTCCAAGGCCTGCGGGCTGGCGACGGTCTGCACCCTGACCGACCTGCCCGCGGGCCAGCGGTTTTCCTTCACGGTCGTCGCCACCAACGGCGTCGGGGACTCCGCTGCATCGGCGCCGAGTCCCGCTTACAGCGCCGACTACGTGCCCGCCGCACCCACGGGCCTGAGCGCGACTGCGGTGCCGTCGGGCCAGGGCGACACCCGGATCACGTGGACGGACTCGCCGGATCCCCGGCCGGGCTCCGCGATCCAGTCGTACGTCGTCGAATGGTCCGGGCCCACGACGGGATTCCAGACCGTTCGCCGTGGGGTGCAGCAGAGCGTCATCCCCGGCCTCGTCCCGAACCAGAACTACACGGTGAATGTCTTCGCGAAGAACGACGCCGACGTCGACAGCGAGGCGGCGTGGGCCCGGGCGTCCCTGACGCGGGTGGTACCCGTCGGGAGCCCCGGGGTACCCCAGGTCACGGCCACTCCCGTGAGCGGCGGCGTGCAGATCACCTGGACGCCGTCGACCGCGAACGGCGGATCGGCTCCCACGTACCGGGTGGTCCGCGTCGCCGGCTCGGACGGGCCGGTGTCCTGCGACACCCCGGGTGACCCCGTTCCCCTCGCCGGCGGGGGAGCGACGGACTCGTCCGCAGAGGACGGCGTCACCTACCTCTACGTCGTGAAGGCGGACAACGGCACCTTCTGTTCCGCGGGTTCGGGTCGCACCACGGCACTCAAGGCCCCCGGTGCTGCTCGCGCGACCGTGGCGTCGATCGAGAACGGTGGGGGACGCTTCGACGTCAGGGTCTCCGCGACCGACGTGGTGTCGGGTACGGCAGCCCGATTCGAGTGGTCGCAGAACGGGCAGACGGGTTGGCAGCCCCTGGCCGCCGACGGCTTCGTCTCCACCGGGGGATACGGCACCGAACTCCAGGTCTACGTCCGAGGCTGTCGAGACGCTTCCGAGACGTTCTGTGGCGCCGCGTCCGATCGTCAGGCCGCGACGCCCGTGACGGTGCGGCCCGTCATCGTCTCGTGCGTCCCCGGCGAACCCCTCGTGGTCAACCCGCCGTCGAACGGTAACCTCGACTTCTCAGCGACGGTCGAGTTCAACGTGTCGCCCCTCATCCTGGACAACTGGCAGTCGGGAGACAGGAACGGCGCGTACACGACGACGTCCCGGGTCGATCCCTCGGCGACGGAGGTCCGCATCCGCGGGACGGTCGACGGCAAGACCGACAGCGGCTACGCACGGGTCACCTGCGGCTGAAGCCCATGAACGACACATCGAGGAACGAAGACACATGAGCATGACCCCCGAGCAGGCGACCTGGTTCTCCGACATCTTCGGGCGACTGGTGGCCAACGTCGACCAGGTGCTGCTGGGCAAGACCTTCGTCGTGCGGCTGTCGTTCACGGCTCTGCTGAGCGAGGGGCATCTGCTGCTCGAGGACTTCCCGGGCACGGGCAAGACCTCGCTCGCCCGCGCGATCGCCCAGAGCGTCCAGGGCTCGAGCAACCGCGTGCAGTTCACCCCCGACCTCCTGCCCGGCGACATCACAGGCGTCAGCATCTACGACCAGAAGGCCGGTGGGTTCGAGTTCCACCGCGGGCCGATCTTCTCCAACATCGTCCTCGCCGACGAGATCAACCGCGCCAGCCCCAAGACGCAGTCCGCCCTCCTCGAGGTGATGGAAGAGAGCCGCGTGACGGTGGACGGCGTCAGCCACCCCGTGGGTTCGCCGTTCATGGTGATCGCCACCCAGAATCCGGTCGAGCAGGCCGGCACCTACCGTCTTCCCGAGGCCCAGCTCGACCGGTTCATCATGAAGACCTCGATCGGCTACCCCGACCACGCGGCGACCGTCCGCATCCTCGAGGGCTCCGCCACGAGGGTCCACGAGGGCAGCCTCAACCCGATCGTCCAGGCCGGGGTCATCACCGAGATGGCGCAACTCGCCCGCACCGTGCACGTCGAGCCCACCATCAGTGACTACGTCGCCCGGCTCGTCGACGGGACGCGCACGGCCCAGGAGGTCCGTCTCGGTGTGAGCGTCCGCGGTGCGCTGGCCCTCGTCCGTTCGGCCAAGACCTACGCGGCGTCCCTCGGTCGTCACTACGTGATCCCGGACGACGTCAAGTCGCTCGCCGAGCCCGTGCTCGCCCACCGTCTCGTGCTCGACCCCGAAGCGGAGTTCGACGGGGTCACGCCGTCCAGCGTCGTGAGCCAGCTGCTCATCGAGACGGCGCCACCCGCCGAGCGGGTAGCCGTGTGAGCGAGCGTCCCCGAGGCACCGACCGGGCCGCCCGGCCCGCGCCGGGGTCGACCGTGGACGGGTCCCGCGCCGGCCGGACACGACCGCGGGTCGGCACCCGTGGCGCCGACCAGCGATTCGATTCCGCGTTCTCGACGGGAACGCAAGGACTGACGAACGCCCGGACCCGGATCGTCGGCGACCGTACCGGCATCGGAGCGGACCTGCTCGTCCTGCTGGTCAGGACGACGCGTGGGGCTCGCCGTTCCGTCCGCCGGGCGTTCACCAGCGCCTCCTCGGTGGTCACGCCCTTCGGGTGGTCGATGCTCGTCGCCGCACCGGTCGGGCTGCTCGTCGGCTACCTGCTCGGCTGGACCGAGCTCGTGGTGGTCGGCTTCGCCGCGATCGTCCTGCTGCTCGTCGCAGGGCTCGCTCTCGTCGGACGGAACACCGTCCGCATCACGCTCGAGATCCCGCACGAGCGCGTGGCCGTCGGCGCCCCGGCGGCCGGCACCGTGCGGGTGCGCAACGCGAGCGCCCGCCGCATCCTCGGAGTGTCCGTCGAGGTCCCCGTCGGTCCGGGTCTCGCCGAGATCGGCCTGCCGAGCCTCCGATCGGGAGACGAGGTCGCCGAGTCGTTCGACCTGCCCACCACGCGACGCGGCGTCGTGGCCGTGGGTCCGGTCAGCACCGTGCGAGGCGACCCGGTCGGCCTCGCCCGACGCGAGATCGAGTGGACCGGCGTCACCGAGGTGTTCGTGCACCCTCGCACCATCGGCATCCCGAGCACGAGCACGGGTCTCATCCGTGACCTCGAGGGCAACCCGACGCGTGACCTCTCGCCCAGCGACATCTCGTTCCACGCCCTGCGCGAGTACCAGCCGGGCGACGAACGACGGAACATCCACTGGAAGTCGACCGCCAAGACGGGCACCTACATGGTGCGGCAGTTCGAGGAGAGCCGGCGCAGCCACCTGGTCATCGCGCTGAGCCTCGCGGCCGGTGACTTCGCCAACGACGACGAGTTCGAACTGGCCGTCAGCGTCGCGGGTTCTCTCGGTGCCCGCGCCATCCGTGACGCGCGTGAGGTCAGCGTCGTCGTCGGCGAGACCACCCCCGAGTTCGCCAAGCGGAAGAACCTCGAGATCCGCTCCCTGAGCACGCTGACCCGGAACCGCCTGCTCGACGAACTCGCGGTCGTCACGTCGGCGGAGTCGGCGCTGGCCATCACCGACGTCGCGCGGGTGGCGGGTGATCAGGTCGTGGGGATCTCGGTGGCGTTCCTCGTCGTCGGGTCCACGACGACGGTCACCGAGATGCGCGCCGCAGCCCTGCAGTTCCCCCTGGGGGTGGAGGCGGTGGCGATCGTGTGCGACCCCGAGACGGTCCCCGGCATGAGGCGCATCGCCGATCTCACCGTGCTGACCATCGGGTTCCTCGAGGACCTGCAGAAGTCGCTCGCCCGAACGGCGAGCGCATGAGCGTCGTCGACGGGGTCCGGACGCCCGCGGGGCCCGCGGCGCCTGCTCCGCGCGCACGGTCCCGCGCGCGGCCGTCACGACTGCGAGCCCCGTTCGTCGCCTGGGTCGTCGCGTTGTTCGCGGCCTCGCTCGGCGCCGCCACCGTGACCTTCTGGCCGGTGTACGAGAGCGCCGCCTTCGTCGTGCTCGTCGTCGTCGCCTTCGCCGTCGGCGTGGTCATCGCGCTGGGCACCGCCGCCCTCCGGCTGTCGAGCGTGTGGGTGTTCGCGGCGACGATCGTGGCGTACCTGTTGCTCGGGGTGCCGCTCGCCGTGCCGTCGCAAGCCTTCGGCGGCGTGCTGCCCACGGGTCGGGGCCTCCTGACGTTGGTCTCGGCGACCGCTCTCGGCTGGAAGCAGCTCGTCACCATCGCCTTGCCGGTGGGCAGCTACGAGGCCCTGCTGGTGCCGGTCTTCGCGCTGGTCCTCGTCGGCACGGTCGTCGGCCTGTCCGTCGCGCTCCGCAGCCGACGCGGAGAACTCGCCGTCGTCGTTCCCGTCGTCGTCTGGATCGCGGCGATCGTGCTCGGTCCGGGCGAGGCCTGGTGGCCCCGCGTCACCGGTCTCGCCGTGTTGGTGACGGTGGTCGCCTGGGTCGTCTGGTGGCGCCTCCGTCGACGTCGCCTCGCGCTCGGGGCCCTCACCACCCGTGCTGTCACGACGTCTGCCGGGCACCGCCCGGTGGCCGTCCGTGCCGTCGTCGGCGCGTTCGCCACGCTGGCCGTCGCAGGGACGGCCGGCACGGTCGCCGTCGCCGCGATCCCGCCGGTCACCGCGCGGACCGTGGCCCGCACGGTGGTCGAGCAACCGTTCGATCCGCGGGACCACGTCAGCCCGCTCAGCGGCTTCCGGGCGTACGAACAGGAGCCCACCGTCGACCAGGCGCTCCTCACGGTCTCGGGCCTCCGCGACGGTCAGCGACTGCGGGTGGCGACGCTCGACACCTACGACGGTGTCGTCTACAGCGTCGGCAGCGGCGAGGTCGACAGCGCCTCCGGGTTCTTCACCCGCGTGCCGTCCGACGTCGACCAATCCCGGGTCGACGGGCAGGCGACCGCGGTGGACGTCACGATCGGTGCCTACGGCGACCTCTGGCTCCCCACCGTCGGCCGACTCGAGTCCGTCTCGTTCGGCGGACCCACGGCGGATGCCCGGCGGGACGCGTTCTTCTACAACGACCTCACGGGTACGGCGGCCGTCCTCGGCGGACTGCGACAGGGCGATTCGTACCGACTGGACGCGGTCGAGCCCCGCCAGCCCGGCGACGACGAGCTCGACGCGCTCACACCGGGGACCGCCACCGTGCCGACGCCGCGGGACGTGCCGGACGAGCTCACCTCCTCGCTCGAGGAGGACGTCGCCGGGGTCCAGGGCCCCGGGGCGCGCCTCCGGGCGGCGCTGAGCGCCCTGCGCGAGGACGGCTACGTGAGCCACGGCGTCACCGCCGACGAACCCGTCAGCCGATCCGGGCACGGTGCGGACCGCATCGCCCAGCTCTTCACCGACCCCGTCATGATCGGCGACGCCGAGCAGTACGCGACGGCCGCCGCGCTGATGGCCGACCGGCTGGGGTTCCCCGCGAGGGTCGTCATGGGATTCGCCCCCGAGACGGACGGTGGCCCCGTCGACGTCACGGGGTCCAGCGTGACCGCCTGGATCGAGGTCGACACCGCCCAGTACGGCTGGGTGGCGCTCGACCCGAACCCGGCCGAACGTCCCATCCCCGAGGACCAGGTGCAGGACCCGACGCAGATCTCCCGGCCCGAGTCCGTCGTCCAGCCCCCACCCCAGGACCCTCAGATGCGGGACGACCAGACGCCGCCGCAGTCCGAGCAGGACGATCCCGAGACCCCTCCGGCCTGGTTGGCCATCGTCCTGGCGGTCGTGCGGGTCGTCGGCTGGAGCGCCCTCGTCGCCGGTCTGCTCGCGGCCCCGTTCGTGACGGTCGTGGTCCTCAAGGCGCAGCGGCGTCGTCGCCGCCGGACGGCGACGAGTCCCTCCGACCGCATCAGCGGCGGCTGGCACGAGTTCCAGGACGCCGTGGTCGACCACGGCATCCGCACCCCGCCCGCGGCGACCCGGAGCGAGGTCGCCGCCGTCGTCGGTGGCTCGCGTCCCGCGGTGCTCGCCCGGGTGGCGGACCGTGCGGTGTTCTCGCCGAACCCGCCCGCGGAGTCCGACGCCGACCGCGTCTGGACGGCCGTCGCCGAGATGAGACACGCCCTCGGCGTCGGGCTCACGAGGCGGCAGCGGTTCGCCGCGGCGGTCTCGCTCCGATCTTTGCGTGGTTACCATGGGCGCACCCCTCCCGAGCGACAGAGGAACGACTGATGTACTGCCCCACCTGTGCCAGCCCCCTGCCCGTCGGCGCGATGTTCTGCGGCGAATGCGGTCGGGCGGTCTCGAGCGCAGACCTCGCGGCTGCCCGACGTCGGGCCGACGCCGCCGCCGAGCACGTCGACGCCACCAGTGCGCCCGACCTGCCCGAGGCTCCTCCGCGTGCGACCTCGCACCCCCGCCGCAGCGATGCGCAACCCCCGTGGTGGGTGCGCGACCGTCAGGCCGACACCGGCGTGCCCGGGGTCGAGGTCGAGCCGACCCGTGTCGATCACGCGCGGTCCGAAGCGCCCGCGTCGGCTCCCGAGCCCCCGGTGTGGCCGGTCGACGATCGAACCGTCGTGTCCACGGGCGAGGACGACCGCCCGACGGCCTCCGAGGAGGCGCGGGCCGAGTCCCCGAGGACCCCTGACCCCGGCAGTCCCGCCGTCCCCGACGGCCCCGTCGGGGCCCTCGCGACGCCGCCACCCGAGACGGTCGGATCGCCCACACCGCTCCGAATGCCCTCCGAGCACCCCGACAACGGGCCCCGCCCCTCGTCCGCCCCGCTCTGGACGGCGTCGTTGACGCCTCTCGCATCGGACGAGTCCTCTCCCGACGTGGTGGTCGCCGTCGAACCCCTCTCCGCCGAGGCGCCCCACGGACGTCGAGACGACGACGGCGAGGTCCGGTCAGGCGAGGTCGAGACGTCCACCGCCCCTGACGGAACCCGGCCGGTCGAGAACGACCACACCGAGGGCGCGACCGACCCCGAGGCGACGGTGATGCCGGACGAGTCCGCTCCCTCGTCCGACTCCTCCTCCGAGGTCGTCCCCGGCGACCGGGTCGCGCCTCCTGCGGGCCCGCCGCCTCTCGTGCGGCCGACGGCCGACGGGCCGCGGGACGGCGACACCGCCCCGGTGGCCGCCCTCGGCCGTGACCTCCGCCCGCCGGTCCCGAGCGGGTCCCGGCCCGCCCTCCCCGACTCCGACCGCCCCGAGCCCGTACCGCTCGTCGAGCCCGCACCGCTCGTGGACCCCGTACCGCTCGTCGAACCGGGCTCCGCCGTCGTCCCCGAACGGTGCACGCACTGTGGCGCACCCATCGACGAGGACGACATCTTCTGCGGCGAATGCGGTGCGGTCGTGCAGTCGGTCGCCTTGTCGTTCACGGGGCCTGTCGTCCCGCTCCCGCCCGAATGGCGACCCGACGACGAGTCCGTCCTCCGCCGTCGTCCCGCCACACAGGACCGTGAGGGCGCCGGATCGGGCTCCGACGACGCCGGGACCTCTCCGGACGGCCCGGGCTCCGGCGACGACGTACCCGTCCGAGACGGCGCCGACGACCGGCAGGACGACACGCCACGCCCGGCACCCGAACCGATCGACCACGTCCCGGGATTCCGCGCCGAACGACCGGCGGCGACTGCGACGCCGAGCGTCGCCGACGTCCCCCCTGCTCCCACGTCGTCGTCGGCTCCGTCCTGGCGCCCGCGTCGGGCGCCCGTCGACCTGACCGACGACGCCGACGTCGACGAGACCCGGATCGTCCGTCGTGGCGCACTCGGGACCGAGTACGTGCTGCAGTTCAGCACCGGTGAGAGCATCACGGTCGACGGGACCGGCCTCGTCGGCCGTGCACCGACGCCCCAGCCGGGGGAGCGCTTCGACCAGCTCGTCCGCATCGTCGATCCCGGCAAGTCCGTGTCGAAGACGCATCTGGAGTTCGGTCAGGAGGCCGGAGCCCTCTGGGTCAGCGACCGGTGGTCCGGCAACGGGACGGTCGTCCGTCCTCGTGACCTCCCGCCCCGCCGTGCCGATCCCGGAGTCCGCGTCCGCGTGACGCGTGGCACCCGGGTCGAGATCGGCGAGCAGTTCTTCGTCGTGGTCTGACCCACGGCTCCTCCCCACGCGGCAGGGTGGTCGGTCCTTCCCCCGACCCGACCACCCGGTACCCGCCGCGGCCGGTGCTCCGCTCCACTGGAGTCATGAACTCCTCGACCACCGCGGCGTCACCGGTCCTGCCGTCCCGCGTCCGGCTGCCGTCCGGGCCGGCCAGACCCCGCCCGACGGCGACGCCCGTGGCGGCGATGTCGACGGGTGCCGTCGTGTCCGCGTGCGGTGCTCTCGTCCCGTGGACCGCGCCGCCTGCCGTCCTCGGGCTCTCGCTCGCGACGGCTCTCGCGGTCCTCGTCGGCTGGGCCGTCGACCGTGTCGTCGGGGCGACGCTCACGGCACGGCGCGAACGGTCGAGGTTCCTGGCCGCCCTCGACGACGTCGACGAGGTCGTCGCGCGCCTCCGGGCGGTGCGGTCGCGTGAGCTGGCCGACTGGTACCCGACGGCCGATCGGCTCGACGAGTGCGACGTCGCACGTCGTCCGACCCGGGTGCTGGTGCTCGGGGTGGGTCGCGCCTCCAGCGGGCTCGTCCTCGAGGGGCGTCCCGAGGACGACCTCGAGCCGGGCGACCCGGTCGCCGAACGTCTGGCACGCCTCCGGGCCGAGGCGGCCACCCTCGACGAGGCTCCGCTGTGCGTGCCCCTCTCGTCGGCCGTGAGGGTCGTCGGTCCACCCGTGGTGGCCGAGGCCGTGGCGTCGGGCCTCCGCCGTCAGCTCCGGGCCGCAGGGGCATCGTCGGTCGACGCGGCCGCGGCGATCGACTGCGTGGTGGTCCGGGCGCCGACCTCGGGCGGGGCCCGGCCCGAGGCCGAGCCACCCCCGGTCGACACCGTCGTCGTGATCGGTCAGGACGGAGGAGCGACGGTCACCTTCAAGGACGGCCGGCCGTGCCGACAGAGCCTGCGGGTCGCCTTCGTGTCGGTGCTCGACGACGTCGCGCGGTGCGCCTAGCGGTCGACCCCGCTGCCCAGGCGGATGCGGCCCACCAGGCCGTCACCGCCGGTGACCTTCTCGAGCGTGCGCTCGACGACGCGAGCGGCGGCGGCGGCGTCGACGGCCCCCTCGTCGACCAGGAGGCGCAGCGCGACCAGGGTGCCGGCCCTCACGTTCCCGTCGAGCACCTTCACGGCCACCGCGACGCCGTCGGTCGTGCCCATCACCATGACGCCCTCGGCGCCGAGCTTGGCCAGCACGCCCAGCTCGTCGATCGTCACCGTGTTGGCTCGACCGGGGCCGTCGATCGCCCAGGCGTCGCCCAGGACGGCCTCGACGAGATGCGCGGCGTGGCCGTCGCGTCCCGGCCCGGTCGCGCCGACCGACCCGGTGATGCGCGCGATCGCCCGGGCCAGGCCGACCACGGTGGTCGCGATCACCGGGGCACCGCAGCCGTCGACGCCGGAGTGGTCAGCGGCCTCGCCGGTGAACTCGGCGACCGTCGCGCGCACCGCGGCCTGCAGGGGGTGGTCGGTGGCGACGTAGCGGGACGGGTCCCAGTCGTTCTCGGCACAGGCGAGGAGGAACGCGGCGTGCTTGCCCGAGCAGTTCATCGCGAGCCGGCGCGGCGCGGTGGCCTCGCGGGCGCTGGCCCGGTCACCGGGCCAGTCCGGCGGGCAGAGGAGGTCGTCCTCGGTGCTGCCCGACCGGCCGAGCAACGCCTCGACCACCTCGAGGTGGGCCGGCGTGCCCGCGTGGCTCGCCGTGGCCAGCACCGCCTGGGGACCGTCGAGGGAGACCCCCGACCGCAGCACCGTGAGCGCTTGCAACGGCTTGAGGCACGAGCGCGGGTAGATGGTCGCGTCGGCGTCCCCGATCCGACGCAGTTCGCGTCCGTCGGCGTCCACGACGACACCGGCTCCGAGGTGACGGCTCTCGTCCCAACCCGAGCGCTCGAGCACGGCCAGCTCGACGCTGGCCGAGGCGGTCAGGGGGTGACGGGAGGGCGCGGCGGGGCGGGGGTCGGTCATGATGGGGAGTGTACCGAGGCCCGCCACGCGACCACGTCGCACCGACGAGGGGCCCGAGAGGGAGGCAGCATGCTCGACCACGACTACGCCGTCGACGTCCGTTGGACGGGCGACCGGGGCGAGGGCACGACCTCGTACCGTTCGTACGGCCGCGACGCCACGATCGTCGCCACCGGCAAGCAGCACGACGTCCTGGCGTCGGCCGACCGCACCTTCCACGGTGACGCGGACCGCTGGAACCCCGAGGAGCTGCTGCTCGCCGCACTGGCGCAGTGCCACCTGCTCAGCTACCTGCACGTCGCCGCGGCCGCCGGGGTGGTCGTGGTCGCGTACGAGGACGCCGCCGTGGGACGGATGACCCAGACGCACGACGGCGGTGGTCGCTTCACCTCGGTGACCCTGCGGCCCCGGGTGACCGTCGCCGACGACGACATGGTCGAGCGCGCCCTCGAGCTGCACGCCGAGGCGAGCCGCAAGTGCTTCATCGCCGCGTCGGTCGCCTTCCCGGTCGATCACGAGCCCACCGTCGTGGCGGTGTCCAGAGAAGCCGACCCGGCGTGAGGCAGAATGGCACGGCACCTCCGCCGCGCCGAGCCCCACGGCACGACCCCCGTCACCCCGACCGAGAGATCCCCATGCGCCGTTCCCTCGCCCTCCTGGCCGTCCCCGCCCTCCTCCTGTCGCTCGCGGCCTGTGCCGGTGACGCCGGCGGGTCCTCCGATGCGGCGACGCCGAGCAGCTCGTCGCAGGCGACCTCCGACGTCCCGTTGCGCGCCTCCGGCGAGCCCCAGGCCCCGCAGGACGGGTTCCCGACGGTCGAGCTCGACGCCGACGGCCGCCCGACGGTGACCGTCCCCGACGCGGACGCTCCGACCGAACTCGGTGTCGAGACCCTGATCAAGGGCGACGGAGCCACGGTCCAGGCCGGTGACACCGTCACCGTCCAGTACCAGGGCGTCATCTGGAACACCGGCGAGATCTTCGACGAGAGCTGGTCGCGCGGTGCACCGGCCACCTTCTCGACCGACCAGGTCATCACCGGCTTCGCGGACGGCATGGTCGGGCAGACCGTCGGATCGCAGACCGTCGTCGTCATCCCGCCGGCCGACGGTTACGGCGAGGCCGGCGCCCCGCAGGCCGGCATCTCGGGCACCGACACGCTCGTCTTCGTCATCGACATCCTCGCCGTCTCCTAGTCGACCGTCGCCGCCGACCCCCGAGACGACTCCCCGATGATCCGCACCGCGCCTCCTCGTCCGTCCGCCCGTGTCCGCCGTGGACGGTTCGCCGCCGTGGCGGCCGTTCCGCTCGTCGCCCTCGTGCTGAGCGGTTGTACGGGTGGTTCCGACCAGCCGTCTCCCACGGCGAGCGGCGCGACCGGCGACTGCAAGGCGCCGACGTCGGGGGCGCTGTCCGACGGCGTCGACGTCACGGGCGAGGTCGAGAGCAAGCCCGAGGTCGTCTTCGACACCCCGCTCGAGGTCCCGTCGACCCAGCGCACCACCCTGGTCGAGGGCAGCGGCGAGGTCGCCGGGCAGGGCGCCGTGGCCAACGTCCGCATCGCGGTCTACGACGCGACCACCGGGGCCGAGGTCACCTCGGCCGGTTTCGACGAGGGCCAGCAGCCCACGCAGCTCACGGTGAGCACCGACTACTACGTGCCGGGCATCGTCGACGCGATCGCCTGCGTGCCCTCGGGCAGCCGCACGGTGACCGTCGCCTCGGCGGCCGACATGACGACCGCGACCGCGGGGGAGCAGGCGGCCGCACCCACGCCCGTGGTGATCGTCGCGGACGTCGTCTCGATCGTGCCGACCAAGGCGACGGGCGAGGCCCAGCCCCCGAAGGACGGTTTCCCGACGGTCGAGCTCGCCGACGACGGTCGGCCCACCGTGACGATCCCGCCCGGCACCGAACCGCCGTCCGACCTGCAGATCGAGGTCCTGAAGAAGGGCGACGGCCCCGTCGTCCCCGACCCCGCGAACGTCACCGTCCAGTACCAGGGCGTGAACTGGACCACCGGCGAGGTCTTCGACCAGAGTTGGGGCAAGGGAACGCCGACACCGTTCTCGACCGACCAGGTCGTGCCCGGATTCGCCAAGGCCATGATCGGTCAGACGGTCGGCTCGCAGGTCGTGGTGATCATCCCGCCCGCCGAGGGCTACGGCGAGGCCGGTCAACCGTCGGCCGGCATCGGGGGCACCGACACGCTCGTCTTCGTCATCGACATCCTCTCCGTCGCCTAGCCCCCGGCCCGTCCGACCACGGCTCGCCTCGCGGCGGTGGGCGGCCCCGACGACGCTCGCCCTAGGCTGATCCCATGCGTCGCATCACGATCCTCGGCTCCACCGGTTCGATCGGGGTCCAGGCCCTCGACGTCGTCCGGGCCCACCCCGACCTCTTCGAGGTCGTCGGCCTCTCCGCCGGTTCCGACCGCGAGGGCGTGGCCGCGCAGGCCGCCGAGTTCGGAGTCGAGCACACGGCGCTCGGCACCGACGAGTCGGTGCAGCTCGTCCGCGACGTCCGGGCCGACGTCGTCCTGAACGGCATCACGGGCTCGGTCGGCCTCGCGCCGACCCTCGCCGCCCTCGACTCGGGGGCGTCGCTCGCCCTGGCCAACAAGGAGAGCCTGATCGTCGGAGGCGATCTCGTGACGAAGCGCGCCGCCCCCGGCCAGATCGTGCCGGTCGACTCCGAGCACTCGGCGATCGCGCAGGCGCTGCGGTCGGGCTCCGACCGCGAGGTGCGTCGGCTCGTCCTGACGGCGTCGGGTGGGCCGTTCCGCGGTCGCACACGGGAATCGCTGGCCGACGTCACCCCGCGCGAAGCGCTCGCGCACCCCACCTGGGACATGGGCCTGGTGGTGACGACGAACTCGTCGACCCTCGTCAACAAGGGGCTCGAGGTGATCGAGGCGCACCTGCTCTTCGACGTCGACTACGACCACATCGACGTCACGGTGCACCCGCAGTCGATCGTCCACTCGATGGTCGAGTTCGTCGACGGCTCGACCATCGCCCAGGCCTCGCCTCCCGACATGCGCCTCCCGATCTCGCTCGGGCTCGCCTGGCCGGACCGCGTCGCGGGCGTGGGGGTCCCGCTCGACTGGACCCGCGCCTCCACCTGGACGTTCGAGCCCCTCGACGAACAGGCCTTCCCGGCCGTGCGACTCGCCAAGCAGGTCGGGCGCGCGGGGGGGACGTACCCGGCCGTCTTCAACGCGGCCAACGAGCAGGCCGTCCTGGCGTTCCACGCGGGACGCGTCGGGTACCTCGACATCCTCGACGTGGTCGAGGCCGTCGTCGACCGGCACACCGCGGGCGAGAGCAGCCTCGAGGGCGTGCTCGAGGCCGAACGCTGGGCCCGTGCCGAGGCGGACGCGATGCTGGCCCGCTGAGCCCGCCGCCCCAGTTCGGGGCTCCCAGCGTCGTCATGGCCCCGGCGCGGTGGACGTCCGGGCACGGGCGGCTACCCTTGCCCGGTGCAGACGATCCTCCTCTTCGTGCTCGGCGTCCTGGTCATGGTCGTCGGGCTGGCCGTGTCGATCGCCCTGCACGAGGTGGGCCACCTCGTGCCGGCGAAGAAGTTCGGCGTGAAGGTCGGCCAGTACATGATCGGCTTCGGGCCGACCGTCTTCTCGCGCAAGAAGGGCGAGACCGAGTACGGCGTCAAGGCCCTGCCGCTCGGCGGCTACATCTCGATGTCGGGCATGTTCCCCCCGGGAAGGACCGGGGGAGGCGCGCGCCAGTCGAGCACCGGCTTCTTCAACACCCTCGTGCAGGACGCCCGGACGGCCAGCGCCGAGACCGTCGACGAGGGCGACGAGTCGCGCACCTTCTACCGTCTGCCCGTGTACAAGCGCGTCATCATCATGCTCGGCGGCCCGTTCATGAACCTGCTCATCGCGATCGTCCTGTTCGCGGTGCTGCTCTGCGGCTTCGGCGTCCAGCAGGCGAGCACGACGGTCGGCAGCGTCAGCACCTGCGTCCTGCCCGCCGGCTCCACCGAGACGAGCTGCCCCTCGGACGCGCCCGAGGCCCCGGCCTACGCCGCGGGCATGCTGAACGGCGACCGCATCGTGTCGATCGACGGGACGACCGTGACCGACGGCGACCAGATCACGGGCATCCTGCAGCGTTCTCCCGGCGACACCCTCGACGTCGTGGTCGATCGCGACGGCACCGAGCGCACGCTCCAGGTGACTCCGGCCCTGTCCGAGCGCTACGTGACGACGTCGAGCGGGGCCGTGGCGACGAACCCCGACGGCAGCTCCCAGACGCAGGAGGTCGGTTTCGTCGGCATCGGGTTCGCCTACGAGAAGGTGCGCGAGCCCGTGACGGCCGTGCTGCCGGCGGTCGGCGACAACATCTCGCACGTCGTCGGTGTCATCGTCACCCTGCCGCAGCGTCTGGTCGGGGTGGCCCAGGCCGCCTTCGGCGGGGCCGAGCGCGACCCGAACGGACCGGTCAGCGTCGTCGGCGTCGGTCGCATGGCGGGCGAGATCGCCAGCCTCGACACGATCCCGGTGGTCGACCGCATCAGCACCCTCGTCGGGCTGCTCGCGAGCCTCAACGTCGCCCTCTTCGTGTTCAACCTGGTGCCGCTGATGCCGCTCGACGGCGGTCACGTGGCCGGGGCCCTGATCGAGGCGATCCGCCGCGGCTTCGCCAAGCTCCTCCGCCGGCCCGACCCGGGCCCGGTCGACACGGCCAAGGCCATCCCCGTGACCTTCGCCATCGTGATCCTCCTCGGCGGCATGACCGTCCTGCTCACCTACGCCGACATCGTGAACCCGATCGACATCTTCGGCTGACGTCCGGTCGCGAGCGACCCGTGACGCACCGGTCACGCGTCCGTCACTCGGCGTCCAGCGCCGAGGTTTACGATGACTCCGTGCCAGCAGTCAATCTCGGAATGCCGAAGGTCCCCGAAGTCCTCGCCCCGCGCCGCAAGACGCGGCAGATCAAGGTCGGCAAGGTGCTCGTGGGTGGCGACGCCCCCGTCAGCGTGCAGTCGATGACCACGACTCCGACCCCCAACATCAACGCCACCCTGCAGCAGATCGCCGAGCTCACGGCCAGCGGCTGCGACATCGTGCGCGTCGCCGTGCCGAGCCGTGACGACGCCGAGGCCCTTCCGATCATCGCGAAGAAGAGCCAGATCCCGGTCATCGCCGACATCCACTTCCAGCCCAACTACGTCTACCAGGCGATCGACGCCGGGTGCGCGGCGGTCCGGGTCAACCCCGGCAACATCCGCAAGTTCGACGACCAGGTCGGCAAGATCGCCGCCGCGGCGAAGGCCGCCGGCGTCTCGATCCGCATCGGCGTCAACGCCGGCTCGCTCGAGCCCAGCATCCTGCAGAAGTACGGCAAGGCCACCCCCGAGGCGCTCGTCGAGTCCGCCGTGTGGGAGGCCTCGCTCTTCGAGGAGCACGACTTCCACGACTTCAAGATCTCGGTCAAGCACAACGACCCGATCGTCATGGTCAAGGCGTACCGCCAGCTCGCCGAACGCGGCGACTGGCCCCTGCACCTCGGCGTGACCGAGGCCGGGCCCGAGTTCCAGGGCACGATCAAGTCGGCCACGGCCTTCGGCATCCTGCTGAGCGAGGGCATCGGCGACACCATCCGCGTCAGCCTCAGTGCCCCGCCCGCCCAAGAGGTCAAGGTCGGCCTGCAGATCCTGCAGTCGCTCAACCTGCGCGAGCGCAAGCTCGAGATCGTCAGCTGCCCGAGCTGCGGTCGCGCCCAGGTCGACGTCTACAAGCTGGCCAACGACGTCACCGACGGGCTCGAGGGCATGACCGTCCCGCTGCGCGTCGCCGTCATGGGCTGTGTCGTCAACGGTCCTGGCGAGGCCCGCGAGGCCGACCTCGGCGTCGCCTCGGGCAACGGCAAGGGTCAGATCTTCGTCAAGGGCGAGGTCATCAAGACCGTTCCCGAGTCCGAGATCGTCCAGACCCTCATCGACGAGGCGAACCGTCTCGCTGCCGAGATGCCCCCCGGCGAGCTGGGCTCGCCCGAGGTCGTCACCGTCTGACCGGGTCCACCCCGGGGGCGACGCGACCCCGTCAGGAGGCGCGGTGCGAGATCTCTCGCACCGCGCCTCCTTCGTGTGGTCGCGTCCGCGGCCGGGCCGACGGGGCCGTGTGTCGTCGTGTGACGCCCCGATGTGACGCGCCCCGGGGCGTCCGCCAGCATGGACGACGCACCGTGACGGCCCCGGCCCACCCCCGAGCGGTGCTCCCGCAGCGCCCCGAGAGGAACCCATGACCAGCAGCGCCCCCCTGATCGACGCCCCCAAGAAGGGCCCCGGTCGTCTGATCGCCGTCATCGTCGCGGTCGTCGTCGTGCTCGCCGCCGTCGGCATCGCGATCGGAGTCACCCGTGGCGGTGGCGACGACGAGACCGTCCGCATCGGCGTCGTGGGCGCGAGCGACCCGTACTGGGCCGACTTCGTGCAGGCCGCGGCCGACGAGGGCATCACGGTCGACCTCGTGGACTACTCGGACTACGAGCAGCCCAACCCCGCCCTCGCCGACGGCGAGATCGACCTGAACCAGTTCCAGCACATCGTCTACCTCGCGCAGTACGACGTGGCATCCGGCAACGACATCGTGCCGATCGGTTCGACGGCGATCTACCCCCTGCCCCTGTACTCGTCGAAGTACACCGAGCTGAGCGACTTCCAGGAGGGTGACACCATCGCGATCCCCGACGACTCGAGCAACCTGGCCCGCGCCCTGCTCGTCCTGCAGTCGAACGGCCTGGTCTCGCTGAAGGACGGCGGGACGATCTTCTCGGGCGTCAACGACGTCGACGAGTCGAAGTCGAAGGTGAAGGTCGCGACGGTGAGCGCCGACCTCGCCGCCACGTCACTGCCCGACTACGCCGGTGCGATCATCAACAACGACTTCGCGACGAAGGCCGGTCTGTCGACCGACGACGTCATCGCCCAGGACGACCCCAACGACCCCTCGTCGGTGCCCTACGCCAACGTCTTCGCCGCCCGGGCGGAAGACAAGGACGACGCCACCTACCAGAAGCTCGTCCAGATCTACCAGGACACCAAGGCCGTCACCGACGGCGTCGTCGACAACTCGGGTGGCACGGCGATCATCACGAAGATCCCCGCGAGCGACCTCGAGAAGTCGCTGACCGAGACCGAGAAGCTCGTCGAACAGAACGGCTGACCCACCAGGTCGCCACCCCGGCCCGGACCGCGCGCAGCATCCGCTCGCGGTCCGGGCCTCCGCCCGTGCCGAGGAGAACGCGTGCCCGCCATCACCCTGACCGACGTCGTCAAGACGTACCCGCCCCGTGAGAAGGGCGCCGCACCGCTGACCGCGGTCGACGGCGTCAGCCTCGAGATCGCCGAGGGCGAGATCTTCGGCATCATCGGCTACTCGGGCGCGGGGAAGAGCACCCTCGTCCGCCTCGTCAACGCCCTCGAGCCCACGACGAGCGGGAGCATCCGCGTCGACGGCCGCGAGATCACCGGCCTCCGTGAGCGCGAACTGCGCTCGGTCCGGGCCGGCATCGGCATGATCTTCCAGCAGTTCAACCTGTTCTCGTCGAAGACGGTCTGGGGCAACGTCGAGTTCCCGCTCAAGGCGGCGGGGGTACCCAGGGACGAGCACCAGCGGCGGATCAGCGACCTGCTGCACTTCGTCGGCCTCGGCGACAAGGCCCACGCGCGGCCGGACCAGCTCTCGGGTGGTCAGAAGCAGCGCGTCGGCATCGCCCGCGCGCTCGCGACGAATCCCCGCATCCTGCTCGCCGACGAGGCGACGAGCGCCCTCGACCCCGAGACGACCAGCGAGGTGCTCGCCCTGCTCAAACGCGTCAACGCCGAGCTCGGCATCACCATCGTCGTGATCACCCACGAGATGGACGTCATCAAGTCGATCGCCGACCGGGTGGCCGTGATGGACTCCGGCCGCGTCGTCGAGACAGGCCCCACCTTCGAGGTGTTCTCCGACCCGAAGCAGGCGTCGACCAAACGGTTCGTCTCGACGGTCATCGCGGGCACGCCGCACGGTGACGAACTCGATGCGCTGCGGGCCCGCCACCCCGGCGTCCTGGTGTCGGTGCGCATCGCCGAGGGTGGCGTCGACCAGCGCGACGTCTTCGCGCTGCTCGCGCGTCACGGCCTGTCGTTCGAGATCGTCTTCGGCGGCGTGAACGACATCCAGGGACGCACGTTCGGCACCCTGACCCTCGCCGTGACCGGCGACGACGCGGCCGTCCGAGCGGCCGTCGCCGAGCTGGGCGACGACGCGACCGAACTGCCCACCTCGCCGACGACGTCGGTCCGACCCACGGAAGGACGCTGATGGACTCCCTGATCGAACTGCAGCCGATGCTGTGGCAGGCGGCCGTCGAGACCGTCTACATCGTCGCCCTGACCCTCCTCTTCGGCGGCATCGGCGGACTCCTGCTCGGCTTGGCGCTCTACCTGACGCGGGGCGGAGCCCTCTTCGCGAACCGCGTCGTCTACGGCGTGCTGAACGTGGTCGTCAACGTGTTCCGACCGATCCCGTTCATCATCTTCCTGGCCGCGGCCCAGCCGTTGGCGAGGTTCGTCATCGGGTCGGGCAGCGGCAACCCGGCCATCATCTTCACCCTGTCGCTCGCCGCGTCGTTCGCCATCTCGCGCATCGTGGAACAGAACCTGCTCACCGTGCAGCCGGGCGTCATCGAGGCCGCACGGGCGGCGGGGGCCGGCCCGGCCCGCATCATCGGAACGGTGCTGCTGCCGGAGGCGCTCGGACCGCTCGTCCTCGGCTACACGTTCATCTTCGTCGCGCTGGTCGACATGTCGGCGGTGGCCGGCTACATCGGCGGCGGCGGGCTCGGCAACTTCGCCCTGCTCTACGGCTACCGGCAGTTCGACCCGGTCGTGACCTGGGCCGCGGTGCTGCTGATCATCGTGCTGGTGCAGCTCGTCCAGTTCCTGGGCAACTGGCTGGCGAGGCGCGCGCTCCGGCGATGAGGCGCGGTGCCCGGGGGCACGGGAGCTGTCGGGGGACTGGTTTACAGTGGGGCGCGTGACCGACACCGCCACCGCCAGCCCGACCCCGCCGCCGGCTCCGGCCCCCGTGACGCCCGCCGAGCTCGAGCGGGCTCGGCAGATCGTCGGGGCGGTGTCGCAGGCGTTCGGCCGCAAGGTCGTGGGTCAGACCGCACTCCGCGACACCCTGCTCGTCGCCCTGATCACCGGCGGGCACGTCCTGCTCGAGAGCGTCCCGGGGTTGGCCAAGACGACCGCGGCACAGACCATCGCGCAGTCGATCGACGCGAGCTTCCGGCGCATCCAGTGCACGCCCGACCTCCTGCCGAGCGACATCACGGGCACCCAGATCTACGACGCCCAGAAATCGACCTTCGTCACCCAGCTCGGGCCGGTCCACTCGAACTTCGTCCTGCTCGACGAGATCAACCGGTCGAGCGCCAAGACCCAGAGCGCCATGCTCGAGGCGATGCAAGAGCGACAGACGACCATCGGGGGCACGGTCTACCGACTGCCGTCGCCCTTCCTCGTCCTGGCCACCCAGAACCCGATCGAGCAAGAGGGCACCTACCAACTGCCCGAGGCGCAGCTCGACCGCTTCCTGTTGAAAGAGATCCTCGACTACCCGACCCCCGCCGAAGAGGCCGAGATCATCCGGCGCATCGAGAGCGGCGTCTACGACGAGGCCGCCGCACCGTCCACGGGCGTCGGCCTGGCCGACGTCGTCTACCTGCAAGACCTGGCCAAGCGCGTCTACGTCGACGCGTCGATCGTCAACTACATCGTGCAGCTCATCTACGTCACGCGGCACCCGCAGCAGTACATCCCGGCGACCCTTGCCGACTACGTCGAGTTCGGGGCCAGCCCCCGGGCCAGCATCGCCTTCATGCAGGCGGCCCGTGCCCTCGCCCTGCTGCACGGGCGCGACTACGTCATCCCCGAAGACGTCAAGCACCTGCGCCACTCCGTGCTGCGACACCGCATGATCCTCAACTACGAGGCCACGGCCGACGAGGTCGCGCCCGAGACGATCATCGACGCCGTGTTCGGCGCCGTCCAGACCCCCTGACGCCGGTGGCCAGCCTGTTGCTGCGCGTCAGGACGAAGATGGGGCTGTTCGCCCACCGACGCACGATCGACCTGCTCGAGGGCGGCTACGCCTCGGTGCACCACGGGCGCAGCCACGACTTCGACGACCTCCGGGCCTACGTCCCGGGCGACGAGGTGAAAGACATCGACTGGAAGGCCACGGCCCGTCACGGCGAGCCCCTGGTCAAGCGGTACATCGCGAGCCGCCGGCAGAACCTCGTCCTCGTGATGGACACCGGTCGCAACATGGCCGCGACGGCCACGAGCGGCGAATCGAAGAAAGACATCGCCCTGATGGCGGCCGGCGCCCTCGCCTACATCGCCGCCAAGCACGGTGACGTCGTGTCACTGGTGGCGGGCGATTCGTCGGGTACCCGCGCGCACCCGGCGGGCGCGACCGAAGCCCACCTCGAGACCCTCCTGCGGCAGGTCGACCGACGCGTCGACCTCGACGCCCCGACGAGCGACCTCGCGGCCGTGCTCGAGTGGGTCGCGCGGGGCATCCGGCGGCGCTCCATGCTGCTCGTGGTCACCGACGACTTAGCGATCGACGATCGCATCACCCGGTTGCTCCGGCGTCTGCGCGCGCAGCACGAGGTCGTCTGGCTGACGATCGGCGACGCCGACCTGATGACGCGCGCGGGTCGGGCGGGCGAGGTCTTCGACGTCCGCGAGATGGCCGGACTGCCGGCGTACCTGCGCGAGAACGCGCAGCTCCGTCGAGAGTTCGACGACTCCTCCCTGCGGCGCGTCGGCGACACCGAGCGCGAGCTCCTGGCCCTCGGCATCAGCAGCCAACGGCTCGGCAGCCAGGCCGAGGTCGTTCCCGGGCTGTTCACCCTGATAGAGAAGCACCGTCGTGTCGGGCGCTGACGACTTCTTCGGGCCCTACCAGTACCCGCTCTGGGTGCTCTGGCTGGTGCTCGGCCTGGTCGGGCTGGCACTCGTGGCCGCCTGGTACGTCTTCGTGATCCGTTTCTCGGCCCGCCGCCTCCCTCCGGCCCAGCGGGCGGCCCGCGCGGCCTCCCGACCGGTCGCCCTCGCCGACACCAAGGAGAAGTACCTCGCCCTGATCGACGAGGTCGAGACGGCCGCCTCCTCGGGGCGGCTGAACGACCGTGGCGTGCACTCCCGGCTCAGCCTGCTCCTGCGGTTCTTCGCGCACGAGACGAACGGGGTCGACACCCACGTGATGACCCTCGCCGACCTCCGCGAGTCGAACCTGCCCCGGCTCGTCGGTGCGGTCGAGCAGTACTACCCGCCGGCCTTCCGGCTCGAAGCGCCCGGCGACCCGGCCCGTGCCGTCGCCACCGCGAGGGACCTGGTGTCGTCATGGGGCTGATCTTCTGGTGGGTCCCGTTGGTCGCACTGGCGGTCGTGGCGGTCGCGGCATGGCTCTACGTGCGGTGGAGGCGCCGCGACAGAGCGCGCCTCCGTCGCCTCGGCGTCCCGGTCGCGCACGGCGAGCGGCTGACCGCGCTGCCCGCGTACCAGCGCGTCGTCCGGCGCTACCGTGCCGCGCTCGCGGTCGTCCTCGTCGCCATGGTGGCGCTGACCGGCATCAGCGTCCTGCTCGCGGCCCGCGTCTCGAGCACCGACGTCGTCGAGCCCCAGTCGTACAAGCGCGACATCATGCTCTGCCTCGACGTGTCGGGTTCGATGACCGAGGTCGACTCCCAGATCGTCGACACCTTCTCGACCCTCTCGCAGGGGCTCGACGGCGAACGCGTCGGGCTGTACCTCTTCGACAGCTCGGCCGTGCAGGCGTTCCCGCTCACCGACGACTACGACTTCGTGCGCACGCAACTCGAGCAGTACCGCGACTCGTTCGACACCATGGGCGAGAACGGGACCCGCTACTGGACGGGCACCGACCTCGGTGACGGTGCGTCGCTGATCGGCGACGGTCTGGCGTCGTGCGTCCTCGGGTTCGGCGACGACGACAGCACGCGGCCCAAGTCGGTCGTGCTCGCCACCGACAACTACGTCAACGGCAAGGCCCTGCTCACGCTCACCGAGGCTGCCGACCTGGCGACCGAGCGCGACGTCCGCGTGTACGCGGTGAACCCCGCCGACCACGCCACGGACGCCGTGGCCGACCAGGTCGCCGCCGAACTGCGCACCGCGGCCGAGTCGACCGACGGTGGCTACTACGCCCTCGACGACTCGACGACCGTGCCGCAGATCGTCGACGAGATCGACGCCCGCGAGGCGGGGCTCTTCACCGGCGCCCGACGGCTCGTGGTGACCGACCACCCGCAGGCCCTGGCGATCGCCGCCCTGCTCGTCGCGATGGGCGGGCTCGTGATGCTCTGGCGGGTGCGCCTGTGATCGCCCGGGCGCTGGTGTTCCAGCCCGTCCTGCCCTGGTGGCTCCTCGCCGTGGCCGCCGTCGCCCTGCTCGGGTTCACGGGCTGGCGCGTGGTGGCCGAGCGGGGCCGACGACGGGCCCTTCTCACCTGGGTGCGACGTCTGGTCATCGTCGCGTTGCTGCTCGTCGTCGCCGTGCGGCCGAGCCTCCCGGGCGGGTCGGCGCAGGCGTCGGTCGCCCAGCTCAACGTCTTCTTCGTGGTCGACACGACGTCGAGCATCGCGGCGGAGGACTGGGGCGACGGTCGGCGTCGACTCGACGGGGTGCGGGCCGACATCGCCGAGGTCACCTCGCAGCTGGCGGGAGCCCGGTTCTCGCTGCTGTCCTTCGACAGCACCGCCGTCCTGCGGACGCCGCTGACCGACGACGCCTCCGCCGTGGTCGCCGCCGCCGACGCCATGAACCAAGAGGTCACCTACTACTCGAGCGGCAGTTCCGTCAGCGAGGCGAACGACCTGCTGGCCGAGCGGCTGTCCGAGGCCCGGCAGAGTGCGCCCGAACGGGCCAACGTCGTCTACTACCTCGGCGACGGCGAGCAGACCAGCGGCACCGAGCCCGAGAGCTTCGCGGCATCCGCCGGCGACGTCGACGGCGGTGCCGTCTTCGGCTACGGCACCGAGCAAGGAGGCAAGATGCGCGTCTTCGACGGCTACGGCGACGAGTACTCGTCGAAGGAGTACATCCAGGACCGCACACAGCCCGGCGATCCCGATGCCGTCTCGACGATCGACGAGGACGCCCTGCGGCGCATCGCCGATCAGCTCGGCGTGCCGTACGTGCACCGCACGGCCGACACATCCGTCGACGCTGCGGTCGCGGACGCTCGCGACGGTGCCGTCGCCTCCGACGAGGGGCGGGCCGACAGCCTGATCGACCTCTACTGGATCGCCGCGATCCCCTTGTTCCTCTTGCTGCTCCTCGACGTCGCACTCGTGGCGAGGGCACTGGGCGAGGTCCGTCCACCACGGCCCGTCCGCGCCGGACGCGGTCGAGGACGCGGTGCGCCGTCGGGACTCGACGCCTCGCGACCCGACAGGGGAGTCCGCCCGTGACCGACACCCTCGTCCCTCCGCCCGTCGACGAGATCCGCCGCGCCCACGAGGCCGAGGCCGGGCCCGACGTCGAGCAGTACCGGAGACGCCTCCGGCGTCGACTGCTGCTCTGGTCGGCCCCGGTCGTGCTCGTCGTCCTGCTCGTGGCCCTGAAGCTGCTGAGCCTGCCCGCCTTCGCCGCCCTGACGCAGTGGTCGTACGGCGACAGGGAGTTCGAGCGCAGCGCCTCCTGGTCCGAGCCCCTCGGCGTCGCCAACGTGGTCGAGCCCTGGGTGCACCACTTCGACCGGGGGACCGCCTACGCCCAGATCGGCGTGCTCGACGTCGCGCGTCAGGAGTTCGTCACGGCACTCGACCTCGCCCCCGACGACGCCACGATCTCGTGCGTCATCCGGGTCAACCTGGTGCTCACGATCGAGGCCCAGGGCGATGACGCCCTGCTCGAACTGCGCTACGCCGACGCCGAGGCGCTGTACGAACTCGGGGCGAAGACCGTCGACGAGGCTCCCGAGGGCTGCTTCCAGCCGCCGGAGGACCCCCGGCAGCCCGACACCTCCCAACCCCTCGACGACGCCCAGCAGCGCCTCGACGAGAAGGGGCAGCAGGCCCAGGGGGGCGAGGGCGACGAGCAGCAGCCCGAAGGGGACGACGGCAGCGATCCCGGTGCCGGGGGAGACGAGCCCGGCGGGGGCGAGGGGCAGGCCGAGTCCGACGACCCGCTCGACCAGCTGCAGCAGCAGGGCGAGCAGAGCCAGCAGCAGCAACAGCAGGACACCGACCGCGACCGCTACTACGAGCAGAACCCGGGTGACTACGACGGCAAGCCGTGGTGACCCGGGCACGCCCCTAAGCTGGACGGGTGTCCACACGTCTCTCCCAGCTCTTCGTCCGCACCCTCCGAGAAGACCCCTCCGACGCCGAGGTGACCAGCCACCGGCTGCTCGTCCGTGCCGGGTACATCCGCCGTCAGGCACCGGGGGTCTTCGCCTGGCTGCCGCTCGGCCTGCGCGTCAAGGCGAAGATCGAGGCGGTCATCCGTGACGAGATGCAGGCCGCGGGCGCCCAAGAGGTGCACTTCCCCGCCTTGCTGCCTCGCGAGCCCTACGAGGCCACCGGGCGGTGGACCGAGTACGGCGACGGCATGTTCCGCCTCAAGGACAGGAAGGACGCCGACTACCTCCTGGCCCCCACGCACGAGGAAGCCTTCACCCTCTTGGTGAAGGACCTCTACTCGTCCTACAAGGACCTCCCGCTGACCCTGTTCCAGATCCAGGACAAGTACCGCGACGAGGCTCGACCCCGGGCCGGCCTGCTGCGCGGCCGCGAGTTCACCATGAAGGACGCCTACTCGTTCGACGCGTCCGACGCCGGTCTGGACGACAGCTACCAGAAGCAGCGCGACGCCTACGAGCGCATCTTCACGCGGCTCGGCCTCGAGTACGTCATCGTCAAGGCGGATGCCGGGGCCATGGGTGGTTCGCGCAGCGAGGAGTTCCTGCACCCCACCACCATCGGCGAGGACACCTTCGTCCGCTCGGCGGGCGGCTACACCGCCAACGTCGAGGCCTTCACGACGATCGTCCCCGACACGGTCCCGCCCGAGGGCCTGGCCCCCTCCCGACGCCTGGCCCCGGCCGACACGCCGACCATCGACTCGCTGGTCGCCCAGCTCAACGCCGACGAGTCCCGCGACTCCGGGCCCTGGACGGCCGCCGACACGCTCAAGAACGTCGTCGTCGCACTCAGCCACCTCGACGGACGCCGTGAGCTCGTCGTGGTCGGCCTGCCGGGTGACCGTGAGGTCGACATGAAGCGGCTCGAGGTCGCCTTCGCCCCGGCCGAGGTCGAGGCCGCCGGCGACGCCGACTTCGCGAAGAACCCCGTGCTGGTCCGCGGCTACCTCGGCCCCCAGGTGCTCGGCGGCGAGTCCGACTCGGGCATCCGCTACTTCGTCGACCCGCGCGTGGTCGAGGGCTCGGCCTGGGTCACCGGGGCGAACGAGAAGGGCGTGCACGTCGCCGACCTCGTCATGGGCCGCGACTTCACCGCGGACGGCACCATCGAGGCCGCGCAGGTCCGCGAGGGCGACCCCGCGCCCGACGGTTCCGGCCCCATCGAGACCGCCCGCGGCATGGAGATCGGTCACGTCTTCCAGCTCGGCCGCAAGTACGCCGAGGCGCTCGGCCTCAAGGTGCTCGACGAGAACGGCAAGCAGGTCACGGTCACGATGGGCTCGTACGGCATCGGCGTCACGCGCATCCTCGCGGTGATCGCCGAGGCGAACAACGACGCCAAGGGTCTGATCTGGCCGGCCAACGTCGCCCCCTTCGACGTCCACGTCGTGGCCACGGGCAAGGACCCCGTGGTCTACGAGGTCGCCGAGAAACTCACCGCCGACCTCGAGGCCCACCGTCTCGACGTCCTCTACGACGACCGACCCAAGGTCTCGCCCGGCGTCAAGTTCGGCGACGCCGAACTCCTCGGCGTGCCGCAGATCGTCGTCGTCGGCCGTTCGGCCGGCGAGGGCGTCGTCGAGCTCTGGGACCGCCGCACGGGCGAGCGCACGCCGGTCCCCGTGGCCGAGGCCGTCGCGACCCTCACGGCTCCGCGAGCGTCCTGAGCGCCGGCACCGCGCCTCCTCGTCCCGGTCGTGACGACCCCGAGGAGGCGCGGTGCCGGGCTCGCGGACGGTCCGCCGTCCACCCCGCTCTCGGGTACCGTAGGGGGATGCTGCGCGCGCCATCGTGCGTGCAGCCTGCAGATCTGAATAGTGGAGGCCCTCAGTGGACATCGACCTGAGCGTGCTGCGTCTCATGGAGCGCGAGCGTGAAATCCCCTTCGACGAACTCGTGCGCATCATCGAGCAGGCCATCCTCACGGCCTACCTCAAGCACACGAACCAGCCCGAGAGCCGCATCCCGGTCGCTCGCGTCGAACTCGACCGCAAGACCGGGCACGTCTCGGTCTTCGCCATCGAACGCGACGACGAGGGCGAGGTCGTGGGCGAGTCCGTCGACAGCCCCAGCGACTTCGGCCGCATCGCGGCCTTCGCGGCCAAGCAGGTCATCAACCAGCGCCTGCGCGACATCGGTGACGACAAGGTGCTCGGCCAATTCAAGGGCCGCGAGGGCGACATCGTCGCGGGCGTGATCCAGCAGGGGCCCAACCCCCGCATGATCCACGTCGACCTCGGCACCGTCGAGGCGATCCTCCCGCCCGAGGAGCAGGTGCCGGGTGAGAAGTACGCCCACGGCTCGCGCATCCGCGTGTACGTCACGGGCGTCAGCAAGGGCACCAAGGGGCCGCAGATCACGGTCTCGCGCACCCACCCGTCGCTCGTGCGAAAGCTGTTCGCCCTCGAGGTGCCCGAGATCGCCAGCGGCGTCGTCGAGATCGTCTCCCTGGCCCGCGAGGCCGGCCACCGCACCAAGATGGCCGTCCGTGCGACCGAGCCCGGCGTCAACGCCAAGGGCGCCTGCATCGGCGAGATGGGGCAGCGCGTCCGCGCCGTCACCACCGAGCTCAACGACGAGAAGATCGACATCGTCGACTACTCGAGCGACCTCCCCACCTTCGTCGCCAGCGCCCTGTCGCCGGCCAAGGTGTCGTCGGCCTTCGTGATCGACGCGTCCACCAAGGCCGTCCGGGCCCTCGTCCCCGACTACCAGCTGTCGCTCGCCATCGGCAAGGAGGGCCAGAACGCCCGCCTCGCCGCGAAGCTCACGGGCGCCCGGATCGACATCCAGCCCGACAGCATCCTCGAAGACGACTGAGTGGATGTCGATCCGCGCGCCGGGTCGACGACGCGCCAGCGTCGGCGGCCCGGTCACGGGAATGACCCATCCAGCCCGACAGCATCCTCGAAGACGACTGATCACCGCGACGAGAACCCGAGTGGTCGAGGGCGACCGGCGCACCACGCCGTTCGCCCTCGGCGTCTCCCGTCCGACGACACGAGGGGGTAAGGTGGAACCCGTCAGAACGTGCATCGGTACTCGAGCGCGCGCTCCACGATCCGCACTCGTGCGGGTCGTCGCCCGAAACGGACGTCTCGTGGTCGATCCGACCGCGACCCTTCCCGGGCGGGGTGCGTGGTTGACGCCGTCGGTCGACGCGTTCGAGTCGGCAGTGAAGCGCAAGGCCTTCCGCCGTGCACTCCGCCTCGACTCCGAACCCGACGTCGACGAGCTCCGCGCCCACCTCACGCGGATCACCACTTCACGACCCATCGCCACGACAGAACAGGCTGAACGGCACATGGACAACTAATGAGCAACCACTAATGAGCGGCTCGAAATGAGACCCGTCCAGAACTAAGGCTCTTCCCGTCTCGGGAAGGGCCCGAGACAGGAGAACTGTGGCTAAACCACGCGTACACGAGATCGCCAGCGAGCTGGGGATCGACAGCAAGACCGCACTAGAGAAGCTCAAAGAGATGGGCGAGTTCGTCAAGGGACCGTCCTCCAGCG
Source organism: Frigoribacterium sp. CFBP 8759 (assembly GCF_014841655.1). NCBI lineage: Bacteria > Bacillati > Actinomycetota > Actinomycetes > Micrococcales > Microbacteriaceae > Frigoribacterium > Frigoribacterium sp. CFBP 8759. The sequence continues at coordinate 365,313 of NZ_JACYUH010000002.1, forward strand.
TCGAGCCTCCCGTCGCCCGCAAGCTGCGCCAGGCCTTCGCCGGTGCCGCGAAGCCCGCGACCCCCGCCGCCAAGGCCCCCTCGGCCGGTGCCGCCGCACAGCCCGCGAGCTCGGCGCCCAAGCCCGGCGGTCCCCGTCCGGCAGCCCCCAAGCCTCCCGTCGCCGAGTCGACGCCCGCCCCCGTGGCGGCTGACGAGCCCGACGTCGACGCGGCACCCGCACCCGTCGCCCCGCTGACGGTCGCCGAGCGCCAGGCCCAGGCCGAGGCGCAGCGTGCAGCCGCAGCCGCAGCAGCCAAGGACGACGCGGCAGCTCCGGCCGACGACGCCGCCAAGCCCGGCGCCGCGGGTCCCAAGCCCGGCGGCCCGCGCCCCGGTGCCCCTCGTCCCGGCAACAACCCCTTCGCCAGCAACCAGGGCATGGGGCGCCCCAGTGCTCCTCGACCCGGCGGCTCCGGTGCGGCCAGCAGCATGCCCCGTCCCGGCGGCGCCGCGGGCCCGCGCCCGCAGGCTCCCCGTCCCGGTGCTCCTCGTCCGGGCGCTCCGCGTCCCGGCGTCGGTGCCGGCCCCCGTCCCAACGGCTTCGGTCAGCGTCCCGCCGGTGGCGGCGCGGGTCGTCCCGGTGGTGCCGGCGGTGGCTTCCAGCGTCCCGGCGCCGGTGCCCCCGGCGCGGCCGGCGGCTTCCGTCCCGGCTTCAGCGGGCCCCGTCCCTCCGGTGGTGGCGGTCGAGGCCGCGGCCCCGGTGGCGGAACCGCCGGTGCGTTCGGTCGTGGTGGCGGCAAGAGCAAGGCACGCAAGTCGAAGCGGACGAAGAGGGCCGAGTTCGAGATGCGGTCGGCCCCGTCGCTGGGTGGCGTCAGCGTCCCCCGCGGCGACGGCAACACGATCGTCCGTCTGCGTCGTGGTGCGTCCATCAGCGACTTCGCCGACAAGATCGACGCGAGCCCCGGCAACCTGGTGACCGTCCTGTTCCACCTCGGTGAGATGGCGACGGCGACCGAGTCGCTCGACGAGGCCACCTTCCAGGTCCTCGGCGAAGAGCTGGGCTACAACATCCAGGTCGTCTCGCCCGAGGACGAAGACAAAGAGCTGCTCGAGGGCTTCGACATCGACCTCGAGCAAGAGCTCGAGGACGAGGACGAGTCCGTCCTGCAGATCCGCCCCCCGGTCGTCACGGTCATGGGCCACGTCGACCACGGAAAGACGCGTCTGCTCGACGCGATCCGCAACGCCAACGTGGTCGCCGGCGAGGCCGGCGGCATCACGCAGCACATCGGCGCCTACCAGGTGTGGGCTCCGCACGAGGGCGTCGAGCGCGCCATCACCTTCATCGACACCCCCGGTCACGAGGCGTTCACCGCCATGCGTGCCCGTGGCGCCCAGGTGACCGACATCGCGATCCTCGTGGTCGCGGCGGACGACGGCATCATGCCGCAGACCGTCGAGGCGTTGAACCACGCCCAGGCGGCCGGCGTGCCGATCGTCGTCGCGGTCAACAAGATCGACAAAGAGGGCGCGAACCCGGCGAAGGTGCGTCAGCAGCTCACCGAATACGGCCTCGTCGCCGAGGAATACGGCGGAGACGTCATGTTCGTCGACGTGTCGGCCCGTGACAACAAGAACATCGACGCCCTCCTCGAGGCCGTTCTGCTCACGGCCGACGCCGGTCTCGACCTGCGTGCCAACCCCGACAAGGACGCCCGAGGCGTCGCCATCGAGGCCCGTCTCGACAAGGGTCGCGGTGCCGTCGCGACGGTCCTGATCCAGTCGGGCACGCTGCGCGTCGGTGACGCCATCGTCGCCGGCACGGCCTACGGCCGCGTCCGCGCCATGGTCGACGAGAACGGCGACTCGGTCGACGAGGCCTACCCGAGCCGGCCCGTGCTGGTCCAGGGTCTGTCGAGCGTTCCCCGGGCTGGTGACACCTTCCTCGTCACCGAGGAGGACCGCACCGCCCGTCAGATCGCCGAGAAGCGCGAAGCCGTCGAACGCAACGCCTCGCTGGCCAAGGCCCGCAAGCGCATCTCGCTCGAGGACTTCACCCGTGCTCTCGAAGAGGGCAAGGTCGAAGCCCTCAACATCATCATCAAGGGTGACGTGTCCGGTGCCGTCGAGGCGCTGGAAGAATCGTTGCTCAAGATCGAGGTGGACGACAGCGTGCAGCTGCGCATCATCCACCGCGGTGTGGGTGCCGTCACCGAGAGCGACGTCAACCTCGCCACGGTCGACAACGCGGTCATCATCGGGTTCAACGTCCGTCCCGACACGAAGGCTCGGGAGCGCGCTGCTCGCGAGGGTGTCGACGTCCGGTTCTACTCGGTCATCTACGCGGCCCTCGAGGACATCGAGAACTCGCTCAAGGGCATGCTCAAGCCCGAGTTCGAGGAGAAGCAGTCCGGTGTCGCCGAGATCCGCGAGATCTTCCGCTCGTCGAAGGTCGGCAACATCGCCGGTGTCATCGTGCGCTCGGGAACGATCACCCGCAACGCTCGTGCCCGCGTGATCCGCGAGGGCGTCGTCGTCGGCGACAACCTGGCGATCGACTCGCTGCGTCGCTTCAAGGACGACGTCACCGAGGTGCGGACGGACTTCGAGGCCGGCATCGGTCTCGGCAAGTTCAACGACATCCAGATCGGCGACGAGATCGAGACCATCGAGATGGTCGAGAAGCCCCGGGGCTGACCCGGCGTCGTCGCAGTACACGAGGCCCCGCTCCGACTACGGTCGGGGCGGGGCCTCACCCCTCTCGCCACGGCGGCGAGCAGCACGAACAGGAGTGAACAATGGTTGACGCGCAACGCGCCCGCAAGATGGCCGACCGCATCCACGAGATCATCGCGCGGCGTCTCGAACGCGGCATCAAGGACCCTCGACTCGGGTTCGTGACGATCACCGACGTCAAGGTGACGGGAGACCTGCAGCACGCCTCGGTCTTCTACACGGTCTACGGCACCGACGAGGAACGGCGCGACACGGGTGCCGCCCTCAAGTCGGCGACCGGCATGTTGCGCAGCGAGGTGGGCAAGAACATCACCGCGCGGCTCACCCCGAGCCTCGAGTTCATCCTCGACGCACTCCCCGAGAACGCGGCCTCGATCGACCGTCTGCTGCAAGAAGCTCGCCAGCGCGACCACGAGAGCCAGACCATGGCCTCGTCGGCCGAGTACGCCGGCGACGCCGACCCGTACGTCAAGCCCCGCGACCTCGACGCGGACGACGACCTCGACGCGGACGACGAACTCGACGACGACCTGGCGATGGACGACGAGCTCGAGGCACCCGCCGCAGGCGAGTCGACCGAGCCCGACGGCTCGACCCGCTAGCCAGAGCACCCGTCAGGACGCCCCCGCCTCAGTCGGGCAGGCGATAGCCCTCGTCGGGCGACCCCGTGGCCAGACCGTCACGGAGCAGCCCGGCGAGGGCTCTCGCGCGTTGCACGTCGTCCGGCCAGACGGTCGCGATCTCGGCCGCCGTGACGGGGACGTCGCTGGCCCGCAGCTCGGCCAGGATCAGTCCGCGCACCTGGCGGTCCGATCCCTCGAAGCGGGCCTGGGTCCGGAGGCGCGGCCCGGTGTGCGCAGGACGACCCGCCAGCACCCACGCGCATCGGTCGACCAGCGGGCAGACGTCGCACTTCGGTGACCGCGCCGTGCAGACCAGGGCACCCAACTCCATGACGCCCGCGTTCGTGACCCGCGCCTCCTCGAGGTCGTCGGGCAGCTGCGACTCCATCAGGGGGAGGTCGCGCGAGGCCTTCGGCGCCCACGGTTCGGCGAGTCCCTCGACCGCACGGGCCAGGACCCGGCGGACGTTCGTGTCGACGACGGGGTGCCGGTGGCCGTAGGCGAAGACCGCGACGGCCCGTGCGGTGTAGTCGCCGATGCCGGGCAGTGCCAGGAGCGAGGGGACGTCCTCCGGCACGACCCCGTGGTGTCGCTCGGTGATGGCCACGGCGGCGGCGTGGAGGGCCAGGGCCCGACGCGGGTAGCCGAGGCGTTCCCAGGCGCGCACGGCCTCGGAGGCCGGTGACGCCGCCAGGTCGCGTGGTGTGGGCCAGCGGTCGAGCCACTGCTCGAGTCGTGGCACGACGCGGGCCACGGGGGTCTGCTGGAGCATGATCTCGCTGACCAGCGTGCCCCAGGCCGTGAAGCCGGGACGCCGCCACGGGAGGTCGCGACCGTTCTCGCGGAACCAGGCGGCCACGGCGGGGGAGATGCTCACCGTACGAGCCTACGGCTCGTCGAGGGCGTGCCCGGCGAGGTCCCGGCCGTCGGGCGTACGGTGGCCTCATGACCACCCGATGGGCCCCTGCCAAGAAGGACACGCTGCGCGAACTCGCCACCGAGATCGTGCACAACTACGGGCGCGGACGCGTGCTCGTCGCGATCGACAGCGATGGAGGCGCGGGTGCGGCCGGTCTCGCCGACGACCTCCTCGAGGCCTTCCGCGAGCAGGGCCAAGCAGCGTTCCGTGCCTCGCTCGCCGGCTTCGAGAAACGGCCCGCAGGGGCGTCTCGTGACTCCGCTCCGGTCCTCGACGAGAGCCTCTTCCGACGGGTGCTCGTCGAGCCGTTCCGGATGGGCGGCAGCACGGGCTGGGTCGACCGGGCCTGGGACGCCGACGCCGACCGTGCGGTCGAGTCCGCCTGGGTCACGGGCCCCGCCGACGCGGTGCTGCTCGTCGACGGCACCGACCTCGCCCGCCCCGGCCTCGCGGGGCTGTGGCACTACCGGGTGTGGGTCACGGCCGACGACTCGCGACTCGACGCCCGGGCCAGGGCCTCGGCCGTCGTCGACAACTCCGACCGCGAGCACCCCCGTCGACGTTTCGACGACGCGTGCTGAGCGCGTCCCCGGCTTGGTCGCGGTCCTGCTGCGCTAACGTCGTCGGGTGAACAGCGGTCTCCTCCTCGTCGACAAGCCGCAGGGCATCACCAGCCACGACGTGGTCTCCCGTGTGCGGAAGGCCGCGGGCACGCGCAAGGTCGGCCACGCCGGCACGCTCGACCCGCTGGCCACGGGGTTGCTGGTCTTGGGCCTGAACTCGTCGACGCGCCTCCTGACCTTCCTGGTCGGCCTCGACAAGGGCTACGACGCCACCATCCGCCTCGGCGTCTCCACCACCAGCGACGACAGCGACGGCGAGGTCGTCTCGACGACCGCGGCCGGAGACGTCACCGACGACGCCGTCGACGCCGGCATCGCGCGACTGACCGGGCCGATCAGCCAGGTGCCCACCACGGTCAGCGCGATCAAGGTCGACGGCCGTCGCGCCTACGACCTCGCCCGTGCCGGGGTCGAGGTCGAGTTGACGGCCCGCGACGTGACGATCTCCGAGTTCACCGTGCTCGAGCGACGCGACGCCGTCGTCGACGGTGTGCCCGTGCGCGACCTCGACGTGCGGGTCTCGTGTTCGTCCGGCACCTACGTCCGGGCCCTCGCCCGCGACCTCGGAGCCGACCTCGGCGTCGGGGGACACCTGACCGCACTGCGTCGGACGCGGGTCGGGCCGTTCGACGTGACCCGCGCCTCCGTCCTCGAGGGCATCGACGTCGCCCCGGCGCTGCTCCCTCCGGTCGACGTCGCCCGCACCCTCTTCCCCGAGTGGTCGATGACCGCTGCCGAGGCCGTCGACCTCGGGCACGGCAAGCGCGTGGCCGTCGAGCTGGCCGACACCCCGGGGCCCGTCGCCGCGGTCACCCCGACGGGCGCCCTCGCGGGCCTGGTCTCGGTGCGGGGCGGGGCCGCGAAGCCCATCGTGAACTTTCCGACCGACGAGGTGCAGGCATGATCGAGTGGTTCACCTGGGTGCAGGTCGTGGTGGCCGTGGTGGCCGGCATCGTCTGCGTGGTCGCCTGCTTCGCCAAGCGTCAGCCCGACGACATCACCGTCGGCACGGGTGCCGTCGTGCTGCTGCTCCTGCTGGTGCAGCTGGTCGTCGCGATCGTCGCTCCCTTCGTCGGCAACGCACCGACGGGCAACCTCGTGGAGTTCTACATCTACCTGGTCTCGGCCATCCTCCTGCCGCCCCTCGCGACGGTCTGGGCGCTCGTCGACCGGACGCGCTGGAGCAACCTCGTTCTGGCGACCTCGTCGTTCGCGATCGCGGTGATGGTCTACCGGATGTTCCAGATCTGGACCGTCCAGGGCCTCTGACCCACCCGGTCGGCGGTGGAGGCGTCGGAGTCCTATCCTTGACGAGATGGTCACTCAGAAGTCAACGCGCGCGGTCGGCCTCGGCCGGGTCCTCATCGCCGTGTACGCCCTCCTCGCCCTCGCCGCCACCGGTCGGTCGGTCTTCCAGATCGCGACCCAGTTCTCCGAGGCTCCGCTGGCCTACACCCTGAGCGCGTTGTCGGCCGTCGTCTACATCGTCGCCACCGTGGCCCTCATCGGCCGTGGCCAGGGGTGGTACGCCGTGGCCTGGGCGACCATCAGCTTCGAGCTCGCCGGCGTCCTGATCATCGGTCTCGTGACCGTGCTCGACCCCGAACTCTTCCCGCACGACACCGTGTGGTCGTTCTTCGGTCGCGGGTACGGCTTCGTGCCGCTCGTCCTGCCCGTGCTCGGCATCCTGTGGCTGCGACGGCAGGGCCGTGTGGCCCGGGCCGTCGACGCGTCGGGGGTCGACCGGGCGGGCGCCGACGGCGTGGGGGCCGGTGGGGTCCCTCGCGACCCGGGCACGACGAGGTAGCGCGCGTGCAGTTCTACGACCTGGTCGGCGACGTGCCGCCCGACTTCGGGCCGAGCGCCGTCACCATCGGCAAGTTCGACGGGGTCCACGTCGGGCACCGCGCCGTGATCGACATGCTCGAGGGGGTGGCGCGCGACGAGGGTCTCGTCTCCACCGTGGTCACGTTCGACCGGCACCCGTTGGCGGTCCTGCGACCCGACGACGTGCCGACGGCTCTCGTCAGCAACCGTCAGAAGCGCGAGCTGCTCGACGAGGCCGGGGTCGCCGCGACCCTCATGCTCACCTTCGACGCCGAGCTGCGGGCGCTGACGCCCGACGAGTTCGTCGACCGCATCCTCGTCGGGGCCCTGCACGCTCGCGTCGTGTTCGTGGGTGACGACTTCCGGTTCGGCGTGCGCGGCAGCGGCACCGTCGACACCCTGCGCGGCCTCGGTGCCTCGCGCGGGTTCCGGGTCGTGTCGATCGACGACGTGAGACCGAGTGGCGGCCGCCGAGCGTCGTCCACCTGGATCCGCGAGCTGATGGACGCGGGTGACGTCCGTGAGGCCGGCGTCCTGCTCGGCCGCGAGCCGTCGGTGCGCGGCATCGTCGTCCACGGAGAACAGCGGGGCCGCGAGCTGGGCTTCCCGACGGCCAACCTGGCCCGCGACAGCGAGGGGTTCGTCCCGGCCGACGGCGTCTACGCCGCCCGGGTCTCGGTCGGCGACACGCTCTACCCGGCGGCCGTGTCGGTCGGCAACAACCCGACGTTCGAGGGGGTGCCGGCCAAGCAGGTCGAGGCGCACCTGCTCGACGTCTCGCTCGACCTCTACGGGCTCGAGGTCACCGTCCACTTCGTCGACTGGGTGCGCGGCAACGTGCGCTTCGAGGGGCTCGACGCCCTGATCGCGCACATCAGGGCCGACGTCGTCCGCACGCGCGAGATCTTGGGGCTGCCGACCGCCTGAGGCGTCTGGCGTCGAGCGTCACGCGTCGAGCGCCGTGAGCAGATCGTCCGGCGCACGTCGACGACGGGACGCCGAACCGTGCGGCGGTGCGGCCCGACGGCCTCGAGGAGGCGCGGGTCACGTCGTCGACGTCACCCGCGCCTCCTCGGCTCGTCAGTACGACGTCGTGTCGTCGCCCGCGCCCGAGGCGCGGCCCGTCTCGAGGCGGTGCGCCAGGTCGGCGAGGATCGTGCCGCTGGCGCTCGTGCCGAAGCGCGTGACGCCGAGCTCGAGCATCTCGAGCACGGTGTCGAGGCCGCGCACGCCGCCCGAGGCCTTGACCTGCACCGAGTCGGAGACGGCCTCGCGCATGAGGCGCAGGTGCGGGAGCGTCGCCCCGCCACCGGCGAAGCCCGTGGACGTCTTGACGAAGGCGGCTCCGGCGCGCTCGGCGGCCGTCGAACCCGCGACGATCTGGTCGTCGTCGAGGTGGGCCGTCTCGAGGATGACCTTGACGAGCGTGTCGCCCGCCGCCTCGACCACGCCGCGCACGTCGGCCTCGACCTCGGCGGTCATTCCGCTGCGCAGCCAGCCGATGTTGACGACCATGTCGAGTTCGGCGGCGCCGTCGGCGATCGCCTGGCGCGACTCGGCGGCCTTGGCCGCCGTCGAGGTCGTGCCGTGGGGGAAGCCGATGACGGTGCCGACGAGCACGCCGGTGCCCTCGAGGCGCTCGACGGCGTGCGCGATGTCGGAGGGCCGGACGCAGACGCTGAAGACGTGGTTCGCGGCGGCGTCGTCGAGGGCCGCGTCGACCTCGGCGCGGGTGAGCTCGGGCTTGAGGATCGCGTGGTCGATCATGCCGGCGACGGCGGAGACGGTGGGGAGCTGCTGGGTAGTCATGATGGGGTCCAGCGTAGCTTGGGCCCATGTCAGCGAACACTCCCGACGCCGAGCCGTCGAGCGCCCCCGTCACGAGCGACACCGACCACGCCGTGGCCTCCCGCCGGGTGCTGGTGACCGGGGCGACCGGGTACATCGGCGGGCGGTTGACGCCGCGGCTCGTGGCCGCCGGGGCGGACGTGCGGGTGCTGGTGCGATCGCCCGAGAAGCTGCGGGACGTGCCCTGGTCCGGCGACGTCGAGGTCGTCCAGGGCGACCTGACCGACCCCGAGACGGTGCGTCCCGCCATGGAGGGCGTCGACGTCGTCTACTACCTCGCCCACGCGATGGGTGGCAAGGGCGACTTCGAGCGCGCGGAGGCCGATGCGGCGCACACCGTCGCCGACGCGGCGCGCGACGCGGGTGTCCGCCGGATCGTCTACCTCGGCGGACTGCACCCCGAGGGCGACCTGTCGAAGCACCTGCAGTCGCGCAAGGACGTCGGCGACGTCCTGCTGGCGAGCGGGGTCCCGACCGTCGCCCTGCAGGCCGGCGTCGTCATCGGGTCGGGCAGCGCCTCGTTCGAGATGGTGCGCCACCTGACGGACGTGCTGCCCTACATGCCGGCACCGAAGTGGGTCCGCAACTTCATCCAGCCGATCGCCGTCCGCGACGTGCTGCACTACCTGCTCGGGGCGGCCGACGTGCCCGACGACGTCAACCGCACCTTCGACATCGGCGGTCCCGACGTGCTCCGGTACGGGCAGATGATGAACGGGTACGCCCTCGAGGCCGGCCTCAAGCAGCGGCCGATCGCGTCCCTCCCCGTCTTCACCCCGTGGCTCGCCTCGCAGTGGGTCAACCTCGTCACCCCCGTGCCCCGCGCCCTCGCCGTGCCGATCATCGCGTCGCTGCAGTACGACTGCGTCGTGCGCGAGCACGACATCGACGCCGTCGTGCCCCCGCCCGCCGAGGGGCTGCTGCCCTACCGTCGCGCCGTCCGCCTCGCCCTGCAGCGTGAACAGGACGGCGACGTCGAGACCAGCTGGCAGGACTCGTCGGTCGCCGGCGCGCCGAGCGACCTGTTGCCGAGCGACCCCGACTGGTCCGGGCACATCGTCTACACCGACGACCGGCAGACCGACACCTCCGCTCCGGCCGCCGAGCTCTGGAAGGTGCTCGAGAGCATCGGCGGCGAGAACGGGTGGTACTCGTTCCCGCTGGCGTGGTCGGCCCGCGGCTGGATGGACCGACTAGTCGGGGGAGTGGGCCTCCGTCGCGGCCGCCGCAGTGCGACCACCCTGCGCGTCGGGGACGCCCTCGACTGGTGGCGGGTCGAGAAGCTCGATCGCGGCCACCTGCTGCGGCTCCGGGCCGAGATGAAGGTCCCCGGAGGCGCGTGGCTGGAACTCACGGTCGAGCCGCGTCCCGACGGCGGCTCGCACTACCGCCAACGCGCGGTGTTCTTCCCGCAGGGACTCGGCGGGCGCCTCTACTGGTTCGCGATCCTGCCGTTCCACGGCGTGATCTTCTCGGGCATGCTGCGGCGCATCACGGCGACGGCCGAGCGGGAGGCGGCCGCCCGGGCGACCGGCGAGCGGGCAGCCGGTGCCGCGGGCGGGGCCACGACCGACGCGACGGCCGTGGCGTGACCGACCCGCGCCTCCTCGTCCTGACGTCGTCGCCGGTGCCGCTGTACCCGGCGGGCGACGAGGCCATGTCGCCCGTGCCGTTGTGGCTCGGGGTGCTGTTCGGGGTGCTCGTCGTCGTGTCGTCGTTCGTGGTGCTGCTGCCGCGCGTCCGCCACGCGCTCGACCGCGTCTGGTCGAAGAGGCCGCGGCGCTTCCGTCAATGAGGTCGGGGCGGTGCGCACGCGCGCGCCGGTTCGCGGCTCCCAGCGGGTGATGGCACGATGGGGGCACTTCAGCAGACCACCAGGAGGTCGTGATGACACACCGAGAGACCGTCGCCTTCGTCGGCGACAGCTTGACCGAGAACGGCGACTGGGCGGCGTGGTTGCCCGACGAGCAGGTCGTCAACCTGGGCGTCGGGGGCGACACGGTCGCCGGCCTGACCGAACGGCTCCACGACGTCGTGGCCGCGAACCCCGACTCCGTCGTGCTCATGATCGGCACCAACGACTTCACCGCGCGACGCTCGGTCGAACAGGTGGTGCGCGGCATCGAGAACCTCATGGTGGCGATGCGTCGTGAACTGCCCGGCACGCGTCTGCTGTTGCAGTCGATCGCGCCGCGGGGGGCGGAGTTCGCACCCCGCCTCAAGGACGCCAACCGCCACCTCCGTCAGTTCTCCTCGACGGTCCGGGCGCAGTGGCTCGACCTCTGGCCCGCCCTCGCCGACGAATCCGGTGACGCGCTGCGACCCGAGTTCGCCGCCGACCACGTCCACCTCAGCGACGCCGGCTACCAGGCCTGGTTGGGCGAACTGCAGCCGGCCCTCGAGCGCCTGCGTGACGAGCCGCCGATGAGCCGTCCGATCAGCGTCCTCGACGTCGCCTACGACATCGAGTAGGCGGTGCCCACCCCCACCGCCCCCGCGTTCACGCGTCCGGCCCTGGCGCCCGGCCTGATCGCGGCCATCGCCCTGCTGGCCGGCACCGCGTTGCTCGGCTCGGACGTCTTCACCGTGTTCCGGTACGTGGTGTCGATCTTCGCCCTCATCGTCTTCGTCTTCGCCTACCGGGGGCGTGCCTGGTGGGCGCTGCCCCTGCTCGCCGCCGTGGCCGTCCTCTGGAACCCGGTGTTCGTGGTGCCCGTCCAGCCCGACCTCTGGCAAGGGTTGCAGTTCGTCGCCGCGGCGCTCATGATCGCCGTCGGGGTGCTCGTGAAGGTGCCGACCGCGGCCGCGACGACCACGGGGGCCGCCCCGGTCCGAGGCCGTCGCTGACCGTCGTGGGCAGCGGATCCGCCGAGGTGCCTCCGACCCCGTAAAATGCCGAGGGTGCGTCCGCCCGCCCGAGGCCCGCACGGAAGGTTGAGTCTGCATGGCCACGGAGATCCCCGGTACGTCAGAGATGGTCGGCACGTCCGAGAGCCCTCTCCTGACCCCTCGTCACCGAGCCGGTGGTCTCGACCGAGAGGACGTCGTCGTCCGCAAGGGCCAGTTCACGCTCCTCAACGGTCACCTCACGCCCCAACAGTCGATGATCGAGGACCTGCTCTACATCCGGCGGGTGCTCGACGCCGCCCAGGTACCCTTCCTGCTCGTGCGCGGAAACGACGTCCGCCCGGTGATCGCCGTCGACACCGTCCACCGTGACCGCTTCACCGCCGCCATGGTCGCGGCCTCGGCCACCGAGCCCTTCTACGCCAAGCCCCGCAAGGGTCAGGCGTCCCTCGTCGTCGAGGGCGGGCTCGAGCTCGAGACGGAGCGGGTCTTCCGTGTCTACCGGCCCCGCGTCGAACCCATCGGCCGCCTCCGCTACGGCGCGGGCACGGCCGTGCAGGTCGAGTTCTGGATCATCACCGACGACGAGATCCTCGCCCCGACCGAGAACGCGCTGATGCGCACCGAACTGCCCCGTGCCGAGGCCGTCGAACAGACCGTCGAGCGGTACGGCATCGAGTGGCCCACCCTCGAGCACATGTTCGACGACCACGCCACCGACATCACCTTCGACATCGACATCGTCTTCTCGTGGGTCGACGGCAACTCCATCGAGTACCAACGTGCCCGGGCCGCCCAGGCAAAACGTCACGTGGTCGGCGAGGGCGACGACTCGGCGGCCCGGTTCCGTCAGATCGACGAGCTCAAGTACGCCCTGCGGTCGGTCTACATGTTCGCCCCGTGGGTCCGGAACATCTACATCGCGACCGACTCGCCCGTGCCCGAGTGGTTGGGCGAGCACCCCCGCGTCCGCGTCGTGCGCAGCGAGGAGTTCTTCAGCGACCTCTCGATGCTCCCGACGCACAACTCGCAGGCCGTCGAGTCGCAGCTGCACCACATCGAGGGTCTCAGCGAGCACTTCCTGTACTCGAACGACGACATGTTCTTCGGGCGACCCGTCGCGCCGAGCATGTTCTTCTCTCCGGGCTCCGTCACCAAGTTCATCGAGGCCGACACCCGCATCGGGCTCGGGCACAACAACATCGACCGCAGCGGGTTCGAGAACGCCGCGCGGGTCAACCGCCGCCTGCTGCAGCAGCGCTTCGGCCGCGTCCTCACCCGCCACCTCGAGCACACGGCCGCGCCGCTGCGCCGCAGCGTCCTGTTCGAGATGGAGCACGAGTTCGCCGACGAGTTCGCCGCCACCGCCGGCAGCCCCTTCCGTGCGAAGGAGAACATCTCGGTCACGAACTCGCTCTACCACTACTACTCGCTGATGACGGGGCGGGCGATCGTGCAGGAGAACGCGAAGGTCAGCTACATCGACACCACGATGGTGTCGGGCCTGGCGTCGTTGTCCGAGGTGCTGAAGAAGCGCGCGTTCGACTTCTTCTGCCTCAACGACGGCAGCTTCCCCGAGGTCACCGACGACGAGCGGACCGCGACGGTCACGGACTTCCTCGAGCGGTACTACCCGTTCCCCGCACCGTGGGAGAAGGACGAGATGCGGCGCGTCGCCCTCGAGAACGCCGAGCAGGACAGGCGGGCACTCGGAGCCGAGGCGGCGCAGTCGGGCGAGGCGACCGGACCGTCGTCCCAGCGGGGGCTCGAAGGGTCGGACTGACGCCGGTCGTACCCGCGTCGCGAGTGTGACGGGCATCACCGGCCGCCGGCCGCCGGTCGCCGGTCACTGGCGCCGGGTGCCGACGCCGGTCACCGGCGCCGTGGCCGTCACCGTCGTCCGGACGGCCGCTCAGCTCGGCGAGGTGCCGAAGCGGGCGGGCTGTTCGCTCGAGAGTGCGGCGTCGAGACGAGAGAGCATGTCCGGGCCCATGGGCGGCAGGTCGTCCAGCCCGAACCACCGCGCCTCGGTGTTCTCGCCGTCCGCGGGGGAGGGCTCGCCCGAGACGTAGCGCATCACGAAGGTGTGGTCGAGGTACTGCGCGCGGTCGCCGTTCGGATAGACGACCTCGTCGGTCACTCCGATCGAGGCCAGCCGTTCGGGGACGACGTTCAGGTCGGCTTCCTCGAGGGTCTCGCGGACGGCGGCGTCGGCGGGGTGCTCGCCCGGGTCGACGATGCCCGTCACCGGCGTCCAGGCGCCGGTGTCGGCTCGGCGCACCAGCAACGTCTCGTCACCGCGCACCACGACCGCGGTGACGCCGGCGAGCCACAGCGGTGCCGTGCCGATCTTCTCGCGCAGGGACAGGACGAAGTCGGGGGTGGCCATGTCAGCACCCTACCGACGGCCCGCCGTAGGCTGACCGCATGCGACTGCCCTGGACCCTTCACGGCTCGGACGTGCGGCGCATCTCCGACATGGCGGGCGAGTCGTTGCTCCTGGCCGGTGGGGGCCGGGCGATCCTGCTGCAACTCGCGAACCCCGGGGTGGGGCACGGCGTCGCCGAGCACAGCGACTTCGTCGAGCGCCCGTTGTCGCGGCTGCACGGCACCATGACGTACCTCTACGCCATCGTCTTCGGCACCCCGTCCGAGGTGGCCCACGTCCGCCGGGTCGTCGGGCGGGCGCACCGTCCGGTGCACGACGGCGGGTCCTCGCCGGTGCGGTACGACGCGTTCGACCCTGGTCTGCAGCTCTGGGTCGCAGCCACGCTCTACGACTCGGCCGTGCAGCTGTTCGAGCGGGTCCACGGGCCGATCGACCCGGCCGACGCCGAGACCGTCTACCAGGACTACGCCCTCGTCGGCACGTCGCTGCAGATGCCGCGCGAGCTGTGGCCGGCCGATGCGGCGTCGTTCCGGCGCTACTGGGACGACGCCGTCGCGCGCCTCGTGGTGGACGACGTCACGCGTCGGGTCGCCCACGAGTTGTTGCACCCGACGACGGGGCCGTGGTGGCTGAGGGCGGTGATGCCGCTCGCCCGGCTCGTCACCGCGGGGTCGTTGCCGGGTCGAGTCCGTGACGACTTCGGCCTGCCCTGGTCGCCGGCCGCCCAGCGCCGCTACGACCGGGTGATGCGCGTCACGGCTGCGGTCGTCCCGCATCTGCCACCGCGCCTCCGTCACGTCCTCCGCGACGGGTACCTGCGTCGGTTGCGCGCGGCCATGGCCGCCGAGGCCCGCACCCCCGCCCACGGCTGACCCGGTCCGCCCGTCGCCGGCGTCCGGGTCGGCACCTCCCGCTTCCCGTCGCGGCGTCCTCGTCCCTTGTCGGCAATTCCTGACTCCCGTCACGGCGATCGCAGGCGGGGGCCTGTCGGCGTCGTTCGAGCGACGTGAAGCAGGAATTGCCGACTCGCGCGGGCCGTGTTCGGGGCGGTCGGTCGTCGTCGGCGTGGCTGCGTCGGGACGGGTGAGGTCGACGGCACCGAGTGGGTCGGCAACTCCTGCTCCGTGCTGCACGACGGGCAAGGGAAGGGGGCACCGGCGGTCGCGCGCAGCAGGAGGCAGGAGTTGCCGACGGTGCACGAGACCGGCTGCGGTGGTGCGAGGGCCCGCCCGCCCGGTCAGAGCGTGTCGATCGGCCCCGTCAGCGCGAGGTCACGCGGCACCACGGGCACCGGTGCCGTGTCCGTCGCGCGGTGGCGGGGGGCGGCGGGGGCGATGCGCACGCCAGCGACGGCGAGCCGCTCGGCCACCACGTCGGCCGGCACGTACTCGCCCACGGTCTCGTAGGTGCCGATCGGCACGACCGAGTGCACGACGGTGCCCTCGTAGACGTGCACCAGGTTGAACGCCTGGGCACCGTCGCGGCCGCGGGTTCCGCCGCCGGCGACGTTGAGGTCCTGCGTGTAGCAGGTGGCCGACGCGACCGAGACGGGGACGCCCGCGAAGGTGGCGTTGGTCGAGTAGTGCAGGTGCCCGGCGATGATGGAGCGGACGTCGCTGCCCTCGATCACCTCGGCGAGGGCCGCCTGGTCACGCAGCTCGACGAGGGCCGTCAGGTCTTGCACGCTCGGGACCGGCGGGTGGTGCATGGCGATGATGGTGCCGTCGGGGGCGTCGGTCGAGAGCTCTTCGGCGAGCCAGTCGAGCTGGTCGCCGGACAGACGGCCGAAGTGGTGGCCGGGCACGGTCGTGTCGAGGGTGATGAGGCGCAGGCCGTTGACGTCGTAGACGAGATCGACGGGTCGCTGCGACGGCAGCTGCCCGAAGAGCTCGGACCGGAACGCGCTGCGGTCGTCGTGGTTGCCCATGGCCCAGATCACCTGGGCGCCGAGTCGCTCGGCGACGGGCTCGATCAGGGCGCGGAGCTTGCGGTAGGCGTCCGGCTCGCCCTTGTCGGCGAGGTCGCCCGTGAAGACGATGGCCTCGGGCCGCCCGTCGGACGCCTCGATCTCGTCCATGATCTGACGGAGCCGGGCCTCGCTGTCGACGGCGCCGTAGAGGTCGCGGTCCCCGCCGACGAGGTGCGTGTCGCTGAGGTGCAGGATGAAGTGGTTCGGCCTGGGGTGTTCGGCCGTCCGGAGATCCATGGTTCTCTCAATCGATGTCGCCGACGTGGGCTCGGGACGAGACCCTCGTTGTTGATTCGTCACCAGTCCATCACCCGATTGCCATGAGTGGGGTGAACGTGCGCGCGCGTTTCGGTGAACGGTCGTCGAACAGGCCGCATTCCCGAGCGACGACGCTAGCCCGCCCCACGGGACGACGCGACCCCCAGGAGGCGGGGGTCGCGTCGTCGAGGTCTCTGACGTGTCGAGGCGTCAGGGCTTGAGGACGACCTTGATGCAGCCGTCCTCCTTGTTCTTGAAGACGTCGTACATGGCGGCGGCCTCGGAGAGCGGCACCGGGTGGGTGACGAGGTCCTCGGTGCCGAGCGGGTCGGTCGGGTCCTCGACGAGGGGCATCAGGGTGTCCATCCACTTCTGGACGTTGCACTGGCCCATCTTGATGGTGATCTGCTTGTCGAAGAGCGTGAGGAAGGGCGTGGGGTCGGCCGTGCCGCCGTAGACCCCGCTGAGCGAGACGGTGCCGCCACGGCGGACGATCTCGAAGGCGAGGTGCATGGCGCCGAGGCTGTCGATGCCTGCCTTCTGCATGACGGCCTGGCCGATCGCGTCGGGCAGGGCGGCGGCGAACTTCTGCACGAGGCCGATGCCGGCGTGCTCGTGTGCCTCCATGCCGACGGCGTCGACGACGGAGTCGGGTCCGCGGTCGTCGGTCATGCCCTTGACGACGTCGGCGACGTCCTTCGTCAGGTCGAGGACCTCGACGCCGTGGCGCTCGGCCATGGTGCGACGCTCGGGCACGGGGTCGATGCCGATGACGCGGTAGCCGCGGTACTTGCCGATGCGCGACGCGAACTGGCCGACCGGGCCGAGGCCCAGGACGACCAGGGTGCCGCCTTCGGGCACCTGGGCGTACTCGACGCCCTGCCAGGCGGTCGGCAGGATGTCGCTGAGGAAGAGATAGCGCTCGTCGGGCAGGTCGGCGCCGACCTTCACGAGGTTGGCGTCGGCACGCGCGATCCGCAGCTGCTCGGCCTGGCCACCGGGCACCTGGCCGTAGAGCTTGCTGAAGCCGTAGAGGGTGGCGCCCGAGTCGTACTCGGTGACCTGGGTGGTCTCGCACTGCGAGAAGAGCCCGCGGTCGCACATGAAGCAGTGGCCGCACGCGATGACGAAGGGGACGACGACGCGGTCGCCGACCTTGATGCGGCTGACCCCGGAACCGACCTGGGTGACGATGCCCATGGTCTCGTGGCCGAGCACGTCGCCCTTGTCGAGGAACGCGCCCAGGGCGTCGTACAGGTGCAGGTCGCTTCCGCAGATCGCGGCCGACGTGACCTTGATGACCGCGTCGCTCGGGTCGATGATCGTGGGATCGGGGACGTCCTCGACGGAGACGTTGGTGACGGACTGGTACGTGAGTGCCTTCATCGTTCCCGTCTACGCGTCCTCACCCCGTGCCGCCTGGACGAGGGGTACAGCGGGTACGGAAACGCCCCGGGGCGGCCGGGCCTGGGCCCGACCGCCCCGAGGCGGATGACGCGTGTGCTGTCGCCTAGGCGACGGCCGTCGCGGAGGCGACGATGTTGACGACCTTGCGGCCGCCCTTGTTGCCGAACTCGACCGAGCCGGGGGCGAGGGCGAAGAGGGTGTCGTCGCCGCCGCGGCCGACGTTGACGCCGGGGTGGAAGTGGGTGCCGCGCTGGCGGACGATGATCTCGCCGGCGAGGACGACCTGGCCGCCGAAGCGCTTCACGCCGAGGCGCTGTGCGTTCGAGTCACGACCGTTGCGGGTGGACGATGCGCCCTTTTTGTGTGCCATGTGGTGTCAGCCCCTTAGTTGGTGGTGATCGAGGTGATCTTGACGCGGGTCAGGTCGGCACGGAAGCCCATGCGACGCTTGTAGCCGGTCTTGTTCTTGTAGTTCTGGATGACGATCTTCGGGCCGCGCAGGTCGTTCAGGACCTCGCCCTCGACGGTGACCTTGGCCAGGTCGTCGCCCGACAGGATGGTGTCGCCGTCGACGTGCAGGACGGGGACGAACGAGACGGTGTCGGCGGTCGCGGCCTTGAGGCGGTCGACGGTCAGGATCGTGCCGACCTCGACCTTCTCCTGACGGCCACCGGCGCGCACGATTGCGAAAGCCATGGGAACTCCAAAAAAGTGGGGGATGTGACGCCCGGACTGCCGGACGACGTCGTGGTGCCACGAAGGCAACTTGGATAGTCTTTCACAAATGTCACGACCGATCAAACTTCGCCGCCCGCCGCAGTTCACGGCCGAGATCGTCGACGACGCCCGCCGGCGACTCCTCGACCTGCTGGACGACCTCGAGACGCTCACCACCGAGCACGCCGACGACATCGAGGTCTGGGGTTCGGCCGTGACGACCGCCGGCTGGGAGATCGCGAGCCTCGGCCAGTGGCTCGGCCTCGAGGGCGAGGCGGTGCTGCTGCTCGGCGGCGCGTCGTACCCCGAGATCGCCGAGCACCAGGGCACCAGCGCCTCGGCCGTGTACGCGCGCGTCGGCCGGTCGCTCACCCTCGCGCCCTACGCGCACGCCTCCGGTGCCGACGGTGCGACCACCCGGGTCTCGGCCGAGGGACTCGACCAGGCCCGGGCCGAGTACGACCAGGAGGCGCGGGCCGGCGACCCGACGGACGTCGCCCCCGCGACCGCGCCCGTCGGCGACTCCCTGGCCGACCGCGTGCCCGAGGTGCTGCGGAACGGCGCCCGGCGCACCACCGAGATCGTCGCCGCCCTGCCCGACTACCGCCGGAGCAGCGTGCTGTCGACGCTGAGCGTCCTCGCCCGACAGGGAGTGGTCGATCGGGTGGGGCACGGCGTCTACGCCCTGCCCCACCCGCCGACCGACTGAGTCCCCGGGCGGCGTCGGCCGATCAGGCCGGGGTGTCGCCCACCGCGTCGTCGAGTCCGAACGCCCGCAGCTCGTCGTCGTCCAGCAGTCGTGACCTGATCAGGAACCGCCGGCCTTCCGGGCTCTCGATCGAGAACCCGGCCCCGCGGCCCGGCACGACGTCGATCGTGAGGTGCGTGTACTTCCAGTACTCGACGCCAGCCGTTGGGGGTGATGGTGGGGGAGTGCTTGGCCCGCAACTACGGGGCTGAGTCATTATCAGGGGTTGGACGTGGTGGCCTTCCGCTGGAGTTCTTGCGGACTGGCTGCGGACCGAGGGAGAAGTTCCACGCAAGAGGTCGACCTGAAAGCCTGCTTTCGAGTCTGACCCATTCGGCGAACAAGCCTCGGACAGTCTTGTGTCATGGATGACGAAACGAACCGCCTTCTGGCAAAGAGGCTTCGAGCAGCACTGGACGAGCTAGGTATGACCATTAAGGCCACGGCACCGCAAGTTGGCATGTCGCCGCAGAGCCTTTACCGCAAACTCCACGGAGAACGCCCGGTCACTTGGACCGAGCTGGTCAGCCTCTCCGTGCTGGTGAACCGGCACCCAGGCTCGTTCTTGCGAGACCGGGATGCTTGACCCGGGCAAGGCTGATGATGGCCGCTGGGCATACTCAATCGCAGAATTCGCACGACTGGTAGGCCTGTCCGCGCAGACGATTCGCAACCTGGTGCAGCACGGCGACCTCACCGTCGTTTACCCGACTGTCAGCCATTCAAAAGCGTTAATCACGCGCGAAGAAGGTTTGCGCTGGTTGGCGTCTCTTTCCCAGGGGTAAGGCTCCGACAGCAAGCCCCGTTTACTCCGGGACGCTGCGGGTGCCTAGCCTGCCACCACATTGAAGGCAAATGACCCCCCCCAGACCCTCGTGCACCGGGGTCGGGCAGACCGCTCGCGCTCTGCCTCGATCACCATCGGCGAGGGTGGAGATCCCCAAAATTCTCCGTGTGTGATAACGGGCTTTACCCGGAGGGGCTACCTGCTTGCTTGCGTGGGGTCCCTCTCCCCGATGCGATCGAGCAGCCGGCCCCAGCAACCCCCGTTCGGGGCGTCGACACAATCTCACGTTCGTCATAGAGTCCGCCGAGACGTGGACACTTTGGGGGACGCATGACAGACAACGAACCGCACCTGACAGGCACTCTGAGGCCTTCCCAACGGCGGGCAAAGCGGCAGGTGCCAGCATCCATCCAGAACTTCTTGGATGACCCGCGCCGTCGTCTCATTGGCATCGTTGGCGCTGCTGCAATCGTCGGCGGACTCGCAGGCGCAGGGATCGCCGCTGCTGCCACCCCAGCGGCGACTGAAACGCAAGAGTACAAGCGCCTTGAGGCCCGATTGGCCGACACCGTTGAGGCAAAAGATCAGGACATCGACGAACAGCGTGAGCAAATCAGTGACCTGCGCGTCGAGAAAGGGAAGCTCGAGGCGGCGGCAAGCGACGTTGAGGATCAGCAAGTAGCTGCGGACGCTCGAGATGCCGAGCTGGCGGCCCGGGAGACAGCCGTGAGTGCCGCCGAGACGGCCAAGAAAGCGAGCGAATTCGGCAACGGTGTTCACATCGTCGGGACCAACGTGACCGCAGGAACCTATTCGATCGCGTCCAGCACGGACTGCTACTACGCCTGGATGAGCGGAACCGGTTCAGACGCAGACATCATTGACAACAATATTGTCAGTGGTCCAGCCACGGTCACGCTTCGCGACGGCGACGTGTTTGAAACTAGCCGATGCGGCACCTGGTCGAGAATCGGGTAGGGCTCAGGACTTCGGTATGAGCGAAATAAGGTCGTGTGCAGTGATCTGCAATGTGCCTTCCGGTGCCGTCGTTCGACTCTCCGGAGGCGCTCCGAGAACACGCCGTGCAAATTGTTCATAGATGGCGTCCTTCACCTCGCCAGACTCGACCGGCTCCATGAAGGCACCGAATGAGTTGAGCTGAACCGCGATGCTTTTTGCCCAGTTGCCCTGGTGCCTGTGTTGTCCCGCTAGCCGAATTGAATAAGTGGAAAACGCCGCGATCGCAAGAACCATGGCCGATCGAAGGATGAGGCTGCTGACCTTGAGATCGACATTTTCGGATTCCACGAAAAGCCACCAGGCGAGAACAGCGGTGCTTGCAAGGCCGGCGAAGGCGAGAAAGCGGAAAAGCCATGAAGCCGCATGTTCATGGCGCGCATAGGTCTGAAAGTAACTAGCGAGGCTAGCCTCACCCGCCGTCCCCGCCGCGCGCTTTGCGCTGTCCGCGCTCGCCTCGGCAGCCGTAGCCGCAAGCATCGCGGCCTGTCCATTTAGTTCAGCTGCCTGAAGTCGGACGGCAGACGATCGCAGCGATCCAGCAGTCCGAAGATAGTCAGTTGCAATTTCCTGCCACGTGTCGCTGACGCTCGGCTTCTCTAGAGGGGCAAGAACGGTAGTTCGCTTGAGGAAGGAAGCGAGTTCCTCTGCAAGGAGACCAGATGCGCGGAACAGATCCGATTCTTCTCGGGCGACAACGGCCGCGTCTAGTGCGCTATCCACTTTGTCGGAGTCGTAAGACGCCTGCAAGCTCATCAAGCCCCAGGCGTCGAGATCCCCAGCCACTCGCTGCCAGGCCACGAGCGAGTCGCGCAGAAGCAACTGCCCGTCAGTGAGAACTGGCTGTTGCTCGATAAAGGCCAAGGCATCGGAAATGCGGCCCAAAGTATCGCTTTGCACACCGAGAAGCTACAGGAATGGGCGGAAGTCGTGACCTCATCAGGAGATCCGGCCCTGAGCCCGACCAGGGGAGGGATTCCCCCTCTTGGGTCCGCCTAGCCCCTCCGGGGTCAGGCGATGTCTATTTTGGGTATTTTTCCACAATGCACGCACGACAGTGCCCCCTAGCTATTCGGCTAAGGGGCACTTCTTAGAGCGCAATCAGGACAGTGGACACCTAGACCGCAGTCTTTTCGGCGACCGTCGCGTAGAGAACGTTCAGCCCGTCGTAGTCGGCCCCAGAAAGCTCGCGGAACTTTGCTCCATCTGCGATCAGCAGGTCGATCACTCGCTGACCGTCAAGGCCAGTCTGTGCGGTAAGCGTCGATCCGATGGGGACGTAGCGTCCTGCACAGGCAGCAAAGTACCGACCAGTGCCTGAGCGCTTGTAGATGGTGTAGCTCTCGCCGTTTGACATGAGATGTTCTGCTTCCTCGGGTGTGGTGGGGGCTGTGATTGTGCCGGTGAATTCCCAATGCCAGGCTTCGGGAAGGCGCCCACTTGGTTCGGCCCAGGCTGGGTGAACGCAGCCGTAGACTCCGGCATATGCCTTTAGCCAGTTGTAGGTTGCGTCATTGAAGGAGATGCGGCGCTGGTCTCGTGTGCCTACGTCGATTGCGGTTGCCCAGCCGTGGGGAGATTCCCCGGGCGTTGCGGCTTCGCTGCCGTAGTCCTTCTTGGCTTGCACCTGCTCGGCGTAATTGCGGTAGCCGTCATTGATCGGCAGGTTGTAGCCGAAGGCCTTTTGAAAGGCCGTGTTCATGGCTGTCAAGCTGGGCAAGATGTCCGACCGGATGGTCCTATTCGGGTTGAAGCCTTGCGTGCGTGTCCACGAAATTAGCGACAGCTGCGAGGCGGGCACATTCCCATTTGTGTACGTCGCCCCAAACGCCGGAAGCGGATCGAGAGGGCCAAGCCCGATAGCAGCCGCGATGGCCGCCAGGCCCGAGCCGACAAGAACTGACCGCCTCGATAACCCCCCGTGTGCCGTCTTTTCGATTGTGTGATCTTGCGTCAAAAATCCCCCTATGAGTTACCGCCGAGGCTAGGGACAGCTAGGGGGCGTGAGTAGTCGGCATTCAAGCCCACATGCGCTGTCACCCAAAGTTCTTGAAATATCAGACATACCATCGACTATTCTCAAGTACATGCCGATCCCTTAGGCCGAAAGAACCACTGGCCCTCGTCGACTCCTCCGCGATGTCGTCTTCGACAAGATGCTCGCTGCCATCGTGGACGGCACGCTCGAGCCAGGTGAGCGCCTGAACGACGACCAGCTCGTCAAGTGGCTTGGCGTCTCTCGCACACCTGTCCGCGAAGCGATCGCGCAGCTCCACAGCTACGGTCTTGTCGAGATCGAAGCCAACCGGTACACGCGTGTGGCCGAGCGTGACGAGAGTGTCTACGCGGAGGCAGCCCAGTTGCTCGAAGGCCTGCACGACCTCGGGGCGAAACTAGCCGCGGACAAGCTTGACGCGGGCAGCCGGAAAGCTTTGAGCAAGTCCCTGACCGCTGCGTCCAAGCAGATCAAAGCCCACGACCCTGCCGGCGCTGCAGCACTCCTGGACGTGCGCGGGGAGCTAACTGCCTTTAGTGGCAACTCGCTTCTCATGGCGGCCGAGAAGCCGCTGCGGACGCGCGTGCAGTTCCTTCAACCTCGCGAAGCGGCCGCATATGAGTGGGAGGCGCTTGCAGGAGAGTCGGAATCGCTCCGTTCCCAGCTCTCTGACTCCAAGTAGGCGAGCCTCGTGCAGGACATACGTGAGGCAATTGACCGACTGACCGCAGCAGTCGAATCCCAAGGATCACCGTTCGAACTGTGGTCGGGCATCATCATCCCCTTAGCGGTCAGTGCTCTTAGCTCGGGACTAGTGATCTTCGTTCTGGTCTTTCAGCATCGGGTGCGAAAACGTGAGCTAAGCGCGGAAGCTGCTATCCGGGCCGACGAGCGCCGAGAAGCGGTTCTAGTAGCCCGCGCAGCGGCCAAGAGGCGAGCCGCCAGCACCTTCATATCAGCTTTGAATACTGCATACACGCAGAATGCATTTCGACGCAATAAAACTCAAGTGGAAGACGCTCGTACGCGAGTTGCCATAGCTATTGAGAATGTTCAGGCCGCCGCCACGCTGGAACTTGATGACGAGGACATGCCGATTAGGTATTACGTAAACAACCGGCTCGGAGCCGCCTTTACGGCCGGCGACAGTGCTGCCTCTTCAAAGATTGCTCGAGCTGCAACCGAAAACGTTCGCCGCTGGTTGCGCGACGAAATCACTGTCGCCGAATTGCCCACAGAACGAGACCTCTCGATTCCAGAGAATTAGACATTGCAGGGAATGGCAAGGGCAGGTTCGGAAGGTAGGCCAGACCGCTTCGTGGGATGGGTACAAAGCCACCTGGTCCCACCACCTGGACAGCGGACTCAACCTCACTATTGAGGATGTCGAAGCGTGACCACTCAGCTAGCCCGACAAAGTGCCCTTCCCTCGTGACTACTCGTCCGCGGGGGGTGTCGTTGCCTAAACCATCTTCTTTGGCGACAAACAGCAGGTCTGCCACGAAAGGGTGCGCTGCATGGCGCTTGTGCATGCAGAAATATGGCAACTTGATTGACCGACGACTCAGGTGCCGGTGCCCTCTGCCCACGTACGGCGTGGGCGGATACGGTTGCTCTCATTTGAGCTTCAGTCGCCTCCCAGGGCGCATATCCCTTAGGGTCAAACCGTCATAACACCGAGGGGGACTGCAATGCTGCTGGCTTACATAGATGAATCGGGCGATACCGGGAATCCGGCTCTGGGCGGGTCGTCAGCTTGTTTTAGCTTGGGCTGCGTGCTCATTGAGGCCGATAAGTGGCCGCAAGCTCTTGACGACTACATTGCGTTCCGCGGTCGCATGCGGTCAGCGACGGGCGTTCGTTTACGCGACGAGATTAAGGCCAACTACTTGATTCGTGGAAGTGGACCTCTGACGCCCCATCAGCTCACGCTTGGACAACGGCGGTTCGTCTTTCGGTCTCACCTCCAGGAGCTATCGACCCTAAACGCTCGGGCCTTCTCAGTCGTCGTGGATAAGGCCTCGGCGGGAGTGAGCGGAACGGCTTGTTTCGAGCTGGCCTGGCACACTCTGTTGCAACGCCTAGAACGCACGTCGACCAAGGAAAACAAGTCGGTGATGCTCTTTCACGACGAGGGCGAGAACGACTCCGTAAGACGACTTATGCGTCGAGCGCGCCGACACCTCGTGGCGGGCAGCGCTTTTGGGGGACCTCCGCTGCGATTCTCAGCACGTCGGTTCATCGACGATCCCGTTCCTCGACAGTCCAACCACTCGTTCTTCATTCAGATGGCTGACCTCGTTGCTTATGCCGGATGGCGGTCGTACATGGCGCCCAGCACTCGAGTGGCCAAAGTTGCCCCGGCGTCTCTCTGGGGGCAGATCGGAAGCGCCACCCACACTGCAGTCAATGGCCTCAAGCCGGGTGCGTCACAGCCGGGCGTCGTCATTCGCAAATAAAAAGATAAGCCCCTCGCAAGCTGAACTCGCGAGGGGCGGCAAGCGCCTAACCAAGCCATAGGGCGAGGGTTAGCACTTACGAGAAATGTACCAGATCTAACCTCGCTGGTCAGAACAATCAAGGAGTGTCAGCAGAAGTCTGTCCCGGTGAGTGGATTCGAACCACCGACTTGCAGAGTAGAAACCCGCTGCCCTGTCCTCTGAGCTACACCGGGCCGGAAGGGGCCACCTATCCTGGTGGCCCCTTGGCGGAACTCGCGGGGAGAGGCATTTAGCGGACTTGCTTGCCCATGCGGTTGCTCATCTGCCCCTGCTGGTCGGCACGGTCGACAACAATCTCGACATACTTCGTCAGGTCGATTCCGCCCTTCGACTGAACCGTGATGTTTACGGGCCGATCAGAGCCGCCCCCGCCGCCGCCCTGGTAGGTGTTGGCGTAGGTGACGTATTGAGTGGCCCTGTAGGCGTTCCCGTCGATGGCTCCACCCTCGGCGTATCGGCTCCACGGCTTCACGCCCCGGTCCAGTGCGGCACGCATGGCGTAGACACCTGCCTGCCCCCCAAGGTTCGCGACGTCCTGAGCGTCGAGCATGTGTTCGCCGGCTGATGCCCAAATGGGGACACTGTCCGACGTCGCCGTGCCCGGTCCCTCGATGGCCCCACCGAACGCGAACCCGGGGCGCGTGGTCCCACCCGACTGCGGAGTGACGTCCGCTCCACGGTCCACGATTGCCTGAATGCGCGCCTGCCGGACACGAGTCAGGTTCGCCAGGGCTGCCTCTGCATCGGCAAGTCCGGTAATCTGAGCCTGCGTGTTGATGTTGGACGGGATCAGCCCCAGACGGTCGGCGTAGTCCTCTGCGGCCTGCCCGTTGATACCGAACTGCCCGAGCGCCTCGATCAGCTTCTGACGACCATTCGCGATGGCAGCACTCGCCGCGTCCTGAGATCCGGTCTGCTCGAGCGTGGCCGACGACAATTTGATCGTCGACTGCGCAATCTGGTCGAGTGCCGCCTGGTTCGCACGCCCCTTCTCGGTGCCGACGTCCAGGCTGCTGCCGTTGGTCGTAACTGAGTCGGTCAGGCCGTCCAGTGCCGCCTCGAAGTCGCGGGTGGACGAGTTCACGTCGAGCTGCGCGGACCCAAACCCCTCAATTGCAGCCTTGAGATCATCGACGCTGGTCGAGGCTGCTTCAGACGCCGACTGCACGTCCTCGAAGCCGGTAGCCACCTGGTCGGTAGCGCCCGCCGTTTCCTCGCTCACGCCCTTCATGGCCTCAAAGCGCTCTTTGCTCTGCCCGACCGCCTCGTTCGCGTTCACGATGGCCTGCGTGGCATTGCCAGCAGCGATGCCCTCACCCGTGAGAAACGAACCGACGTTGTTCGTGTCGGCCAGCTTCGACTTCACTTCGTCGAGAGCGTTGCCACCCTTGATGACCGCCGTGGTGAGTTCCTTCGCGCTCACGCCAGCTTTCGCCGCCGCTTCGTACGCACCATCGTCGGCAAGCTTCTTGACCAGGGCCGCACGGGTGTAACTCGTAAACGCACCCGTCGTCTTGTCGAGCGTGTCCGCGAGCTGAGACGCCGTCGCCGACACGTCAGCCTGTTTCTCGGCGTACAAAGCCAGCCCGACCGACGCGACGGCCACGACACCACCGATGCCCGCAATGCCTCGAGCGGCAGATGCACCACTGATTCCAAGGGTGTCCAAACCGCGCTTGAACTCGGCGACCTTCGGTAGCCCGAGCAGCGCGGCACCGCTCACCAGGGCGATAGCGGACGAGACAGCAGCGACAGCAGTACCAGCCTGCAGTACAGGTGCCGGCAGGCTGCCGATGCCGTCGACGAGTGCGGTAGCGGTCTGCACCAGCCCCCTCAGCGTGTCGTTAGCCCCCGACCCGGACTGGATGAGGGCCGTATCGAAAGCGCCACCCAAACGCTCGACGTCGCCCCTCAGGTTGTCAAGCTTGAGTCGCGCCGTCTCGGCTGCGTAGCCCTGATCGTTCGTCTGATCGATGTACTTCTGAATGCCCTCGGCACCCTGCCCGTAGAGGACGTTTGCCGACCGGATCGCGTCATTGCCAAAGATCTGCGCGAGGGCCGCGTTACGTTGCTCATCCGTCAGCCCGGCCAGCTTCGTCGAGAGCTGACCCGCAATCTCGGTGTACGAAAGCATCTGCCCGTTGCCGTCGTAAAACGAGAGATTGTACTTCTCCATCACTTCGCGCGACTTGTCAGTCGGAGCCTGCAAAGCGATGATGGCCGACTTAAGCGACGTGCCAGCGTCGGAACCGAGCAAACCCTGATCAGCGAACGCAGCCAGCACGCCCGTGGTGTCCTCGATGGACTGCCCCGCGCCGTCAGCAACGAGGCCTGCCTGACTGAGAGCAGCGCCGAGGTCAGAAACGTCGCCGACAGCCTTGCCAGCACCTGCAGCGAGCAGGTCAGCTACGTGGCTTGCCTGGTCGCCCTCAAGGCCGAACTGCTTGAGTGCGATCGCCGTTTGCTGCGCTGCGTCGGCCACTTCCAGCCCGCCGGCTGCCGCTAGGTCGAGGGCGCCCGAGAGTCCGCCATTGAGAATGTCCGCCGTGGTCAGACCAGCCTTGGAAAGCTCCTCAATGGCCCCTGCCGCCTCGGTGGCGCTGTAGACAGTTGATGCCCCAGCAGCCACCGCAGCATCACTGAGCAGCTTCATGTCGCCCTCGGTGGCGTGCGTTGCCGCCTGCACCCCGGACAAGGCCGCGTCGAACTCAGCAAACTTGGCCACCGCCAGGCCCACAGCAGCAGCAGCGATGCCACCGAAGCCGACCAGGCCCTTGCCAAGGCCCTCGATAGCTGCGCCCTTTTGAGCCAGCTTTTCCGATTCGTTGCCAAGCTCTCTGGTCTTCTTCGCTGCCTGCTCAAGGCCGCTGAGATAGTTGGTCACCTCGGCGACGAGCGTCACCTTCGTCTGTCTGTTGCTACCGGCCATGACTGGCCCCGCTTTCTGCACTGGCCCACTTTTGGGCATAAAAAAGCCCGCTCGGTCGAGCGGGCCAATATTCGTATTTAGTTGGTCGGAGGCAAAATGACACTCAGGTGCATGTTCTTCGCACGGTAAGCTGCGCGCCTTCTTGCCTCGGATACTGCACGAAGCGGCGCATATTGGCCATTTCGGCGAGCAAATCAGCCCCCTGTGATCAGCACGAGCTGCTCGAATGCGGCGCTTCGTGGAACAGAACCTTGTATCCGAGCGAGGCGCCCGAAGCGTTGCGGCGCAAAGGCTGCAGGTCATCAGCTCCACAGATCGGGGTTAGTCCGTGTTACGGATAACTCGCTAGTACATTAGACATTGTTGTCTAATTGGCAATCCGAGTTGCGAGATTTGGCGACTGCGCAAATAGGTCGTTGCCGAGGTCGCCTGCGGGGCAAAAGGCCGCTAAAACGGGCACAAGAGGCCAGTCAGGGTTGCGCAAAAAACAGGGGAAGACCGCACGCAGGATCAGAATTGCTATCCGACGGTATACCTGGGAGAAGTCTGGGTGGTACCCCCATCCCCATCTGGCATATCGATATGTCTCAGCGTGACTGCCTCGCCCTGAGTTGGCCGTCCTCGCTTGGGCTTGTCATCACCCTCGAAGGCATGCGAATCCACGGCGGGAAATGGGCTCACCTCAAGTATGGTGATCCTATGAACGGTCTGCCAAGTTCGGCCTCTCGTCACGCCGCAAAGTCGGGCGTCAGGCGGGACGGCGCTTCTGTGCGCGTGGAACAAGGGCGCACGTGGACCATCGGTGCTGATGGGCGGGCTGATGAGGATCTAGCTCGACTTATGAGCGATTACAAAGTAAGCCGGGTCACAATTGGGCGGCAAAGAGACCGGGGTCGAACCCAGCTCCGGATTCTCAAGGTTCTCTTTGTTGTCACCGCCGCCGCGAGCGTGGCACTGTCACTCCTTCTCATCTTTTCGGCGGCGTCAAGTTCCGAGACGGACCTTGCCTTAATCAGCCTGGGAGCTGCCGTTCTCACCACGTTTGCGTATCTTGTGCCGCTCTCCGCGTTTCTCCGACGCGAAAAACGTAGGAGAGAGGAACTGAGGCGGCTAGCAATAGTCCTCGACATCCTTGAGCGCAATGACGTTGCTATGCACGAACATCATCTGAGGCGCCTGGCGGGCGATCGCCAGGTTCCGTACAAGCGTTCGGCATAAGCCGCGAAACATGGCTGATACTCAACCCGCGGCTACAGGTAGTGATCATCCTGTCGCCCCACCTCCCACCATGCCCTGGTTGCCCCCCGATGCTCTTGCGCCGCCCGCTGCTTCGGAAGCTGTATCGACAGATGCAGCGATCGCGACTTTCTTCGGTGGCTTGTCTGAGCAACAAAAGCGGCTCATCGGCATAGCCATCGAGGTCGACATTGCGGCTCTTAGCAAGCGCACGAAGGAGGTCGCGATTCACGAGGACGAAGCGGCCTATCTGGCAGAGCTTCCCTTCGAGCTGACTCGCGAGTTGAGCAACCTGGCAATTGCGCGCGCTCGCATGACCAACAGTCAGCACCTTCAGCGCGGGGACATTGATTGGGCAGCGGCGCGCATACTTACCGGTCGAAGAAATAGTCGCCTGCTTCCCTTTGCCAACAGTGTCGGTGGACTTATCGCCGGCATTGGAACTCCCTTCATTTGGGAAGCGGCTTCGTCCACCGAGGCGTCATCTCCCGCCGATCTGCTCTTTGGCCTTTGCTTTACGGTGCCAGGAATCATCCTCTTCTCTATTGGGGCGACTCTGAGCTTGAGTCGGCGAAGCTAGGCCCGACTCGAACGGGCTGCGCACCGACTGCGGCTTGGGTGGTGTGGGTTAGTGGAAGCGATTAGCGGCGGCCTGCTCACGTCGGATCTCCTCGACACCCACACGTGCTGCGTCCAGGCTCGCCCCATGATTGTTGGTCATTGCGTCTCCGACGTAATTGGGGATCGCGGGCACGGAATCTTCCGTGGGGAGAGAAAGGTTGCCGCCCCGGAGGTACCCCGGGTGGACCCGTCAAGGGGTGCCCCCACCCCATATATCGGCTCGTATATCGGTGCATTCGTCGATCGGACGATGCCCTGTCGAGCGGAGGTCTCAGCCTTCGGTCGATGCCATGCCATTGATGGCGCTGTCGCTGAGGGCTGCGATCTCGGTGGGCTTCTGAACGGCAAACATGGTGTCGTCGAACATGGACTGGAAGTCATCGGGTGCGCTCAGTCCCCAGAGTTCGACGACGTCCTTCTCGAGGTCGGGTGTTGCCTCGATGTACTGGTTGATGGTGCCTACCTCGCCTAGCTCGAAGGCGCGGGCGAGGACTGCTTTGCCGAGGATGGTGTCACCACTGAGGTTGGCGGTGCGGAGGATGGGGATGAGGTCGGCTTCGTCTTTGACGCTCGATACTCGATCCATGGCGTCGCGGTAGCTGATGGTGTCGGTGCTGAGTGCGCCGGCTTTGAGGCCGAACAGGTTGCGCTCGAGGGTGGCGCGTCGGGTAACGCGGCCTGTGTCGTACGTGGTGCCGAGCGCGTCGAGGGTGGATCGGGTGCTGGTGTACAGCTTGGCGATCGCTTGCTGCTTGCCCTGCGGGGTGAGGCGGTTGTCTGCGCGGATAGTGTCGGCACGGCGCTGGAACTCGGTCTTGGTGTTCTCTGCCTGCTCGTGGAGCGGGCTGGCGTATGTGGTGGTGGGGTTGGCGGGCATGGGGGAACCTCCTGGTTCTGCCGAGACGTGCTGTCAATCAGCTACATCTAGGTTCTCCCGACTGCCGCCAACCCCACCTGTTGTATGCCACATGTGGCAGTGTTATTAATCTGTGCGGGCGTAACGTCTCACGGATGCGAGGCTGATGATCCACCTGTTCTCGACCAGCCGCCCCTCGAGCCTCCCTTTCTCGCAGGCGTCCCGGACACCCCGAGTCGAGAGGTCCAAGATGCCGGCAGCCTGGCGAGTGGTGACCGTTGCTGCGACGCCATCCTTGACAGGCTCGGACTCCCGGGCGGGGTCCGGTGGCATGTACGCCAGGGCCGCCCGATGGAGGCTGCTGAGGACGTCGTAGATCTCACTGTCAGCGGTTCGGACTCTGAGGCGGGCTTCGTCAAGGGCCGTGTACCGCTTCAGGAACGCGGCCACCCGCGCGGGGACGATGACGATCGGGCCATCATCCCCGTGCAGGTACGCATCCGGGGCCTTAGCTGCCACTGGCCTCCTTCACCGCCTTCCAGTCCTTCACGGCCCGCGCACGACGATCCGTACTTGTTCCATCCAGTAGCCGGAAGGCTGGCTCGAGGTGCAGCGCCAGGAGGTTCAGCACCGCGCCGTACATGACGAGTTCGAAGGTGTCTGGGTCGTGTTGCTTGTGCCGGACCAGAACGTCCATCGCTTCCGTGTGGTCGTGCGACGTGGCCGCCAGTTCCATGGCAAGAGCCATCGATGCAAGGCCCACATCTCCCAGCCCAGAGACTGCAACAGGCTTACCTGCCGCCTCGTAGATGACCGAGCCGTGGTTGAACAAGTCAGCGACATTTTTCAGCCACGCATTTACTTCATTCTGGTTCTTCATGCGTTCCTGCCCTTCAGGCGGTAAGTGTTCGTCTTCCCCGAGCGCGACGGCTGCAACTCGGCAATTTCACGCAGGTACAACAAGACGGCCCGGGCCACGTCCGGCTGCAGATTCACCGTCACAACCTCAGACGAGACCTCAGGGGCCGCGGACGGGCGAACCAGCCGCGGCCCCCTGATCTGCCAATCAGTCGCCGACACACCCTGCTCAAGCAGCACCGCCACCGCATCAAACGTCGGATCACGATGCGGGAGAACAGCACGCCCCAACTCGGACGACTCGTCCATCACGCGACCGACCTCCTTGCAGCCGTATGCGCCTCGTCCTGCTTCGGGCAAACAGCGGTCGGGTAGTCGGCATCCAGAGGTGCGAGGCAGACAGGGCACGCCTTGCCCTGCGGGATCGGAGCAACAACCCACGAGGAGGTGGTTCGAGGGGTCGAATTATTTTCTGCCTCTACCTCGCCTGTCTTTTCGTTGAAAGCGACCCCAAGTGCTTCTTCGTCCCGGCCTGTCCTGTCCATTTCGTTCGACGAATCGTGCCCATCTGACGAATGGTTGGACGAGTCGATCGACGAATCGTTAGACGAATCGTTGAAGCGGACTTCCCTTGCCGCAGGCGTGCCTTGCCCGCGCTTGGCCCGGTTCTCCTTGTTGACGGTCTGCTGCTTGATGACGGCTTCGCGCAGACGCTGATACCGGGCGTGATGGTCGATGACGTAATGCTCGTCGTCTTCGTGCCACCAGCCGCCCTCGAGTAGTTCCGTGACGGCGCTCGGGGTCTTGGCGAACCGCGGCAGGTCCACCTTGGGGATGTGCAGGTCGAGCAGCTTCCTGTTGCTCCACACGAGGCCGTCGACGTGCATTCGCGCGGCGGCGTCTGAGAGTGTCCAGGTGTCGTCAGTGAAGTCGTCCGACAGTTTGGTCCAGGTCATCGATGGTCCTCCTTTCTGTAGTCGATGCTTGGACTGCTGCTAGGGCCATTCAGGGGCAGCGGATGATCGTTCGACCCGTCCAGCAGCCGACATGAGCGTGACGGCGAGCTTGCGGGCGGACTCCGGGTCCATGTGTTCGATGACGTCGTAATCGGCGTGACGGGCGACAAGCACTACAGACTTGCTGCCACCGCTAAGGCCGGTGGTGCCCGTCGCCACGTCAGGCCCAGCTCGTCGTGGATGCCGGCCAGATCGATGCAGCATTCGCCCGCACGGCGACCTGTGCCATGAGGACGGAGTGGGCCATCGGCTTGAGGCCGAACCATGCGCGCTGCGTGTTGATCCACGTGTCGCCGGTCGTGGCTTGAAGGGTCGCTCTCGTAAACCCCTGGTCGCTCGCGGCGGCGCGCAGATTGCGTCCCAGGGCCACGTTTAGGCGGATGGCGTCCGGGAGTTGAAGGGTGCGGCTTGCGAGGCGGTTGAGTACAGTCATGGGGATCGTTCCTTCGTAGTAGGGGGTTTCGGTTGCGCCCTCGTTGCCCTGGCCGGCATCGGGGGCTTTTTTGCGGTTGCTGTTCTTGGTCAGCACGGCACCTCCATTTGGAAGTCCTCGTCGTCGGGGCGCATTACGAGGCCTCTGCGAAGGCTGCTGCGAGGTAGTCGGTGACTGCCTGCTCCGAGAACATGCGTCGGCCTGCGATGAGTGCAGACCTTGGGGCGGTTCCCTTGTGGACCATGTAGCGCAACGCGGCAGGGGAGCGCCGGAGAAGGCTTGCTGTCTCCTCGAGGGTGAGGAGAACGATGGGTGAGGTCATTGCGGCTCCGTTTCGTTTATGAACCCGGTTGGGTTCGTCTTTGAACTGCAACCTAACACCCCCAACCGGGGGCACGCAACCGCATTTGAATCCGTGTCGTTCCAAATCTGCTCCGATTTGTGCCACCATGGCTGCATGACGGATGAGGAGCAATCAGAGGCCAAGCTGACACGCGAGGAAAGAAGCTTCGCCGCCGAGGTGCGCCGGCTGCGCGAGGAGAACTCGTGGAGTCAGGCTGATCTGTCAGACCTACTTAAGAAACAGGGCCTGACCTACGTCAACAAGACGATGGTGTCCCGCATCGAAAACGCCACCAGGCCCGTCCGCATGATCGAGGCCCAGGCGTTGTCGCGCATCTTCCGTCGAACCGTCTCGGCGATGACCAACCCCGACGGACGCGAGTATCTGCTGACCCAGATCGACAGGAATCACAGCCGGGGGCGGAAGGCGTTCGTGGCGTTCAAGGACGCCACAGAGGCCTTCGTCCGCTTACAGACAGCAGCAGGAGAAGACCTCAGCCTCATCGCTCGCGACTTCAGAGATCGAGACTCATTCGACGCTGAGGCTCAGCACACGATCGAGCATTTGGACCGCAACTTGCGCACGCTGACCGAGATCGATCCCAGTGTGGTGGCTGCGGAGATCGTCGAAGCGGAGGAGCATCGTCGTGGCAAGCATCCAGAAGCGTCCTAACGGCAAGTGGCGTGCCCGCTACCGGGATGACGAAGGGCGAGAACACTCGCGCCACTTCGACAGGAAGGTCGACGCGACCCGTTACCTCGAGACTGTTGCAGTCTCGATACGCACAGGGTCATACGTCGATCCGGTCCAAGGGCGAACGACCCTCGCATCGTTCTATGCCTCGTGGTCCGCGCGCCAAGTATGGGCTGCGTCAACGCGACGCGCGTCCGACCACGCGCTCGCCGGCTGCACCTTCGCCGACGTCGAGCTAGGCAAGCTGCGACGGTCGCATGTCGAGACGTGGGTCAAGTCCATGAACCTCGCCCCGTCCACCATCGCCACAAGGATGAAGTACGTGCGTGGTGTCCTGCGCGGAGCAGTTCGAGACCGCCTCCTCGCCTCGGACCCGTCTGACGGCGTGGCCCTGCCTCGGCGGCGACGGGCGGAACACGCCATGGTGGTTCCGACCCTTGAGGACGTGAGCGCCATCCTGGCCGCCGCAGAGTTGTGGATGCGCCCCTGGGTCGAGCTGATGGCATTCGCTGGCCTCCGCATCGGTGAGGCGACGGCTGTCCAAGCGTCCGACATCGACTTCCTCAAGGGGCGTCGGCTGCACGTCCAACGCCAGATTCAGAACCACGACGGAGAGCGTCTGGTGCTGCCTCCCAAGCACGGCTCTGAGCGCTACGTGGTCCTGCCGGATCAGCTCCTGAACTCGCTGGCCCGCCACATCGAGACGATCGGCGTGCAGGGGAGTGAGGGGTGGCTGTTTAACGGTGCGCCGCCGTCACCGAACGGTCTCCGTCGCTGGTTCGAGAAGACATGCGTCCGAGCCGGCGTCACGGGCATCAGTCCGCACGACCTGAGGCACTTCTACGCGTCTTCTCTGATCGACGCAGGGTGCGACGTCGTAACTGTTCAGAAGGCGCTCGGACACTCGAAGGCCTCGACGACCCTCGACATCTATGCCCACCTCATGCCTCAGGCTGCGGACCGGACACGAAAAGCGGCAGCCGCCGCGATGGCTGCTGCCGCTCCCGCGGACTATTTGCGGACTGGTCACTCCTCGAAGTAGCCCAGTTCGGTCTCTGTGAGCATTCGGGATCGAATCAAAAAGCGCTTCCCTTCAGGACTTTCGACGGAGAACCCGGCCCCGCGGCCCGGCACGACGTCGATCGTGAGGTGCGTGTACTTCCAGTACTCGAACTGGCTCCGGGACATGTAGACCTCGATCGGGTCGATCCCGTCGACGTGCAGGTCGCCCAGGTGGACGTCGACGGCTCCCACCCGGAAGAACCCGACGGGGTAGCACATCGGCGACGAACCGTCGCAGCAGCCACCCGACTGGTGGAACATCAGCGGGCCGTGCTGCGCCGTCAGGGACACGAGGAACGCCGCCGCCTCGGGGGAGACGTCGACCCGGGAGGGGGTGGCGGCGACCATCCCGGAGGCGGGGGCCGGCGTGACCGCGCCGACCCGCGCCTCCTCGGCTGCTGCCACTGCCGGCGCGGCGGCGGCCGTCTGCTCGGGCGTCATCAGAAGAAGCCCATCGGACCGTCCGCGTAGCTGACCAGCAGGTTCTTGGTCTGCTGGTAGTGGTCGAGCATCATCTTGTGGTTCTCGCGACCGATGCCGGACTGCTTGTAGCCGCCGAACGCCGCCCCGGCGGGGTACTGGTGGTACGTGTTCGACCAGACGCGACCGGCCTGGATGTCGCGGCCGGCCCGGTAGAGCTGGGCACCGTTGCGGCTCCAGACGCCGGCACCGAGACCGTAGAGGGTGTCGTTGGCGATCTTGATGGCGTCGTCGTAGTCGCTGAAGCTCGTCAGGGACAGGACGGGGCCGAAGATCTCCTCCTGGAAGATCCGCATCGAGTTGCGGCCCTCGAAGATCGTCGGGTTGACGTAGTAGCCGCCGGTCAGGTCGCCGCCCAGGTCGGCCCGGTCGCCGCCGAGCAACAGCGTCGCGCCTTCCTGTTTGCCGATGTCCATGTAGCTCAGGATCTTCTCGAGCTGGTCGTTGGACGCCTGGGCGCCGATCATGGTGTCCATCGAGAGCGGGTCGCCCTGCTTGACCTTCTTCACCCGCTCGACGCCGTCGGCGGTGAACTGGTCGTAGATCGACTGCTGCACGAGCGCCCGGCTCGGGCAGGTGCACACCTCGCCCGAGTTCAGGTTGAAGAACGAGAAGCCCTCGAGGGCCTTGTCGTAGAAGTCGTCCCGTTCGTCGGCGACGTCGGCGAAGAAGACGTTCGGGCTCTTGCCGCCGAGCTCGAGCGTCACCGGGATGAGGTTCTCGCTCGCCATCTGCATGATCAGGCGCCCGGTGGTGGTCTCGCCGGTGAACGCGATCTTGCGGATGTTCGGGTGGCTCGCCAGGGGGGCGCCGGCCTCGACGCCGAAGCCGTTGACGATGTTGAGCACCCCGGCGGGCAGGAGGTCCTTGACGAGGTCCATGAAGACGTGGATCGACGCGGGGGTCTGCTCGGCCGGCTTGAGGACGACGCAGTTGCCGGCGGCGAGGGCGGGGGCGAGCTTCCACACGGCCATCAGCAGCGGGAAGTTCCAGGGGATGATCTGGCCGACCACGCCGAGCGGTTCGTGGAAGTGGTAGGCGACGGTGTCGGCGTCGATCTCGCCGGTCGAACCCTCCTGCGCCCGGATCGCCCCGGCGAAGTAGCGGAAGTGGTCGATCGCGAGCGGGACGTCGGCGGCGAGGGCCTCACGGATGGGCTTGCCGTTGTCCCAGGTCTCGGCGACGGCGAGCATCTCGAGGTTCGCCTCCATGACGTCGGCGATCCTGTTGAGGATCAGCGCGCGTTGGGCGATCGTCGTCTTCTTCCACGAGTCGAACGCGCGCCAGGCGGCCTCGACCGCCTTGTCGACGTCCGCGGCGTTGCCCCGGGCGACCTCCGTGAAGACCTTGCCGTTCACCGGGCTCGGGTTCTCGAAGTACTGCCCGCTCGCCGGGGCGACGTACTCGCCGCCGATGAAGTGGTCGTAGCGGGGCTTGAAGGCCACCTTCGCGTCGGGCCGTCCCGGCGCGGCGTAGGTGTTCGGGGGAGTGGTGACGGTCATGACGGTCCCTTTCGACGACGGTGTCGGGTCGGTGGCGGGGGTCGCCCGCCGCTGGCGGCAGGCTACGTCGGGCGGGGTTGCATCCGGTTGCGCGTCAGTCCCGGCCACCGAGCGCCTCGAGGTGCGCGACCAGGTGCGTCCGCCGGGGCGATCCCGGCGGAAGCCGACGCAGCAGCTCGAGCAGCACGCGCACGTCGTCGCGACCCGCGTCCGACTCGGAGTAGGACACGAGGCTCTCGATCGACCCGCCGGTGAGCAGCGCGTCCCGGACGGTCGCCGCGACCTCGACCCGCAGCGCCACGACGCCGGGTGCCGTGGACGAGGGCAGCGCCGGGCCGGTGTCGGCTCGCACGGCGGCGCGGTGGGCACCGCGGTCGACGAGTCCGACGAGCGCGTCGAGGTCGAGGGCCACCGGGCGGGGCAGGCGGTACGGGCGCGACAGGGGGACCAGCGTGGGGTCGAGGGCCTCGACGACGTGCCGCAGGCGCACCATCTCGGGGCGCAGGGTGGACACCGCGTCGACGTCGCCGTAGACCGCGTCGGCCAATTCGTGAGCGGTGTACCCGGCGGTCCGGTGGGCGAGCAGGGTCATGATCTCGGAGTGCCGGGCACCCAGCGCGATGCGGCCGTCCCCGACCGTGAGGACGGCTTCGTCACGGCCCAGGGTCGTCAGGCCGGCGGGGGAGCCCGGACCGGGTCGGACCGGCCGCCGGGGGGTGCGGGTCGGGACGCGATCGACCGCGGCCAACCCCAGGAGCGCGAGGTGCGCCTCCACGGCCGCGACGGTCGCCGTGACCAGGGGCAGCGTCAACGAGCCGGCTGCTCGCTCGTCTCCCGTGATGTCGACGACTCCGATGACGTGCCCGTCGACGGGATCGTGGACCGGGACGGCCGTGCAGCTCCAGGCCCGCACGCGGTGGTTCCAGTGCTCGTCGCCGCGGATCTGCACGCCCCGGTCGAGCACGAGGGCGGTGCCGGGGGCCGAGGTGCCGACCCGCGACTCCGACCAGCCCGCACCGGCGACGAACAGCATGTCCTCGGCCCGGCGGCGGGCCGCGTGGTCGCCCTCGACCCAGAGCAGGCGTCCGTGCTCGTCGCCCAGCGCGACGAGCAGTCCCGAGCCCGAGACGTCGTCCGTGAGCAGACGACGCACCACGGGCAGCGCGAGCGCCAACGGGTGGTCCCGACGCCAGTCGTCGAGGTCGTCCTCGGGCAGCTCGAGTCGGGGCAGGCCGTCGGGATCGAGCCGGTGCCGGGAGGCGCGGTCCCACGAGTCGCGCACCACCCGGCGCTGCGGCCCGACGTCGCGGGGCGGACGGCTCGCGGTCAGCGTCATGGAGCACCAATCGTCGTCGATCGGGGCGAGTCGGCCGTCGTGCGGCGTCGTCGCCGGGGTGCTGTCAGCGTACGGCGGCGTGCGGCCGTCGGGGAAGGGCGGCGCGTGGGGGTCTGCTGTGACCTCGGGGAACCGTCGGTCCCGCCGGCACCTCCTGCTTCCCGTCGCGCCGTCGCGGGACGTCCCCGGGGGCAGGGGCCGTCGTCGTGCGCGGGCGACAGGAGTCAGGAGTCACCGACGCACGGCGTCGCGGGCGGCCGCGATCGTCGCGTCCAGCGCCTCGGGCCACGGGGTCGGTCCGATGTCGAGCAGGAGTTCGCTCTCGGACGAGTCCACGACGAAGGGCGAGTCGAACTGGTACTGCATCGCCCTCACCTCGCGGAGGAACGGCACCGTGCGGGTCAGGCCGGCCCACAGCAGCGGGTTCCACGGGCGGACGCGACCGGTCAGGCCGTAGCGGCGGCGCGCCTCCTCGGCGATCGCGACCCGTGAGGCGTGGGTGGCGTGCGGCGTCAGCCAGGCGCGTCCCCACTCGTCGCGGTCGATGGCGGCCACGAGGGTCGAGACGACGTCGGGCAGGTACGCCCAGGCGTGCGGCTGGGTCACGTCGCCGACCGCGTGGGCGGTGCGGCCCGCGACGAGCGGCCCGAAGAAGTCGCTGCCGAGGTGGGCGTTGCGCCCGGCACCGGGCCCGAAGTAGTCGCTCGCGCGCACCTCGACGGCCCGGACGCCCCGGTCGGCCGCGGCCAGGAGCCGCTGCCAGCTGTCGGCACGCACCCTGCCCTTCCCCTCGGCGGAGGCGAGGGGCGTGTGCTCGGTCATCGGCTCGGACACCGGCCCGTGGCCGTAGAGGTTGCCCATCAGCACGATGCGCGCCCTTGTGGTGGAGGCCGTCTCGATCAGGGCCGTGGTGATGGCCGGCCACTCGACGCCCCAGGCGGGGTAGGGCGGGTTCGAACAGACCACGATCGTGTCGACGCCGTGGGCCGCGTTCGTCAGGGCGGCGGCGTCCTTGGCGTCGAGCGTGAACGGGGCGGCCCCGGCGATCGCGGTGCCGCGGCGGGTGGCGACGCGCACGGTGTCGCCCCGCTCGGCGAGGCGGCGGACGAGGGGGGTGCCGATGGCTCCGGCTCCGACGACGAGATGGGTGGGCATGGGGTCCTCCTGGGGGCGATGAGCGAGAGCGGTGCTCTCGGATCTGACCCTAGGGTCGGGCGGCCCGATACGCAAGAGCGGTGCTCTCGTTTGTGTCGCGTGCTCTCGGACGACAGGATCGGGGCATGACCACGAACGCAGGGGACGACGGACGCGACCGGGCCGTGGGGGGCGTCCGCGAGCGGGCACGGACCGAGATCGTCGAGCGCGCCCTCGCCTCGGCCCACCGGCAGCTGGCCGAGGTGGGAGCGGCCGCCCTCTCGGTGCGCGCCGTCGCGCGCGACCTGGGCATGGCGTCCTCGGCGATCTACCGGTACTTCCCGAGCCGCGACGCCCTGCTGACCCGCCTGATCACCGACGCCTACGTCGACCTCGCCGAGGCCGCCCGTCGGGCCGAGCAGGACGTCGACCGGGCCGACCACCAGGAGCGCTTCCGCGAGACGGCCCGTGCGACCCGTCGCTGGGCGATCGCCGACCCGCACCGCTACGCCCTGCTCTACGGCTCACCCGTCCCCGGGTACGCGGCCCCGGTCGACACCGTCGAACCGGCGATCGCGGTGGGGCTGCTCCTGCTCGGGGCGGTCGACGACGCGGCGGCGAGCGGAGCCACGTTGCGGGCGATGCCCGTGCGAGCCGGCCTGGCCGACGAGTTCACGCAGCTCGCCCAGGGCCTCGGGGCGTCGGTCGCCCCCGGTGTGCTGGCCGCGGGCCTCACCGCCTGGACGGCCCTCTACGGGCATCTCAGCTTCGAGCTCTTCGGTCACCTCACCAACGTCGTCACCGACCGCGACGCCTGGTTCGAGTCGTTCCTCGACGAGCAGATCGCTCGCATCTGGGGCTGACGCCCCGCTGACGCCCCCGCTGTGGGTGCGGGACGAGGCGCCGGCAGGAGGCGCGGGTCAGCTCGCGCAGTCGATGCAGAGTCGGGCGGTGGGTCGCGCCTCGAGCCGAGCCTCGCCGATCCGGGCCGCACATCGCTCGCAGCGCCCGAAGGTGCCGTCGGCGAGCCGGGCCAGGGCGGCCTCGGCGTCGGCGGCGCGTTCGAGGGCCGACCGCCGGACGGCGTCGAGCTGCGACCGTTCGTAGGCGATCGTGGACCCCTCGGGGTCGTGCTCGTCGTCGACGTTGGCTCCCTCGCGGGCCGCGGCCACCGCCTCCATGTCCCCGAGCAGTCGCGCGGCCAGCGCCAGGGCGTCGTCGCGTGTGGTGCGCAACCGGTCCGAGGGATCGAGCACGAGGCGGTGCCTCAGGCCCCGACGAGCGTCGGCACCTCTTCGCCGGCGCGGGGCGGTGCCGGGGGAGTGCCGTCGCCGAAGGGGCGGCCACCGAGCTGCTCGCGCCCGTGGTCGGTGAGCCATCCCGAGGCGTCCGGACCGACCGGGACGATGCCCGTCGGGTTGATGTCGGAATGCACGACGTAGTAGTGCGCCTTGATCTGGTCGAAGTCGATCGTGTCGCCGAACCCGGGGGTCTGGAACAGGTCGCGGGCGTAGGCCCAGAGCACCGGCATCTCGCTGAGCTTGTTCCGGTTGCACTTGAAGTGCCCGTGGTAGACGGCGTCGAACCGGGCGAGCGTGGTGAACAGCCGGATGTCGGCCTCGGTGATGGTGTCGCCCACGAGGTAGCGCTGACCGGCCAGTCGCTCGGACAACCAGTCGAGCCGCTCGAAGAGGGTGCGGTAGGCCCGCTCGTAGCTCTTCTGCGACCCGGCGAAACCGGCGCGGTAGACCCCGTTGTTGACGTCGTGGAAGACCACGGCGTTCACCTCGTCGATCTCGCCGCGGAGGGCCTCGGGGTAGAGGTCGGGGGCACCCTCACGGTGGTGGGCGGTCCACTCGGTCGCGAAGTCGAGGGTGATCTGGGGGAAGTCGTTCGTGACGACCTTGCCGCTCGGCACGTCGACGATCGCCGGCACGGTGATGCCGCGCGGGTAGTCGGGCGTGCGGGCGAAGAACGCCTCTTGGAGGCGTTCGATGCCGAGGACGGGGTCGCGACCGTCGGGGTCGAGGTCGAAGGTCCAGCTGCGGGCGTCGTGCGTGGGGCCGGGCAGGCCGAGCGAGATCGCGTCCTCCAGCCCGAGCAGGCGTCGCGAGATGACGCTGCGGTTCGCCCAGGGACAGGCCCGGGCGGCGACCAGGCGGTAGCGACCGGCCTCGACCGGCCACCCGTCGACGGCATCGCGCGTGATGCGGTCCTCGATGTAGTTGGTGTCGCGGGTGTACTCCTGACCCGGTTCGACGTAGCTGCCCTTGACCTGCTGATCGCTCATGTCGCCACCCTACGCACGGGGTGTCGGCAATTCCTGGCTGCTGCGACGTGCGCGGACGAGCGGCGGCCCCGGCCGCCGTGGTGACGACACGGGTCAGGAGTTGCCGACGGCCAAGGACGAGGAGGCGCGGGCCGCGTTCCAGTCGCGCCACATCGCCTTGAGGTCCCACGCGTTCTCGGCCTCGAGCGAGATGCCGCGCTCGCCGGTGCGACGCGTGCGTCCCTGGATCACCATCAGCTGTGTGCCGAACAGCAGCGAGCCGGCGCGGGCCTGGGCCTCCTCGAAGAACGTGGAGTCGGAGCAACCGCTGCCGTCGTCGAGGCTGATGAAGACCACGCGTTTGCCGCTGCGCATCGGCGGGGTCTGGGTCGCGATGCGGATGCCCGCCACGAGCACGGTCGTGCCGTTCCAGTGGTCGCGCAGGTCGGCGGCGCGCACCACGCCCAGGTCGTCGAGCATGGGCCGGTAGCTCTCGATCACGTGTTCGCTGACCTCCATCGAGAGGATGTCGAGCTCGTCGGCGACCCGCTGCCGGGCGTCGACGTCGGGCGTGCCGGTCGGCACCGTGTCGGAGTCGTCGATCGAGAAGTCGAGCTGGTTCTCGACGTCGGTGGCCTTCGGGCGCGACGACCGGCCGGTGAGCGCCCGAACCCGCGCCAGGACGTCGCCGCGGGTGCGGCCGGGCCCGGCGACCGAGTCGAGCGCCCCGACCTGCGCCAGGCGCTCGAAGAGCGATCGGGACGGCGTCGCCCGCTGCCAGAAGTCGGTGATCGAGTCGTAGGGACGGTTCACGACCACCCGGGCCAGCTCGGCGTCGCTGATGCCGTGCACGTCGGCCAGCGACAGCCGCAGACCGAGGTCGCCGACCCGGGTCGGCGCGATCGGGGTCGCGGGCGGCCGGAGGCGCTCGACCCGGTAGACGTCGGTCGAGGCGTTGACGTCGAGCGGCAGCACGGGGACGCCCATGCGTCGCGCCTCGGTCAGCAGCAACCGCTTCGGGTACATGCCCGGGTCGTGGGTGAGGACGCCCGCCAGGAACTCGGCCGGGTAGTGGGTCTTCAACCACGCGCTCTGGTAGGTCGGCAGGGCGAACGCGGCCCCGTGGGCCTTGCAGAAGCCGAACGACCCGAACCCCTTGAGCGCGGCCCAGATCCGGTCGACCGCGGCGTCGTCGAAGCGTCGCCTCCCGGTCGCGGGGTCGAGGTTGCCGCGGGTGCGCTCGCGGAAGGTCGCCTCGAGCGCGTCGTCGTCGCCCTTGCCCATGTGTCGTCGGATCTCGTCGGCCTCGGCGAGCGACACCTGCATGGTCGCCTCGAGGATGCGCAGCACGTGCTCGTGGTAGATGACCACCCCGTAGCTGTCGTCGAGGAACGACGCGAAGCTCGGGTGCAGGTAGTCGGGCTGTTGGAATCCGTGCTTGGTGTCGAGGAACGGCGCGATCATGTTGCCCTTCATCGGGCCGGGCCGGAACAGCGAGATGTCGGCGATGAGGTCTTCGTAGCGGTCGGGCTGCATCTTGCCGATCAGCTCGCGCTGACCAGGGCTCTCGATCTGGAACATGCCGAGCGTGTGGGTGGTGCGGATCGCCTCGAAGGTGGGCTCGTCGTCGTGCGGGATCTCGTCGAGCTCGATGCGACCCTGGCGGTTCACGTAGGGCACGTCGACGGGCAGGGCGCCGGCGAGGGCGGCACGGGGGCCGTTGACGCGTTCGATCTCGTCGAGGGCGTAGGCGAGCGAGCTCTGCATGCGGACGCCGAGGACGTCCAGCTTGAGCAGGCCGGCGTCGTTCATGTCGTACTTGTCGAACTGGCTCATCGGCAGGCCGATGCCGCTGGGCTGGACGGGGGTCGTGCTGAGCAGGTCGGAGTCGCCGAGGATGACCCCGCACGGGTGCATCGAGATGTGCCGGGGCAGACGGTCGAGCCGTTCGCTGAGGTCGACGAGCAGGTCGATCTGGTCGTTGCTCCGGGCGAGTTCGGCGATCTCGCGCAGCTCGGGTTTCTCGGCCATCGCCGTGCGCAGGTCTCGGGCGTTCGACCGCCAGACGTTCTTGGCCACGAGGTCGATCTGCTCGTCGTCGAGGCCCAGCGCGAGACCGGCGTCGCGCACCGCCCCGCGTCCGCGGTAGGTGGACTGCATCGACATGAGCGTGACCCGGTTGCTGCCGTACCGGTCGAAGATCGCCCGGTAGACCTCGTGCCGCCGCGCCGCCTCGACGTCGATGTCGATGTCGGGCAGGGTCTCGCGCTTGTTGCCGAGGAACCGTTCGAACAGCAGGTCGTGCTCGATCGGGTCGACGTTCGAGATGCGCAGCAGGTAGGTGACGAGGCTGCCCGCCCCCGATCCCCGCGCCGCGTTGCGCACCCGCAGGTCGCGCATCAGTGCGGAGACGTCGGCCACGGTGAGGAAGTACCCGGCGAAGCCGAACCCGGTGATGATGCCGAGTTCGTAGCGCATGCGGTCCTCGACCTTGTCGCGCAGGGCACGGTCGGCGTCGCCGAAGCGTTCGGTGACGCCGGCCTGGGCCTGCCGGAACAGCGCCTGGTCGGGGTCGCCGTCGACGCCGATCGCACTGAGCTCCGGCACCTTCGGGCGGCCCCAGCCGAGGTCGGCGACGGGGTCGAGTCGGCACCGGTCGGCCAGGCGTTCGGTGGCTGCGAGCATCTCGTCGCCGACGCTGCGGGGCAACGACGAGGCGTCGCTCACCAGACGGGCCAGTCGGCGCATGTCGGCGGGGCGTTTGAGGTAGGCCTGGGCGTTCGGTTGGGGCCGGAACGAGCCGAGGGCGGCCAGGTGCCCTGCCGAGTCGAGCACGTCGGCCGTGACGGCCTCGTCGGGATCGAGGTACCGCACGGCGTTCGTGAGCACGGCCGGCACCCCGACGTGGTCGGCCAACTCGAGCATGCGGGCGGCGTGCCGGATGCTGCGGCTCTCGCCCGGCTCGGTCAGGT
Organism: Frigoribacterium sp. CFBP 8759; assembly: GCF_014841655.1. NCBI lineage: Bacteria > Bacillati > Actinomycetota > Actinomycetes > Micrococcales > Microbacteriaceae > Frigoribacterium > Frigoribacterium sp. CFBP 8759. The sequence continues at coordinate 410,249 of NZ_JACYUH010000002.1, forward strand.
GGCAGACCACCTCGACCACCACGCCGCCCGGCAGCGTCGCCGCCCAGTCGGCGAGCGACGCCGCGGCCTCGCTGTGACGCCCCGCCTGGACCAGCCGGCCCACGTCGGAGTCGGGCCCCAGCAGCACGGTCGCCGCCGGCTCGGTCTCGCCCTGGACGAAGCCCCTCACCCGGGACCGGGCGATGGTCGCCACGCTGTTGGCACTGCCGCTGGCGCGGCGGGTGGCCCGACCGTGGGACGCGCTGATCAGCCGGCACAGCGCCGCCCACCCCGCCTTCGCCGGCCCGCCGCCCCGCGCCCCGTGCGCCAGCACCACGATGCGGTCGACCCCGCCGACGGCCCCGCCTCCGACGGCACCACCGTCCACGAACCCCTCGCGGTCGTCCCGGCAGCCCAGCTCGACCCCGACGATCGGGTCGACGCCCGCCGTCCGGCAGGCCCCGACGTGCCGGATCGCCCCGTACAGCCCGTCCCGGTCGGTGATCGCCGCCGCGTCGGCACCCGCCGCGACGGCGGCGTCGACGAGCGCCTTCGGGTGCGCCGTGCCGTGGTGGGCGCTGAACGCCGACGCGACGCGCAGGTGGGTGAAGCTCATGGTCGGTACCTCGGGCTGCTGAACCCCCGGCCGGGTCGTTCGAACAGGTGTTCGACCAGTGTACGTCGCTCCGATCGGCCGTCGCACCCCGTGGCCCGTCCCTCGGGTCCCACGGCCTGTCATCATCGGGGCATGTCCGATCGACGCCCCACCCCGACCGATCGACGCCCCGCCTCGCCCGATCGACGGTCCGCCCTGCGTCGCGACGCCCGCACCGCGACCCACTGGACCCGCGTCCTGCTGGCCCAACCGCGCCTCCTGCTCGCCGTGAAGACGGCGCTCGCCGCGGCCCTCGCCTACTGGATCGCGCCGCAGGTGCCCGGCGTCGCCGCCGACTACCCGTACTACGCGCCGCTCGGCGCCGTGATCGCGATGTACCCGACCATCAAGAGCTCGCTGCGACAGGGGTTCCAGGTGCTGGTCGGCGTGGTCGTCGGCATCGCCCTCGCCACGGCGGTCTTCTCGCTGCAGGACGGTCGGCCCGGCGTGTTGGCGGTGGCGCTCGTCGTCGGGGTCGGCGTGCTCGTGGCGGGCATCCGCTGGCTCGGCGCCGGTCGCGACTGGGTGCTCACGGCCGGGTTGTTCGTGCTGCTGCTCGGCGGCGCGAACGCCGAGGCCTACTCGCTGGGCTACATCGTGCAGATCGGCGTCGGCGTCGTCGTCGGCGTCGTGGTCAACCTGGTGCTCGTGCCGCCGCTCTACGCCTCGCGTGCCGAGGAGCGCCTCCTCCGGGTGAAGGACTCGCTGGCCGACCGGGCCGACGAGGTCGCCGGCGTGTTCGAGACCCCCTGGCCTCTCGAGGACGACGAATGGGAGCGTCGCGTGGGCGTCCTGCCGAGCACCCTCCGCCGCGTCCGCGAGACCGTCGCGTACGCGGACGAGTCCCGTCGCATGAACCCGCGGTGGTTGCTCCGCCGCCGCGACCTCGGCCAGGAGTACGCGGATCTCGCCACGTACGAGCGCGTCTCGTTCCACCTGCAGGACGTCGCCGAGGTCTCGGGCATCCTCGGTCGCCGGATCGGCCGGCAGATCGGCATGCCCGACGACCTCGCGCCCGACGTCGCCCACGCCGTGCACGGCGTCGCCACCGTCATCCGACGCCACGGGGCCGACGACGTCGACGCGTTCACCGACGCCCGGCGACGCGTCGCCGACCTCTGGGACGCCGTCGACCGCCACCGGGACCGCCCGACCACGGACACGAGCGGCGGCGTCTCGATCGCCGTCTCGCTCGGACGCATCATCGCCGCGCTCGACCCCGACGACACCACCGCGCCCCGCCCCGAGGACGACGCCGCCGAGGAGGGGCGCACGGCCGGCGACGACGACACCGGCGGCCGGGTGGGCGGCACCGACAGCACGGGGCCGGTCGACGACGACAGCGCACCCCGCGACACCGCCCCGCACGACACCGTGCAGGACGGCGAGGCCGACGCCGGTCGCTGACCCCGATACGGCGCTCACCCTCCGGGAGCAGTACGGTTGACCGGGCACCGGCGCCGAGACGCGACCCGTGCCCTCCGCGGCCGGGGCGGTCGACGGGAATGTCCGTCCCCCCTGTGCGTTGACACCCGTGGCCCCGAGAACCCCCGCCGCCTGATCGACTAGCGACGACACGATCGTCGCCCTCCCACGAAAGCTGCACTGTGACAGACACCACCACCCTCATCATCCTCGGAGCCAGCGGAGACCTCACCGAGCGTCTGCTGCTCCCCGGCCTCGCGAGCCTGCTCAAGAGCGACCGCGGCGTCGACGTCCAGCTCATCGGCACCGGCCGCAGCGAGCGCAGCCCCGAAGAGTGGGACGACGTCGTGAAGACCGCCTTCAACGGCGACGCCGGCAGCGACCTCGCCAAGAAGACGCTGGCGTCGAGCCGGTACCTCCAGGGCGACCCGACCACGGTCGAGCACCTGAAGGCCCTGTTCGAGGCCAGCGAGGGCACGCCGGTCATGTACTTCGCCCTGCCGCCCGCCATCAGCACCAAGGTGATCCAGGCGCTCGCCGAGATCGACCTGCCCGACGGCCTGCGCCTCGCCCTCGAGAAGCCGTTCGGCTCGGACGAAGAGAGCGCCCGCGAGCTCAACGCCGAACTCCTCAAGATCGTCCCCGAGGAGCGCATCCACCGCACCGACCACTTCCTCGGTCGCGCGACGGTCCTCAACATGATCGGCCTGCGCTTCGCCAACCGCCTCTTCGAACCGGTCTGGAACAGCGAGAACATCGAGAAGGTCGAGATCTTCTACGACGAGGTCCTCGGCCTCGAGGGTCGCGCCCAGTACTACGACAAGGCCGGCGCGCTGATCGACATGATCCAGAGCCACCTGCTGCAGGTGCTCGCCGTCATCGCGATGGACGCCCCGTCGAGCATCGACTCGGTCGAGCTGCGCAGCGAGATCGCCCGCGTCCTGCGCGCCACCTGGGTCAAGGACGCCGACCCGGTCGCCTCGAGCCGTCGCGCCCAGTACGCGGCCGGCACGATCGACGGCAAGGACGTCCCCGCCTACGCCGACGAGGACGGCGTCGACAACGAGCGCCAGACCGAGACCCTCGCCGAGGTCGAGTTCGAGGTCAAGACCCGTCGCTGGGCGGGCGTCCCGTTCATCCTGCGGTCGGGCAAGGGCATGACCAAGATCCGCAAAGAGGTGCTCATCACCTTCAAACCGGTCCCCGCGCTTCCCGAGGGCCTCAACGGTTCGTCGACGCCCGACACGCTCCGCATCGAGATCAGCCCCGAGACGATGGAGCTCGGCGTCACCACGAACGGCTCGGGCAACCCCTTCGACCTCGAGAAGTCGACGATGTCGGTCACCCTGGGCAAGCCCGAGCTCACGCCCTACGGCGAGGTGCTCAGCGGCATCTTCCACGACGACCCGACGCTCTCGATCCGCGGCGACGTGGCCGAGCGCTGCTGGGCGATCGTCGCTCCCGTGATCGAGGCCTGGAAGGCCGACCAGGTGCCGCTCGACACCTACGCCGCCGGGTCGACCGGTCCGTCGGACTGGCCCGCCTGATCCTGGTCGCGCACTCCTGACCGGCAGACCTCGACGGCCGCCCCGCTCTCGCGAGCAGGGCGGCCGTCGTCGCGTCCGGCAGCCGAGGAGGCGCGGGTCGGGTCACCCGCGGTCGTGCGCCTTCCCGATCGCGTCGGCCGCGCGCACCAGCGCCAGGTGCGACAACGCCTGCGGGGTGTTGCCGACGTGGCGCCCCGTCGCGACCTCGATCTCCTCCGAGAGCATCCCGACGTCGTTGCAGTAGCCGACCAGCCGGTCCATCAGGGCGACGGCGTCGTCGACGCGCCCCGAGGCGGCGTACTGCTCGGCCAGCCAGAACGAGCAGGTCAAGAACGGGTTCTCCGCCCCGTCCAGGCCGTCGATGCCGCTCTCGGTGCGGTAACGCATGAGCAGGCCGTCCTCCAGCAGATCGTGCTCGATGGCGGCGACGGTGCCGAGCATCCGGGGGTCGTCGGCGGCGACGAAGCCGACCTGCGGCAGCTGCAGCAGGGACGCGTCGACCTCGGTCGTGCCGTAGTGCTGGGTGAAGGAGGCGCGGTCGGCGTTCCAGCCGCGGGTCTCGATCTCGGTGCGCACCTCGTCACGCAGCCGGCGCCACCGGTCGACGGGGCCGTCGAGGCCGAACTGCTCGATGCCCTTGATGGCCCGGTCCAGAGCGGCCCAGATCATCACCCTCGAGTGGGTGAAGTGCTGCAACTCGCCGCGGATCTCCCAGATGCCGTTGTCGGGCCGGGTCCAGTTGTCCTCGACGTACTGCATGAGGGCACGCTGCAGGGGCCACGAGTACTCGCTCTCCTCGACGCCGAGCAGGCGGGCTTCGTGCAGGGCCACCATCACCTCTCCGAAGATGTCGCCCTGGTACTGCTGGTACGCGGCGTTCCCGATGCGCACCGGTGAGGCCCCGTCGTAGCCGGGCAGATGCCCGAGTTCGCTCTCGTGCAGGTACCGCTCGCCGGCCAGGCCGTACATGATCTGCACGTCGGCGGGGTCCCCGGCGATGGCACGCAGCAGCCAGCCGCGCCACCGGTCGGCCTCTTCGGCGTATCCGTGCAGGATGAGAGCCTGCAGCGTCATCGACGCGTCACGCAGCCACACGTAGCGGTAGTCCCAGTTGCGCGAGCCGCCGAACCGTTCGGGCAGGCTCGTGGTCGCCGCGGCGACGATGCCTCCGGTGTCCTCGTTGGTGAGGGCTCGGAGGATCAGGAGCGATCGGTGCACCTCGGGGGCGTAGGCCTCGGGGGCCGAGCAGCGTGAGGCCCACTCCTGCCACCAGGCGACGGTCTCGTCGATGCCGGCCGGCACGTCGAGGGGCGCCGGCGGTTCGCGGTGGGACGGGTACCAGGTGAGGCTGAGGTCGATCGTCTCGCCGGGGGAGACGTCGAACGTCGCCTCGTGCGTGTGGTCGGTGGCGGTCAGCCGGGGGCCGCGGACCACGACGGCGTCGGGCCCGGCCGTGGCGACGAGGGCCGTCTCGTCGCCCTCGGGGATCTGCCGCACCCAGGGGAGGGCCGTCCCGTAGCCGAACCGGATCGCGAGGTCCACGTGCATCGAGACGGTGCCCGAGACCCCGGTCACCCGGCGGACGACGTCGGCCCGCCGGTCGCCGTAGGGCATGAGGTCGGTGACCTCGACCACGCCGGTGGGCGTCGTCCAGCGGGTGACGAGCACGAAGGTGTCGTCGACGTATCGTCGGGTCGAGGTGGCGGCGGCGTCGGAGGGGGCCACGAGCCAGCGTCCGGCGTCGTGGTCGCCGAGCAGGGCACCGAAGGTCGACGCGGAGTCGAAGCGGGGGAGGCAGAGCCAGTCGATGCTGCCGTCGGAGCCGACGAGGCCTCCGGTGTGCAGGTCGCCGATCAGTGCGTAGTTCTCGATGGGCAGGGGCATGCGCTCATCAAACCAGCGCGCCCCGGAGCCGGGATCAGCGTTGCAGCGTCGGATCGGGCCAGAGCGTCTCGACCTTGGGCTTCTGCCGCCGGGTGCGAGCCCAGACGACGAACCCCGCGAGCGTGAAGGCACCGTAGAAGACGTACATGAACGCCGACGCGTAGTAGCCGGCGCTGAACAACAGGGGAGTGCCGACGAGGTCGACCGCGACCCAGATCAACCAGAACTCGACCCAGCCCTTGGCCATGCCGTAGGTGGCGAGGAGCGACCCGGTGAAGATCCAGGCGTCGGCCCACACGGGTTCGTACGACCCCAGCAGGCGGAACAGGGGGGTCAACGCGGCGGTGCCGCCGACGAGGACGACGACGATCAGCACCCGGTTCTTCCACCCCGCCCAGCGGGGCTCGACGGCCGCGCCGCCGGCGTCGTCGGCGTGCTTCCAGCGGTACCAGCCGTAGATCGACACCACGATGAACATCACCTGGCGTGCGGCTTGCCCGAGCAGGTTCACCGGGTTGGGGGTGTCGAACACCGCGCCGAGGAAGACGGTGAACAGCAGCGCGTTGCCCACGATGCCGATCGGCCAGGCCCAGACCTTGCGCCTCATGCCGCCGAGGGCGCTGAGCAGGCCGAAGACGTTGCCCACCACCTCGCGCCAGAGGATCGTCTGGTCGCCGATGTGCACCTGCGCGTCGAACAACCACAGCAACGGATTCATCGGGAGGCTCTCTTCGGTCGGGGAGGCGGGTGGTGCGGGACCACGGCGTCCCCGGGGCGCAGGGCGCCTGGTGCGTCAACGAGTGTGGCACGGGGGGAATTCCCGACGTCGCACGGCTCACCGGCCACCGTCGTCCGACGGACGCCCCGGGTTCAGGCGAACAGCTGCTGCTCGACCCGGTCGTCGAACACCCCGAGCAGCAACCACGAGTCGCCTCGGCCGTCGAGCGCCAGGTCGAAGGTGCCGTCGACCCGGTGGGCACCGTCCGTGAGCGGCACGGCGTCGACCCGCCAGACCGTCATCTCGAGCAGGTGCGCGCTCGCCCCGCGTGGTGCCCGGGTCGCCGATCGCCACCAGTCGGTCCGAGTGACCCAGAGTTCGGGCGAACTGACGACGCCGTACACGACCCCCCGCCACTCGAAGCGCAGGGGCGCCCCGTCGGCGGTCGTCTCGACCGGGACCTTCTCGTCCACCCTCATCTGCCGACCTCTCGTTCGAATGTGTGTTCGAACGGAGTCTACGAACCCCCACCGACATCGACCACCCCCGGTGCGGGCCCGAGGCCCGGGTGCCGAGGCGCCGGCGTCCTCACCAGCCGGGCAGCGCCTCCTCGACGTGGACGACCGCCTCGCGGGGCAGGCCGGCCTCGTCGGCGAACGACCGCCACCGCCCCACCGCGTCACGCACCTCGTCGACGATGCCCGACGCGTCCCGCACCAGGAAACGGTCCGCCAGGCGCATCACGTCGGCCCGCGAGACGTCACGGAAGACGCCGTCCACCCCCATGAGGTGCTGGTACGTCCACCGCCCGGTCGGGTTGTGCGCGAACGTCACGTCGTACGCGGGCGACAGCCCCCACGACGCCTCGGGCCCCGCCAACAGGAACGACGAGTTCTTCGTGTGGTCGTCGTTGTTGGCCGCCAGCACGTTGAAGACCATCCGGCGGAACGCCTGCGCCATCGCCTCGTCGCCCGACCCCATCCGACGGACGGCGTCGAACAGCTGCCCGTAGTCGTGGGCCTGTCGCTGCCGGAAGTCGAGATGGGCCGCCCCACACAGCGTGAGGACGTGGGCCTTGCCCTCGGCCCGGCGGTCGAACCGACGCGTCATGAAGTGCGACCGCCCGTTCTCGTCGAGCAACCGGCACTCGGCCATGTCGATCCCCGCCGCCCCCGCCATCAGCGAATACGCGTACTCGACCCGTCCGGCGAGACCTCCCGACCCCAGCTCGGAGTCCGGGCCCACCCCGTCCAGCTTGATCAACCAGTGCTCGAACCCGTCCGGCGCCGCCACCTGGCCCGACCGGATCTCGCCCGTGCCACGGTTCCACGCGACCACCGCCTTCGCCCGCGCCCCACCCGCCGACGTCCCCACCTGGATCAACGACCTGATCGCCGACTCCGCCTCGCGGTCGTCGCCGAAGCTGGCGTCCAGCACGCTGCGTGCCCCCTCGACGAGCGCACTCAGTTCGACCGCGCTCGTCGTCCGCTGACGCGGTCCCCGCGCCGGCCGGAACTCCAACGCCCCCATGGCCCGGTCCGCCATGTACGCCAACCGGTCGAGCGGGCTCACCTGCTGCCGTGACACCCCCTGGCGCACCAACCAGGCGTCGATCACCGCATTGCCGAAGTCGTCCGGCATCGCGTCCGCCAGCACGGCGGGCAGGCGATGGAACGTCGCCTCGGGCAACTGCGGGAAGACGTGCCGCCGCGTACGCACCGGCATCGTCAGTGGCGCCAACTCGATGCCGCGCGCCACCCAGTCCGGGTAGTACTCGAAGACGTACGCCCCGATCGCCGGGTCGAGCGCCACGGCCCCCACCCGGAGACCCCACGCCGTCACCTCGACCGCACGGACCGGGACCCAGCTCACGAGTCGCCGCCCGGCGATCGTCCGCCCCGCGGGCGATACACCCGACGTCGCGGCTCGTCGCCCGCCGACCGCAGCACGTCGAGCGGGCTGACGGCGCTCGCCGGGGCGATGCCCCCGAGGACGTCGTCGGCACCGAGGGCCCGCAGGACGCGGACGAGCGTGCGCAACGTGCTGCCGCGGCCGGCCTCGAGGGACTGCACCGTGCTGGGGGACAGGTCGGCCCGTCGGGCGAGTTCGAGTTGGTCGAGTCCCCGGTCGAGCCGCAGGCGACGGACCTGCTCGCCGACCTGGCGTTCACGCTCGTCCGTCGACACGAGCGGGGGCACCGGCACTCGTGCGGCCTGGTCGTCGTCGAACACGATGCTCCAATCTCGGGATGATCCACGATAGCAGCCAGGTCGACCCACAAAACAGGACTATCCCACTATCACAGGATCAGCACGAGCTACCAGGGTCAGTCGATCACGCCGTTGTCGAGGAGTTGTTCCCACAGGCCGGCGCCGTCGGGTGCCGACACCCAGACGACGTCGCTGCCCTCGGCGTGTTCCGACCGCGACCGTCCACCGGCCAGCACGGCCTCGCTCGGCGACAGCTGACGGATCGCCACGGCGGCCACGTTCTCGGGGTGGTCGTGCAGGAACGTGCCGTACAGCTCTTCGTCGTGTTGCCCGTCGTCGCCGACGAGCAGCCACTTGAGCTCGGGGAACTCGTCGGCGAGGCGGCGCAGGGACTCCTGTTTGTGCAGGCGACCGCTGCGGAAGATCCGGTCGTGGGTGGGGCCCCAGTCGGTCAACAGGAGTGCGCCGCTCGGGTACAGGTTGCGGGACAGGAAGCGGGACAGCGTCGGCGCCACGTTCCAGGCGCCCGTCGAGAGGTAGATGACGGGGCACCCGGGGTTCGCCGCGTTCAGGCGCTCGTAGAGCACGGCCATGCCGGGCACCGGGCGACGGGCGTGCTCGTTGAGCACGAAGGTGTTCCAGGCCGCGAGCAGCGGCCGGGGCAGCGAGGTGACCATCACGGTGTCGTCGATGTCCGAGACGATGCCGAACCGCGCCTCCGGATCGATGACGAAGATCGGCGCCTCGACCGGCACGGACCCCTCGGTGCTCAGGGTCGCGACGTGCCAGCCGGGTTCGAGGTCGACGGCGATGCGGGCGTCGAGCACGCCACCGCGGTCGGCCTGGACGCGTTGGACGCGACCGCCGAGCGAGACCTCGACCAGGGCCTTCTCGACGGGCACGCTGGTGAAGCTGCGCCACCCCCGGACGTTGAGGCGGTCCACGCCCGACAGCGTGCCCGTCCGGGTGAGCAGGACGCGGGACAGCACCCGCGCCCATCCGGGAGCGCCGTAGCCGGTGTACGGCACGACGGTGGGCAGGAGGCCGCGGCGTCGCGCCCGCTTCTCACGGAAGCGGTGGACCGAGTTCTCGATGCGGGCCGCTCGGTGGAGGAAGGGCTCGACGGCGGCGGGCGGTGCCTTGCGGGTGTCGGGCATCCGGTCAGTCTCGCACGATGGGTCGTCGGACGGACGGACGGACCGCCGACGGACCGGATCAGCCGACGGGGGCCAGCAGACCGGGGTGGTCGACCGACGACGAGCCGACCTCGGGGCCGACCTCGTGGTGCAGCAGGCGCGCGGCGATCTCGTCGCTGAGGCCGGCGATGCCTTGCACCAGGTCGTCGTCGCCCTCGGTCTCGGGGTCGAGCCAGTCGTCCATGACGTCGGTGCCGACGAGCACCGGCATGCGGTCGTGCACCTCGGACACCGGACCCGAGGAGGCGCGGGTCAACACGGTGGTCGACAACAGCCACCGAGACGGGGCGCCCACCTCGGCCGACGGGTCTCGCCACCACTCGTAGAGCGCGCCGAACAACACCACCTCGTCGTCGGGCAGCCGCACGAGGACGGGGCGCTTCGAGCCGTCGGGCAGGGTCTGCCACTCGTACCACCCGGTGGCCGGGACCAGGCCGCGGCGCGAGACCACGGCGTCGCGGAACGACGGCTTCTCGGCGACCGACTCGGACCGTGCGTTGAACAGCGGGGGACCGGAGTCGGGCCCTGCCGAGCCACCGGGCACGAGACCCCACCGCGCCGCGGCGAGCCGTCGGACCGGCGGGCCGCCGGCGTCCTCGCCCCGAGGAGCCGCGTCGACGAGCAGACTCACCGGCCGGGTCGGAGCGATATTCCAGGAAGGCTCTGGGAGAGTGTCTCCTGATACATCGACGTCGAACAGGGCCACCAGGTCGCTCGAGGCGCGTGCCATCACGAATCGTCCGCACATGCGATCCATTCTGGTGGCAGCCGCCGACATCCGGTGACCGCCACCTCGGTCCCCCTTCCGACGTCATCGCACCGTGCCCGACCCCGTCGAGGCATCGCCACGAAACGGAGAAACGTTGCTCGTCACCGACGTCAATGACGCACTGCCCGGGGGTTCACCGCTGCTGAGGAACGAGCCGGTCCAGGCTCGCAGTTCCGCGCGGCTCACCGGGCTGCTCGACGCGGCCGCGGCCATCATCGACGAGATCGGCTACGAGCGTCTGACCACGGCCATGGTCGCCGAGCGGGCGGGCGCCTCGATCGGCACGGTCTACCGCTACTTCCCCGACCGCATCGCCGTCGTCGACGCGCTCGCCCTGCGTTCCGTCCAGCGTCTGACCGTCCGGGTCGACGAGGCCGTGTCCGACGACGCCGTCACCGACTGGCGTCGTGCCGTCGACCTGTTCGTCGACGCCAAGGCCGAGATGTACCGCAGCGAGCCCGGTTTCCGGGCCATCCGCTTCGGCGACGCACCCGACGTGCGCACGCCCGAGACGCGCCAGTACACGAGCCCCCTGGCCGAGCAGCTGCTCGCCGTGCTCGTCGACCACTGCTCGGTGCCGCGCACCGACGAGCTCGAGCTGGGCCTCCAGGTGGCGGTCGAGATCGCCAATGCCCTGCTGGCGCGCGCCTTCATCGACGACGCCGAGGGCGACGGCCGCTTCGTCGACCAGTGCCGCACGGTCCTGACGGGCTACCTCGAGCCCCTCGTCGGCGCGCACTGACCTCGTCGGCCGTGTGACGGCCGGCGTCGGGGGCCCCGGCGGGGTCGATGACGCTTCGTCGGGATCTGTGGTTGGGTGAACGCCCTGGCAAGTGTCGATTCGTGCTGCCCACGAGGAATGAGCCACCCATGATCGAGTTCCGTTCCGTGACGAAGCAGTACCCCGACGGCACCCTGGCGGTGGACGACTTCAGCCTGGTGATCCCGTCCCGGAAGACCACGGTCTTCGTCGGGTCGAGCGGCTGCGGCAAGACGACGATCCTGCGGATGATCAACCGCATGGTCGACCCGACCTCCGGTGTCATCGAGATCGACGGCAAGTCGATCGGCGACCTCGAGCCCGTCGGGCTCCGCCGCAGCATCGGCTACGTCATGCAGAACTCCGGTCTCCTTCCGCATCGCAAGGTCGTCGACAACATCGCGACCGTCCCCGTCCTCAAGGGCACGTCGAAGAAGGTCGCCCGTGACCGCGCCCTCGAGCTCATGGACACGGTCGGTCTCGACCGTGACCTGGCCCAGCGCTACCCGAGCCAGCTGTCCGGTGGGCAGCAACAGCGGGTCGGCGTGGCCCGTGGCCTCGCCGTCGACCCGAACATCCTGCTCATGGACGAGCCCTTCGGTGCCGTCGATCCGCTCGTCCGGTCCGACCTGCAGCAAGAGCTCATCCGGTTGCAGCGCGAACTCGACAAGACCGTCGTCTTCGTCACGCACGACATCGACGAGGCCTTCTACCTCGGCGACCAGGTCGTGATCCTCGAGAAGGGCGGCCAGATCGCCCAGCAGGGCAGCCCCGCCGAGATCCTCTCGGCACCCGCCACCGACTTCGTCGCCGAGTTCATCGGAGCCAACCGGGGCAAGCGTGCCCTCCACGTCGAGCAGACGCCGACCGGGCAGGTGGTGGTGGACGGCGACGGGCGCACCGCCGGGGTGCTGACCGAGTCGGTCCGAGGTGGGCAGGCGTCGTGAACTGGATCTGGTCCAACAGCGACTACATCCTCGACAAGACGATCGTGCACCTCGGCCTGAGCGTGCCGCCGGTAATCCTGGCGTTCGTCATCTCGCTGCCCATCGGCTGGTTCGCGAACCGCTACCGGGTGTCGAGGGGAATCCTCACGGTCGCCGGTCTGTTCTACGCGATTCCGTCCTTGCCCCTCCTCATCGCCCTGCCGGTGGTCTTCGGCACCTCGCTGCGGAGTCCCGTCAACATCGTCATCGGCCTCACCCTCTACGGCATCGCCCTCATGGTCCGGTCGGTGGCCGACGCCCTCGCCGCCGTCGAGGCCGACGTCACGCAGTCGGCGACGGCCGTGGGCTACTCGTCCTGGCAACGGTTCTGGAGGGTCGAGTTCCCCCTGGCGGGTCCGGTCATGCTCGCCGGTCTGCGGGTCGTCGTGGTGAGCACGGTCAGCCTCGCCACGGTCGGAGGGGTGCTCGGCGTCAACGGTCTGGGACTCCTCTTCATCGACGGCTTCCAGCGCGACATCACCGCCGAGATCGTGGCGGGGATCGTGCTCACCATCGTCATGGCCCTCGTGCTGGACTTCCTGCTCGTGCTCCTCGGGCGGGTCCTCATGCCCTGGAGCCGCAAGGACGCGAAGATCAAGCCCGTCGCTCCCGTCCAGGCCCGCCAGGAGGTCGTGCTGCCGTGAACTTCTTCGTCGAGGCGTTCGCCTGGCTCGCGGACCCGATCCACTGGACGGGTGCCGACGGCATCCCCACGAGGCTGGGCCAGCACCTCTGGTACAGCGCCCTCTCGGTGGTGATCGCCTCGGTGATCGCCGTTCCCGTCGGGTACCTCATCGGACACACCGGCCGTGGTCGCTCGATCGCCGTCTCGATCTCGGGCGGCGCGCGTGCCCTGCCCTCCTTCGGCGTCATCACCCTGATCGCCCTGTCCGTCGGCATCGGCCTCACCGCGCCGATCATCTCGTTCGTCATCCTGGCGATCCCGTCGGTGCTCGCCGGTGCCTACTCGGGGTTCGAGGCCGTCGACCGCAAGACCGTCGACGCCGCACGGGCCGTGGGCATGACCGAGTGGCAGATCATGACGAAGGTCGAGATGCCCCTCGGCCTGCCCCTGTTGATCGGCGGCATCCGGTCCGCCGTCCTCCAGGTCGTCGCGACGGCGACCCTCGCCACCTTCGTCGGCGCGGGCGGTCTCGGCAGCTACATCATCACGGGCCTCCGGGCGAACGACTACCCGAAGATGCTGGCGGGCTCCATCCTCGTCATCGCCCTCGCGGTCGTCCTCGAGATCCTCTTCTCGATCGTCCAGCGCCTCGTCGTCCCCGCCGGGGTCACGGCCGGGCGCCCCACCGACATCCGCTCCAGGGCCGTCCGGCCCGGGGCGGTCACGGCAACACCCCTCACGAAAGGCACACAGTGATCACAGCGAACAAGAAAGGCCGGCTCACCGTTCTCGGCGCGGTCGCGATCGGGGCCATGGTGGCCCTGGCAGGGTGCGCGTCGAGCGACCCGCTGAGCTCCGGCGACTCGTCGGCGTCGAGCGACGGCGACACGCTCGTCATCGGCTCGCAGCAGTACTACTCGAACGAGATCATCGCCGAGCTGTACGCCCAGGCCCTCGAGGCCAAGGGCTACACGGTCGACCGTCAGTACCAGATCGGTCAGCGCGAGGTCTACCTGCCCGAGCTCGAGTCCGGCAAGATCGACGTCTTCCCCGAGTACACCGGCAACCTGTTGCAGTACTACGACAAAGACGAGACCGCCAAGTCGCCCGAAGAGGTCGAGACGGCCCTCGCCGCCGCGTTGCCCTCCGGTCTGACCGCGTTGAAGGCCGCCGCGGCGTCCGACCAGGACAGCTACAACGTGACGAAGGAGTTCTCCGAGGAGAACGACATCACGAGCCTGGCCGACCTCAAGGACTACTCCGGCACGCTGACGTTGGGTGCTCCGCCCGAGAACGCCGAACGTCCCTACGGCCCTCCCGGGTTGAAGAGCATCTACGGTGTCGACGTCACCTCGACGCCGATCGACGACGGCGGTGGCCCGTTGACGGTCAAGGCCCTGACCGACGGCAGCGTCCAGCTGGCCGACATCTACACGGCCAGCCCGTTGATCGCCGAGAACGACCTCGTCACCCTGGACGACCCCGAGAACATGATCCTGCCGCAGAACGTGGTCCCGATCGTGTCCGACAAGGTCGACTCCGACGCGCAGGACGTCATCGACAGCGTCGACGAGGTCCTGAGCGCCTCCGACCTGCAGAAGCTCAACTCGAAGAGCCAGACCGACAAGGAGTCCTCGGCCACCATCGCCAAGGACTACCTGACCGAGAAGGGCCTGCTCGACAGCTAGGCCCCCTCGTCGAGAGCCCCGTTCCGTCCGCGGAACGGGGCTCTCCGTCGTCCGGGCCCCGCCCGGAGGGCGACCCCGAGGAGGCGCGGGTCAGGACGACCCGTCGCCCGCGTCCCCGTCGGGGCGTGTCATGTGGCGCTCCTCGCGGCGGTGCAGGACCTTCTTCACGACGACGACCAGCAGGACGAACGCGACGATGATGCCGACGAAGACGTACCCGGCCTGGTGCAGTCGGTCCGCCAGCTCGCGGTAGCCGCCCGCGGCCGCCGCGCCGACGGAGACGTAGGCGAGGGCCCAGAGGAGGCAGGCGGGGGCCGTCCAGGTGAGGAACGTCCGGTAGCGCATGGGGCTCGTGCCCACCGTCAACGGGATGAGCGAGTGCAGAACCGGCAGGAACCTCGAGACGAAGACGGCGATGCCGCCCCGTCGCGCGAGGTAGTTCTCGGCCCGGACCCAGTTCGCCTCGCCGAGGCGTCGTCCGAGCGCGCTCGCGCGGATCCTCGGTCCGAAGAACCGGCCGAGGGCGAACCCGACGCTCTCGCCCACCAGGGCGCCGAGGACGAGGGCGACCACGAGCGCACCGAACTCGAAGGGTGACCCCACCGCCGTGGCCGACACGATCGCCACCGTGTCGCCCGGCACGATCAGGCCTAGCAGCACCGACGTCTCGAGCACCATGGCGATGCCGGCCAGCACCGTCCTCAGCACGGGATCGACGGACTGCACCAGGTCGAGCAGGGTCGTCAGCACGTCGTTCACCCGCCCGAGCCTATTCACAGCGAGTGCACGGCGCCCGGGTGCCCTAAACGACAGGTGTCGTTCATCTCCGGATCTAGGCTCGACACGTCCCGACGGTGCGACGCACGACCACCACCACCATCCGAGGGAGAAGGCACATCCCGATGAACGAGCTGCTCGACCCGCTGCTGTTGTCCCGCTGGCAGTTCGGGCTCACCACGATCTACCACTTCCTGTTCGTGCCCCTCACGATCGGCATGGCCTTCACGGTGGCGGTCTTCCAAACGGCCTGGGTGCGCACCGGCCGCGTCCACTACCTGCAGCTGACCCAGTTCTTCGGCAAGATCTTCCTGATCAACTTCGCCATGGGCGTCGTGACCGGCATCGTCCAGGAGTTCCAGTTCGGCATGAACTGGTCCGACTACTCGCGGTTCGTCGGCGACGTGTTCGGCGCCCCGCTCGCGCTCGAGGGCCTGCTCGCGTTCTTCCTCGAGGCGACCTTCATCGGCATCTGGATCTTCGGCTGGGACAAGGTGCCGCCGAAGCTCCACCTGCTGAGCATCTGGGGTGCGACGGTCGGCAGCATCCTCTCGGCGTACTTCATCATCGCCGCGAACGCCTTCATGCAGAACCCGGTCGGCTACGACATCAACGAGGAGAAGGGGCGGGCCGAGCTCACGAGCATCTGGGAGGTGCTGACCAACAAGGTCGCCCTCGCCGCGTTCCCGCACACGATCTTCGCCTGCTTCATGGTCTCGGCCGCGGTCATCGTCGCCGTCGCCGCCTGGCACCTCTCGCGCAACCAGCACCTCGAGACGATGCGACCGGCCCTGCGGTTCGGTCTCTGGACGATGGTGGCCGCCGGCGCGCTCACCTTCGTCACGGGCGACCAGCTGGGTCTCGCCATGGTCGAGACCCAGCCGATGAAGATGGCGGCCGCGGAGGCCCTGTACAAGACCAGCACCGGCGCCGACGCCTCGTTCTCGATCTTCACCCTGGGCACGCCCGACGGGGTGCACGAGCTCTTCAGCATCCGGGTGCCGTACCTGCTGTCGTTCCTGTCGACGCACACCTTCGACGGCACGGTCGAGGGCATCAACGACCTCCAGGCGCAGTACGTGCAGCTCTACGGTCCGGGGGACTACACCCCGATCATCTGGGTCACCTACTGGTCCTTCCGCTGGATGATGGGCCTCGGCATGGTCAGCGTGCTCGTCTCGCTCGTCGGCCTCTGGATCACCCGCAAGGGGCGACTGCCGCAGAACAGGTGGGTCTGGCGGGCCGCGGTCTTCAGCTACCCGATGCCCCTCCTCGCCATGATCGTCGGCTGGGTCTTCACCGAGATGGGTCGACAGCCCTGGCTCGTCTTCGGGCTGCTGAAGACCGAGGACGGCGTCTCGCCGGGCGTCACCGGCCTGACGGTGCTCATCTCGCTCGTCGCCTTCACGCTGATCTACGGCACGCTCGCGGTCGTCGAGTTCAAGCTCATCGTCAGGGCCGCCCAGAAGGGGCCGGCCGACGCCCCCGAGCCCGACCCCGTGTCGGGCGAGATCCGCCACGAGGCGACGGTCTACTGATGCCCACCACCCCCACCGAACCGATGCGAGAAAGGCTCTGACCATGGACCTCCCCACCCTCTGGTTCGTGATCCTCGGGTTCTTCTTCGTCGGCTACTTCGTGCTCGACGGCTTCGACTTCGGGGTCGGCATGTCCCTGCCCTTCCTCGGTCGCGACGACACCGACCGGCGCGTGCTGATCAACACCATCGGTCCGGTCTGGGACCTCAACGAGACCTGGGTCATCGTCGCCGGTGCGTTCCTGTTCGCGGCCTTCCCCGAGTGGTACGCCACGCTGTTCAGCGGCTTCTACCTCCTGATGCTGCTCATCCTGCTGGCCCTGATCGCGAGGGGCGTCTCGTTCGAGTACCGCCACCAGCGTCCCGAGTCCTCGTGGAAGCGCCGCTTCGACCTCATGATCGTCGTCGGCTCGGCCGTGCCGGCGTTCGTCTGGGGGCTGGTGTTCGCCAACGTCGTGCAGGGCGTGCCGCTCGACGAGGGGCACAACTACACCGGGACGTTGGTCGACCTGTTGAACCCCTACGCCCTGCTGGGCGGTCTCACGACCCTGCTGCTCTTCTTCACGCACGGCGTCGTGTTCGTCACGCTCAAGACCGAGGGGGCGATCCGTGACCGGGCCCGGCGCCTGGCCACCCGCGCGGGGCTCGTGACGATCGTCGTCGCGGCGTCCTTCCTGGTCCTGACCTCGCTGATGCACGGAACCCTCGCCTCGGTGGTCCTCTCGGCCGGGGCCGCCGTCAGCCTGATCGCCTCGTTCGTCGCGAACCTGCGCGGTCGCGAGGGCCGGTCCTTCGGCCTCATGGCCCTCACGATCGCCCTGGCGGTGTCGAGCCTGTTCGCCGCGCTCTTCCCCTGGGTGATGCCGGCGAGCAACGATCCGGCGAACGGTCTCACGATCGCCAACGCGTCGAGCTCGACCTACACCCTGACGATCATGAGCTGGGTGGCCCTCGTCTTCGTCCCGCTCATCCTCGGCTACCAGGGCTTCACCTACTGGATCTTCCGCAAGCGGATCACCCGGGCGACCATCCCGGCCGCGCACTGAGGCGACGTCCGTGAAGCCGCTCGACCCGCGCCTCCTGCGCTACGCCTCCGCCGCCCGGGTGTTCCTGGGGCTCGGTGCCGTGCTCGGCCTCGCGCAGACCCTCGCGATCGTCGCCGTGGCCTGGTTCACCACGACGGCCGTGGTCCAGGTCGTCGACGGGCGCGTCTCCGGTCTCTCGACCACCCTGCTGGGGCTCGGAGTCTCGGTGGCGGCACGATCGCTCGTCGCCTGGGCCCTCGAGGTGACGGCCGCGCGGGCCGCGGCGCAGGTCAAGAGCCAGCTGCGGGCCCGGGTCGTCCGCGCGGTCGCCGACCGGGGGCGCGCCTGGGTCGACCGCCACTCCTCGGCGCGCGTCGCGACGCTCGTCGGCCCCGGGCTCGACGCCCTCGACGAGTACTTCGCGCGCTACCTGCCGCAGCTGGTGCTGACGGCCCTGGCGACGCCGCTGCTGATCGTCGTCATGGCGCTCCACGACTGGTTGTCGGCCCTGATCGTCGTGCTGACCCTGCCGTTGATCCCCGTCTTCATGGTCCTGATCGGGTGGACCACACGGGCCGCCCAGACCCGGCAGTGGGACCGCCTGACGCACCTCGCCTCGTCGTTCGCCGACGCCGTGGGCGGGGCGTCGACGCTCAAGGCCTTCGGTCGCGAGCGGCGCCAGGTCGAGCGGATCGGTCGCATCACCGACGACTACCGGGTCGAGACGGTCACGGTGCTGCGCGTGTCGTTCCTCAGCGGCTTCGTGCTCGAGCTCGCGGCGTCGCTGTCCGTCGCACTCGTCGCCGTGTCCATCGGCATCCGGCTCGTCGAGGGGTCGCTGGGGCTGACCGCCGGGCTGTTCGTGCTGTTGCTCACCCCCGAGGCCTACCTGCCCCTGCGCCAGGTCGGAGCCAACTACCACGCCGCGGCCGACGGGGTCGCGGCGGCGGACGACGTCTTCGAGCTGCTGGACGACGAGGACGGCGACGTCACGCCCCGGTCGTCCCGGGCGACGACCGACGCCGATCCGGCCGCGGCCCTCACCGAGGCCGACGCGCTCGTCGTCGACCGGGTGTCGGTCGGCCGAGGAGGCGCGGTGCGGCTGGCCGAGACCTCCTTCGTCGCCGAGACGGGTCGCGTCACCGCGGTCGTCGGACCGAGCGGTGCCGGGAAGTCCACCCTGCTCGACGCCGTGCTGGGGCTCGAGCCGTGCGAGGGACGCGCCGTCTGGCGCTCGTCGGGCCGCGCGCCCGCCCGCCACGAGATCGCCTGGTCGGGCCAGTCCGCCCAGTTGTCGTCCGGCACCGTCGCCGAGAACGTCGGCCTCGGCGACGAGGACGGGCCCGACACCGAGGCCGTCGTCCGCGCCCTCGACCTGGCCGGCGCGGCCGGCCTCGACCCGGCGCTCGTGCTCGGGGCCGGCGGCGAGGGGCTGTCCGGCGGCCAGGCGCAGCGGGTGTCGGTGGCCCGGGCGCTGTACCGGCTCGACCGGGTCGGGGCGCGCCTCCTGCTGGTCGACGAGCCCTCGTCCGCCCTCGACCGGGTCACCGAGGCCCGGGTCGTCGAGGGCCTCCGTCGCATCGCGGCCACGGGCGTCGCCGTGGTCGTCGTCACGCACCGCCGCGCCGTGAGCGACGCGGCCGACGTCGTCGTCCCGATCGGAGGCCCCTCGTGACCCGCTCGTTGCTCCGCACGGCTCAGCCCGCCGGACGCCGCGCCGCCCCCGGCCTGGTCTTCGGGTCGCTGAGCGCCCTCTCGGCGGTGGCCTTGCTCGCGGCGTCGGCGTACCTCATCACGCGGGCCGCCGAGCAGCCGCCGATCCTCTACCTCTCGCTCGCCGTCGTGGGCGTCCGCGCGTTCGCCCTGACCCGCGCGGTCTTCCGCTACCTCGAACGGCTGTCGAGCCACGACGCGGCCTTCCGTCAGCTGGCCGTGGTCCGCACCGAGCTCTACCGCCGACTGATCCGCGTGGCCCCGGCGGGTCTCGGCCGCACCGATCGCGGCGACCTGCTGGCGCGCGTCGTCGGTGACGTCGACGCCCTGCAGGACCTTCCCCTCCGGGTCGTGCAGCCGCTCGTGGTGTCGGGCCTGACCTCGGTCGTCGCGGTGGTCGGCGTCGCCCTCGTGTCGCCGATGGCGGCGGTCGTCCTGGCAGGCGCACTCGTCATCGCGTTCGTCGTCGGCTGCGTCGCCGCGGACCGGCTCGCCCGCCGCAGTGAACGCACCCTCGCCGACCGGCGGGGGGCGCTCTCGGCTGCCGTCGTCGACCTCGTGCAGAACCTCGACGTGCTCGTCGCGTTCGAGGCGGTGGACCGTCAGCTCGCCCGGGTCGCTCGACTCGACGACGACCTGCGCCGCGCCTCCTCGCGTCGGGCCCTGACCGGGGGCGTGGTCGCCGCCGTGCTCTCGGCGCTGTCGGGTGCCGCCGTGTTCGCGACGATCCCCGTCGTGGCGCCCGACGTCGCCTCGGGCGGGCTGACCGGTCCCGCCTTCGCGCTGGTCGCCCTCGTGCCCCTCGCCGTCTTCGAGGTCGTCGGTGCCGTCCCGACGGCCGTGCTGGCCTGGCGTCGCGTGCGGGCGAGCGGTGACCGCGTCGACTCGGCGGTGCCGGTCGACGTGCCGGCCGGCGTCGTCGACGACGACCACGTGTCCGGCGAGGCGGACGTCACCGCCTCCGACCCTCTCCGAGCCCACGGGCCCGCCGTGCCGGCCTCCGTGCCCGCGCTTCGCCTGCGGGGAGTCTCGGCGACCTGGCCGGGGGCGGCGGGCCCCGCGCTCCGCGGCGTCGACCTCGACGTGGCCGTCGGCGACCGCCTCGTGGTCGAGGGGCCGAGCGGCGCCGGCAAGACCACGCTGGCGTGGGTGCTGGCCCGCTTCGTCGAGCACACGGGTCGCTACGAGGTCGGGGGAGTCGACACGGCGATCCTCGCCCCGGCCGCCGTCCGGGCCACGGTCGGCCTGATCGAGCAGAGGCCCTACCTCTTCGACGAGTCCCTGCGGCAGAACCTGCTCTTCGCCCGCGACACGGCCACCGACGACGACCTGCTCGCGGTCCTGGACCGCGTCGGGCTGGGCCGCTGGGCCGCCGAGCGCGGCGGGCTCGACGCACCGGTGGGCGAGCGCGGCGTCCTCGTCTCGGGTGGTCAGGCCCAGCGCATCTCGCTCGCGCGTGCCCTCCTGCGGGGGTTCCCGGTGCTCGTGCTCGACGAGCCGACGGCCGGACTCGACGCCGAGACCTCCCGTCGGCTCGTGCACGACGTCCTGACCACCGCCCGCGACGACGGCTCGACGGTCGTCGTGATCTCGCACGTCGAGGTGCCGGCCGAGCTGGTGACGCGGCGCGTGCGCCTCGAGGCGGGCCGCCTCGGCGAGGTCGAGGTCGAGGTCGGGGTCGAGGTCGGGTCCGACGTCACGCCCGACGACGGGGCCGGCGCCTGACGCGTCGAGGCACCGATCGCGTCGCGGTGGGGGTCAGCCGTCGACCGGTCGTCGCAGGCGGTCGAGTCGGCCGCGCCAGAGCGCCAGGCGCCCCGGCTCCTCGGCGGGTGCCGGGCCGTCGATCCAGCCGGTGACGATGCGGATGCCGTGCAGTGCGCCGAGGCTCCAGACCTCGAACCCGTCGAGCTCGTCCGGCCGGGTGCGGTCGTGCAGCACGTCGACGCCGAGGACGGCGGCCAGCGTCGTCAGGCTGCGGACCGTGACGCCCGGGAGGCGCGCCAGGTCGTCCGACGGGAGGCAGAGGGCGTCTCCGCGCCACCAGACGATCGAGCTCCAGGCGCCTTCGACGACGTGTCCCTCGGGCGAGAGCAGCACGGCCTCGTCGGCCCCTCGTGACCGCGCCTCGGAGACGAGCGAGCCGAGGGCGGCGAGGTCGGGCCCCTTGACCGTCGGTCGCGTGCGGGGGTCCCGGTCGGCCGTGGCGAGGACGACCGAGCGGTGACGCGGGGGAGCGGGACGGAGGCGCAGCCGCAGGCGTGCCCGGTCGCCGTCCTCGGCTCCGTCGCCCGCGACGAGCTCGACGCGGGGGAACCAGGCTCCCGTCCGGGGGAGGACCGCGAGGGCCGCCGTCCAGAACGCCGATACCTCGTCCGCGTCGGGCGCCCCGGGCACCTCGGCGATCGACCCGGCGAACCGGTCGCGGTGCACGTCGAGGGCCAGCACCGAGCCGTCGTCGACCAGCCACGAGTCCGCCACGAGGAGGTGCGGGTCGGCGTCCGCCGCCCCTCCGCCCCCGGGCGTCGCCAGCTCGTCGCCCTGCCAGACGTGCAGCACGTCACCACCCGGCCCGTCGCCACTCATCGGGTCGGGTCTCCGCTCATAGGATCAAGGGTATGCGTCCCGCGGTCGTCCGTTCCTCCCTGCCGTGGCGCGACCCCGAGGCCGTCGTCCGGCACCTGGCCGCGACCGGCGACGTGGTCTGGCGCGACGCCGGGGACGGCGCCGTGCGGGGCCGCTCGGTCGTCGGGTGGGGTCGGGCCGCGACGGGCGACGTGCGCGACGGCGGCGCCGACCGGCTCTGGCAGGCGGTGCGTGACGACCTGGTCGACGTCGAGCCCGACAGCCATCCGCTCGGTTGGGCCGGCTGGCTCGGCTACGGCTTCGGCTGCCGGCTGCTCGACCGCGACGCCACCGAGGGGCACCGGCCGGCAGCCACCGCCTCCACCGTCGCCGCCGACGGAGACCCCGCCGACCTCGCCCTGCTCGACGTCGACCGTGCCCTGGTCTTCGACCACGCGGCACGCTCGGTCGAGGCCGTCGCGCGGGCCGACGACCCGTGGGCGTCCTCCCTGGTCGAGACCTGGGCCGACGTGCCGCCCGAGCCTCCGGTGCCCGGGCCGACCCGCGCCTCCTCGGGGGGCACCGCCCCGCCCACCGCCCGCTGGCGGCACCGCCCCGACGAGTACCTCGACCTGATCGAGGGGTGTCGGCGGGCCATCGCGGCCGGCGAGGCGTACCAGCTCTGCCTGACCACGGCCGTCGACGTCGTGGGGCCGGTGGACGCGCTCGAGGCCTTCGCGCGCCTCCGTCGGTCCTCGCCGGCGCCGCACGCGTCGTTCGTGCGCATCGGCGACGTGGCCGTCGTCGGGGCGTCGCCCGAGTCGTTCGTCGAGGTGACGGCCGACGGCCGGGTGTCGTCGGCGCCGATCAAGGGCACGCGACGCCGCGGGTCGGGCGCCGACGACACGGTGCTCGCGCGCGAACTCGTCGAGAGCGAGAAGGAGCGCGCCGAGAACGTCATGATCGTCGACCTGGTCCGCAACGACCTCGCCCGGGTGGCCCTGCTCGGCACGGTCGAGGTGTCCGAGCTGCTCGCCGTGCACTCGTACGAGCACGTCCACCAGCTCGTCAGCACGGTGCGGGCCCGTCTCGGGGCGGGGTGCACCGCGGCCGACGTCGTCGAGGCGGCCTTCCCCGCCGGGTCGATGACCGGTGCCCCGAAGCGACGGGCCGTCGAACTGCTCTCCGACCTCGAAGGAGCGCCCCGGGGGGTCTACTCGGGCGCGACCGGCTGGCTCGGGCGCGACGGCTCGGCGAGCCTGGCGATGACCATCCGCTCGATCGTCGTCCACGGGGCCCGGGCGGCGAGTGCGGGACGGCCCGCGCGACCGGCGGGTGCTCGCGTCGGGGTGGGCGGCGGCATCACCATCTCGTCGGTGCCGGTCGACGAACGCGACGAGGTCGAGCTGAAGGCGGCGGCCCTGCTCGCCGTGCTCGGCGTCCGTACCGCCGACGGGGCGCCGGTCCGCATGTCGTGACGGCGCGTGCCGTTCGGTAGCCTTGGCGAGGATCGCCGAGCCCGGCGCACGTCGCCGTGCCCTCGCACGGACGGTCCGCCCCCACCGCACCTACTGCCAGCAGTGAATGAGAGCCCCGTGGCACACGAGCACGACACGACCGCGACCGACGCCTCCTCGGCCATCCCGCCCCACGACGGCGTGCCCGAACGCGAGTACGACGTCGCCCGCCTGCAAGAGAAGTGGCAGGCCCGGTGGGACGCCGAGCAGCCGTTCGTCGTCGACCCCGACGACAAGCGGCCGCGCAAGTACATCCTCGACATGTTCCCCTACCCCTCGGGCGACCTGCACATGGGCCACGCCGAGCAGTACGCCCTCGGCGACATGGTGACGCGGTACTGGCGCCAGCAGGGCTTCAACGTGCTGCACCCGATCGGTTGGGACAGCTTCGGGCTCCCCGCCGAGAACGCGGCCATCAAGCGCGGCGTCGACCCCCGCGAGTGGACCTACGCGAACATCGCGCAGCAGAAGCAGAGCATGAAGCTCTACGCCCCGTCGTTCGACTGGAGCCGGGTGCTGCACACGAGCGATCCCGAGTACTACAAGTGGAACCAGTGGCTGTTCCTCGAGATGTACAAGAAGGGCCTGGCCTACCGCAAGGACAGCTGGGTCAACTGGGACCCGGTGGACCAGACCGTGCTCGCCAACGAGCAGGTGCTGCCCGACGGCACCAGCGACCGGTCGGGCGCCGTCGTGGTCAAGAAGAAGCTGACGCAGTGGTACTTCAAGATCACCGACTACGCCGACCGTCTGCTCGACGACCTCAACCAGCTCGAGGGCCGGTGGCCGACCAAGGTGCTCAACATGCAGCGCAACTGGATCGGCCGCTCGATCGGTGCGGACGTGCACTTCGCCATCGAGGGCCGTGACGAGAAGGTCACGGTCTTCACCACGCGTCCCGACACCCTCTACGGCGCGACGTTCATGGTGGTCGCGCCCGACTCCGACCTCGCGGCCGAACTCGTCGCCGACGCGACGGACGACGTCAAGGCGACCTTCGCCGAGTACCTCGTCGAGGTGCAGAAGGCGACGGAGATCGAGCGCCAGTCGAGCGAGCGCCCCAAGACCGGCGTGCCGCTCGGCCGGGTCGCGGTCAACCCGCTCACGGGCGACCCGATGCCGGTCTGGGCCGCCGACTACGTGCTGGCCGACTACGGCCACGGCGCGGTCATGGCCGTGCCCGCGCACGACCAGCGCGACCTCGACTTCGCCCGCAAGTACGACCTCCCGGTGCGCGTCGTGGTCGACACGAACGCGCCCGTCACGGGCGTGATCCCCAAGCTCGAGCTCGACGAGGACGGCCAGGCGATCCTGCCGGACGACCTGCCCGACCTGAACCCCCGCGAGACGGGCGTGGCCCTGACCGGCGACGGCCGACTGATGAACTCGGGCGCCCTGACCGGCCTCAGCAAGTCGAACGCGATCAAGCGCGTCGTCGAACTGCTCGAGGCGTCCGGCGACGGCGGGGCGGCCAAGACGTACCGTCTGCGCGACTGGCTGATCTCGCGCCAGCGCTTCTGGGGCACGCCCATCCCGATCGTGCACGGGGCCGACGGCGTCGAGGTGCCGGTGCCCTACGACGAGCTGCCGGTCCGACTGCCGTCGACCGAGGGCCTCGACCTCAAGCCGAAGGGCAGCTCGCCGCTCGGCGCGGCCGAGGACTGGGTGAACGTGCCCGACCCGCGCGACGGGTCGCCCGCGCGTCGGGACGCCGACACGATGGACACCTTCGTCGACAGCTCGTGGTACTTCCTGCGGTTCCTCGATCCCACCGACGCCGACCGGGCCTTCGACCCGGCCCAGGCCAGCAGGTGGGCGCCGGTCGACCAGTACGTCGGAGGCGTCGAGCACGCCATCCTGCACCTGCTCTACGCGCGCTTCATCACCAAGGTGCTCTTCGACCTCGGCCACGTCGACTTCACCGAGCCCTTCAGCGCGCTGCTGAACCAGGGCATGGTGCTGCAGGACGGCGCCAAGATGAGCAAGAGCAAGGGCAACGTCGTCAGCCTCTCCGACGAGATCGAGAAGCACGGCGTCGACGCCATCCGCCTGACGATGGCCTTCGCCGGCCCGCCCGAGGACGACATCGACTGGGCCGACGTCTCGCCCGCCGGTTCGGCCAAGTTCCTGGCCCGGGCGTTCCGTCTCTCGAGCGACGTCGACAGCTCGCGCGACGTGGTGTGGGCCGACGGCGACCAGGCCCTGCGCCGGGTCACCCACCGGTTCCTCGCCGAGGCCCCGGGGCTGAGCGAGGCGTTCAAGTACAACGTCGTCGTCGCTCGCCTGATGGAGCTCACCAACGCCGTCCGCAAGGCGATCGACTCGGGTCCCGGCGCGTCCGACCCGGCGGTGCGCGAGGCGACCGAGACCGTCGCGCTGGGGCTGTCGCTGTTCGCTCCCTACACGGCTTCCGAGATGTGGGAGAAGCTCGGCTACGACGGCGGTGCCCTCGCCACGTACGGCTGGCGGAAGGCCGACCCGACGCTGCTCGTCGAGACGAGCGTCACCGCGGTCGTCCAGGTCAACGGCAAGGTGCGCGACCGGCTCGAGGTGTCGCCCAAGATCGCCTCCGACGAGCTCGAGGCGCTGGCCCGCGACTCGGCGGCCGTGCAGCGCGCGATCGGCGACAAGCAGATCGTCAACGTCATCGTGCGGGCGCCGCGCCTGGTGAACATCGCGGTGAAGTAGGTACTCGGGGCGTCTCGTCCCCNCGCTCGTACCGTGACGGGTCATGACCGTCAGCTTCCGCACCGCCGTCGACCCGTCCGAGCCGGGTGGTCCGCGGTGGCGCGTGGGGGTCGGGGCGGTCGTCGTCCTGCTCTTCGTCGTGCTGGCGGTGAGCGTCGCCGTGTCGGCCTTCGCCACCCGAGGAGGCGCGGCGGACGAGGTCGTGACCGTCGAGCCGGGCACCGGGGCCGAGGCCGGGGCAGGGGCCGGCACCGCACCTCCCGCGGGTGCCTCGGTCGTCTTCGTGCACGTGCACGGCCGGGTGGCGGCGCCCGGCCTGTACGAACTGCCGCACGGCGCCCGCGTCGTCGACGTGGTCGCGGCGGCCGGCGGGTTCACGGACGAGGCCGACCAGGCGGCGGTCAACCTCGCGCGGGTGCTCGTCGACGGCGAGCAGCTGCGGGTGCCGGCCGTCGGTGAGACCGCGGACGAGGGGGTGGCGGGCGGTGGCGACGCGGCGGCGGGTGGACCGGCCGCGGGGGGACCGGCGACAGGTGGCGGGACGACGGTCGGTGGCGGGACGGTCGACCTCAACCTCGCGGACGACGCCGCGTTGCAGACGCTGCCCGGGGTGGGTCCGGCGACCGCGGCGGCGATCCTGTCCTGGCGTGACGAGAACGGCCGCTTCCGCAGCGTCGACGACCTGCTAGGGGTGCCGGGCATCGGTCCGAAGACGCTCGAGGCAATGCGCGACCGGGTGCGGGTGTGACGCCCGGTCGCGTCCTCGACCTGCGGCTCGGGGTGCCCGTGGCCGTGGCGTGGGTCGGGCTCGCCGTGGGCTCGGCCCGGCCGGGGCTGTCGCCCGTCGTGGCCGCCGTCGCCCTCGTCGTCTGCGTCGTCGCGGTAGGACTCGTGCTCGTGGCGCGGGTGGGCGCCCTCGCGGCCGGGCAGGTCCTGCTGGTGGTGGCCCTGAGCGCCGGGGCATGCGCCGGGCTCACGGGCCAGGCGGCGGTGCGCGACGACCGTCGTCACCCGTCGGGGCTCACGACGTCGGTGGGGCACGCGGTCACCGTCGAGGGGCGCCTGCTCGACCGGGTCGAGGCGCGGGCCGACGTCCTGACGATGTCGGTCGACCGACTCGACGTCGGCGCGGGGACCGTGGCCCTCGGGGACCGCGTCCCGGTGCGGGTGTTCGGGGCGCGCCTCGACGGTCGTCGGTCGGCCGAGATCGGGGCCCGGGTGTCGGCCCGGCTCGTCCTGGGCCCGGTGAGGTACGGCGAGTCGGTCGCGTTCGAGGGGCGGGCGGTCGAGCCGCTCGGCGTCCGCGCCGAGCCCGGGCGGGCGTCGGCCTGGTCGAACGGTCTCCGCTCGGCCTTCCGTGCCGTGGCCGCAGACCTGCCGGGTGACGGCGGGGCCCTGCTGCCGGGGCTCGCGATCGGCGACACGTCGGGAGTGCCCGACGACCTCGACGACGACATGACGCAGGCGTCGCTCAGCCACCTGACGGCCGTGTCGGGCTCGAACTGCGCCGTCCTGGTCGCCCTCGTGGTGCTCGTCGGGTCGGTGCTGAGGGTCCCGCGGTTGCTGCGGCTCGCGATGGCCGTCGTCGTGTTGGTCGCGTTCGTCGTGCTCGTCACGCCCGAGCCGAGCATCGTCCGGGCCACCGTCATGGCGGTGCTCGTCCTCGTGCACCTCGCCGTCGCCCGGCCGATCGCCGGTGTGCCCGTGATCGCGCTGGCGGTCGCCGGGCTGCTGTTCGCTGACCCGTGGCTGGCCCGCGACCTCGCCTTCGTCCTGTCGGTCCTCGCGACGTCGGGGCTGGTCGTGCTCGGAGGGCCGCTGACCGCCCTGCTGGCGCGCCTCGTGCCCGAACCCGTGGCGGCGGCCCTCGCCGTCCCCACGGCCGCGCAGCTCGCCTGCCAGCCCGTGCTGCTCGCCCTCGAACCGAGCATCGCCCTGCACGGCGTCGCCGCGAACGTGCTGGCCGGCCCGGCGGCTCCGGTGGCGACCGTGGGTGGGCTCGTCGTCTGCGTGCTCGCGCCCTGGGCGCCCGCGACGGCCGCGGCCGTCGCCTGGGCCTCGTGGCTGCCGTCGTCCTGGGTCGCGGCCGTCGCCCGGTCGGCGTCGACCTGGCCGGGCACGCGAGTCGGGTGGGACGCCTCGGCGCTCGGCGTCGCCTCCCTGGTCGGCGTGACGGCCCTCGTCGTGGTCGCCGTGGTGGCCCGGGCCCGGGGCCGCCTGCGGGCCGTCGCCACGACGTTGCTGGTGGGCGTGCTGGTGGCCACCGTCGGGGTGGTGGGCGGGCGCACCGTGGTGACCCGCGCCTCCGTTCCCGACGACTGGGTCGTCGCCCAGTGCGACGTGGGGCAGGGCGACGCCGTGCTCGTCCGCAGCGCGCGGGCCGTCGCCCTGATCGACGTGGGTGACGACGAGGCCGCCGTCGACCGCTGCCTCTCGACGTTCGGCGTGCGCCACGTCGACCTGCTCGTGCTCACCCACTTCGACCGTGACCACGTCGGGGCGATCGGCTCGGTCGTCGGCCGGGTCGGCACGGCCCTCGTCGGGCCCGTGGGGCGTTCGGACGACGCCGAGGTCGTGACCGCCCTGCGCGGCGGTGGCGCCGAGGTCCAGGAGGCGCGGGTCGGCACCCGGGGACGCCTCGGCGACCACACGTGGCGGCTCCTCTGGCCGCCCTCCGCGACCCCGGCGGGCAACGACGCCAGCCTCGTGGTGCGCCTCGACCCGGGCGGGTCCTGCCGGGTCGGGTGCCTCTCCCTGCTGGCCCTCGGCGATCTCGGTGAGACCGCCCAACGCCGTCTGGCCTCGTCACCCGACGGCGAGGAGGGGCTCGGGCGGGTCGACGTCCTGAAGGTGTCGCACCACGGGTCGGCGGACCAGCACGCCGAGTTGTACGAGCGGGTGTCGGCCCGCGTCGGCCTGGTGGGCGTGGGGGCCGACAACTCCTACGGGCACCCGACCGACGTCGCGCTCGACCTGGTCCGGGACGGCGGGGGAGTCGTGGTCCGCAGCGACGAGGCCGGTCAGGCCGCCGTCACGCCCGTCGGCCGTGACGGCGGCGACGTCGGCCTGCGGATCTGGCGGGAGCACGCGGGGTCCGCGGGTCGAGATCGCGCGTCCGACACGTCGGTGGCGTCCTCTAGCATCGGAGGAGGCGCGGCGGGCCCCGCGTCCGTGGGACGACGTCCGAGAGGCAGCATGGCAGCGCGAGCGAGTGGCAAGACGGCGAAGAAGGCCTCGGTCGCGATCGACCAGGTCGGGTGGGACAAGATCCGTCCCGCGGCCGTGGTGCTGGTGAGCGGGCCCGAGCAGTTCCTCGCCGACCGTGCCTCCCGCCAGCTGCGCGACCAGCTCGTCGCCGAAGACCCCAGCCTCGAGGTGCACGACCTCGAGGCCGACCATTACCAACCCGGCGAGCTCGTGACGCTGGCGAGCCCGTCGCTCTTCGCCGAGCCACGTCTCATCCGCGTCTCGAACGTCGAGAAGTGCACCGACGCCTTCCTCACCGAGACGCTGCGCTACCTCGACACGCCCGCCGACGACACGACCCTCGTCTTGCGCCACGGTGGCGGGGTCCGCGGCAAGAAGCTGCTCGACGCCGTCCGGGGCGGCACCGGCGGCGGCCTCGAGGTCGTGTGCGCCGAGCTCAAGAAAGACACCGAGAAGCTCGAGTTCGCGGCCGCCGAGTTCGCCGCCGAACGGCGTCGCATCTCGCAGGGGGCCCTCCGGGCGCTCGTGACGGCCTTCAACGACGACCTGGCCGAGCTCGCCAGTGCGTGCCAGCAGCTGATCAGCGACGCCGCGGCCGAGATCACCGAGGCCACGGTCGAGAAGTACTACTCGGGTCGGGTCGAGACCAACGCCTTCAAGGTGGCCGACGCGGCCATCGCAGGTCAGCAGGGCGAGGCTCTGGTCCTGCTCCGCCACGCGTTGTCGACCGGGGCCGATCCCGTGCCCGTGGTGGCGGCCTTCGCGATGAAGATCCGCACCATGGCCAAGGTGCAGGGCTCCTACGGTGGCTCGGGTCAGCTCGCCTCGCGCTTTGGACTCGCCCCGTGGCAGGTCGAACGGGCACAACGAGATCTCCGTGGCTGGACCGAGGATGGGCTGGGCCGGTGCATCGAGCTGCTCGCCGAGACCGACGCGGCCGTCAAGGGCGCCGAGCGCGATCCGGTGTACGCGCTCGAGCGGATGGTGACCATGATCTCGACGCGCGGTTCGCTGCTGTCGTGAGTCGCGCCTCCTGACCGTCCGGTCGCCTGTCCTGCGGGCGAACGAGGACGACGAAGGCCCCGTCTCGATCGAGACGGGGCCTTCGTCGTCGAGCCCGGGGGCTCGGGGGAGGGGAGCCTAGAGGGCGCCGACCTGCTTCGCGATGGACGACTTGCGGTTCGCGGCCTGGTTCTGGTGGATGACGCCCTTGCTGGCGGCCTTGTCGAGCTTCTTCGACGCGAGGAGCAGAGCCGAGGTGGCCTTGTCCTTGTCGCCGGCGGCGATGGCCTCGCGGGTGGCGCGGACGGCGGTCTTGAGCTCGCTCTTGACGGCGCGGTTGCGGTCCTGGGCCTTCTTGTTGGTGCCGATGCGCTTGATCTGCGACTTGATGTTTGCCACGTGAACTTCTTTCTGGATTCTGAGTATCGGACGATGTGCGCCAGCCGAGCGTCCGACCGACGTGAATCGGTCGACCCGGTGCTGCCGCCGGTGATGGCCACCGGAGCGGCTCTCGGCTGCGATCGCGTTCCGCCACTGCAGACGTAACGCGCAAGCCAACAGGCAACGTTACCAGCAGCGAGCCCGACTCTCAACGAACGTCGACCGGTCGGCGTGCCGTGTCGTGCGGGGTACCGTGCCATCATGCCTCAGCTCGCACCCCACATGACCACCGTGCCCGCTTCCGGAATCCGTCGGGTCTACGAGCTCGCGGCGCAGCTCGACGGCGTCGACATGCTCGTGGTGGGCGAACCCGACGTGCCCGTCGCCCGCCACATCGCCGACGCCGCACGCCGCGCCTGGGCCGACGACCGCACCGACTACACGCCGAACGGCGGCATCCCGGCCCTGCGCGAGGCGCTCGTGGACAAACTCGCCCGGGAGAACGACGTGCACGTGGACCTCGAGCAGGTCTGGGTCACCGTCGGGGGGACGCAGGCCCTGCACCAGACGATGGGACTGCTGCTCGCGGCCGGTGACGAGGTGCTGGTGCCGGACCCCGGTTACACGACGTTCACGATGAACGCCCACATGCTCGACGCCGTGCCCGTGCCCTACACGTTGGCCCCCGAGCTCGGCTTCCACCCCGACCTCGACGAACTCGAGAACCTCGTCGGCGACCGCACCCGTGCCCTCATCGTGAACAGCCCGTCGAACCCGCTCGGCGTCGTCTATCCGGAGGAGACGCTGCGGCGCCTGCTGGACTTCGCCCGCCGGCACGACCTCTGGGTCATCAGCGATGAGGTCTACGAGTACTTCACCTACGGGCCGAAGCACGTCAGCCTGGCGTCGCTCGACGGCGACGACCGGGTGTTCAGCGTCTTCTCGATGAGCAAGACCTACGCCATGACGGGCGTGCGGGTCGGCTACCTCGTGACGCCCAAGGGCCTCGCGGAGACGATGCGCACGGTCCAGGAGGCGGCCATCAGCTGCGTCGCCGAGCCCGACCAGCACGCCGCCCTCGCCGCCGTCGTGGGGGACCACCAGCCCGTGGCCGACGCCCGCGAGCACTATCGGAGCAACCTCGACCTCGCCACGACGTTGCTCGACGAGCGGGGCATTCGGTACCTCGAGCCCACCGGCGCCTTCTACCTCTGGATCGACGTCAGCCACGCCTCGCAGGGCGACGTGGCGGCGTGGGCCGAGCGGTTCCTGCTGTCGGAGCGCGTCGCGGTCGCGCCGGGCAGTGCGTTCGGCCGGAGCGGCGAGGGGTGGATCCGCGTCTGCCTCGCGTCGTCACCCGAGGTGATCACCCGGGGGCTCGGCAAACTGCCGGCGCCGGGCGACCCCCGCTGAGATCCGGGGGTCAGCCCCCTGGGGTCGACGCGAGGGGCTTCCTAGGCTCGGAGCATGACGAATCAACCCGTGCACACGACCTTCTCCGCCTCCACCACCGGCGTCCGTTCGCCCCTCGCCGTCTGGAGCCTCGTCCTCGGCCTCGCCTCGATCGGCTTCGGCTTCACCTTCGTCGTCCCGATCGCCGGCCTCGTCCTCGGCAGCCTGTCCCGCCGCCGTGAGCCCGAGGGTCGCACCATGGCGCTCGTCGGCATCGTCTCGTCCGCCGTCATGCTCGTGGGCACGCTGATCGCCCTGGCGATCGGCCTCGCCGTCGTCGGGGGCGCCGGCGTCCTCGCGCTCCTTCCCGGCACCGCGGTCTGACCCTCGGCCCGGCAGTCCCGCCCGCGGGCCCGTCCCGCGGTCCGGCTCGCGCCTCCCGCGCCCGCGCTCGTCCCGCGCTCATCCCGCGGCCCGGCTCGCGTCGCCCGCGTCGGCAACTCCTGCCTGCCGTCGCACGCCCGACGCGACGCCGGGGAGTCCGACCGCCCGAGCGGCACCGGCCAGGAGTTGCCCGCACCGCCCCTCTGGCTCGCATCCCCCTCTGACCCACCCGCCGACCGGCCCACCCGCTCGCCCGCCCCGCGGCGTCCCGCGCGCACGGCATCCGGTGCGGCCACGGTGTCGGCAACTCCTGCCCGCCGTCACGGCGCGAGCCGTCCACCGGGGGAGGCGCGGTGCCGGTCGCGGCACCGGGCAGGAGTTGCCGACGTACGGCCCCGCGCGGGCCGACGCCCGATCCGTCGCCCGGGCGTGGGAGAATCGTGCGGTACCCCCGCCCACCACCCCCAGAGGATCGTGTGAGTCCCCAAGCAACCCGCGCACTCGAGCCGGCGTCGACCGAGCCCGAGTCCCTCCGCAACTTCTGCATCATCGCGCACATCGACCACGGCAAGTCGACCCTCGCCGACCGCATGCTCGGCATCACCGGTGTGGTCGAGTCGCGTGCGATGCGTGCCCAGTATCTCGACCGCATGGACATCGAGCGCGAGCGCGGGATCACGATCAAGAGCCAGGCGGTGCGCATGCCGTGGGAGCGCAACGGCGAGACCTTCGCGCTCAACATGATCGACACCCCCGGCCACGTGGACTTCAGCTACGAGGTCTCCCGCTCGCTGGCCGCGTGCGAGGGGGCGATCCTGCTGGTCGACGCCGCCCAGGGCATCGAGGCGCAGACCCTGGCGAACCTCTACCTGGCGCTCGAGAACGACCTCGAGATCATCCCGGTGCTCAACAAGATCGACCTCCCGGCGGCCGACCCCGACAAGTACGCCGCCGAGCTGGCGGGCCTGATCGGCGGCGACCCCGCCGACGTGCTGCGGGTCAGCGGCAAGACCGGAATGGGCGTCGAAGAGCTCCTCGACCGCGTCGTCGACCGCATCCCCTCTCCCGTCGGCGTCAAGGACGCACCGCCCCGCGCGATGATCTTCGACTCGGTCTACGACAGCTACCGCGGCGTCGTGACGTACATCCGCATGATCGACGGCACCCTGCACCCTCGCGAGAAGGTGCAGATGATGTCGACGAAGTCGACCCACGACATCCTCGAGATCGGCGTCTCGTCACCCGAGCCCGTCCCGAGCCAGGGGCTGTCGGTCGGCGAGGTCGGCTACCTCATCACCGGCGTGAAGGACGTCCGCCTCTCGAAGGTGGGCGACACCGTCACGACGTCGGCCAAGCCCGCGACCGAGGCCCTCAGCGGGTACACCGAACCGCTGCCGATGGTCTTCTCGGGGCTCTACCCGATCGACGGCAGCGACTACCCCCTCCTCCGCGAGGCCCTCGACAAGCTCAAGCTGTCCGACGCCGCGCTGGTGTACGAGCCCGAGACCTCGGTGGCCCTCGGCTTCGGCTTCCGCTGTGGGTTCCTCGGCCTGCTCCACCTCGAGATCGTCACCGAACGACTCGACCGCGAGTTCGGCCTCGACCTCATCACGACGGCCCCGAGCGTCATCTACGAGGTCACCACCGAAGACAAGAAGACCGTCACGGTCACCAACCCGAGCGAGTTCCCGGGCGGCAAGATCGCGAGCGTCAGCGAGCCCATGGTCAAGGCGGGCATCCTCGCGCCCAAGGACTACGTCGGCGTGATCATGGAGCTCTGCCAGCAGCGCCGCGGCACCCTGCTGGGCATGGAGTACCTCGGCGAGGACCGGGTCGAGATCCGTTACGCGATGCCCCTCGGCGAGATCGTGTTCGACTTCTTCGACAGCCTCAAGTCGAAGACGGCGGGCTACGCCAGCCTCGACTACGAGCCCATCGGCGATCAAGAGGCCGACCTGGTCAAGGTCGACATCCTGTTGCAGGGTGAGCAGGTCGACGCCTTCAGCGCGATCGTGCACCGCGACAAGGCCTACGCCTACGGGGTGCTCATGACGGGCCGGCTGCGCGAACTCATCCCGAGGCAGCAGTTCGAGGTGCCCATCCAGGCCGCCATCGGTGCCCGGATCATCGCCCGCGAGAGCATCCGGGCCATGCGCAAGGACGTCCTGGCCAAGTGCTACGGCGGCGACATCTCGCGCAAGCGCAAACTCCTCGAGAAGCAGAAGGAGGGCAAGAAGCGCATGAAGACCATCGGTCGGGTCGACGTGCCCCAAGAGGCCTTCATCGCCGCCCTCAGCGGCGACGTCGAGAAGAAAGACAAGAAGTAGGGTCCATGCGTCGAGCCACCCACACCGAGACCCGCACGACCTACGGCGAGGTCGGGGCGACGCAGGCCCCCGACCTCATGCAGTACCCGCCGAAGGGGTTCAAGCCGGCCGAGTACCGGGCCCGCGTCGGCCACGGCGACGCCCGCTTCGCCGCGGCCTGGATCGCCACCATGACCTGGCAGATCCAGGAGCGCAGCGGCATCCGCGTCCGGGTCGACAGTGTGCCGCCGGCCGACGAGAGCGAGTACACGCCCGTCCAGTTCGACGAGCACGGGCAACCGGTCGACGCCGCCGAGTGGGCGACCGCGCGTGACGAGTCGCGCTACTCGCCCGACGGCACGCCCTTCCTCACGGCGGGCACGACGGCCACGCTGAGCATCGAGGCCTACGGGCGCACGGTCGAGGCCCCGGTGCGCGTCGTCTACGTGATCGACGAACCGAAGCGCAAGGGTTTCGCGTATGGAACCCTCGACGGCCACCCCGAGAGCGGCGAGGAGTCCTGGATCGTCGACCAGACCGACGACGGTTCGGTCTGGCTCTCCATCCGGTCGTTCTCGAAGCCGTCGAGCGCGAAGTGGCGTCTCGTGGCACCGTTCCTGCGGCGCACGCAGGCGCAGTACACGAGGCGGTACCTGCGGGCACTGAGCCTCAACGAGAAGGGCGAGCAGACCGACGAGGTCGTCGTCGTCGAGGACACCGAGGCCGGCGTCGGCGACCCCCGCGGTGACGAGCGCCCCCCGACCGGCCCGCGCGGCGACGCCGCGGGAACCGGCGCCTGACGGTGCCCGGAGCCCTTCCCCTCGGCGATCCCGCCCCCGTCGACGGACGCCTGCCCGAGACCGTCGCCGTCGGCGCGGACGACCGCAACTTCGGGGTCTACCTGCACGTCCCGTTCTGCCGCGTGCGCTGCGGGTACTGCGACTTCAACACCTACACGGGCGACGAGCTGCGTGGCGCTCGTCGCGACGACTACGCCGGGCAGGCCGTCACCGAGATCGAGCTCGGGGGCCGGGTGCTGCGCGAGGCGGGCCTCCCGCCGCGCCGCGCCTCCTCGGTGTTCTTCGGCGGGGGCACCCCGACGATGCTGCCCTCGGGCGACCTCACGTCGATGCTCCACGCGATGGTCGACACCTGGGGTCTCGAGCCCGGCGCCGAGGTGACGACCGAGGCGAACCCCGACTCGGTCGACGCCGCGTACCTGCAGCAGCTCGCCGACGCCGGCTTCACGCGCGTCAGCTTCGGCATGCAGTCGGCCGTCCCGAGCGTGCTCGCCACCCTCGAGCGCACGCACGACCCCGAGCGCATCCCGTTCGTGGTGCGCTGGGCCCGTGACGCCGGGCTCGACGTCAGCCTCGACCTCATCTACGGCACGCCCGGCGAGACCCTCGACGACTGGAGGCGTTCCCTGGACGTCGCCCTCGAGCAGGAGCCCGACCACCTCTCCGCGTACTCGCTGATCGTCGAGGACGGCACGAAGCTCGCCCGCCAGATCAAGCGGGGCGAGGTCCCGATGCCCGACGACGACACCGCGGCCGACATGTACGAGATCGCTGACGACCGGCTCGCCGGCGCGGGCTACGACTGGTACGAGGTCAGCAACTGGTCGCGTGGCGTCGAGCACCGTTCCCGCCACAACCTGGCGTACTGGCAGGGCCACGACTGGTGGGGCGTCGGCCCGGGCGCGCACAGTCACGTCGGTGGCGTCCGCTGGTGGAACGTCAAGCACCCCGCCGCCTACCAGCAGCGCATGGCCGCGGGCGAGTCGCCGGCCGCCGGGCGCGAGACCCTCGACGACGAGACCCGTCGGGTCGAGCGCGTCCTGCTCGGGGTGCGCATCCGAGAAGGGCTGCCCATCTCCGAGCTCGACGACGACGGACGCCGGGCCGTCGGTGGCCTCATCGCCGACGGCTGGGTCGAGGGGCGCCCGGCCCTGCGGGGTCGCGTCGTGCTCACGCGCGAGGGGCGGCTCATGGCCGACGCCGTCGTGCGGCGTCTGCTGCCCGACTGAGCGTCCCGATCGTCCTGATCGCCGCGGCGCCCCGCGGTGGCGACCAGGAGGCGCGGGCCCGGAACGCAGGAGGCGCGGCTCCCGGGGGAGTCGCGCCTCGCGTGGTGCCCGTCCGGGCCGGTCGACCGTCTACTTGACGAACTCGATGGTCAGCGGGTACTTGTACCACTCGCCCTTGTTGGCCGCGACGGCGGCGATGATCGAGAAGATGATCACGAGGATGCCGGCGACGAGGGCGAGCACCCCTCCGATGACGATGATCGACAGGATCGCCGAGATCACGTAGACGATGGCCACCGTGATCTGGAAGTTCAGCGCGGTCCTGGTGTGCTCCCGGATGAACGGGCCGCGGTCCTTCAACACGAGGTAACCGACGAGGGCGGGGACGAACGCGAAGAGGATCCCGCCGAGGTGGATGAGCGTCGACCAGAGCTTCTCGTCCTCGGGGCGCATCGGCTGGACGGGCTGCGGCTGGTAGCCGGGCTGCTGGCCGAAGCCGGGGCCGGACTGCTGGCCCTGGCCGGGCTGACCCTGGCCGGGCAGACCCTGCCCGTACGGCTGGCCGGGCTGACCGTTCTGGCCGGGCTGGCCGTTCTGCGGGCCGTTCGGCTGGGCGGGAGGGTTCTCGGTCATGGCTGCACCTGTTCGTGAGTGTCCTGCGGATGTCCCCGC
Source organism: Frigoribacterium sp. CFBP 8759 (assembly GCF_014841655.1). Taxonomy (NCBI): domain Bacteria; kingdom Bacillati; phylum Actinomycetota; class Actinomycetes; order Micrococcales; family Microbacteriaceae; genus Frigoribacterium; species Frigoribacterium sp. CFBP 8759. The sequence continues at coordinate 447,886 of NZ_JACYUH010000002.1, forward strand.
CACCCTAGGGCAGCCGGGTGCGGCCCGAGTAGGCCTCGCGACGGAGGTGTCGTACGATTGGCAGTCCGGCACGTCGAGTGCCAGGCCCGGTCGCCCGGCGTGCGGACGACCCGGGGGACGTCGAGCGAAGAGAGGTGCGTCATGGTCTCCGAACGCGGTCTCGAAGTGCTTCGCGTCATCGTGCACGACTACGTCGCGTCCCGCGAGCCGGTCGGGTCGAAGTCCATCGTCGAGCGACACCAGTTCGGCGTCTCGGCGGCGACCATCCGCAACGACATGGCGCTGCTCGAAGAAGAAGAGCTCATCGCGGCACCGCACACCTCGTCGGGACGCGTGCCGACCGACAAGGGCTACCGGCTCTTCGTCAACCAGCTCGCCGACCTGCGCCCGCTCAGCGCGGCCCAGCGGCAGGCCATCGAGACGTTCCTGGGCGACTCCACCGACCTCGACGAGGTGCTCGGTCGGACGGTCCGGCTCCTGTCGCAACTCACCAACCAGGTGGCCCTGGTGCAGTACCCCACCTTCTCCCGGGCCCGCGTGCGTCACGTCGAGCTGGTCAGCCTGGGCGACGGTCGCGTCATGACGGTGCTGATCACCGACAGCGGCCAGGTCGAGCAGCGGGTCGTCGACATCCGCACCGCCGTCGACGAGTCCTTCCTGTCCGAGTTGCGGGCCGCCATCAACGCCGCGGTCGGCGGTCGGCCCCTGGGTGAGGCCTCCACCGCCCTCACCGACCTGCCGGCGCGGTTCCGTCCCGACCTCGCGGCGGTCGTCGGCGTGGTCGTCGCGAGTCTCACCGAGCAGATCGCCGCCGGACGTCAGGACCGCCTCGTCATGGCCGGTGCGGCGAACCTGGTGCGCACGGGCGACGACTTCAGCGGCGACCTCTTCCCCGTGCTCGAGGCGATCGAAGAGCAGGTGGCCCTCTTGCGGCTCTTCGGCGAGATGCAACTCGACGCCGTCGACGTGGCCGCGAGCATCGGCCGCGAGAACGCGTCGTTCGGGTTGTCCCAGGCGTCCGTGCTGGCCAGCGGGTACTCCACGCAGGGCAGCGAGATCGCGAGGCTCGGCGTGCTCGGGCCCATGCGCATGGACTACTCGACCAACATGGCGGCGGTCCGTGCCGTCGCGCGGTACCTGTCGTCGCTGCTCACCGAGCGGTAGCCGACCACCACGGCCCCGGCCGTCCCACGACCCCCATCCCCGTCCCGGTCCGCCGGGCCCGGCCCCGCCGGGAAGACCACCACACCACACCAGAGGCAGACGAGAACCAGTGGCAGATCATTACGACGTCCTCGGAGTCGACCGTCAGGCGACCCCGGAAGAGATCAAGAAGGCGTACCGCAAGCTCGCCCGCGAGCTTCACCCCGACGTCAATCCCAGCCCCGACGCGTCCGAACGGTTCAAGGACGTCACGCACGCCTACGACGTGCTCAGCGACCCGCAGCAGCGCGAACGCTACGACCTCGGCCCCCAGCCCGGCTTCGGTGGCGGCGGCGGAGGCGGGGCCGCCGGCTTCGGCGACATCTTCGACGCGTTCTTCGGCGGCGGTGGCCAGGGCCAGCGTCAGGGTCCGCGGTCCCGGCGGGAACGCGGGCAGGACGCGCTCCTGCGCCTCGAGGTCGACCTCGAGGACATCGTCTTCGGCACGCAGCGCGACATCGAGGTCGACACGGCCGTCCTCTGCGACACGTGCAGCGGCTCGTGCTGCGCACCCGGCACCTCGCCCCAGACCTGCGACATCTGCGGGGGCTCCGGTCAGATCCAGCGCACCGTGCGCTCGCTGCTCGGCAACGTCATGACGTCGAGCCCGTGCGGGACCTGCCGTGGCTACGGCACCGTCATCCCCAACCCCTGCCCGACGTGCCAGGGCCAGGGGCGCGTCCGGGCCCGACGTTCGATCCCCATCGACATCCCCGCGGGCGTCGACACCGGACTCCGGCTCCAGCTGCCCGGTCAGGGCGAGGTCGGCCAGGCCGGTGGCCCGAACGGCGACCTGTACCTCGAGGTCAAGGTGCGACACCACGACACCTACAGCCGCAACGGCGACGACCTGCTGGCCACGCTCGAGGTGCAGATGGCCGACGCCATCCTCGGCACGTCGACGACGCTCACCGGGCTCGACGGCGAGATCGAGGTCGAGATCAAGCCCGGCACCCAGAGTGCCGACATCCTCACCGTGAAGGACCGCGGCATCACCAGACTGCGCGGGACGGGTCGCGGCGACCTCAAGATCGGCGTCCAGGTGGTCACCCCGACCAAGCTCAGCCACAAGGAGCGCGAGCTGATCGAGAAGTTCGCCTCGGGTCGCCGCTCCCCGGCGCCCGAGCTGTCGCACTTCCAGCAGGGTCTCTTCGGCAAGTTGCGCGACCGCTTCCTGAACTTCTGATCGTGGCGCACTTCTACCTGGTCGACGACCTGGCCGCCGCCGAGGTCGGCTCGAGCGTCGAGCTGACCGGTTCCGAGGCCCGACACGCGGTCACGGTCAGCCGGGTGCGGGTGGGCGAGCCGCTGACCCTCGGCAACGGACGGGGGCTGGTGGTCCAGGGCGAGGTGTCCGAGGCGGCCCCCGAGCGGCTGGTGCTGCTCGCGACCCGGGTCGTCCGGCACGAACCGCCGACGACGCGGCTGGTCCTCGCCCAGGCGCTGGCCAAGGGCGACCGCGACGAACTCGCCGTGCAGGCCGCGACCGAGCTCGGCGTCGACGAGATCGTCCCGTGGGCCGCGGCGCGCAGCATCTCCCGCTGGGAGGGCCCCAAGGTCGCCAAGGGCCTCACCCGCTGGTCGTCGATCGTGCGCGAGGCGACCAAGCAGTCGATCCGTCCCTGGTCGCCCGAGGTCTCGGGGCTCGCGACGACGCGGCAGCTGGCCGAGCGCGCCTCCCGCGATCTCGTCCTCGTGCTCGAGCCGTCGGCCGAGCAGGCGCTCACGGCGGTCGACCTGACCGCAGGAGGCGCGGTGCCCGGCCGCGTCGTCGTGGTCGTCGGTCCCGAGGGCGGGGTGTCGCCCGCCGAGCTGCACCAGCTCGCCGAGGCGGGTGCCCGCGCCGTGCGCCTCGGGGACGCCGTCCTGCGGACCTCCACGGCGGGTCCCGCCGCGCTGTCCGTGCTGAGCGCGCGACTCGGTCGCTGGTGACCTCGACGCCCCCGGGGGCCGTGTCGGCGGTCGTCGCTACGATGGGCAGCATGTCCGAGACCTCCGACGAGCCCACCGTCTTCAGCCGCATCGTCGCGCGCGAGATCCCCGCCGACATCGTCTTCGAGAGCGACGCGGTCATCGCCTTCCGCGACATCGCGCCCCGGGCACCCGTCCACCTGCTCGTGGTGCCCAAGACCCAGGCGTACCGCGACGTCGTCGAACTCGCCGCGGGCGACCCGGCGTTGCTCGCCGAACTGGTGGCGACCGCCTCCCGGCTCGCGGCCGACCCGGCAGCGTTCGGGGAGCACTCCGGGTCCGAGTTCCGTTTGATCTTCAACACCGGCGCATCCGCCGGGCAGACCGTGTTCCACGTGCACGCCCATGTGCTCGGTGGACCCCTGGAGGAAGGCACCCTTGCCCACTAGCGACACGAACGCCACCGGCCCCTCGACACCGACGACGGGTGACGACGTCCGTCGCGTCGACGTGACCGTCGACGGCGTCGCCATGGTCCAGCTCCTGGGACCGCAAGACCGCCTGCTGCGTGCGGTCGAGAAGCAGTACCCCGACGTCCGCGTGCTCGTCCGCGGCAACGAGGTCACCCTCGAGGGGCCCTCGTCGGCCGTCGGCAGGGCCGAGGGCCTCGTCGACGAGCTCGTCTCGATGGTCCGCGGCGGTCACGACCTCGGCCCGGCCGAGGTCGCGACGTCGGCCCGTCTGCTCGACTCGGGGCAGGGCAGCCCGTCCGAGGTCTTCGGGCAGCCGATCGTCACCAGCCGCGGCAAGGGGGTCCGGGCGAAGACTCGGGGCCAGAAGGACTACGTCGACGCGATCGACCAGCACACCATCACCTTCGGCATCGGCCCGGCCGGCACCGGCAAGACCTACCTGGCGATGGCCAAGGCCGTCCAGGCGTTGCAGCGCCGCGAGGTCCAGCGCATCATCCTGACGCGCCCCGCGGTCGAGGCCGGCGAGCGGTTGGGCTTCCTGCCCGGCACGCTGACGGACAAGATCGATCCGTACCTCCGGCCGCTCTACGACGCTCTGAACGAGATGATGGACCCCGAGATCGTGCCCAAGCTGCTCGCGGCCGGCACCGTCGAGGTCGCCCCTCTCGCGTACATGCGCGGTCGCACCCTCAACGACGCGTTCGTCGTGCTCGACGAGGCGCAGAACACCACGCCCGAGCAGATGAAGATGTTCCTCACCCGTCTCGGATTCGGCTCGCGCATGGTCGTGACGGGCGACGTCACCCAGGTCGACCTGCCCACCGGTGCCAGCGGCCTCCAGCTCGTCACGACGGTGCTCGACGACATCGACGACATCCACTTCGCCCGTCTCACCAGCGACGACGTGGTGCGGCACACGCTCGTGGGCCGCATCGTCGACGCGTACACGACCTACGACGCCGAGCGTCAGGCCCAGCAGCACCGCCGTCTCGAGGCGGCGGACCAGCAGGCCGACGTCCGCGACCGCCTGCCGAAGAAGGGAACCCGGTGAGCATCGAGGTCGCCAACGAATCCGCCGTCGAGGTCGACGAGGCCACGATCCAACGTCTGGCCACCTTCGCGCTCGACCAGATGCACGTTCACCCCGAGGCCGAACTCGCGATCGTGTTCGTCGACGAGGCGGCGATGGAGCAGCTCCACGTCCAGTGGATGGACGAACCCGGTCCGACCGACGTGCTGAGCTTCCCGATGGACGAACTGCGCCCCGGCACCGAAGACGAACCCACGCCGGCCGGCTTGCTCGGCGACATCGTCGTGTGTCCGCAGGTGGCCGTGGCCCAGGCCGCCACGGCGGGGCACAGCCCGCTCGACGAGATGCTGCTCCTCACCTGCCACGGCATCCTGCACCTCCTGGGGTTCGACCACGCAGAACCCGACGACGAGCGTGAGATGTTCGGTCTGCAGCGCGAGATCCTCGCGGCCTTCGCCGCGTCCGACACGAGTCGGTGACGCCGTGATGGTCACGGTCTTCGTCGTCGTGGCGGTCTTCCTGGTGGTCTTCGGCGGCCTCCTGGCCGCCGCCGACTCCGCACTCGGCGTCCTCAGCCGCCAGGACCTCCTCGACGAGGCGGACGACGATCCGCGTCACGCGACGGCGTTGACCGCCATCGCCGCCGACGTCGGGGCGCACGTCAACGCCGTCAACTTCGTGCGCATCCTCGCCGAGACGTCGGCGGCCGTCCTCGTGTCGCTGTCGTTCGCCTTCTCGGTCGAGCCGTGGTGGCTGGCCCTGCTGCTCTCGGCTCTCATCATGACGGTCGTGTCGTTCGTCCTCGTGGGCTCCAGCCCGCGCAGCGTCGGTCGGGCCCACGCCCGCGGCCTCGTGCGTCTGACCTCGGGTCTCGTGCGGTTCGTCCGGGTCGTGCTCGGGCCCCTGGCCGACGCCCTGGTGGCGGTCGGCAACCGGGTGACCCCCGGACGTCCGCGCAGCGCGTCGTTCTCCTCCGAAGAGCAGTTGCTCAGCATGGTCGACGAAGCCACCGAGCTCGACGTCCTCGAAGAGGACGACCGCGAGCTCATCCACTCGATCTTCGAGTTCAGCGACACGGTGGTCCGCGAGGTGATGGTGCCCCGCACCGACATGGTCACCCTCGACGCCACCGCGTCGGTCGGTTCGGCGATGAGCCTCTTCCTCGGTCGAGGCGTGTCGCGGGTTCCGGTCGTCGGTCGCGACTCCGACGACGTCGTCGGGATCGTCTACCTGCGCGACCTCGCCCGGCGGTTGCACGAGCACAGCGGCGACGACTCGGCCCCGGTGACGACGCTCGCCCGCCCGGCCGTCTTCGTGCCCGAGTCCAAGAAGGCCGACGACGCCCTCCGGCAGATGCAGCTCGACAAGAACCATCTCGCGATGGTCGTGGACGAGTACGGCGGCATCGCAGGCCTGGTCACGCTCGAGGACCTCATCGAAGAACTCGTCGGCGACATCAGCGACGAGTACGACCGCGAGGTCGCCCCGCAACGCGAGGTCTCCGCGGGGGTCTTCCGGGTGAGTGCCCGTCTCCCCGTCGACGAGCTCGGCGATCTCTTCGGCCTCGAACTCGACGACGACGACGTGGACTCGGTGGGAGGGCTGCTCACCAAGGTCCTGGGACGCCTGCCCGAGCAGGGCTCGGTCGTCCGCGTGTCGGGCCTCGTCCTCACGGCCGACCGCACCGAGGGGCGTCGGCACGACCTGCAGACCGTGCTCGTCGAGCGCGATCCCGACCTCGCGGACGCCCAGGCCGCGTTCGCCGACGCCGCTCGCGACGACTGAGCGTCCGGTCGTCGCGACCCTCCACCTCCCACCCGTTCCCGCACGTTCACGAAAGGCCCCCATGTCGACCACCGGAGACGACCTCACCCCCTCGGCCGCGCCTCCTCGGGGGTCGACCTACCGCGCGGGGTTCGTCTCGTTCGTCGGGCGGCCCAACGTCGGCAAGTCCACGCTGACCAACGCCCTCGTGGGGCAGAAGGTGGCCATCACCTCGTCGAAGCCGCAGACGACTCGACGAGCGATCCGCGGCATCGTGCACCAGGCGACCGGCCAGCTCGTCCTGGTCGACACCCCGGGCATGCACCGTCCGCGCACGCTGCTCGGCGAGAGGCTCAACGACATCGTCCAGACCACCCTCGGCGACGTCGACGTGATCGGGTTCTGCGTGCCGGCCGACGAGAAGCTCGGGCCGGGGGACCGGTTCATCAACGAGCAGCTCGACCAGTACCCGCGGGCCAAGAAGGTCGCGATCGTCACCAAGACCGACGCCACGTCGCGGCCGGCCGTCGCCGAGCAGTTGCTCGCGGTCAGCCGTCTGCGCGACTGGGAGGCCATCATCCCGCTGTCCGCGGTCAGCGACGTGCAGCTCGACGTCCTCACGGCCGAGCTGATCAAGCTCATGCCGCTGTCACAGCCCCTCTACCCGTCCGATGCGGTCACCGAAGAAGGCCTGACCGACCGGGTGGCCGAGTACGTCCGCGAGGCCGCGCTCGAGGGCGTGCAGGACGAGCTGCCGCACTCGCTCGCGGTGACCATCGACGACATGGTCGAGCGTGACGACAAGGACCTCCTCGAGATCTACGCCAACCTCTTCGTCGAGCGCGACAGCCAGAAGGCCATCGTCATCGGCAAGGGCGGTCAGCGCCTGCGCGAGGTGGGCGAGCGTGCCCGCGCGCAGATCGAGCCGCTCGTCGGCAAGCAGGTGTTCCTCTCGATCCGGGTGAAGGTCGCCAAGGACTGGCAGCGCGACCCGAAGCAGCTCGGTCGACTGGGGTTCTGACGCCCCCTCCCGGTCGTCCGGCCCCGTCCCGGGCAGGAGGGTCGTCCTCGTCCCTGCGGATGATCGTGGTGGTCCCGAGGTCGTTCGCGCACGGCGGCCGCCCCGGACGGGCCGCCGTAGGTCGTACGGTGGTCGGGTGATCTTCCGACGCCTCGCGCCCTACCAGGTCGCCGTCGACCTGTCGGCGGCGTTCCTGCTCGGCGTGGTCGGCCTGGTGTTGTCCGACGGGGTCGTGACGACCCCGTTCGTCGTGCTGGGCATGACGGTCACGTTCGCCCTGCGCCGCCTGTCGCCGGGGCTCGCCCTGACCCTCGCCTGGCTGGTCGCCGCGTCCCAGATGATCACGGGCAGCACGCCCGGTGTCACGAACCTCGCGATCTGCGCGGTGCTGTACTCCACGGCGGCGTACGGGACGAACCGGGTGAAGTGGTCGGGCCTGGTCTCCGTGGGCGTGGGTGCCCTCCTGGGCACCTTCTACCTCTCGTTCGTGCAGCAGAGCCTGTTCGGCGTCGACTACGACATCTATGCGGTGACCGACGTCGTCCGCATCCTCCTGCAGCTGGGGATCAGCCTCCTCGGATTCCTCGCCCTGCTCGGTCTGCCCTGGGCCGGGGGACTGCTGGCCCGGGCGCGATGGTCCGAGCGGCTCAGCCGTGAGGCGCGGCTCATCGCCGAGCGCGAGACCGCCCGGGCCGAGAACGACGCCGCGCGGGCCGAACGCGAGGCCGCCCGGGCCGAGCGGGACATCGCCGTCGAGCAGGAACGCAACCGGATCGCCCGGGACATGCACGACGTCGTCGCCCACTCGCTGGCCGTCGTCATCGCCCAGGCAGACGGGGCCCGGTACGCCGCCCGGGTCGACCCGACCTCGGTCGACGGGGCGCTCACGACGATCGCCACGACGGCTCGGGAGGCCCTCGGCGACGTCCGGGTGCTGCTGGGTCAGCTGCGGCACAGCCAGGGCGAGGCGCCCCAGCCCGCCCTCGGCGACCTCGACCGTCTGCTCGACCAGATGCGCGGGTCGGGTCTCACGGTCGACCTGCTCGTGACCGGCGAACCGCAGGTCCTCGGGACCAACCGGCAGCTCGCCGTGTTCCGCATCGTGCAGGAGAGCCTGACCAACGTCCTGCGGCACGGTGCCGTCGACCAGCCCGTCGGCCTCCACTTCGACTGGCGCTACGAGGCGTTGCACCTCGTGATCTCCAACGTCGTGCGGCCGCCGACGCGTCCGCTCGACACGTCCGGCGACGAGCGACGGGGCGGCCACGGGCTCGACGGCATGCGGGAGCGCGCCACCCTGGCGGGCGGCTCGCTCACCACCCAGAACGCCGACGGACGCTTCGTCGTCCACGCCATCGTGCCGACCCTGGCACTGACCCAAGAGGTACGCATCCGATGATCGACATGCCCGGCCGTTCGACGGCACCCATCCGCGTCGCCCTGGTCGACGACCAGGCCCTGTTCCGTGCGGGCATCAAGATGCTCGTCGGCTCACAGCCCGACCTCGAGTTCGTCGGCGAGGCCAGCAACGGCGAGGAGGGCGTGGCGATGGTCGGGCGCACCGCTCCCGACGTCGTCCTCATGGACATCCGCATGCCGGTGATGGACGGCATCGCGGCCACCACCGCCGTCCTGGCGCAGGCCGAGACGGCCTCCCGTCGCCCGCCGCGCATCATCGTGCTGACGACCTTCGACCTCGACGAGGCCGCCACCCGCGCCATCCGGGGAGGCGCGAGCGGTTTCGTCCTGAAGGACGCCGACCCCGAGTTCCTGCTCGCCGCGATCCGCACCGTGCACGCGGGCAACGCCGTGATCGCGGCGTCGGCCACGCGTGAACTCTTCGAGCACTTCGACGGTCGGGCCTCACGCGCCCGGGCCGTGCCCGCGTCGTTCGGCACCCTGACCACCCGGGAACGCGACATCTTCGACCTCGCGGCGCGGGGCCTCAGCAACGCCGAGATCGCGTCGCGGGAGTTCCTCAGCGAGGCGACGGTCAAGACCCACATCAGTCGGGTCCTCTCGAAGTTGTCCCTGCGCGACCGGGTGCAACTGGTGGTCTACGCGTACGAACACGGGCTCGCCGAGTAGTTCGGCTGGAGCGGGCTGCCACGGCCGTCGCAGACGGGGCGCCCCGGTACGACGTGTCGGTGCCGTGTGGTGGCTGATCACACCTGATGAGGCTGCTGAGACCGGGCGGCACGGCTCGTGTCGAGAGGCTCCGAGGCGGCAGAGTGTCACCTGGGTGGCCATCACCCCGATCCTCCGCCGAAAGAAGCTCTTGCATGGACTGGTTGCTGTCGGTTCCGCTCTTGTCCACGACGATGCTGCTGGCGGTGGACGTCGTCGCCGCCCTCGTCGCCGTCGGGCTCCTCGTCCGCCCGCGGACCCGACGCACGTGGTGGCGGTGGATCGCCCTCGCGGTTCTGCTCGGGGCCGGCCTCGGCGCCCTCGCGACCTGGTGGCTCGGCGACGTACGCGACGTGCTGGGCCTGTCACCCACCTGGGTGGATCGCCTCTGGGTCGCCGCCGTGGTCGCCGGCGTCGCTGTCGTCGTCGTCAACCTGTTCCGCACCCGGTGGTGGCGGAAGCTCGTGGCCGTCCTGGCCGTCCTGGTCTTCGCCCTGGCCGGGGGCCTCGCCCTGAACCGGGACGGCAGCGTCTACCAGAACCTGTCCCAGGCGCTCGGTCGGGACGAGGTGCCCGCCCTCCCGGCGACCGCCGCCGCGCCTCCGTCCGCGGCGCCCGGCTCGACGGATTTCGACCCGACCCTCTGGTCGACCTGGAAGGCTCCCGTCGACCTCCCGGCCGTGGGACGGTACGGCAGCGTGGCCATCCCCGGCGCCGTCTCGCACTTCCCCGCTCGTGACGCCGTCGTCTACCTGCCCCCGGCGGCCCTCGTGGCCGAGGCCCCCGCCCTTCCCGTGATGATCATGCTCTCGGGGCAACCGGCCGAACCGAGTTCGGTGATCACGGCCGGCCACCTCGTCGAGACGCTGGACGCCTTCGCGGCGAAGAACCACGGGCTCGCGCCGATCGTCGTCGTGCCCGACCAGCTGAGCGCCGACGCCCACAACCCGATGTGCGTCGACGGCGCCCTGGGCAACAGCGCCACCTACATCACCACCGACGTGGTCGACTACATGACGAGTCACTTCCACGTCGCCACCGGGCCGCGGGCATGGGCGATCGGTGGGTTCTCGCAGGGGGGCACCTGCTCGATCCAGTTCGCGTCGGCGCGGCCCGACCTGTTCTCGACCTTCATCGATGTGTCGGGTGAGCTCGGCCCTTCGATCGGCGACGAGAAGACCACGATCGACCAGGGCTTCGCCGGGAACCGAGCGGCCTACGAGGCGGCCCAACCGCAGGCGATCATGGCCGCGCACGGGCCCTACGCGGGCACCGCGGCGTTCTTCGCCGTCGGTGCCACGGACGCTCGGTACGGCCAGATCATGACCGCGAACTCGGCGGCCGCGGCGAAGGCCGGCATGACGGTGACGCGCTACGTCTCACCGGGAAGCGGACACGACTGGACGACCGCGACGAACGGCTTCGCCCACGGCATCGGACAGTTCTACCCGCGCCTCGGCCTGAGCGCGACGGTGCAGACACCGTGAGCGGCGAGCTGGCCGGAGCCGACGCCGGTGCCGGGGCCGACGCCGGTGCCGGCGCCGGCGCCGGCGCACCGACGGTGCCGACGGCCTCCACGACGGCACCCCCCGGGCCGGCACCCCACGAGCCCGACCCCCACGAGCCGGGGCGTGCGCGCCGGTTCGTGGACGGCGTCGCGACCCGCGTGGTGGCGTTCGTCGGCGGCCGTCCCGTCAGTCTCGCCCTCGCGCTGCTGCTCGTCGTGCTCGCGCTCGCCTCGGGCAGCGTGACGCATGCGCCGAGCGAGCGGCTGCGCGACCTCGTCGGAGCAGGGCTCGACCCCTTCGAGGACCGCACCTCGTGGCTGCTCGTCGTCGGCTCGGTGTTCTTCGCCGGCAGTCCCGCGCAGCTCGTCCTGGCCGTGGTCGGCGTGCTCGTCCTCGTGGGCACCGCCGAGCGTCGCATGGGCTGGTCCCGCACGGTGGCCGCCTACCTGGTGACGGCCGTCGTCGCGACCGGGGTCGGCGTGGCGGTGCAGGCCCTGGGGCAGGCGGTCGGCGAGACCTGGGCCCTCGAGGTGGCGGCCGAGTCCACCCTCCACCCGCTCACCCCCGCCCTCGGCACGATCATGACCGCCAGCGCGTTCTCCGGACCCCTCTGGCGACGGCGCATCCGGCTGGTCGGATTCTCGTGCGTGTTCGCCTTCGTACTCTACGACGGGCACCCGGCCGGTCTCTACGCGCTGATCGGCGGCCTCGTCGGGCTCGCGTTCGGGGTGGTGCTGACGGGTCGCCCCGCCGAACGCGGCTGGTCGCGCAGTTCGCACCACGAGGTACGCCGCCTCGCGTCGACCATCGTCGCGGTGACCGCGCTGGGTCCCGTCCTGACCCTCCTCACCCGCAGCCCGATCGGGGCCCTCTCGCCCCTCGGCATGCTGTTCCGCGACGTCCTCCCCGGGCGGTCGCTCTCGGCCGCGTGCGCGGCCGCGGGACAGGGCGCACCGGATCGGCACGCGCCTCCGATCGGAGCCTGCGCGCGCGCCGCGGCCCTCGCCGGCATCGACACCGTCCCGACGGTCCTGCTGAGCCTGCTGCCGCTGGCCGTGCTGCTGCTCTGCGCCTGGTACCTGCGGCGGGGACGTCGCCTCGCCCTCGACGTGGCCGTCGCGGTCAACGGGCTCCTCGCCCTCTTCGCCGGTCTGTACTACGTGGTGCTGCCCGTCACGACCGACCCGGTGGTCGACCAGCCCCGACACGTGGTCGAGAGGGTGGTGCTCGCCGTCCTGGCGGTCGCCGTGCCGGCCGCGGTGGCCCTCGGGCTGTTCCTCCTGCGCCGTCATTTCGGCGTCGGTGCCGAGGGGACGCGACGACCGCGGTTCGCGCTCGTCGTCGTGCTGTCGGGTCTGGTGCTGGCGGTGACGTTCGCCGTCGTCGGGTGGCTGGGGCGCGCCTCCTTCGTCCCGACGATCGAACCGTGGACGTTGCTGCTGGACGTGCCCGAACGCTTCGTGCCGGTCGGGTTCGTCGGGCTCACCCGCATCGGACCGGTGCCGGACGGCGGGCTCGTCCGGGCCGCCTTCGAGTGGGTGGGGCCGGTCTGGTGGCTCGTCGTCCTGGTCGGGCTCGGGGTGGGCGCGACCCGGCCGGGGGACGTCCGTCCCGACGCGGCGCGCACCCAGGTGCGCGACATCGTCCACCGCGGGACCCCCGGCACGCTGTCGCACATGGCCCTCTGGGAGGGCAACCGGTACTGGTTCACGGAGGACGGCCTCGCCGCGGTGGCCTATCGCGTCGTCGCGGGCATCGCGATCACCACGGGCGAGCCGCTCTGCGCGGCCGACCGGCTACGCGAGGTGACCCGCGAGTTCGCCCGGTGGTGCGACGACCAGGGCCTCACCCCGGTCTTCTACAGCGTGCGCGGCGAGCTCTCGCCCCTCTACGACGAGATGGGGTGGGCGACGCTGCCCGTCGGCGAGGAGACGGTGCTGCACCCGGCCACCTTCGCGATGACGGGCAAGAAGTGGCAGGACGTCCGGTCGAGCATCAACCGTGCGACGAAGAACGGCGTCCGGGCCGAATGGACCCGGTACGCCGACCTCCGTCCCGCCGTCGCCCGCCAGATCGGCGAGATCAGCGAGCAGTGGGTCGCCGAGAAGGACCTGCCCGAGATGGGCTTCACCCTCGGTGGCGTCGACGAGTTGCGCGACCCCGACGTGGCGCTGATGCTCGCCCTCGACGAGGACGACTCGGTCCAGGCCGTGACGAGCTGGCTGCCCTCGTGGCGCGACGGGGTCGTCGTCGGCTGGACGCTCGACTTCATGCGGCGTCGGCCGGACAGCATGAACGGCGTCATGGAGTTCGTCATCGCCTCGTCGGCCCTGGCGATGAAGGAGCAGGGCGTCGAGTTCCTGAGCCTGTCGGCGGCGCCGCTGGCGAGCGGTGCGCCGTCCGACGGGCCGTCGACGCAGACGGAGCGCGTGCTCGCCTTCCTCGGGCGCGTGCTGGAGCCGCCCTACGGGTTCCGCACCCTCCTGGCGTTCAAGAAGAAGTTCCAGCCCGACTTCGTCCCGCTCGTCATGGCGTTCCCCGATCCGGTGCAGCTCCCGGCCATCGGCACGGCACTCGGCCGCGCCTACCTGCCCGACCTCTCGGTCGGGGCCGTCGTGCGGCTCGTCCGCACGGTGGTCTGATCGGGCGGGGGAGCCGAGGAGGCGCGGTGCCGGTCCGCGACGACCCGCGCCTCCTCGGTCGGTGCTAGCCTCGTCACGTGTTCACCGGCCTGCTCCTCCTTAGCTGCCGCGGCGAGTCCTGACCCAGGCCCCCCTCGTCGCGGAGTTCGTCGTCGGCCGACACCCCCGCGAAGAGCAGCCCCTCGAGGGCGAGAGAGACCACAGGACATGAAGAACGCACAGCAGCCGTCGGCCATGCCGATCCACAAGTACCGGCCCTTCCACGAGCAGATCGCCGTCGACCTGCCCGACCGCACCTGGCCGTCCAAGCGCATCACCGAGGCGCCCCGCTGGTGCGCCGTCGACCTGCGCGACGGCAACCAGGCGCTGATCGACCCGATGAGCCCCGAGCGCAAGCGCATCATGTTCGACCTGCTGGTCGGCATGGGCTACAAAGAGATCGAGGTCGGCTTCCCGAGTGCCTCGCAGACCGACTTCGACTTCGTCCGCAGCCTCATCGACGAGGGGGCCATCCCCGACGACGTCACGATCCAGGTGCTGACCCAGGCGCGCGAGCACCTGATCGCCCGCACCTACGAGTCGATCGCCGGCGCCAAGCAGGCCATCGTCCACCTGTACAACTCGACGAGCGTGCTGCAACGGGACGTCGTGTTCCGCACCGACCGGCAGGGCATCGTCGACATCGCCCTCGAGGGCGTCCGCCTGTGCCTCGAGGCCGAGAAGACCATCCCCGAGACGGCCGTGTTCTACGAGTACTCGCCCGAGAGCTACACCGGCACCGAGCTCGACTTCGCGCTCGACATCTGCAACCAGGTGATCGAGGCCTTCGACGCGACGCCCTCGCGACCGGTGATCGTCAACCTGCCGGCGACCGTCGAGATGGCGACCCCCAACGTCTACGCCGACTCGATCGAGTGGATGCACCGTCACCTGGCCCGTCGCGACAGCGTCATCCTGTCGCTGCACCCGCACAACGACCGGGGCACCGGCATCGCGGCCGCCGAGCTGGGCTACCTGGCCGGCGCCGACCGCATCGAGGGCTGCCTCTTCGGCAACGGCGAGCGCACGGGCAACGTCGACCTCGTCGCGCTGGGCATCAACCTGTTCACCCAGGGCATCGACCCGCAGATCGACTTCAGCGACCTCGACAGGGTCAAGCGCACCGCCGAGCACTGCAACCAGCTGCCCGTGCACGAGCGCAGCCCGTGGGCCGGCGACCTCGTCTACACGGCGTTCTCCGGTTCGCACCAGGACGCCATCAAGAAGGGCTTCGAGGCCATGGCCGCGACCGCGGCGTCGCGCGGGGTCGACGTCGACGCGCTCGAGTGGGCGGTACCGTACCTGCCGGTCGACCCCAAAGACCTGGGACGCAGCTACGAGGCGGTCATCCGCGTCAACTCGCAGTCGGGCAAGGGCGGCGTGGCCTACCTGCTGAAGGCCGACCATGCCATCGACCTGCCGCGCAAGCTGCAGATCGAGTTCAGCGGCGTCGTGCAGTCGCGTACCGACCAGGAGGGGGGCGAGATGACGAGCGCCCACATCTGGTCGATCTTCCAGGACGAGTACCTCCCCGCCGACGCGGCCGACGACAAGTGGGGTCGCTTCGAGTTGACCCGGACGAGCACCGCGAGCGACATGTCGGGCGAGACCGTCCTCGACGTCGACCTGCGGGTCGGCGAGACGGTCGAGTCGACGTCGGCACGGGGCACGGGGCCCATCGCGGCGTTCATCGCCGTCCTCGCCGAGCAGGGCGTCCAGGTCAAGCTGTACGACTACGTCGAGCACACCCTCAGCGCCTCGGGCGACGCCCAGGCTGCGGCCTACGTCGAGCTCGACGTCGACGGCACGCGGCTCTGGGGAGTCGGCATCGACGCCGACATCTCGACGGCGTCGCTCAAGGCCATCGTCTCGGCGGTGAACCGCGCCATCCGCACGACGACCGACGTGCGCGAGCTCGCGTCGGTCTGAGCGGCCGCCCCGCCCCGACCCGCCCCGTCCCGACCCGCCCCCGGTGCCCTCGCGGTGCCGGGGGCGTCGTCGTGCCGGCGGTGTCGCGCCTGCGGGTGTCGGCAACTCCTGCCTCGTGTAGGGCGCAGGCGCCGATGTGCGGCGTGTCGGGGTGCGCTGGCGCAGAGGGCAGGAGTTCCCGACGGGTGCGGGCAACTCCTGCCTGGTGTCGTGCGGGGGTGCGGATGTGCGGCGTGTCGGGGTGCGCTGGCGCAGGGGGCAGGAGTTCCCGACGGGTGCGGGCAACTCCTCCCGGTGCCGTGCGGGGGTGCGGGTGTGCGGCGTGTCGGGGTGTGCTGGCGCAGGGGGCAGGAGTTGCCGACGGGTGCGGGCAACTCCTGCCTGGTGTCGCGCGCGGGTGCGGGGGTGCGGCGTGTCGGGGTGTGCTGGCGCAGGGGGCAGGAGTTGCCGACGGGGTGCGGCCCGGGCCCGCCGAGGGGCGACGGGTCCGACGAGGGGCGAGCGGCCGGCCGGGCGACGGGCCCGGGCGCCGAGACGGCAGGCGGACTCAGCGCGGACGACGCCAGCGGGGCAGCCGGCTGAGGGCGCGCTGCTCGGGCAGGGTCCAGCCGAACCGTACCGCCAGCATGCGGATGACCAGGGTGATCGACGTGCCCGCGATCGCGGAGACGGCCACGGGTGCGCCGAGCGTCACGGCCACGACCAGCACGACGGTGCCGCCGGCCGCCGCCACGGCGTAGAGCGATCCCACGTGCATCATCGCGATGGTGAGGTTCATCAGCAGGTCGCGGAGCACCGAGCCGCCGACAGCCGCGATGACCCCGACGAACACGGCCGGGATCTCGGGCAGTCCGAGCGAGAGCGCCTTGGTCGACCCGATCGCGCCGAGCAGGCCGATGGTCAGCGCGTCGAGCACGGTGATGACCCCGGCCAGCCGGGTGAACACGCGCTGGAGCGCCATGCCGACGATCGCCGCGGCGACGGCGACGAGCAGGTACCAGTTGCTCGACATGGCGCGCGGCACCTCGCCGAGCAACACGTCGCGCAGCACGCCGCCGCCGAGCCCGGTTGCGATGCCGATGATGGCGATGCCGAGCAGGTCGAGACGGCGGTCCTTGTACTCCGACGCGAACATCGCCCCCTGCAGGCTGCCGATGCCGACGGCGAGGAGGTCCACCCACAGGGGTACGGCGAAGGCTGTGGCGTGCACCTGACGTTTGTACCACGCGTGCGATGCTTGGTCGGTGCCCGTCTACCGTGATGAATGCGTCGTGTTGCGCACCCACAAGCTGGGTGAGGCCGACCGCATCCTCACGATGCTCAGCCGCAACCACGGCAAGATCCGGGCCGTGGCCAAGGGCGTCCGACGGACGGCGTCGAAGTTCGGGGCGCGCCTCGAGCCGATGATGGTCGCCGACCTGCAGCTCTACGAGGGTCGCTCGCTCGACATCGTGCAGCAGGCCGAGTCGCTCGGCTCGTACGGTGCCGTGATCGCGGCCGACTACGAGAGCTACACGGCCGGCAGCGTGATGGTCGAGACGGCCGACAAGCTGACCGAGGCCGAGGCGGGTCTGCAGCAGTACCTCCTGCTCGTTGGGGCCCTCCGCTCGCTCGCGCGGCACGAGCACGCCCCCCAGCTCACGCTCGACTCGTACCTCCTGCGTGCGCTCAGCATCGCGGGCTGGTCGCCGAGCTTCGGCGACTGCGCCGTGACCGGTGCCCCCGGGCCGCACTCGGCCTTCGTCGTCCAGCTCGGTGGCGTGGTGGCCGACTCGCACGCGCCTCCCGGCGCTCCGCGCTTGACGCAGGAGGCGCTGGCCCTGTTGGGCGCGCTGCTCACGGGGGACTGGGACCACGCCGAGGACGCACCCGACGCGACCCGCAACCAGGCGAGCGGCGTCGTCGCCGCCTACACGCAGTGGCACCTCGAACGGGGACTGCGATCGCTGCAGCACGTCGACCGGGTGCCCGGAAGAGAGAGACCGTGAAGAAGACCCACCGCGACGCCGCCGACTTCCGCCCCCTCGACTGGACGGGCGTCCACCCGCCCGAGATGCCGCGGGGCGCCGTGCCCGAGCACGTCGCGATCGTGATGGACGGCAACGGCCGCTGGGCGAACGGGCGCGGGCTCACCCGCGTCGAGGGCCACAAGGCCGGCGAGATGTCGCTGCTCGACGTGGTCGCCGGGGCGATCCAGATCGGCGTGAAGCACCTCAGCGTGTACGCGTTCTCGACCGAGAACTGGAAGCGCTCGCCCGACGAGGTGCGCTTCCTGATGGGCTTCAACCGTGACGTGCTGCACCGACGTCGCGACCAGCTGAACGCCTGGGGCGTGCGGGTCCGCTGGGCCGGGCGGAAGCCGCGGCTGTGGGGGTCGGTGATCAGGGAACTGCAGTTCGCCGAAGAGCTGACCAAGGGCAACGACGTCCTGACGTTGACGATGTGCGTCAACTACGGCGGGCGGACCGAGATCGCCGACGCGGTGCGCTCGATCGCCGACGACGTCGCCGCCGGTCGGCTCAAGCCCTCGGCCGTCGGCGAGAAGCTGATCCAGAAGCGGCTGTACGCTCCCGAACTGCCCGACGTCGACCTCTTCCTGCGCAGCTCGGGCGAGCAGCGCACGAGCAACTTCATGCTCTGGCAGTCCGCCTACGCCGAGATGGTGTTCCTCGACCGGCTGTGGCCGGACTTCACCCGGACTGACCTCTGGCAGGCCGTCGAGACGTACGCCTCGCGCACCCGCCGTTTCGGGGGAGCGGTGGACGCCCCCGGGCCGGCCTGACCGGACGCCCGTCAGAACTGGATGTTCGCGCCCAGGAAGATCCGCTCGGCCGGCCACAGGAACTGCAGGGTCAACGGTCCGTCGTTCGCCCGGTGGAACCAGGCGTTGGCGAAGACGGTCGACTCGCCCGGCAGCAGGTACCAGTTCGCGCTGTCGGCGGGGAACTTCGACTCGAGCGAGGTCTCGTAGCCCAGCTGCGTCAACAGATCCTGCCCGGCGAAGACGTCCTGTGTGGCGAGGTCGTTGCCGTACGACGAGTAGTCGGCGCTCAGGTCGGTCAGGTCGAGCCGACGCTGCGAGTTGTTCGTCAGCACGTAGGCCGTGACCTCGACGTCGGTGCCCGCCGGGTAGGGGTCGGTGCCGTCGGGGCGGGCGTAGATCGAGGGCGCCGAGGTCGTCAGCTCGCCGACGCCGTAGACGTAGATGGTGAGGTCCTTGTAGTTGACCTGGCCGAGCAGTGTGCCCCCGGGGGCGAGGGCGTCGGGCTGCGACCCCGTGCCGCCGCCGGTGCCGGGAGCCCCGGTGACCTGGGGCTGCGGCGCGCCGGTGGCTCCCGGGCCGGGGGACGACGCCGATCCGCCCGCACCGGCCGGCGTGAGGTCGTCGAGGCTCGGGAAGCAGCCGGTCAGCCCGACGAGGGCCAGCACCGAGACGGCGATGCCGACGGTCAGTCTTGTGCGCACGACCTGCACCTCTCCTGGTTCGTCGGGCCAGCCTAACCCGGCGCCGTGGACGGCTCGCCCCGTGGCACCGGCACGAGGCCCAGCGCGTCGCCGTCCACCTGCTCGAAGGCGTCGAGGACCGCCCGCACGCTCGGCACGCGGTCGCCGCCACGCCCGTGGACCACGTGCACGACGCGGGCGAGGCCGTCGTCGAGCTCCACCACCCGCACCCCGCGAGGCACGGCGGCGGACACGAGCGAGAGCCCCGGGAGCAGGGCGACGCCCAGGCCCGCCGCGACGAGGCCGAGCACGGCCAGGGCGTTGTCGGTCTCGAGCACGATCTCGGGCTCGAACCCGGACGCGGCGCAGGTCGCGAGCAGGTGGCCCCGGCAGCGGGGGCATCCGCCGATCCACCTCTCGTGCGCCAGGCCGCCGAAGTCGTCGCCTCGCGTGAACGGGTGGGCAGACGGCACGGCGAGCACCGTGCGGTCGACGAAGGAGGCGCGGTGCAGCAGACCGTCGAGGTCGCGTTCGCCCCCGGGGTCGCCCCCGTGACGGAAGGTGACCGCGACGTCCGCCGAGCCGTCGCGCAGTCGTGCCAGCGCCTCCGGGGGTTCCGCCTCGACGTAGTCGACCGTGAGGCCCGGGTGCCGGTCGCGCAGGCGCGAGAGCACGTCGGGGACGATCGTCGACGACGCGCTGGGGAACCCGGCCAGGGTGACGTGGCCCGTGGCGACGCCGCCCAGGTCGTCGAGGTCCTGCCGTGCGGCGTCGAGGGCCGCCTGCACGTGGACGGCGTGCGCGGCGAGCCTGTGCCCGGCCTCGGTGAGGGCGACGCCGCGCCCGGCGCGGAGCACGAGCGGTTGCCCGACCTGGCGTTCGGCTCGACGCAGCTGCTGGCTGACGGCGGGTTGGCTGTAGCCGAGCAGGGCGGCCGCCGCCGTGATGGTGCCGGTGTCGGCCACGGCGCGGACGACGCGCAGGGACGCGAGGTCGAGATCGTCGGGCACAGTCGAATCATAAGTCGCGGTGATGATCGGCCTCAGACACTGGTGGTTGTCCTCCGGTCTCGACGGGGGGAGCCTGAGGACATGACCGCGTCCCGACCCGACCTCTTCGCCCCCGCACCGGGTTATCTGGCCGCCTGCACCATGGGCCTGCCGATGCGGTCCACGATCGAGGCGTCGCGCGCCGACCTCGACCGGTGGTCGTCCGGTCGGGCCGGCCCGGCCGCCTACGGCGCCGTCGTCGAGGAGGCGCGCGCGGCCTTCGCGCGTCTGGCCCGGGTCGGCGTCGACCGCGTGGCCATCGCGTCGCAGACGTCGGCGATGGTCGCCGTCATCGCGGCCTCGGTCCCGGACGGCGCCGAGGCGCTGGTGCCCACGGGCGACTTCAGCTCGATCGTCTACCCCTTCGTGGTGCAGGAGGCGCGGGGCATCCGGGTGCGGAGCGTCCCGCTGGCCGAGCTGGCCGGCTCCGTCGGGCCCGGCACGCACCTCGTGGCCTGGTCGGCCGTCCAGTCCGCCACCGGCGAGGTCGCCGACGACGCCGCCATCGTCGCCGCGGCGGCCCGACACGGGGCGTTGACGCTGTGCGACCTCACGCAGGCGGCCGGCGTGCGGCCCGTCGACGCCTCGCGGTACGACGCCAGCGTCACGCACGCCTACAAGTGGTTGTGCTGCCCGCGAGGGGTGGCGTTCCTCACCGTGGGGGAGCGGCTGCAGGAGGCCATGGTCCCGGCCCAGGCCGGCTGGTACGCGGGCGACGACGTGTGGGCCTCGTGCTACGGCCCCGACATGAGCCTCGCCACGGACGCGCGGGCCTTCGACGTGTCGCCCGCCTGGCAGGCCTGGGCCGGGGCGCTGCCCGCGCTCACGACGTTCGCCGCGCTCGACCCCGACGAGACCTGGGCGCACGCCGCCGGGACGGGCGACGCGCTCTGCTCGCGGCTCGGGATCGAGGCGCAGGGCCGCGCGATCGTGACCTGGGCCGATCCCGACGGACGCGACCAGCGCCTCCTCGGCGACGCCGGTCTCGTGGTGTCGGGGCGCGCCGGTCGCGTCCGCGTGGCGTTCCACCTCTGGAACGACGAGGGCGACGTCGAGGCCGTCGCCGTCGCGCTCGGCCGGTGACGCACCGCCGGTAGAGTTGCCGGGTACCTCGACCGACCGGGCACCCAGCTCGGGCCTCAACTCATCGGAGCATCACACGTGGCAGCACCCAACCGTCTCGATTCCGTCATCGCCCTGGCCAAGCGCCGCGGCTTCGTCTTCCAGTCGGGAGAGATCTACGGCGGTTCGCGCTCGGCTTGGGACTACGGGCCCCTCGGCGTTGCCCTGAAGGAGAACATCAAGCGTCAGTGGTGGCAGACCATGGTGCAGGGCCGCGACGACGTCGTCGGCCTCGACTCGGCGGTCATCCTGCCGCGCCAGGTGTGGGAGGCCTCCGGGCACGTCGAGGTCTTCAGCGACCCGCTGGTCGAGTCGCTGCACACCCACAAGCGCTACCGCGCCGACCACCTGCTCGAGGCGTACGAGGCCAAGCACGGCCACCCGCCCGAGAACGGCCTGGCCGACGTCCGCGACCCCGACACGGGCCAGCCCGGCTCGTGGACCGAACCGCAGAACTTCTCCGGTCTGCTCAAGACCTTCCTCGGCCCGGTCGACAACGAGCAGGGCATGGCGTACCTGCGACCCGAGACCGCGCAGGGCATCTTCACCAACTTCGACAACATCCTGCAGTCGTCGCGCATCAAGCCGCCGTTCGGCATCGGCCAGATCGGCAAGAGCTTCCGCAACGAGATCACGCCCGGCAACTTCATCTTCCGCACGCGCGAGTTCGAGCAGATGGAAATGGAGTTCTTCGTCGAGCCCGGCAGCGACGAAGAGTGGCACCAGTACTGGATCGACCAGCGGTTCCAGTGGTACGTCGACCTCGGCATCGACCCCGAGAACCTGCGCCTCTACGAGCACGCGGCCGAGAAGCTCTCGCACTACTCCAAGCGCACCGTCGACATCGAGTACCGCTTCCGGTTCGCCGGCGGCGAGTTCGGCGAGCTCGAGGGCGTCGCGAACCGCACCGACTACGACCTCAAGACCCATGCCGCCGCCTCGGGCAAAGACCTGACCTACTTCGACCAGGCCAAGAACGAGCGCTGGACCCCCTACGTCATCGAGCCCGCGGCCGGTCTCACCCGCTCGCTCATGGCGTTCCTCGTCGACGCCTACACCGAGGACGAGGCGCCGAACGCCAAGGGCGGCGTCGACAAGCGCACCGTGCTGAAGCTCGACCGTCGCCTGGCACCGATCAAGGTGGCCGTGCTGCCGCTCAGCCGCAACGAGCAGCTGTCGCCGATGGCCCGCGGGCTCGCCGCCGACCTCCGCAAGTACTGGAACATCGACTTCGACGACGCGGGCGCCATCGGCCGACGCTACCGCCGCCAGGACGAGATCGGGACGCCGTTCTGCGTCACGGTCGACTTCGACTCGCTCGAGGACGACGCCGTGACCGTGCGCGAGCGCGACACCATGGCCCAGCAGCGCATCCCCCTGGCCGGGCTGCGCGCCTACCTGGCCGAGCAGCTGCTCGGCGCGTAGCCGCCGGGGCGCCTCGCGCCCGCCCCTCCGCGACGGGCCCCGGTCGTGCACGCGTTGCACGACGGGGGCCCGTCTGTCGTCGGCAACTCCTGCCTCCCGCCGCGACCCGCGCCGCCCACGCGGCGTGTCGCTGGCCCACGAGGCACGGGCCCGGAGTTGCCGACCGCCGAGCGCCTCCGCACCCCCTCGTGCAGAGCCCGTTCGCCCTGCACTTCCGCGCTCCGTCGTGCTCAGCCGATTGCCCTGCACCTCCGTGCCCCCTCGCGCCGCGCTGCGGCTTCGCGCACCCTCGCGCCGCCCCGCGGCTCCGCGCCCGGTCGCGTCGACACGTGCCGCCCTGCGCCTCCGCGCCCGGTTCGTTCGTGGGGCGGTGCGTCGGCAACTCCTGCCTCGTGCCGCGACCCGCGCCGCCCACGTGGCGTGTCGCGGGCCCACGAGGCACGGGGCAGGAGTTGCCGTCGCCCGAGTCGCAGTCCCCGCGACGAGGTCTCGGCCCCAGGGGAGCCACGCGCGGCCACCGTCCCCAAGCCGCCCTCGGCCGCCCCGGGAGAGGGGCACCGCTCGGCACGCTGTCGGCATGACCACGATCGCCGAACTCGTCTCCGATGCCGGTGGCCTGCTGCACAAGCGTGACCTGGTCGCGCTGGGTGCCACGGACCGCCACCTGACCGTCGCCGTGCGCGCCCGCACGGTCCGTCGTCCCCGACGTGGCTGGTACTCGACGTGGCCGCCCCGCGACCCGAGGTTCGTCGCCGTCGCAGTGGGTGGCCGGCTCACGGGGGCAGCTGCCCTGCACCAACTCGGCGCCTGGTCGTGGCGACGCCCGCGGATCACGGTCTCGGTACCCGAGACCGCCTCCCGCCTCCGACGTCGACGGGGCGTCCGGGTGGTCTGGGACCCCGTCGCTCTGGGAGCCCGCGGCTCGACCTGGATGGTGGACCCACGTGACGCCCTCGCCCGCGCGGTCGTCGAGGCGGCATCGCTCGAGGACGCGGTGATCCTGGTCGACTGGGCCCGCAGCATGAGCCTCGTCACCGACGACGAGGACGCCGCCGAGGTCCTCGCCCGGAAGCGTGTCGATGCCGCGGGCCTGGTGGCCTGGAGCGACGGGGGAGCACAGAGCATCCTCGAGTCGGCGGCCGGGACGCGGCTCCGGTTGGCCGGGCACCACGTCGTGCGGCAGGTGCCCGTCGGCACCACGGGCAAGGTCCTCGACATGCTCGTCGACGGCATCGTCGGTCTCGAGACCGACGGTCGCGAGCACCACGAGAGGCGGTTCGACCAGGACCGCCTCAAGGACGCCGACATCGCTCTGGACGGGCTCGTCCCGTTCCGCGCGGGGACGATCATGGTGCGTGACCTGTGGGCTCGCACCTCGGCCGCGATCGACGCCCTGGTGGCCACGGCGGGTGGCCCCACGCCCAGGTCACGTGTCGGCAACTCCTGCACGCCCCGGGTGCTCGGCCCCCGAGGCCGCAGGAACTGGCGGCTCGCCGGACTCGGGCAGCGCACGAGGCAGGAGTTGCCGACAGGGGAGGAGCCGGAGGGGGCGCCTGAGGGGGGCGGAGGGACGGCGCGGGGAATGGCGGGGCACGGCCGAGGGTTGGGCCTGCCGTGACCGCAGACCCAGCCACCCCGTCCGCGACCGTCAAGGTCGACATCTGGTCCGACATCGCCTGCCCGTGGTGTTTCATCGGCAAGCGCAAGTTCGAGGAGGCCGTGCGACGTTTTGACGGCTCCGTCGAGGTCGAGTACCACTCGTTCGAGCTCTCGCCCGACACCCCGGTCGACTTCGAGGGCGACGAGGTCGACTTCCTCTCGAGGCACAAGGGCATGCCCGCCGACCAGGTCCGCGGCATGCTCGACACCGTCGCCGGCATCGCGTCCGAGGTGGGCCTCGCCTACGACTTCGAGCACCTGCAGCACACCAACACGGTCAAGGCGCACGAGCTGCTCCACTTCGCCAAGGCGAACGGCCGTCAGGCCGAGATGAAGGAACGCCTCCTCCGCGCCTACTTCGAGGAGGGCCGTCACGTGGGCCGCGTCGACGATCTCGTCGTGTTCGCCACCGAGGTCGGCCTCGACGAGCAGGAGGCGCGCGAAGCCCTCGAGACCGGCCGTCATCTCGACGACGTGCGGGCCGACCAGGCCCAGGCACAGGCCTTCGGCATCACCGGCGTCCCGTTCTTCGTCCTCGACGGCAAGTACGGCATCTCGGGCGCCCAGGCTCCCGAGACGTTCGTCCAGGCCCTCGAGCAGGTCGCCTCCGAGGTGGCCCGATGAGCGATTCCCGCGGGGCCGGGGCCGGGGCCGGGGCCGTGGCCCGGGCCGCGGTCGCGACGCCGCCCGCGCCGTTGACCATGCTCGGTGCACCGGACGCCGTCGCCTGTGAGGGGGACTCCTGTCTGGTCGTCCCTCTGGTCGGCGAGGGCACGTCCGCGGTCGGGTCCCCGGCCGCCGAGCCCGGGAGGCGCGGCGTCAGTCGCTGACGTCGGCCACGGTCGCGTCGTACGCGGCGACGAGGTCGTCGGCCTCGACGAAGGCGCTGAAGCCGTGGGCTCCGGCACCCAGGGCGACGCGCCTCCCCACGATTCGGGAGTCCGCGACCACGGGCCACGCGGTCGAGCTGCCCAGGGGGGTGATGGTGCCCCGCTCGTACCCGGTGACCTCGAGGGCGACGTCGGCGCTCGGCATCGACAGCTTGTTGACGCCCACGACGGCTCGGAGCTTCGCCCACGAGATCTGTCGGTCGCCCGGCACGAGCGCGAACAGGAACGAGCCGTCGTGTCGCTTGACCACCAGGCTCTTCACGATGTCGGACGGCTGCAGCCCGAGCAGAGCGGCAGCGGCCTCGAGCGAGTCGGCCGCGGGGCGCGCGACGATCTCGACCGCGAGACCGCGCGCAGCGGCGTCCGCCCGCACCCGGTCCGCGCCGTCGGGTCGACCCTGGTCGCCCCCGACGTCCGCGTCGTCCACACCACTCGTCAGCCCGCCGTCGCTCATGGGAGAATCGTAACGATGTCCACCACCACCCTGCCCTCGCGCGGCCTTTCGATCGGACCGATCGACGTGGCCTCGCCCGTCGTGCTCGCCCCCATGGCCGGAATCACCAACACGGCGTACCGCCGCCTCTGTCGCGAGTACGGCGCCGGCCTCTACGTGAGCGAGATGATCACGAGTCGGGCGCTGGTCGAGCGCACGCCCGAGTCGATGCGCCTCATCCAGCACCACGAGTCCGAGACGCCGCGCAGCATCCAGCTCTACGGCGTCGAGCCGAACACGGTGGCCGAGGCGGTCACCATGCTCGTCGCCGAGGACCGCGCCGACCACATCGACCTCAACTTCGGCTGCCCGGTGCCCAAGGTCACGCGCAAGGGCGGTGGCTCGGCCCTGCCCTGGAAGATCGGCCTCTTCCGCGAGATCGTCGAGGGTGCCGTCAAGGCCGCCGGCGACATCCCGCTGACCGTCAAGATGCGCAAGGGCATCGACGACGACCACCTCACCTATCTCGAGGCCGGTCGAGCCGCCCAGGGGGCCGGCGTCGCGAGCATCGCGCTGCACGCCCGCACGGCCGCCGATTTCTACTCGGGCACCGCCGACTGGTCCGCCATCGCCACCCTGAAGCAGACCGTGACCGACGTGCCGGTCCTCGGCAACGGCGACATCTGGTCGGCGGCCGACGCCCTGCGCATGGTCGACGAGACCGGGTGTGACGGGGTCGTCGTGGGTCGCGGCTGCCTCGGTCGGCCGTGGCTGTTCGGCGACCTCGCCGCGGCCTTCCGCGGCGAGGACCTGAAGGCCGAGCCGACGCTCGGCGAGGTGGGACGGGCCTTCCGGCGCCACGCCGAACTCATGGTCGAGTTCTGGTCGGGCGACGAGGGCCGCGCCTGCCGTGACATGCGCAAGCACGTCGCGTGGTACTTCAAGGGCTACCCCGTGGGCGGTGAGGTCCGGGCGGCTCTCGCCCTCGCCGACTCGTTGCAGCAGATCGACGACCTGCTCGCCACGATGGACCCCCACGAGCAGTACCCCGGCGAGGCGGCCGAGGGGCCGCGTGGCCGTGCGGGCAGCCCGAAGCGGCCCGCCCTGCCCGACCGCTGGCTCGAGAGCCGCGAGCTCGACGAGGCCTTCAAGGCCGAGCTCGCCGCGGCCGAGCTGCACCACAGCGGCGGCTAGGCACCCCCTCCCGAGATCCCTTCCCGTCCCGACCGAGAGGCCCCGGTGTCCACCGAAGCCCTGCCGAGCGCCACCCCCGGGTACGACCCCGCCGACTCCGAGCGCTGGGCGCCCGAGCAGCACTCCAACCGGCGAAGCGACTTCGCCCGCGACCGGGCCCGGTTGCTGCACTCCAGCGCGCTCCGGCGCCTGGCGGCCAAGACGCAGGTGCTGAGCCCGACGGCCGGCCTCGACTTCGCCCGCAACCGGCTGACGCACTCGCTCGAGGTGGCGCAGGTCGGTCGCGAGCTCGCCACGAGCCTCGGCCTCGATCCCGACGTCGTCGACACGGCCTGCCTCGCGCACGACCTCGGCCACCCGCCGTTCGGGCACAACGGCGAGCGGGCCCTGAACGACTGGTCGACCGACATCGGCGGCTTCGAGGGCAACGCGCAGACCCTACGACTGCTGACCCGCATCGAGCCGAAGGTCATCGACGCGACGGGACGCAGCTTCGGGCTGAACCTCACCCGTGCCAGCCTCGACGCCAGCTGCAAGTACCCGTGGCCCGCGGCCCAGGGCATCCCCGACCCGGGCGGTCGCATGAAGTTCGGTTTCTACGACGACGACACGGCCGCGTTCGAGTGGCTGCGTCGGGGTGCCCCGCGTCGACGGCGGTGCGTCGAGGCCCAGGTCATGGACCTCAGCGACGACATCGCGTACTCGGTCCACGACTTCGAGGACGCCGTGGTCAACGGCTACGTCGACGTCGCCGCCCTCGGGGCGCGGGTCGACCACGACTCGCTCGTGACGGCCATGCACGAGTGGGTCGGCGGGGAGCTCAGTCGCGACGAGTTGACCGAGGCCTTCGACCGGTTGCAGGCGCTGCCGTTCTGGCTCGAGTCGTACGACGGCAGCCGGTTCGCGCAGGCCCGTCTCAAGAACCTCACGAGCCAGCTGATCGGACGCTTCGCCGGTTCGGCCACCCAGGCGACCCGTGAGTCCTATCCCGGTGACGCCCTGATGCGCTTCGGCGCGTCGGTGGTCGTCGCCCCGGACGTGATCGGCGAGATCGCCGTGCTCAAGGGCATCGTCGCGGCCTTCGTCATGACGCGGGACAACCGGCAGCCCATCTACCTGCGTCAGCGCGAGGTCCTGACGAGCCTCGCCGACGCCCTGTGGCAGGCGGGCCCGTCAGAACTCGACCGTGGCTTCGCCGCCGACTGGGCCTCGGCGGACGACGACGCCGCGAGGCGTCGGGTCGTCGTCGACCAGGTCGCCTCGCTGACCGACCAGAGCGCCATGGCATGGCACGACCGGCTCACCGCCGGCCGCTGACGGCGGGTCGCCGAGGAGGCGCGGGTCCCGACCGGCCGCACCGCGCCTCCTCGTCCTCCCGCGGCCGACCTCCCGGGTCGGCGTGGTCGGTGGCTCGACCTACAATCGACACGTGCCCGGCCTGATCAAACGCAACGACATCGACGAGGTCCGGTCGCGCACCAACATCGCCGACATCGTCGGCGACCACGTCACGCTCAAGGGGGCGGGCGTGGGGTCGCTCAAGGGGCTCTGCCCATTCCACGACGAGCGCAGTCCGAGCTTCCACGTGCGGCCCCAGGTGGGGCGGTACCACTGCTTCGGCTGCGGTGAGGACGGCGACGTCTTCAGCTTCGTCATGAAGACCGACCACACGACCTTCCAAGAAGCGGTCGAACGCATGGCGGCGCGCATCGGTTTCGAACTGCACTACGAGGACGGCGGGCAGGCCAGCGACCACGGCAACAGGGCGCGTCTGATCTCGGCGAACGAGGCCGCGCGCGAGTTCTTCGTGGACCACCTCACGGCCGCCGACGCCGAGCCCGCCCGCCGGTTCCTCGGCGAGCGGGGCTTCGACCCGGCCGCGGCCGAGCGGTTCGGCGTGGGGTTCGCCCCCAAGTCGTTCGACGCCCTGCGGTCTCACCTCAAGGGGCTCGGTTACCGCGACGACGAGCTCGTCACCGCGGGCTTGCTGAGCCAGGGCGACCGCAGCCCCTACGACCGCTTCCGCGGGCGGCTGGTGTGGCCGATCCGCGACGTCACGGGGTCGACCATCGGGTTCGGCGCGCGTCGGTTGCTCGAGGACGACAAGGGCCCGAAGTACCTCAACACCCCCGAGACGCCGATCTACCACAAGTCCCAGGTGCTCTACGGGCTCGACCTGGCCCGTCGGGACATCTCGAAGGGCAAGCAGGTCGTCATCGTCGAGGGCTACACCGACGTGATGGCGTGCCACCTGGCCGGGGTCACGACGGCCGTCGCGACCTGCGGCACGTCGTTCGGCGTGGACCACATCAAGGTGCTGCGACCCATGCTCGGCGACGTCAGCGGGGCCGACACCTCGACCGGCGGCGAGGTCGTCTTCACCTTCGACCCCGACGAGGCGGGCCAGAAGGCGGCGTCACGCGCGTTCGCCGAAGAGCAGCGGTTCGCCGCGCAGACCTTCGTCGCCGTGGCCCCCGACGGGCTCGACCCGTGCGACCTCAGGCTGAACCGCGGCGACGACGCCGTGCGCCGCCTCATCTCGACCAAGCGTCCGATGTTCGAGTTCATGATCCGCCGGCTCATCGACGGGCACGACCTCGAGACGGTCGAGGGTCGCGTGTCGGCGCTCCGGGCGGCCTCGCCGGTGGTGGCGGGCATCCGGGACCGTTCGATGACCCAGGGCTACGTGCGGTCGCTGGCCGGGTGGCTGGGGCTCGACCCGGCCGACGTCGCGCGGTCCGTCGACGACGCGGGTCGCGCCTCCTCGGCCCAGAACGCGCTCGAGCGGTCGCAGCCCAAGAACGCCACCGACGGCCGGCAGTCGATCACGAGCCTGCCGCCGGTGCCCGACGAGCCCGCCGGCCCGAGCCTGCTGACGCTCCCGGGCGACCTGACCACCCGCACCGAGCGCGACGCGCTCATGGCGATGCTCCAGCACCCGGCGACGGTCGGCTTCGAACTCATGCAGCGGGCGGCACGGGCACGCATCGAGAACGGTGCGCTGGCCGTCGTCCGCGACGCGATCGGCGCGAGCCTCGACCGGTTCGACTCGGCCGACTGGCTGGACGTCGTCCTCGGCCAGACGCCGTCGCCGTTCGACGCCCTGGCCAAGGAGCTCGCCGTCGCCCCCATCCCCGAGCGCGAGGGACGCGAGATCACGACCTACTGTCGGGGCATCGTCGTCTCGATCGTCGAGCGCGACCTGATCCGCGAGAAGTCCGAACTGCTCGGGCAGTCGTTCCGCACCGACATGAAGACCGAACCCGAACGCTGGCGTGAGATCCAGGTGCGGATCGCCGCCGTCGAGGCCGAGCGTCGGTCCATCCGCCAAGAGTGAGGTCGGGGGCCGCCATGTGGCACTCGGGCCTGAACGCGCATACATCACGAGGATGCGCCGCCGGCCTCGAGGCGACCAGTTGGCAAGGGTTCGTTGCGGGCCTGTAAACAGTTGCGCGATGAGCCCGTCTCGCGCTCACGTGTGTGTTACCAATGGACGTTCCCTGAAACGGCCGCGTCCACAGCACGGCCCGGGGCCCCTTGCACACAGAGAAAGAGGTAACCGGATATGACATCCGACTCCACGCTCGCCCGACGCGCCCTCGCCGTCGTCGGTGGCGCCGCTGCCACCGCACTCGTCCTCTCGGGCTGCGCCTCCGGTGGTGACGCGACCGACGCCCTCGACGGTCTCAGCATCGGCACGACCGACGTCATCACGTCGCTCGACCCGGCCGGTTCGTACGACAACGGCTCGTTCGCCGTCCAGAACCAGGTGTTCGGCTTCCTGACGAACGCCCCGTACGGCAGCCCCGACGTCGAGCCCGACCTGGCCGAGTCCGCCGACTTCACCAGCCCGACCGAGTACACGGTCAAGCTCAAGGACGGACTGACCTTCGCGAACGGCAACGCGCTCACCTCGAGCGACGTCAAGTTCAGCTTCGACCGCCAGCTGGCCATCGCCGACCCCAACGGCCCGTCGTCGTTGCTCGGCAACCTGGCCAGCACCGACGCGCCCGACGACACGACCGTCGTCTTCACGCTCAAGTCGGCCGACCAGACCTGGCCCCAGGTGCTCTCGAGCCCCGCCGGCCCGATCGTCGACGAGGACGTCTTCTCGGCGACCGGGCTCACCGACGCCGACGACATCGTCAAGGGCAACGCCTTCTCGGGTCAGTACACGATCACCGACTACTCGCAGAACGAGACGATCGCCTACGAGGCGAACGACGCCTACGACGGCGTGCTCGGTGCCCCGAAGACCGACTCGGTCACGGCGACCTACTACACCGAAGAGACCGACCTCAAGCTCGCCGTCCAGAACGGCGACGTCGACGTCGCGAACCGCAGCCTGAGCCCGACCGACCTGGCCGACCTGGCCAAGGACGACGCGCTCACCGTGCACAACGGCCCCGGCGGCGAGATCCGCTACCTGGTGTTCAACTTCAACACCATGCCCTACGGTGCCACGCAGCCCGACGCCGACCCGGCCAAGGCCCTGGCCGTGCGTCAGTCCGTGGCCGACACGGTCGACCGTGCCGCCCTGGCCAAGGACGTCTACAACGACACCTACACGCCGCTCTACTCGGTCGTCCCCGACGGCCTGACCGGTGCGACGACGCCCCTCGAGGGCCTCTACGGCGACGGCCAGGGGGGCCCCGACGTCGACAAGGCCGCCGCGGCCCTGTCGGCCGCCGGCGTGAGCACCCCGGTGTCGATCGACCTGCAGTACAGCCCCGACCACTACGGTGCGTCGAGCGACGAGGAGTACGCGCTGATCAAGTCGCAGCTCGAGGCGAGCGGCCTGTTCACCGTCAACCTCCAGTCGACCCTGTGGGACACCTACAGCACCGAGCGCCGTGAGGACGCCTACCCCGTCTACCAGCTGGGTTGGTTCCCCGACTTCTCGGACGCCGACAACTACCTGACGCCGTTCTTCAGCGCGGACAACTTCGTCGGCAACCACTACGACAGCCCGACCGTCCAGGGTCTGCTGACGAAGGAGATCGGTGAGCAGGACGCCTCGGCTCGTGAGGCGACCATCGGGGACATCCAGGACGCCGTCGCGGCCGACCTGCCGACCCTGCCGCTGCTGCAGGGCACGCAGGTCGTCGTCTCGCAGTCCGACGTGAAGGGCGTGGACGACACGCTCGACGCGTCGTTCAAGTTCCGTTACGGTGCGCTGAGCCGCTGACGCGCCTCCCCGTCCCCTGAGTCCCGCCGGTCCGCCGGTCGGCCTCCGGGGTCGGGGGACTCCGCACCACGGCCGTACGCCGAGGGGGCGACCCGCGACACCGCGGGGCGCCCCCTCCGGTCTGCGACCGGCACCACACCATCGAAAGGCCCAACGACGTGACCCTGATCACCGACGGTTCCCTCACGGCACCGCCCACCTCCAGTCCCGGGAAGTCCCGGAGTTCCGGCGGCGGCGGCCTCGGACGCTACATCGTGATCCGCGCGATCCTCATCGTGCCCACCGTGTTCATCCTCGTCACGCTCGTGTTCTTCCTGATGCGCGTGGTCGGCAACCCGATCACCGCCTCCGTCGGCGGGCGTCTCACCGAGGCCCAGCTGCAGGAGCGTCTCGCCGCCGCCGGCTACGACCGCCCCGTGATCGTGCAGTACCTCGAGTACCTCGGCCAGATCGTCCGAGGCGACTTCGGCACCACCGCGACCGACAACCGCGAGATCAGCGGCATCCTGCTCCAGTACGGCAGTGCCACGATCGAGCTGGTCTTCTACGCCCTGATCGTCGCGCTCGTGCTGGGCATCCCGCTCGGCATGCTCGCCGCGTACGTGCGCGACCGCTGGCCCGACGCGATCCTGCGCGTGCTGGCGATCCTCGCCTACGCGACCCCGGTCTTCTTCGCGGGCCTGCTGCTCAAGCTCACCTTCTCGGTATGGCTCGGCTGGCTCCCGCTCGGCGGTCGTGCGAGCACGCGGGTCGCCATCGCCCTGGGGCGCATCGACAACCCCACGGGCATCTACATCGTCGACGCCCTGCGGACGGGCAACTCGACGATCATCGTGGACGTCCTCTCGCACGCGGTGCTGCCCGCCCTCGCGCTCGGCGTGCTGACCGCCGGCATCTTCCTGCGCCTGGTGCGCACCAACGTCATCGGCACGCTCGGTTCCGAGTACGTCGACGCGGCGCGGTCGCGGGGCGTCAGCGAGTTCCGGCTCGTCCGGGCTCACGCGCTCAAGCCCGCCCTGATCCCGATCATCACCGTCATGGGGCTGCAGATCGCGATGCTGCTCGGCGGCTCGGTGCTGACCGAGACCACCTTCGGCTGGCGGGGGCTGGGCTTCCAGCTGCAGCAGTACCTGTCGGCCCGCGACTTCATCGCCGTGCAGGGCATCGTCGCCGTGCTCGCCGTCATCGTCGCCGTCACCAACTTCGTGGTCGACGTGATCGCCGCCCTGATCGACCCCCGCGTGAGGTACTGACCATGACCGATTCGACCGTCGCGGCCGACCGCCGCGAACCCCTCTACAAGCGCCTCCCCGTCGTCGCCCAGATCCGCCGTTCGGTGGGGCTGCAGCGCGGCATGCTGCTGACCGGCGTCGTCATCGTCGCCGTGTTCGTGCTGCTGGCGATCTTCGCCCCCCTCATCGCGCCCTACGGCTTCGGCCAGCTGCGCGGTGCCACCGAGGCCTTCCCGCGCCAGGCGCCACCGTCGGCCGAACACCTCTGGGGGACGACTGTCGGCGGCTACGACGTGTTCAGCCGCGTCATGTGGGGCACCCGGACCGCCGTGGCCGTCGTCATCGTGGCCGTGGTGCTGTCGATCACGATCGGCGTGACGCTCGGCCTGATCTCGGGCTACCTCGGCGGGTGGCTCGACCGCGTGCTCGTCGTCGTCGCCGACGCGGTCTACGCGTTCCCCTCGCTGCTGCTCGCCATCGTCGTCTCGATCGTCATCAGCGGGGGCCAGTCGAGCCTCTGGGGCGGCATCGTCTCGGCGGGCATCTCGATCACCGTGGTGTACGTCCCGCAGTACTTCCGCGTCGTCCGCGCCGAGGCCACGAGGCTCAAGGCCGAGGCGTTCGTCGAGTCGGCCAAGGTCAACGGCAGCAGCACGGGCCGCATCATGTTCAAGCACGTGCTCCGCAACGCCACGCGGAGCCTGCCCCTGATCCTCACGCTCAACGCGTCCGAGGCGATCCTGACCCTGGCGGCCCTCGGCTTCCTGGGGTTCGGCATCGGCCCGACCGCGGCGGCCGAGTGGGGGTACGACCTGAACCGCGCCCTCTCCGACACCGCCAGCGGCATCTGGTGGACCGGCGTCTTCCCCGGTGCGGCGATCGTGCTGATGGTGCTCGGCATCACGCTGATGGGCGAGAGCCTGAACGACCTGGCCGACCCGCGCCTCCGGACCCGCCGTCGCGCGAAGCGCAAGACCAAGGGCACCCGACGCACCGAGCAGGCCCCGACCACGACCCACGACGAGGTGACCGCATGACCGCCGACACGACCACGACCGGCCGACCCGCGACGCCGCGCGACGAGCGCCCCGTCGCCGTCGGCATCACCGACCTCGAGGTGACCTTCGCGACCGACGGCGGCGACGTCGCGGCCGTCCAGGGCGTGACGCTCGACGTCCGCGCCGGCGAGGTGCTGGCGATCGTCGGCGAGTCGGGGAGCGGCAAGACCGTCACGGCGAAGACGATCCTCGGCCTCTTGCCCGAGACCGCGGTCGCCACCGGTGCCGTGCTGCTCTCGGGGCAGAACGTCCTCGAGGTCGGCCCGAAGAAGGTCCGCGAGCTCCGCGGCACCGACGTCGCCATGGTCTTCCAGGAGCCGTCGACCGCGCTCAACCCCGTCTACACGGTGGGCTGGCAGATCGCCGAGGGCCTGCGGGCCCACGGCAAGGTCGGACGCAAGGAGGCGCGGGTCAAGGCGATCGACATCCTGCGTCGCGTGGGCATCCCCGACCCCGAGACCCGCGTCGACTACTACCCGCACCAGTTCTCGGGCGGGCAGAAGCAGCGCGTGGTCATCGCGATGGCGCTCGTGCTCGACCCGTCGGTGATCGTCGCGGACGAGCCGACCACGGCCCTCGACGTGACCGTGCAGGCCGAGATCCTCGACCTGTTGCGCCGCTGCCGGGACGAGTTCGGCACGGCCATCGTGCTGATCACGCACAACATGGGCGTCGTCGCCGACCTCGCCGACCGCGTCGCCGTCATGTACCTCGGCAAGGTCGTCGAGCAGGCCCCGGCCGTCGAGCTGTTCGCGAACCCGCAGGACGACTACACGAAGCGCCTGCTCGGCTCGGTGCCGAAGCTCGAGGCCCGCGGCCACACGCAGCAGGAGCAGCCCGCCGACAGCGAGGTCGTCGTACGTGCCCGGGGTCTCGAGATCGAGTACCCCGGTCGCCTCGGCCGCGGCGGCTTCCGGGCCGTCAAGGGCGTCGACTTCACCATCGCCCGCGGCGAGGTCCTCGGCCTCGTCGGCGAGAGCGGTTCGGGCAAGACGACGATCGGACGGGCCATCGCCGGGCTGACGAAGGTCACCGGGGGGTCGCTCGAGGTGCTGGGCATCGAGATGAACGGGGTGCACGAGCGTGACTTCAAGCCGAAGCGCGCCGACATCGGCTTCGTCTTCCAGGACCCCGCGTCGAGCTTCAACCCGTTGCTGACGATCGCCGAGTGCGTGGCCGAGCCACTCATCGTGCACGGTCGTGCGAAGGACGCCCGGGCCGCCCGTCCGCGCGTCGACGAACTCCTCGAGGCGGTCCAGCTGCCCAAGTCGTTCGCCGACCGGTACCCCCACGAGCTCAGCGGCGGACAGCGTCAGCGGGCGAGCCTCGCCCGGTCGCTCGCCCTCGACCCGACGCTGTTGATCGCGGACGAGCCCACCAGCGCGTTGGACGTCTCCGTGCAGGCCCGGGTGCTCGAGCTGTTCACCGAGTTGCAGTCGCAGCTGGGCTTCGCCGCCCTGTTCATCAGCCACGACCTCGCGGTCGTCAACATGCTGGCCGACCGGATCGGCGTGCTGTTCCACGGCGACCTGATCGAGAGCGGACCGAACGACCAGGTCCTCGGCGCGCCCGAGCATCCCTACACGCAGCGCCTGCTGGCGTCGCTGCCGGTGCCCGATCCGATCGAGCAGGCGTCCCGCCGCGAGCGGTTGGCCGAACTCGACCGCCGGGCGGCGGGCGACCCGGAGCGCGGAACCGACACCGTCGGGGCGGCCTGACGGTGCCGGGTCGCGAGCTCGACCTCGACCAGCCGGTCGTCACCGACGACCTGTCGCTGCTCTACCCCGCCCGGGCGGGCCATCCGGCCGTGCGTGCCGTCGACGGGGTCACCCTGCGGGTCGAGCCGGGCGAGATCGTCGCCGTGCTCGGCGAGAGCGGTTCGGGCAAGTCGACGCTTGCGATGGCCCTCGCCGGACTGACCGGCACGGGCCGCGTCGACGAGGGGCGCCCGCGTCTGGTGGGTGGGACCGCACGGGTCTTCGGCCAGGACGTCGGCAAGCTCTCGGGCCGGCGCCGGGACCGGCTCTCGGCCATGGTCGGCTACCTGGCGCAGGACGACGGCGAGCGGCTGAGTCCCGACCTGACCGTCGGCGAGGCCATCGCCGAGCCGATCTACCAGCGCGACCGCAAGTTCGACCGCACCGAGGCCGGGCGCATCGTCGCGACGCTCGTCGACGGCGTGCACCTGCCGCTCGGCACCATGCTCAAGCAGACCTGGGAGCTCAGTTCCGGTCAGCGACAACGCGTCGCCCTGGCCCGCAGCCTCGTCCTCGAGCCCCCGTTGCTGATCGCCGACGAGCCCGCCCGGGGGGTGGACGTGCTCGTCCGCCAGGCCGTCCTCGACGTCATCGGGAACCTGCACGAGGGGCGTCAGTTCTCGGCGCTCGTCGTCACCTCCTCGGTGGCCGAGGCGCGAGCGATCACCGACCGCGTCGCCGTCATGCGCGGTGGCCGTCTGGTCGGACTGGGCGACATCGACGAGGTCCTCCGGACCGGCATCGACCCCTACGTCAAGGTGCTCTCGCAGACGACCCCGATCGACATCATCCGCCCGGAGGAGCGCGAGGCCGGGCGACCGCTCGACCCCGACGCCGGCCTCCGCGGAGACCGGCCCTCGTGACCGCCGAGCCGGCCACGGGCTCGACCGTCTCGGATGCGGCCCGGGCGACGAGCCCGGGAGGCGCGCGCGGCCACCGCGCGGTCGTCACCGCGGGCCCCGTCCTCGCCCCGGGGCGACGCCCGACCCCGGGCGCCGTCTCGGTGGCCCCCCGCCCCACCCCGGTCTTCGTCGACGCCGTGCGGGCCGGGGGAGCGGACGTCGTCCCCCTGGGCCCGGAGACCCGTGGCCTGGTCTGGCTCTCGTACCGCGACCCCGACGGCCTGGCCCGCGCGCTGGACGAGAACCCGGGCATCGAGTGGGTCCAGCTGCCCTACGCCGGGGTCGACGCCTTCTCCGAGGTCATCGCGGCCCGTGCCGACCGCGCGCTGCCGCTCTGGACGAGCGCCAAGGGGGCGTTCGCCGAACCCGTCGCCGAGCACGCCCTCATGCTCGTGCTGTCGCTGCTGAGGGTCGTTCCCCAGCGCGTGCGCGCCACCTCCTGGGCCACCGAACAACAGGGCCGGTCGCTCTACGGACGGCACGTCGTCATCGTCGGGGCGGGGGGCATCGCGATCGAGCTGATGCGCCTCCTGGCCCCGTTCGACGTCCGGGTGACGATCGTGCGCCGGTCGAGCGAACCCGTGCCCGGGGCCGACCGGACCGTCCCCGTCGAGCGACTCGACGAGGTGTTGCCCGAGGCCGACGTCCTCGTCCTCGCCGCCGCCGCGACGCCCGGCACGGCAGGCCTCCTCGACGCGCGTCGGCTCGCCCTGCTGTCGGCGACGGCCGTGCTCGTCAACGTCGCGCGGGGCAGCCTGGTCGACACGGACGCCCTCGTCGAGGCGGTCAGGGCGGAGCGACTCTGGGGCGCGGGGGTCGACGTCACCACGCCCGAGCCGCTCCCGGACCGGCACCCGCTCTTCGGCGAGCCGCGTGTCGTCGTCACGCCGCACCAGGCGGACACCCCCGAGATGACGGCCCCGCTGCTGGCCGAGCGCATCCGGCTCAACGTGCGGGCCTTCCTCGGCGACGGGGAGTTCGTCGGCGTGGTCGACCCGCACGACGGGTACTGACGCGGCGCTCGGAGCCGTGCGACGCGCCGCGTCGTCGGCGTGGTCCCTCGGGGGCTCAGATCTTTGCTAGTGTTGTCTCCGCTGTCACGGACGAAAGTCCGGGGCGGTTGCCATTCCTCGATAGCTCAATTGGCAGAGCAGCCGGCTGTTAACCGGCAGGTTGTTGGTTCGAGTCCAACTCGGGGAGCGAAGGCCCAGAGGCTCCACCCTCTGGGCCTTTTCTCTTGCCCGGTCCGTCCTGGGCCTCTCTCGCCGTTCCGTTACGTTACGTTCCGTTCCGTGCCCGAACGAGAAGGAGGCGCGTCCTGCGGTTCGCAGGACGCGCCTCCTCGGTCTCGGGGTCGGTCGGGGCCGGCCGTCAGTCCTCGAGGTGGTCGACGCCCGGCAGCCAGGTGCTGCCCGGTTGTCCCCAGCCCTTCTTGCGGACCGCCTTCGCAGCCGCCTTGTGGAAGGGATGCTCGAGCCGGTCCGCGTACAGGATGCCGTCGAGGTGGTCGTACTCGTGCTGGAAGACGCGGGCGAGCCAGCCCCAGGCCTCGATCTCGACCGCGTCGCCCTCGAGGTCGGTGGCCCGCAGCACGACGCCGTCGGCACGCCGCAACGGGAACCTCTCGCCGGGCACCGAGAGGCAGCCCTCGGACTCGGAGTCGTCGTCGAGTGGCTCGATCGAGAGCGGACTCTGCCAGAGCGTCGGGTTGATGGCCACGCCGCGCCACAGCTCGCCGTCGTCGTCGGTCCACGAGTAGACGAACAGCCGCTTGCCGACGCCCACCTGTGGGCCCGCCAGACCGACGCCCGGGGCGGCGTCCATCGTCTCGAACATGTCGGCGACGAGGGTGCGCAGGTCGTCGTCGACGACGGTCACCTCGGAGGCGGGGGAGTGGAGCACGGGGTCACCCGTGATGGAAATGGGTCGAACGGCCATTCGTCCAGACTATCCAGCGCCACGGCACTACCGTGGACGCCGTGACGACGGACATCGGGGAGCTCACCCAGCAGGTATCCCTGACCCCCTACCAGGCGCTCGGCATCCCGATCGCGCTGATCGGCGCGGTGTTCCTCTCGATCGGCGCCCAGCTCCAGCACCAGGGCGTCGCCAAGGTCGAGCGACGGATCGGTGCGGCGAAGAGCGGCATGAACGTCCGCCAGGTGCTCGCCCTCGTGGGCCGCCCCTCGTGGGTGCTGGGCACGCTGATGCTCGGCCTCGCGATCCTCTTCCAGCTGACCAGTCTGCGCATCGCCCCGCTCCTCGTGGTGCAGCCGCTCGGGGCGGTCGCCCTCGTCATCACGGCGGTCCTCAACTCCCGTTCGACGGGTCGACGACTCGACCGGCGCGCCAAGCGCGCCATCCTCTTCTGCGTCGGCGGCGTCGGGCTCTTCGTCACCGTGGCGGCCTTCACCGCCATCGAGCCCGAGATCACCACCCGGCAGCTCGTCACCGTGCTCGTCGTCCTCGCCGTCGTCGGCTCCGTGCTGGGCGTCGCCTTCGCCCTGTTGCGTCGCCGTCGCAGCGCCCTGTTCTACATCATCGCCGCGGGCGTGCTCTACGGCTTCGTCGCCACCCTCGCCAAGGTCGTCCTCAACCGGGTCTTCGCGGGCAACTTCGACTGGTTGACGATCGTGTGCATCGTGTTCCTGCTCGCGGCCGGACTGCTCGGCGGGTACTTCGTGCAGAACGCCTACTCGTCCGGCCCACCCGACCTCGTCATCGCCGGTCTCACGGTCGTCGATCCGCTCATCGCGGTCGGCATCGGCATCGTCGTCCTGGGCGAGGCGCAGAACGCCCCCGCGATCGCCGGCGTCTTCTTCGTCGTCGCGGCCGCCATCGCGGTCTACGGCGTGTTCCAACTCGCCAAATACCATCCCCAGACCCGAGCCTGAGCTAGCGTGGGGTCGTCTCGCCCGCCGGTCGACGATCGTCCGGGCACGATGCGCCGCACACCCCACCGAGCACGAGAAGGACGCCACGACCCGTGACACCTGCCCCGACGCCCTCGGAACCCGGCCGACCCGACGACGCGACGTCGGCTGACGTCGCGACCCGCGCCTCCTCGGGGCCGTCCGACCGTCTGACCGTCCTGATCGCGGGCGACACCTTCCCGCCCGACGTCAACGGCGCCGCCAACTTCACGGAGCGGCTCGCCGTGGGGCTCGCCCAGCGCGGCCACGACGTGCACCTCATGGTGCCTGCGGCCAGCCGGCACCACGGCACCTTCCTCGAGCAGCACGGCGGCGTGACGTTGACCGTCCACCGGCTGTACTCGACGCGGTGGCCGCTGCACGACTGGCTGCGCTTCGCCACCCCGTGGCGCGTGCAGGAGCACGCCGAGGCGATCTTCGACGAGATCCACCCCGACGTCGTCCACATCCAGTCGCACATCGTGATGGGCCGGGGCGTCGCGCAGGTCGCCGAACGCCGGGGCGTGCGGATCGTCGCCACGAACCACTTCATGCCCGAGAACCTGCTCGAGCACACCGGTCTGCCCAAGGGGCTGCGCGCCAAGGCGACCCAGATGGCCTGGAACGACGCGAGCAAGACGTTCCACAAGGCCGCGGCGATCACGACCCCCACGCAGAAGGCGGCCACGTTCCTCGAGAAGTCGGTCGCGGTCACGGGCGTGCTCGCCGTCTCCTGCGGGATCGAGGCCGGGCACTACACCGCCCTCGACACCCGTCCGGCCGAGAACCGCATCGTGTTCGTCGGCCGGGTCACGGCCGAGAAGCAGATCGACGTGCTGCTCAAGGCGATGACCCTGCTCGACCCGACCCTCGGCGCGACGCTCACGATCGTGGGCGGCGGAGACCTCTTCAAGCAGCTCCAGACGACCAGCCGCGACCTCGGCCTCGCCGACGTCGTCACCTTCGCCGGGTACCTGTCCGACGACGAGTTGCGACGCACGCTGACCGAGTCGACGGTCTTCGCCATGCCGTCGATCGCCGAACTCCAGAGCATCGCCAGCCTCGAGGCGATGGCGTCGGGGCTGCCCATCGTCGTGGCCGACGCCATGGCCCTGCCGCACCTGGTCGACGAGGGCCAGAACGGCTACCTCTTCCGCCCGGGCGACAGCCGCGACCTCGCCGACAAGCTCACGACCGTGTTGACCGCCCCCGACGACGAGTACCTCGCGATGCGCCGGGCCAGCCTGAAGATGATCGAGGGGCACGACATCGAGCGAACGCTCAGCGTGTTCGAGAGCCTGTATCGTGGTCAGCCGGTGGTCCCCTCCACCGACGCGGCGTCCGACCGCGCGCACTGACGGTCGACCGCGGCACCGCCCCGGCCGGCCACGGCTCGCACCGGTGGGCCGACGCGAGGGGCGGTAGCTCAGCCGGTTAGAGCAGTCGACTCATAATCGATCGGTCACGGGTTCAAGTCCCGTCCGCCCTACTCGTGGTGTCCGGTGGCGCCTGCCCCGGTTCCGGTCGGTTCGCGGCCTCCGCGCCTGCTGTGAGCGCGGCCGCGTCGTCGCCCGGCGTCCGTCGTGCGTGGCACGATGTCGTCCATGTTCACCAAGCGGCCCCGACAGCCGGAGCCCGACCCCGACGCCTGGGGCGGCGCCTCCTCCGACGACGCCGGGCGATCCGGCCCGGCGCGCATGGGCGTGGGGGCCCAGGTGTACGTCCTCGACTCGGACGAGGACCCTTCTACGCCGTTCCCGTACGGCCCGACGGGCATCGTGGTCCGGGCCGGGGGCAGCGCCTGGCAGGGGGTGTCGGCCATCGGCGGCTCGGCCCGCACCTGGTGGGTCGAGTTCGACTCGCCCCAGATCGACCGCGACGGCGACGGGCCCGTCTCGCAGGCCCAGGTCGCGGAGCGCTGGCTGCGCCTCGCCCCCCTCGCCTGACCCGCCGCCGTACCGCCTCACCCCGCCCCGGCGCCCCCCACCCCCTCCGCACCGCCCGCTACGGCGTGTGCCGCGCTTCCTGCATGACTTCTCGCGGTGGTGACTTCGGCCACCCCGCCGCGTGGTCGGCAACTCCTGCCCCCTGCTGCGTCGGTCGGCGCGGGCCCCGTGTTTCCGGGCCCGGGCGTTCGGGGTGGAGCACGAGTCCGGAGTTGCCGACACGTCGCACGTCCCACGTCCCACGTCGCGCACGGAGGTCGAGGTCGAGGCCAGGTCGTCCGCTGCGCGTTCCCGACGGCCGTCGCACGCCCCGGGAATGCCACGCCCCACCCCGAGGTTCACCGAAGTGCATGCAAACGCATGCAGATGTTCTAAGGTGGAGCAATGCAGTTCGGAATCTTCAGCGTCGGCGACATCACGACCGACCCCACGACCGGTGCCACCCCGACCGAGGGCGAGCGCCTCCAGGCGATGGTCACCATCGCGAAGAAGGCCGAAGAGGTCGGCCTCGACGTCTACGCCGCAGGCGAGCACCACAACCCGCCCTTCGTGAACTCGAGCCCGACGACCCTCCTCGCCTACATCGCCGCGCAGACCGAGCGCATCGTGCTCAGCACGGCGACGACGCTCATCACGACGAACGACCCGGTCAAGATCGCCGAGGACTTCGCGATGCTCCAGCACCTCGCCGGTGGCCGGGTCGACCTCACGCTCGGTCGCGGCAACACGGGCCCGGTCTACCCCTGGTTCGGCAAGGACATCCGCCAGGGCATCAACCTGGCGATCGAGAACTACGCCCTGTTGCACCGCCTCTGGCGCGAGGACGTCGTCGACTGGAAGGGCCACTTCCGCACGCCGCTGCAGGGCTTCACGGCGACCCCGCGTCCCCTCGACGGCGTCGCGCCCTTCGTCTGGCACGGGTCGATCCGCAGCCCCGAGATCGCCGAGCAGGCCGCCTACTACGGCGACGGCTTCTTCGCCAACCACATCTTCTGGCCCGCCTCGCACACGAAGCAGATGGTCGAGCTCTACCGCAGCCGCTTCGAGCACCACGGGCACGGGCGTGCCGACCAGGCGATCGTCGGTCTCGGCGGTCAGGTCTTCCTGGCGAAGAACTCGCAGGACGCCAAGCGCACCTTCCGTCCCTACTTCGACAACGCCCCGGTCTACGGCCACGGCCCCTCG
Organism: Frigoribacterium sp. CFBP 8759; assembly: GCF_014841655.1. Taxonomy (NCBI): domain Bacteria; kingdom Bacillati; phylum Actinomycetota; class Actinomycetes; order Micrococcales; family Microbacteriaceae; genus Frigoribacterium; species Frigoribacterium sp. CFBP 8759. Next base: position 490,929 of record NZ_JACYUH010000002.1, read on the forward strand.
TTGGAGGACTTCACGAGCCAGACCCCGCTCACCGTCGGCAGCCCCCAGGAGGTCATCGACCGCACCCTCGGCTTCCGCGACTACGTCGGCGACTACCAGCGCCAGCTCTTCCTCATGGACCACGCCGGCCTGCCCCTGAAGACGGTCCTCGAGCAGCTCGACATCCTCGGCAGCGAGGTCGTGCCGGTCCTCCGTCGCGAGTTCGCCGCGAACCGTCCGGCCGACGTGCCCGACGCCCCCACGCACGCCTCGCTCGTCGAGGCCGCGGCCCGGGCGTCGCGGTCCACGGCCACACCCACCGCGCACGACGCGCTCACCGCGTCGTCCGCCCGCTGAGACACGGAGGAGGCGCGCCATGAGCACCAAGAGGATCATCGCCCTGTCCGCGGGGCTGGGCCAGCCGTCCTCCACCCGTCTGTTGGCCGACCGGCTGGTGGAGGCCACCACGCGTGACCTCGTCGGCCGTGGCTCGTTCGTCGAGGTCGAGGTCGTCGAGCTGCGCGACCTCGCGCACGAGGTGACGGACGCGATGCTGACCGGCTTCGCGCCTCCCGCCCTCGCCGAGGCGCTCGAGAAGGTGACGAGCGCCGACGGCGTGATCGCGGTCACGCCCGTCTTCTCGTCCTCGTACAGCGGCCTGTTCAAGTCGTTCGTCGACGTGATGGACCACAAGGCGCTGACGGGCACGCCCGTGCTGATCGGGGCGACCGGCGGCACGGCCCGCCACTCGTTGGCCCTCGAGTACGCGGTGCGACCCCTGTTCGCCTACCTCCAGGCCGTCGTCGTGCCCACCTCCGTGTTCGCGGCGTCCGAGGACTGGGGCGAGGGCGACGGCACCTCCACGACGCTGCCCGAGCGGGTCACGCGCGCCGCGGGGGAGTTCGCCGAGCGCGTGGCGCGGCACGAGGGCGCGCTCGACGACCCGTTCGCCGCGGTCGTCCCGTTCGACGAGCAGCTCCGGCGCCTCGCCGTGGGCGGCGACGACCTGCAGGGCTGAGACGTCGGACGAGGAGGCGCGGTGCCGGTCCCGACCACGTCCCGTCCGTCGGGGCATGAACCGCGCCTCCCCGGCGTTGCCCCTCGTCAGACCCCAGGAGGACCGATGACCGACAGCACCGCCGACACCACCCGCCCGTCCGAGCACGCGGCCGCGCAGGCCGAGCTCGACCGCTTCCACGTCCTGCGCCGCACCCGCGCGGTGTCGCCGCAGGGTCCGCTCGCCCTGACCGGCACGCAGTGGGTCGACCACGAGCAGATCGTCTGGGGCGTGCCGGGCCGCTGGGCGCCGACCCCTCAGGGCGTGTCGGGATTGGCGTTGACGGCCGCCGCCGCGGACGGCATCCACGTGGACGGCGACCTGGTCGACGGCACCGTCGTCGTGGCGGGTGACGACGCGATGGTCCCGAGCAGCCTCCGGTTCTCGGAGACCACGACCGGCACGGTGATCGCGAACGACGACCACACCGGGTACGCCCTGCGCGTCTGGGACTCCGCGTCGGACGCCGTGACGGGCTTCGGATCGATCGACGCCTTCCCGTTCGACCCGGACTGGGTCGTCACGGCCGACTTCGTGCCGACCGCGCCCGACACCCAGGTCGACATCCGTCACCAGGCGGACCTCGAGCTCAGTCGGCCCAAGCCGTTGCCCGGGCTCATCCGCTTCACCCGCGACGGGGTCGACCACGAGCTCGCGGCGTTCCCGTCGGGTGACGGCGACCGGTTGCAGCTCGTCTTCGGCGACGCGACCAACGGCGACAGCACGTACTCGGTCGGGCGGTTCCTCTTCCCGGTGCCGAACGGCGACGGCACCATCACGCTCGACTTCAACCGGGCCGTCCTGCCGCCCTGCGCCTTCTCGTACGCCTTCAACTGCCCGATCCCGCCGGCCCAGAACCGGTTCGCGTCGCCGATCGAGGCGGGCGAGAAAAACGTCCTCGACGCCGCCGGGCAGCCGCTGCACTGAGAACGGGCCGGCGGCGTCGGCGCGGGGTGGGATGATCAGGCGGTGTTCTTCCTGCTGCGTCGACTGCCCGACGGTGACGTCGAGCTGACGCGGTACGAGCGTGGCACGTCGGGGTTGCTCGAAGCGGTCGGCGTGGAGACCATCCCCGCGGCCGACCTGCCGGCGCGCGTGGCCGGCCTCGAGCGCGAGGCCTCGCCCCGCTGGGTCTGGGACGACACCCCGCGGTGGTACCCGCGCCTCCTCGACGCGGGGGTCACGCTGGCGCGCTGCGTCGACCTCCGGCTCGTGCACGCGATCCTGCGACGGTCGACGGCGGCGCCGGCCTTCCCCCTCGGAGGTGCGGCTCCCGGGCCGTGGGACGTCGCCCAGGCGTCGCCGGGCGAGTCCGACGGACTCTTCGAGGTCCTCCCCGAGTCGCTGCCCGACCCGGCGGCCGAGTTCCTCGCCCAGCGCGAGGCGGTCGAGGCGTCGCCTGCCCGGGGTCGACTCGAGCTGCTCGTCGCCGCCGAGTCCACCGGTGCGTTGATCGCGGCCGAGATGCGCCACCGGGGCATCCCGTGGTCTCCCCGGGTGCACGACGAACTGCTGACCGCCGCCCTCGGGCCGAGGCCCGCCCCGGCGGAGCGACCGGCCCGCATGCGCGACGCCCTCGACGAGGTGCGGCAGGCGCTCGACGCGCCCGATCTCAACCCCGACTCGCCCGCCGAACTGATCAGGGCCCTGAACCGGGCGGGCGTGCTCGTGCAGTCGACGCGGCAGTGGGAACTGCAACGGCACGAGCACCCCGCCATCGAGCCGCTGCTCCGCTACAAGAAGATGCAGCGCCTGCTCGTCGCCAACGGCTGGGCCTGGCTCGACGCCTGGGTGCACGGCGGGCGCTTCCGCCCCGACTACGTGCCGGGCGGCGTCGTGACCGGCCGGTGGGCCACGAGCGGAGGAGGCGCGCTGCAGCTTCCCCGGGCGGTCCGCGGGGCCGTCGTGGCCGACCCGGGCTGGAAGCTCGTGGTCGCCGACGCCTCGCAACTCGAGCCGCGCATCCTGACCGGCCTGTCCGGCGACCGCTCGATGGCCCGGGCCGGGTCGGGCGACCTGTACGAGGGCATCGTCGCCAGCGGAGCCGTCGCCACGCGGGCCGAGGCCAAGGTCGCGATGCTCGGCGCGATGTACGGCGCGACCCAGGGCGAGAGCGGTCGTCTCGTGCCCCGCCTGGCGCGGCGGTTCCCCGACGCCATGGCGCTCGTCGAGACGGCGGCGCGCACGGGCGAGGCCGGGGGAGTCGTCGACACCCTGCTCGGCCGCAGTTCACCGCGGCCGTCCGACGACCCGGACGCCTCCGGGGGCGCCGGGGCGGGCGCCCTGCCTCCCGAGATGGGCGTGCGGCCGGCCGATCGCGACGCACGCTCGTGGGGTCGGTTCACGCGCAACTTCGTCGTGCAGGGCACCGCCGCGGAGTGGGCCCTCTGCTGGATGGGTGCCCTGCGCCGTCGTCTGCACGCGCGCTGGGGGACCGGCGTCCCGGCACCCCACTTCGTGTTCTTCCTGCACGACGAGGTGGTGGTGCACGCCCCCGCGGCCGCGGCCGACGAGGTCGCCGCGATGGTCGCCGACAGCGCGGTCGAGGCCGGCCGGCTGCTCTTCGGCGACGCCCCGGTGGCCTTCCCGGTCACGGTCGCGGTCGTGGACGACTACTCGCAGGCCAAGTGAGCCGACAGGCCGTGCGAGACGCCGCACCATTCGCAGGTGTTACACAGTTGTGATTTCTCAGGCGGGTCGGTCATAATTCACAGAACGGGCACCGTCCCGCGCATCACCGGGTCCCGGCCCGCACAATCGAAGAACGCACACGAGTCACGTCTGACAGGTCGATGGGGAAGTCGCACCTGAACCAGATGGAGGAATCGTGGCTGCTGCAACCGCTCGGGGAGTGCTCTACGTGCACTCGTCCCCTCGTGCACTGTGCCCACATGTCGAGTGGGCCGTCGGTCGTGCCCTCGGGCACGGCGTGAACTTCGCCTGGGTCGACCAACCCGTGCTGCCCGGCGCCCAGCGCACCGAGTTCTCGTGGCAGGGTGACGAGGGTTCCGGCGCGCGCATCGCCTCTGCTCTGCGGGGCTGGGAGCACCTCCGCTACGAGGTGACCGAAGACCCCGGCGAGACCCACGACGGGGGGCGCTGGATGCACTCTCCCGACCTGGGCGTGTTCTTCGCCCAGACCGACACCGCCGGCAACACGGTCATCCCCGAGGACCGCATCCGCTACGCGATGGAGATCGCGGGGTCGAACACCCTCGAGCTGCACCGCGAGCTGCGTCTCGCCCTCGGCCAGGCCTGGGACGACGAACTCGAACCGTTCCGCTACAGCGGCGAAGGCAACCCCGTCGTCTGGCTGCACAAGGTCAGCTGACCCGCCCCTGCCCGGGGAGGGGCGTCCCGGGCGCACCGGGTGACGACGCAGGAGGCGCGGGTGGCGTGATCACGCCACCCGCGCCTCCTGCGTCGGTCGCCTCGGTCAGACCGAGCGGAACCCGACGACGGCGTTGTGGCCGCCGAAGCCGAACGAGTTGCTGATGGCCACGATCTCGCCCTCGGGCAGGGGGCGCGGTTCTCCGACGACGACGTCCATGTCGATCTCGTCGTCCATCTGCGTGACGTTGATCGTCTGCGGTGCCACGCGCTCGTGCAGCGCCTTGACCGTGAACAGCGCCTCGATGCCGCCCGCGCCGCCGAGCAGGTGGCCCGTGGCCGCCTTGGTCGCCGAGACGATCAGCTTCGAGGTGTGGTCGCCGAAGACGCGCTTGATGGCGTGGTACTCGGCGATGTCGCCGACCGGGGTGCTCGTCGCGTGGGCGTTGACGTGGACGACCTGGTCGCGGTCGACCCCCGCGTTCTCGAGCGTCGCGATGACGGCCCGGGCGGCGCCGGTGCCCTCGGGGTCGGGAGCGGTGATGTGGTACGAGTCGCTGGTGACCGCACCACCGATGAGCTCGGCGTAGATGCGGGCCCCGCGGGCCAGGGCGTGCTCCTCGGTCTCGAGGACGAGCGCCGCGCCTCCTTCGGCGAGGACGAAGCCGTCGCGCGTGACGTCGTAGGGACGCGAGGCGGTGGCGGGGTCGTCGTTGCGCTTCGAGAGGGCCTGCATGGCCGCGAAGGAGGCCAGGGGCATCGGGTGGATGGCCGCCTCGGAACCGCCGGCGACGGCGATGTCGGCGAGGCCGGACTGCAGGTGCTCGTAGGCCATGGCGATCGACTCGGTGCTGGAGGCGCAGGCCGACACGACCGTGCGGGCTCCGGCGCGCGCACCCAGGTTCATCGAGATGGCGGCGGCGGGACCGTTCGGCATGAGCATGGGGACGGTCATCGGCAGGACGCGTCGCGGGCCCTTCTCGCGCAGGGTGTCCCACCCGTCGAGCAGCGTCCAGACACCGCCGATCCCGGTGGCCCAGTCGACGATGAAGCGTTCGGGGACGACCTCGGGCGAGCCGGCGTCGGCCCAGGCCTCGCGGGCCGCGGTGAGCGCGAACTGGCTCGACGGGTCGAGGCGCTTGATCTCGCGGCGGTCGAGCACGTCGGCCGAGGGGGTGCGTGCCTGGCCGGCGAAGGTGACGGGCAGCTCGTACTTGGCGACCCAGTCCTGTTCGAGCGTGGTGATGCCCGACTGGCCGGCGAGCAGGTTCTGCCAGCTCTCGGTGGCGGTGCCACCGAGCGGGCTCGTGGCGCCGAGGCCGGTGACGACGATCTTCTTGGTCATTGACGTTCCTTCTGGGAGGGCCGGTCGGTGGGCTGTGCCGATGTACGACGACGCCGTGACCCGGGCTGCAGCCGAGGCTGGTGGCGTGGGGTCGACGGCGTCGAGGGCACAGCGGCGGGGCCCGGTCGCCGTGACGGCGACCGGGCAGCCGACGTCTTAGTTCTGCGCCTTGTGGATGTACGTGACGGCGTCGCCGACGGTCTTGAGGTTCTTGACCTCTTCGTCGGGGATCTTGACGTCGAACTTCTCTTCGGCGTTGACGACGATGGTCATCATGGAGATCGAGTCGATGTCGAGGTCGTCGGTGAACGACTTGTCCATCTCGACGGTGTCGGTGGCGATCCCGGTCTCGTCGTTGACGAGCTCGGCGAGGCCGGCGAGGACTTCTTCGGTGGACAGTGCCATGGTGTTGTCTCCTTGAGGGGGTGTCGTTGTGACCGGGGTAAAGCCTATACAGCGCCCCGCGGTCGGGCGGGCAGCGGCGCGCTAGGGCAGCACGACCACCTGGGCACCGAACACGAGTCCGGCACCGAAACCGATCTGCAGCGCGAGACCGCCACTGAGTTCGGGGTGTTCGTCGAGCAGTCGGTGGGTCGCGAGCGGGATGCTGGCGGCCGAGGTGTTGCCGGTGGTCGCGATGTCGCGACCGATCACGACGGACTCGGGCAGGCCGAGCTGCTTCGCGAACTCGTCGATGATGCGCATGTTGGCCTGGTGGGGCACGAAGGCCGACAGCTGCTCGGCGGTCACGCCGGCGCGTTCGAGGGCCTCCTTCGCGACCTTGGCCATCTCCCAGACGGCCCAGCGGAAGACCGTCTGACCTTCTTGGCGGAGGGTCGGCCAGGGGATCTCACCGGCGCCCTCGCGGTACTCGGTCATGGTGTTGGTCATGCCGATGGCGTCCCACTTCGAGCCGTCCGAGCCCCAGACCGTCGGGCCGATGCCCGCGGTGTCGGACGGGCCGACGACGGCCGCACCCGCTCCGTCGGCGAGCAGGAACGAGATCGTGCGGTCGGTCGGGTCGATGACGTCGCTGAGCTTCTCGGCACCCACGACGAGGACGTACTCGGCGAGGCCCGACTTGACGAACGAGTCGGCCTGCGCGATGCCGTACGTGAAGCCGGCGCAGGCGGCCGAGATGTCGTAGGCGGCGGCCGGGTTGGCACCGACGCGCTCGGCGAGCAGCGAGGCGACGGACGGGGTCACGACGCCGGCACCGATGGTCGACACGAGGACGGCGCCGATCTGGTCGGGGCGGATGCCCGACTTGGCGATGGCCTCGTTGGCGGCGGTCTCGGCGAGGTCGACGACCTTGACGTCCTTGCCTGCCCGTCGGCGGGTGATCACACCGGTGCGCTGCTGGATCCACTCGTCGCTGGAGTTGATCGGTTCGATGATGTCGGCGTTCGGGACCACGTTCTCACCGCGGGCGGCGCCGAGTGCGTAGATCCGGGTGAACTGCGCACCGGTGGTCTGGTTGAGCTGGGGGGTGGTCATGCTGCTCCCTCGATGAGGTCGACGGCGGCCTGCAGGTCGTCGGGTGTCTTGACGGCGACCGAGGGGACACCCCTCAGCGCACGCTTGGCCAGGCCGGTCAAGGCTCCGGCCGGGGCGAGTTCGACGATGCCCGTCACACCGGCGTCGGCGAACGACCGCATGGTCGCATCCCAACGGACGGGAGACGACACCTGGCCGACGAGCAGCTCGACGAAGCGCGGGCCCGAGTCGACGGTGCTGCCGTCGTGGTTGGTCCAGAGCGTCGTCGAGGGGTCGGCGGCCGTGACCGAGGCGGCGGCGGCGCGGAGGCGCTCGACGGCGGGTTGCATGTACCGCGTGTGGAAGGCGCCGGCGACCTGGAGGGGCACGACGCGGCTCTTGGCCGGCGGGTCGGCCGCCAGCTCGGCGAGGGCGGCGGTCTCGCCGGCGACGACGATCTGGCCGCCACCGTTGTAGTTGGCGGGGAAGAGCCCGAGCGCGTCGAGACGGGCGAGCAGTTCGGCTTCGTCACCGCCGAGCACGGCGCTCATGCCGGTCTCGACGAGTGCGGCGGCGTCGGCCATGGCCCGGCCCCGCTCGGCGACGAGCGTGACGGCGTCGACGTCGCTCAGCACGCCGCTGACGGCCGCGGCGGTGAACTCGCCGACCGAGTGGCCCGCGACGCCGGCGACGGCGGAGCGCTCGACGCGACGGAAGAGGGCACGGGCGGTCAGGATGCCGGCCGCGACGATGAGGGGCTGGGCCACGGCGGTGTCGCGGATCGTGTCGGCGTCGGACGTGGTGCCATGGGCGACGAGATCGAGGCCGGCCGCGTCGGAGAGCGACGTCAGCAGCTCACGCTGGTCGGGGTCGGCCAGCCAGGGGTCGAGGAAACCGGGAGTTTGGGAGCCCTGACCGGGCGCTACGACAACGATCACTGGACCATCATGCCAATGAGTCGAGGGTCTGCGGTGTAGCAACTCGACCAAAGATGAGCGAGAACGTTGTCGAAGCGCACAGACGTCCTCGCGGTCAGCCCGACGGTCACTTGCGTCGGACCCCTGACCCCTCGGGGTCGGCGATCGATCCGAGCACGAGCGCCGACTGGAGGATCAGCGCCTCACGGGCGCCGGTGGCATCCCAGCCGATCACGTCCGTGACGCGCTTCAGGCGATACCGCACGGTGTTCGGGTGCACGAAGAGTTCGCGTGCCGTGGCCTCGAGCGAGCGCCCGTTGTCGAGGTAGCACCACAAGGTCGTCAACAACTCGGTCGAGTGCGTCTTGAGGGGCTTGTAGATGCGGTTGACGAGGGTCGACCGTGCGACCGGGTCCCCGGCGAGGGCGCGCTCGGGCAGGAGGTCGTCGGCGAGGACGGGGCGGGGCGCGTTGCGCCAGGCCCGTGCGACCGCGAAACCGGCGAGGGCGGCCTTGGCGCTCTTCGAGGCGTCGACGAGGCTCGGCACCTCGTGGCCGAGCACGAGGTGCCCGTCACCGAAGCCGGGTTCGAGGGCACGCGCGATCTCGGTGAAGCTGGGGTGGGTCGAGGAGGCGCTGCCCTCGTCGAGCGGATCGGCCCGCCCGATGACGAGCACCAGTCGGCTGCCCTGGACGCCGATGAGCACGTCGGCCTCCCGGTGCCGGGCCGTGCGTCGCAGCATGTCGACGTCGAGCATCCGCGGAGCCGTGCCGACCAGGACGGCGACCTCACCGTGCCCATGCCATCCGAGCGCAGCGATGCGGCTGGGCAACTCGTCGTCGTACTCGCCGCTCAGGATCGAGTCGACGACCAGGGCCTCGAGTCGGGCGTCCCAGAGGCCGCGGGCTTCGGCGGCCCGGGCGTAGACGTCCGCCGAGGCGAAGGCTATCTCGCGCGAGTACAGGAGGATCGCTTCGCGCAGGGAGTCGTCCCCGTCCTTGACGCGTTCTTCGACGACCTCGACGGTGATGCGGATGAGCTGCAGGGTCTGCGTGAGGCTGACCGAGCGGAGAAGTTCGCGGGGGGCCGAACCGAAGACGTCGGCGGCGATCCACGGGGTAGATCGCGGGTCGGCGAACCAGCTGATGAACGAGGTGATGCCGGCCTGGGCGACGAGCCCGACCGCCGAGCGGCGCCCGGGAGGCATGTCCCCGTACCAGGGCAGCGTCTCTTCGAGGCGCTTGATGGTCGCGGTGGACAGCTCACCCGAGACCGTCCGCAGCCACGCGAGCGTGCGCTCTTTCGTGGCCGCGGACGGCTGCAGGGGCGATGCGGGCACCCGCTCGGCGCTCACGGGGTCGTCAGGCCTCCCCGCCGGCGGTGCCGCTGGTGCCGGCCGTGACGTCGTGCAGCTGGTAACGATCGATCGCCTGCTGGACGACACCGGGGTCGACCTCGCCGCGCCGGGCCAGGGCCTGCAGGGTGCGGACGACGACCGACGGTCCGTCGATCTTGAAGAACCGGCGGGCGGCGGCCCGGGTGTCGCTGAAACCGAAGCCGTCGGCTCCGAGGGTCAGGTAGTCGCCGGGCACGTACTCGCGGATCTGGTCGGGCACGGCGGCCATGAAGTCGCTCGTGGCGATGACGGGGCCCTCGGAGTCCTTCAGCTTCTCGGTGACGTAGGGCGTCTTCGGCTCCTCGTTCGGGTGCAGGAAGTTGTGCTCCTCGACGGCCAGGCCGTCGCGGCGCAGTTCGTTCCAGCTCGTGACGCTCCAGACGTCGGCCGCGACGTTCCAGTCGTCGGCGAGCAGCTGCTGTGCCTCGAGAGCCCACGGCACACCGACGCCGGACGCCAGGAGCTGGGCGCGGGGGCCCAGGTTCTCGGCGTCCTTGAGCTTGTAGATGCCGCGCACCACACCGTCGACGTCGAGGCCCTCGGGCTCGACGGGCTGGGCCATCGGCTCGTTGTAGACGGTGATGTAGTACATGACGTTCGGGTCGGAGTGCGACGCGTTGCCGTGCTCGTCGGTGCCGTACATGCGGTCCATGCCCGACTTGACGATGTGCCCGAGCTCGTAGCCGAACGCCGGGTCGTACGAGACGACCGCGGGGTTCGTCGACGCCAGCAGCGGGGAGTGGCCGTCGGCGTGCTGGAGGCCCTCGCCGGTCAGCGTCGTGCGCCCCGCGGTGGCACCGATGATGAAGCCGCGCGCCATCTGGTCGCCGGCGGCCCACATGGCGTCGCCGGTGCGCTGGAACCCGAACATCGAGTAGAAGACGTAGACCGGGATGAGAGGTTCGCCCTGCGTCGAGTACGAGGTGCCGACGGCCGTGAAGGCCGCGAACGCGCCGGCCTCGTTGATGCCGACGTGGATGATCTGTCCCTGCGGGCTCTCCTTGTAGGCGAGCAGCAGTTCGCGGTCGACCGACGTGTAGTGCTGACCGTTCGGGTTGTAGATCTTGGACGTCGGGAAGTACGCGTCCATGCCGAAGGTGCGGGCCTCGTCGGGGATGATCGGCACGATGCGGTGGCCGAAGTCGGGCGAGCGCAGCAGGTCCTTCAGGAGGCGCGCGAAGGCCATCGTCGTGGCGACCTCCTGCTTGCCCGACCCCTTCTTGACGACGTCGTAGGTCTTCGCCTCGGGGACCGCGATCTGGGTGTACTTGGTCCGGCGCTCGGGCACGTAGCCGCCCAGCGCACGACGACGCTCCTGCATGTACTGGATCGCGTCGTCGTCCTGACCGGGGTGGTAGTACGGCGGCAGGTACGGGTTCTCGTCGAGCTGGGCGTCGCTGATCGGGATGCGGAGCTCGTCGCGGAACTGCTTGAGGTTGTCGAGCGTGAGCTTCTTCATCTGGTGGGTGGCGTTGCGCCCCTCGAAGGACGGCCCCAGGCCGTAGCCCTTGACCGTCTTGGCGAGGATGACCGTGGGCTGTCCCTTGTGCTCGGTCGCGGCCTTGAAGGCGGCGTAGACCTTGCGGTAGTCGTGGCCACCGCGCTTGAGGTTCCAGATGTCGTCGTCCGAGTAGTCCGCGACGAGTTCGAGGGCGCGCGGGTCGCGACCGAAGAAGTTGTCGCGGACGTAGCCGCCGCTCTCGGCCTTGTAGGTCTGGAAGTCGCCGTCGGGCGTGGTGTTCATGAGGTTGAGCAGTGCGCCGCTCGAGTCGTTCGCGAGCAGGGTGTCCCACTCGCGACCCCAGACGACCTTGATGACGTTCCAGCCGGCGCCGCGGAAGAACGACTCGAGTTCTTGGATGATCTTGCCGTTGCCGCGGACCGGGCCGTCGAGGCGCTGCAGGTTGCAGTTGATGACGAAGTTCAGGTTGTCGAGGCCCTCGTTGGCCGCCACCTGCAGCTGACCGCGGCTCTCGACCTCGTCCATCTCGCCGTCGCCGAGGAACGCCCAGACCTGCTGGTCGCTGGCGTCCTTGATGCCACGGTTGGTGAGGTACTTGGCGACCTGCGCCTGGTAGATCGCGTTGATCGGACCGAGGCCCATCGACACGGTCGGGAACTGCCAGAAGTCGGGCATGAGGCGCGGGTGCGGATACGAGCTGAGTCCGCCCGAGGCGTGCGACTTCTCTTGGCGGAAGCCGTCGAGCTGGTCCGTGCCCAGCCGGCCCTCGAGGTAGGCGCGGGCGTACATGCCGGGGGAGGCGTGGCCCTGGAAGAACACCTGGTCGCCGCCACCGGAGTGGTCCTGACCGCGGAAGAAGTGGTTGTTGCCGACCTCGTACAGGGCGGCCGACGAGGCGTACGTCGAGATGTGGCCACCCACCGAGACGCCGGGGCGCTGGGCGCGGTGCACCGTGATGGCGGCGTTCCAGCGGACCCACTTGCGGTAGCGGCGCTCGAGGTCTTCGTCGCCGGGGAACTCGGGCTCGTCCTCGGGGGCGATGGTGTTGACGTAGTCCGTCTTCGGCACCATCGGCACGCCCAGGTGCAGCTCGCTCGACCGGGTGAGCAGGCTCTTCATGATCTCGCGGGCACGTTCGTGACCCTGCGCCTTCACGAGAGCGTCGAGCGACTCACGCCACTCGGCGGTCTCTTCGGGATCGCGATCGGCCTTGTCGACCGTGTACGGGTCCTGATCGTTAACCGTCACCCTTGACCTCAATCATCTGTGTGGAGCAGCCGTCTCTTGGAGGGCCACCGCGTGGAGTGGACAAACAGATGTCAGGCCCGTCGTGCCCGGGTTCCGAGACGCACTCCGCCTGACCAGCCCACTCTAGTTGCCCGGACCGGGACAGGCTCGGCACGCGCTGGGAACGTCCGGCCACGCCACCGTGTGGAAACCGACGAGTGAGGCGTAGGATCGGCGATCGTGTCAGTCGCCGACCGCCCGGGTCGACGCGAAAGGAACGCACCCATGGCTTTGGAGAACGCCATCCAGGCTCCCGACTTCGACCTGCCGAACCAGTTCGGCGAGCGAGTCCGGTTGAGCGACTTCCGGGGCGTCAAGCCCGTCGCGCTGGTGTTCTTCCCCCTGGCGTTCAGCAGCACCTGCACGAAAGAGCTCTGCACCCTCCGCGACAACCTCGCGATGTTCCAGGACCACCGCGTCGAGTTGCTCGTCGTCTCCGTCGACTCCAAGGCCACGCTGCGCGCCTTCGCCGAGGAGAAGGGCTACGAATTCACCCTGCTGGCGGACTTCTGGCCGCACGGCGAGGTCTCGAAGGAGTACGGCGTCTTCCTCGAGAACAAGGGTTTCGCGACCCGCACCACCTTCCTGATCGACGTCGACGGGGTGATCCGCGAACACTTCGGCACGGAGCCCGGCCAGGAGCGCTCGCTCGCCGACTACCGCGCCGCGCTCGACCTCCTCGTCCCCGTCTCGGCCTGACGACCGCGATCACGACCGCAGGAGGCGCGGGTCCGTTCGTCCACCCGCTAACCTGTAGTCGCTCGCCCGGCTCGTCCCGGTGCGAGGGCCTTTAGCTCAGTTGGTAGAGCGCCACGTTTACACCGTGGATGTCATCGGTTCGAGCCCGGTAGGGCCCACCCTCGAAAGTCCCGATCAGGAGACTTTTGACACGCCCCAGGTACTCTGCCGCTACCTAGGCTGGCGTTCCGTGTCGGTGTGGTGTTGGTGGAGCCCCACCGCAGTCCGTAAGCATGGGCCGCGGGCGACTGTGCCCGGAGGATCCGGGTGAGGCCGTGGGGATTTGGTTCGGCCAGCGCTCAAGCCCCTGAGCCCGAGCGGATCGCTGAGCGTCAGTCGGTGACGGAGACCTGAACCACTTAAATTTCTGCTGCCCGAATGCCGGTGTTGGCGGCTACGTGAATCATTCGTGGCCGGGGCAGCCTTGGATCGACGAGGTGATCTCCTGCCGGGCCTCGTATCGTGGCCGCCCGCAAGTCGGTCGTTCATCGGGACACCTACTCGAGCTGTTCTCGGCCGGCTGGGGTCAAGTAGCTCCTGGCCTGCGGATTCGCGTATGCCTGTCCCGCAAAAATGCCCGATGAAGGGGGTATAAACGCTACAGTCCTGAGATGCTCATCGGATACGCCCGCGTCTCGACCTCGGGGCAGGATCTCGCAGCACAGCGTGACGGTCTTGCAGCACTTGGTGTTGACGATCAACACGTGCATGTTGATCACGGCTTGTCCGGGACGACTCGAGCTCGGCCAGGCCTCCGTGAGGCGCTGGCGGCGTGCCGTGCCGGCGACGTTCTCGTCGTGACCAAGCTCGACCGCCTCGCCCGCTCACTGCGCGATGCAACAGCGATCGCGGACGAGCTCACAGAGAAGGGCGTCGCCCTGAACCTCGGGGGAGCGGTCTACGACCCCACCGACCCCGTGGGCCGGCTGCTGTTCAACGTCCTCGGCATGGTGGCCGAGTTCGAGGCTGACCTGATCCGTGCCCGGACTCGTGAGGGCATGGCGATCGCCAAGGCCGCCGGCAAGCTCCGCGGCCGAAAGCCCAAGCTCACCGCCTCGCAGGAGAAGCACCTCGTGCAGCTGCACCGCACGGGCGCTCATACGACGAGTGAGATCGCGGAGCTCTTCGGTGTCGCCCGCTCGACGGTCTATCGTGCGGTTCAACGAGGGGAGCAGTCCTGATGTGGTTCCACAAGCGAGTCAGAGCGAGGACGAGACCGTTGGTCGCGGAAGACAATGCTGCTGTCGACCATGGCGGATTTATGGAAACTGAGGTGACTGATCGGGACGTGATCGCGATCCTGCTGGTCGTCGCGCTCACGCGAGAGGCCGATGAATGGTGCGGCCCTGAGCTTGCCGTCGCTTGGTTGATGGCGGGCCATGACAGCTTGAACATTCGCCTTCTTGCTGGCGAGTCCAAGAGCCTGCCTGCAAGCGAGAACCTTCGGTACCTCCTCGCGATCGGCACCGATCTAGGGTTGACCACCGACGATGACGAGGCTGGCCGGCGAACTCTCGTTGTCGAGAGTCTGCGCTTGATCGCTGGTCGCGACGAGAGGTATCTGCAGCTTTCGGAAGCTTTGCGAGGATTCAGTTTCAGATTCAGGGATGACACGTGGGTGCCTGGGGTCGAGGCCTTGCTGATCATGAGCGGTGTCGACGAGCTGCCACCAGAACAGTTGTCGGATCTCATCGCCACCGAGGCTGCCGAGTTACTTGCCACGTCCGGGCCCTTGCGTGGGTAGCGCCAGGAGCCCCTGCACGCGCCGAGGAGGGAAGGGCGGCTTTGGTGTGTCGCAGTAGACGATCGGCTTCAGGGCGGATCGCGAAACCTGCATACTCGCTCCATGAGCAATCCCGCAGGCGATTCCGGCCGTGCCGTGCGGCGGCGGCTTCGAGAGACGCTGTGCCCGGACTGCGAACACCCATGGGAAGAGCACCGGGGTTCAGCCTTTGAGGGGCCGGTGGCCTGTGGGGAGTGCAAGTACGAAGAGGACCACGGGCAGCAGGTCCGTGGTCGAGAGAAGTGCTGGAACATCGTGCCTCATGCGTTGTTCGTGCCGCCGACGGCCCGAGAGCTAGAGCGAGCAGCGCCACTCCACAGAAAAGTTCTTCTGCGATTCGGGCAGTTGATGCTGGCGGTGTTGCATCTAGTAGTGCGTTAGCCCTGACCGAGGGTGCCCGATAGACGATCGTTCAGTGGAGCGATTCTTACCTGCCGTGCCGTGCGGTGCGGTGCGGTGCGGTGCGGTGCGGTGCGGTGCGGTGCGGAGGGAGAGTAACTGCTGGCGCCTACGACTTCACTGTCACGAGGAAGTGCCTGTTGCGCTCGTCGACGAGTTCGCCCGACCACGGTGTCTCAAGGTGCCCGTCGTCCTCGTCGTCAAATCCGCGCAGGGCCACGCCGCTGGGAACGCGAAGAACTGGTGTCGAGGAACCATCCTCAGCAAGCACGAGAATGTCCACGACGCGACCGCGGACACGAGTTTCGATAGGGGAGTCGTGGTGGGTCTCGATCAACCGCACTTGTCCATCGGCGTCCCGCCAACGAAGACAGCCCAGGTCGACTACATCGTTGCGTTCGATCGCGGGGCCGCAGCATTCGTGCTCCCAATCGCCCACTTCGACTGTGACGTTCAAGGGTGCTCCTTCCGTGGCTCGTGCCTGCACGTTAGCGGAGCCGAAGCTGGTGCCCGATAGACGATCGGCTACTGGGCTGCTCTAGACCCCAGGTGACCCGGAGAACGCGTTGCTGAACGTGCCGACCAGGATGACGATGGCGATGACCACGAATATGAGACCTATGAGCAGAAACGTGGGCGGGTGGCTTTCGGAACCCACGTGAACTCCTAGTCGTTCGCGTTCACTCCTGACTCGTCTCGAAAAGGGCCGGTGAAAGATGACGAGGAGGATCCCGCCGCTGATGCCCAGCGAAGCAACGATGAGGGCTGGCACTTCTGTCGTGTTTGTCGTGTTCAGGGTCTCGCCTGCCGGGAGGAGTGCACGGCAGCTTTTCGCTCAGCGAGGTAAGAGGACCGGGCCCTGTAGGTATCTAATCGGATCTTGGGAGCGCGTTTGGACCTTGAGCGGCACTGCAGGGTGTCCGATAGCCGATCGTTCCCTGCGACGGTTGGGTCGGCAATTCGAGAGGCGGGTAGGGGGCCGCCCTGGTGCTGGCTTCATCGCTCGGCCAGGATGAGGACATGACCACGGGGCAGTGGGCACGACTGGCGGTAGTGCTTCTAGGTGCCGGCGCACTAGCGGGTTGCTCGGTGGCCACAACGAATGACGTGTTGGCTGAGGAACAGGTCAGTTCTGATGCCCTGCCGCAAGTCGAGAGTGTGGTCCTCGACGATCTGGACCCGGAGTCGGCGCGGTATCTCGGCGAAGCTGAAGGGACTCGGTATTGGGCGGCCCGGAACGCGGATGACGAGTTCTGCGTCCTCACGCAGGTTGTCGCGGGCGAACCTGATGACATGATGTCCGGCTGCAGCCCGGGCGATGGGGGCACGCTCACGATCTCCATGAGCGGAGGGCCGTCAGCTTCGTGGTCGGCCGTTGAAGATCCGACCGTGCCCGAGGGCAGCACGCTGCTCCGCGGTCACCTCGTTGTGTCGCCCCGCTGACCACACAGGCGGTCAGTCGCCTCGTGGCGGAGAACCCTGCCCGAACTCGGCTCGAATGGGCTGATTAGCGTTCGCATCGTCCATTCCCAGTGAGGCCGGCCTGTCCCGATAGACGATTTTAGGCGGGCGCCTGTCGGTGTCGGGGATCGCACGCCTGCGCCTTCTTCCCTGGTCTGCAGGGCCGACTGGCTGTGTCTTGGACTTGCCGCACTAGTCGTGGTCGGTCGCGCCCGTCGCCGCGTATCGGTGCGCAAGGGCCACGAAGGCAGTCGCGAGCTCGGGGGGCCCGGTCACCTGCATCGGTGCCTCGAAGCGGCCGTAGAAGGCGGCCAATGCGCCCCAGGACCACGAGCCCGCCTCGAGGCTGCACCGCTGGTCGTCGAGGGCCACGACCGTGCCGTCGCCGGCGAACGGGAGGACGTCTTCAGCGGGTAGTTCCAACACGACGGTGCCTCGGCACGGCCACTCGTCGACGTCGGACCCCTTGAAGCGAGCGGAGACGAACTCGTGCACGCTGCCGCCGGGCACGACACGGGGATCGTACCGGGGGCCACCGGGGACCCTCGGCTGCACACGGTCCACGCGGAACAGGCGCCAGTCGTCGCGCTCGAGATCCCATGCCACGAGGTACCAGCGGCCGTGCGACGTCACCAGGTGGTGCGGCTCGACCCGGCGGGCCTGACGAATCTGCTGCTCGCTGTCGTCGTCGCCGCGGGCGGCGTAGTCGAAGCGCAAGACCTCGCGGTCTCGGATGCTGTGGGCAAGCGTGACGAGGACGTCGAGCGAGATGTCCGCCATCGCTTCATCTCCCGGCCGGCCGACAGCGGTCACCTCGAAAGCGTCCAACCGGTCGCGCAGTCGTGAGGGCATGACCTGCCGGATCGTTCCCAGGGCGCGGATCGCCGCCTCCTCGATCCCGCCGCCGGCACCAGCTGCCACCTGCAAGGCGACGGCCACCGCGACGGTCTGGTCATCATCGAACAGCAGGGGCGGCAGCTCACTACCGGCGTCGAGCCGGTACCCGCCCTCAGGGCCCATCGTCGCGCGGATGCTGTAGCCCATCTCGCGCAGGCGGTCGACGTCCCGGCGGACCGTCCGGTCGCTGACTTCGAGACGAGATGCCAGGAGAGACCCGGGCCAGTCCCGCCGAGTCTGCAGCAACGACAGCAGGGCCAGCAGTCGCGATGTCGTCGTCATGCCGTTCAGACTAGATCCGGTCCAGGACAGGAATCGACCTATACGGCTGTAAGAGTCGAGTCGACGGCCGAGCGGGCCGACCCCCAACAAGGAGTAGCGATGACCATCCAGACGACCACCCACCTCAACTTCCGCGGCGACGCCCGTCAGGCGCTCGAGTTCTACCAGTCCGTGTTCGGCGGGCACCTCGTGGTCAACACCTACGCCGACTTCGGGATGCCGGCCGACGTGCCTGGTGCCGACAAGGTCGTCTTCGGCCTCGTCACCGCCGAGAACGGCTTCCACATCATGGGGTACGACATCCCCGGCCAGACCGAGGGCTCGATCGCCGCAGGCGGCCTGACCCGCCGCGAGAACGGGACCACCATCACCGACCAGGCTCTGTTCGTCTCGATAGGGTCCGACAGCCTCGACGAGTTGCAAGGTCACTGGGACGCACTGGTGGTCGGTGCGACCATCGTCGAACCGCTCGCCGCGTCGGCGTGGAGCGCCGGCTTCGGCATGCTCACCGACCGGTTCGGAGTCACCTGGAGCGTCAGCGTCACCGCGTAGTGCCTCTGCCGCGGCGCGAGTCCGACCTGCCCGCGCCGCGGCGCCTCTCTCCCCTCGTCACAAGCAAGCGAACGAGCAGCGGTTCCGAGGCCCTCGACCACCAGAAACGTCCGGGGCGCTGCCCGATAGCCGATCAGCTTCCGGACGCGCCCAGAAGTCAGAGGTCGAGTTCCCCGTTGTCCCTACGGCAGCTGGAATGGGGGCTGCTGCCCCCAGAACGGGTTACGCGATAGTGACGCGGATACCGTCTTCGCTTGCTACGTAGCGCTCATCTGACGTCCCTCTTTCAATCGCGAAGGATTCACCGGAAGAGAAGGGAGACAGAATGACCTCTTGCTCAAGGCCGTCTTCTTCGCGTTCCCAGATCTGATTGAGAGAGTCGTCTGCCGTGAACCCGGCATTGGTGAGGCCCTGAGCTACTTCTTCTCCCACGTTCGTTCCTTCGAGGAAGTACTGCAGAGTTGTTGGCGTTGGGCCGCCTCCCGTGCCGGAAACTGCAGCAACGGAGTCGGAGTCGTCAAGAACAATGTCAGTCGCAACGAGCAGTTGTGAGGCAAATCGCTCTTCGAAGGTGTCCCCACTGCACGCGCTCAGTCCGAAGGTGCTTGCCACGAAGGCAAGCAGGGCAACGACAAGTCGAACGCATCGAGACATGACTCCCC
Source organism: Frigoribacterium sp. CFBP 8759 (assembly GCF_014841655.1). Taxonomy (NCBI): domain Bacteria; kingdom Bacillati; phylum Actinomycetota; class Actinomycetes; order Micrococcales; family Microbacteriaceae; genus Frigoribacterium; species Frigoribacterium sp. CFBP 8759. The sequence goes on from NZ_JACYUH010000002.1 coordinate 509,952, forward strand.
TTGGCTTGTGGCCTAGTTGGCAATCATGCACCACGACATCGTGTCGCCAGCCATGGACATCAATGGCTCGACCGAGCACAGCGACTCCGGTGGCAAGACCGATCAGAAGACAGGCCCAAGCGACTCGCCCCAAGAATTAATCGACATAACGTCTTTTATCGGCCCCTCGGCAGTATCTTTGCAGACCGCTTTGTGCTTAGTCGTCCGAATGGGCCTAGTTCCCTTGAGCCCGGCTGTGCGGCCTAATGACAAATCATGAATAGGATTCAGGTTGCTGGCAGCTAAAGGTTCTCAGGACCTGCTCGGGTTTCGGTTCAACGACGTGATGCAGAGACGGGTGGCGTGGTGTTCATGGGGTGGGCGAAATTCTGGGCGGTTGATCTTCACGTACACACGCCAGCGTCAGAAGACGCAAGTGACGGGGACTTTGGCAACCCCAAAGACGTCGTACGGGCTGCTCGCGCCGCCGGGCTTGATTGCATAGCCGTGACAGATCACAACACTGCTGGCTGGTGCGATGCCATGACGGACGCGGCTGAAGGCGAAAGCTTGGTCGTTCTTCCTGGCGTCGAGATCAGCACGACGGAAGGTCACCTGCTAGGGATCTGGGAAGAAGGCACGGCGAGCAGTGTCATTGAGGATGTGCTGGTTCGTATCGGAATATCTAGGGCAGACTTCGGGCGCCTTGATGTGACCTCTCACCAGGGCCTGCTGGAGACCGCCGAAGAAATTCAGAAAGCCAGCGGGATAGCCATACCCGCTCACATTGACAAAGAGAGAGGTCTGCTGGGGTTGGCGGTTAGGAATCACGCCAATGCCCTGCTGGCATCGCCAGTCTTTGCTGCGCTCGAATTCGTAAGCCAGGCAACGCCCGAGGTCGTGAAGCAACGTAGTTCAGGCAAATCGACGACGGCGTTTATCCAGAACTCGGACGCCTATGACGCAAGTCTCAATCGCCATGCCTCAAGCGGTATCGGTGTACGGCGCACCTGGATCAAAGCTGCGCGTCCCGATCTAATCGGACTTAAACACGCCCTCAACGATCCGTCCCTACGTGTGGCGCTCTCTGAGGCCCGGACCCAGTCGGATCATGCCAGGATTACGGCCGCATCTGTGAGTCAGGGATTTCTCAAGGACATCAATCTGACGTTTAGCCCCGACATGAACTGTCTTCTTGGCGGCACGGGCTCAGGCAAGTCTCTGTCGCTCGAAGTGATTCGCTTTGCTCTTAATCAGCAAGTCGATGCAGATGCCTTCCCGCAAATTCGGGATGAAGTTGATAACCGGCTTCGGGTGGCCCTAGGGCCGGACTCAGAGGTGACCGTCGACTTCGAAATATCGGGTGAAAGACACCGAGTTCAGCGTCGATACTCCGTTATTCCCGGGGCTCCGGTTGTTTTCAAGGATGTAAACGGCAACTGGTTCGAGACCGACGTACCCGTTACTCAGGTGCTCAAGGTTGCTGCCTTCTCGCAAGGCGAGGTGCTCGAGTACGCCAGGCAACCGGTCGGGCGAATGGCCCTAATCGATGCGGAACTCGATCTCGCAGATCTAGGTCTTGAAAGCGCACGAATCAAGGGCGAGCTCCACATCAATGGTGAAGCTCTGATCCGTCTTCGGGCACGAGAATATCAGTTGGTCGAAAGTGCCGCCGATGAGAAGCAGCTCACAGAGCGGATTGCGCAGCTGTCCGACCTGTTCGAGAGCGACATGGTCACCCTCCAAGCAGAGTGGACGAAGGACAAGGCCGCCGTCACCAAGCTCCTTGCGGAAATTCCAAGCGGGCCGTCCTCTACCGAAATCACGTTCCGCGTTCCAGACGCGAAGGTGATAAAGGCGAATGCCGCGCGATTTGAACGGATCCGCGCAGCAGTCGCCGACTTCGCAGGGGTTCAGGACAACGCTCGCCAGCTGCAAGAAAACGGGCTGCTTGAACTAAAGAAGGTGCTCGAACAAAGCCAGGACGACATCGGAGTTGAGTTCGACACGTTTACTGACGAGTTCGACGCGCTTCTCTCCGAAAAAGGTGGGACATCGGTGAAGTTGCTTCGCTCTGAACTTGAGACCGCGCAGACAAAGCTCGGACACTCACAAGCGGCTAGCGAGGAGCTTCGGGAAGAGGTTCGTCCTCACATCACACGCACCATGTTCGATCGAGAGCAGCTACTGAATGAACTCAAGACGGTTCGCGGTGCGATTCGAGCTATGCGACGAAGTCGAATCGATGTTCTGAACCGGAAAACGGCTGGTCACGTCAAGCTTGATATCCCGACTTCGGGTGACACAGCGGCCTACCGGGAGAAGTTGGAGGCCCTAAAGGTTGGTTCGCGGGTGCGTGAGTCAGTTCTTGATTCACTCGCCAAGTCGGTTCATCCCTTTGCGTTAGCTCGCTCCATTCTCGGGGGCGATGCCACGCTCGGCGGGCAGCTGCCAGAAGGTGTTGCTGCAACCGATGTGGCGAGACTCATCACAAATATCGACGATCGATCATCCTGGGATGAACTCCTGAGTCTTCAGATTGTGGACACGCCTGACATCCTCCGAATCAAGTTCCGTAAGCCTGAAGGGCAGGCGTACGCCGGCATTGAGGATCTCTCCCACGGTCAAAAATGCACCGCGATCCTGGTCGTTCTCCTTGCTGACGGGGACAATCCCGTCTTGGTTGATCAACCTGAGGATGCGCTTCATGCACCATGGATTGAGGACTATCTAGTCGAGCGCTTGCGAAGCCTCCGTGGGCATCGGCAGTACGTCTTCGCCACCCGCAGTCCGGGACTCGTTGTAAGCGCCGACGCTGAGCAAATAATTACGCTCCGAGCCACGGCTCAAGCTGGTGAGCTTGAGGCGTCAGGATCTCTGGAGCGTCATGACCTCAACAAGCTGGCTTTGCATCATCTTGAGGGCGGTAGGCCGCCGTTTGAGCGGCGTGCCAAAAAGCTTATTCCTTCGATGTCCTGACATGGACCTGACAAGTGAGGAAGGACTCCGCGGATGCCTACTGACACAGTCGACAACATCCGTCACAAGGGTGCAGATGGGCCAGCCCTTCTGCCTGATCTCTGAATGTTCGTTTCTAAGCAGATCCGCGTGGACCTCAGCGCCGGGCTCGTCGACGAGCTCGAAGACGCGCTTCAGCTTGAGCCGGGAGGCGCTGTGGTGCTCGTTCTTCGACTCTTCGAACCTGCGTCGGTTACTTTTGAACGGGTCGCCGTCGGTCGGCACCGAGCGGAGGTGGTACTTGAAGCCGGAGTCCGCCTTAATGTCCTCGTGGGCGGGGGTGCGGGCGGCCGATTCGGCCTGCGCGTCGAAGAACGTGACGGAGTCGCGGAGCTGCTGCAGGAAGTCGCGCTTGTGCTGCACGGTGTGGTGCGTGCCGAAGAAGTCGTCCTGCCAGCCGCGGGTGCGGCCGACCTTCTGCGGCACGAAGGTCAGGTACTGCTCGAGGAGGGTGTCGTGCGCGGCGCCGGCGGCGTGCTCGAGCTAGTCGAGGATGCGTGTGGCCTCGGTGATGCTCCTGAGGGTGACGAGGCCGACGGGGTCTGGATGCGACCGTTCAGGTCGACCTTAATCAGGCCGCCGGAGGACTCGAGGATGTCGTGGGCGTTGACCTTGATGATGCGCTCAATGACGTCGGCGACGAGGGTGTCGTTGACGGCGTCCTCACTGACGAGGCCTGCTCGGGCGACGGAGGCGAGGCGGGACCTGTCGAGGCGAGGGCGAATGGGCTGTGAGCTCGCGTCCGCGACGTCGACTTCCTTGTAGCCCTTTCGCTTCTTCGCGTCGAGGATCTTCTGGAAGCCGCTGTCGCCGGTGTGCTCGTAGTTGGTCACCCCATCGGCGCCGATGCGGCCGTACGTCTTCGACACGCGGCCGGTCTGGTCCAGTTCGAGGCTGTAGAACTTGTTCGAGTTCGCCTTCGTGTCCACCAGCACCAGCATCGCTTTTCGTGTCGTCGTCATGCCTGTCCCATGCGCGGCATGAGGTCGTCAGCTTCCGTAGATGGCGGCGCGGCGAAACGGTGTTGAGTAGGTCTCAGCGACTCGTTGTGGATAGCATCACGACTCGTGAGCACTTCGATCGATGACCTGGCGCCCCAGAACGAGTTCAAGTCGGGCGCGGAGACCATGCGCCTTACTGACGACGGTCTGGTGATGCACTTCACGGGCATGCTCACGCAGACCATTCGCAAGAAGGCCTCGCCATACGAGGTGCCTTTCGAGTCAATCGAGACCATCGACTACACGCCGTCGACGAACTGGAAGCCCGGGGTCATCACCTGGCAGCTCCTGGGGGACGACAACCCGCAGCCAAAGCCGGAGTACAACGTCAACGCGTTCATCATCCAAAACAGCGCCCGTGGGCCGAAGGCCGAGGAGATGCAGGCTGAGTGGCTAGGGCTGGCCAACCGGCTGGTGGCCCAGGTCGCGGAGGCTCGCGACGTCGACCCGAGTCTGGTCATGAGCCCCCGTTTCGGCAGAACAGCCACGGCTGAGGAAGTCGCGAGCGACAAGCTCGTCGTCAAGACGACAAAGGTCGAGGCGAAGGCCGTTGTCGTCGAAGAGAAGAAGGCTGAGAAGGCGCGCATCGCTGCCCTCACCGGGGCGAGTCAGTTCACCTTCTTCGAGATGTTCGGCACCTTGCACGTCTTCTCAAACGAGGTGTGGAAGGGCAAGCCTCACGGCCCTGGATCGGTTGGAGGTTCCCTAGCCGGCGCGATCGCCGAAGTGACTACCGAGGGCCACCTCCAGCAGCGCCTGACACTGACGCGCATGTTCGTGCTCGGCCCCATCGCGCTAGCCGCCCCGAAGCAGACAGGAAACCAGAAGTTCGTCTTGCACATCTCTGGCGGGGACTACGACATCCAGTACATCCCGTCCGGGAAGACGCCGAGCTACAACCAGCTGGCCAAGGCCGCCCAGTTCATCAACAATCAGTCGCGGAAGCTCAAGCCAGTGCTGTCTGAAGAGCCGTCGGTGGCGCCAACGGTCCTCGTCTCCTCGACGCCACGAAAAGCTGAGGCGACCCTGGCTGAGCAGCTCCGTCAGCTGGCAGCGCTTCGCGACGACGGGATCCTCACCGAGGACGAGTTCACGGCCAAGAAGACGCAGCTGCTGGGGCTGTAGACTGCCCTGTTCACGCAGTTAGCCCGTGCACGTCACGGTCGCGCGACAGCGCAGGCAGCGCCTTCGACAGGATTGCCTCGGACACGGCCTTGTCCCTGGACGCCTCGAGGGGCTGGTTGAACCGGCCGAACAGCTGGCGGAGGGTCCCGTTCGGTAAGAGCTCAGCGTTGGCGAGGAGCTCGGAGCCTCGGTAGACGCCGAGGAGGTAGGAGCGGTGGTCGACGGCGACCGCACCGTACGAGCCAATGCAGTTGTCCATGGCGTTGCCCCAGTCCTCGAGCGTCTCAGTCTCCTTCGGCGTCACGAGTCGGAGGTCAGTGCGCGGCACCACCTGACCGTCAAGGGCGGCGTAGACGGCGTCCTGCTGGATGGGCATGTTGGGCTTCTAGATGCGGAGGGCCACGCGTGCGAGGGCGGTGTCGAGCTGGGCCCAGGTGCGGGCGTCGCGGACGGTGTCGGTGATCCAGGTTGTGCTGTCAGCGCCGTGCTCCGCGTGGATGATGCCGAGGGCGAGGTGAGAGTCGGAGACGGTGACGGAGACGGGGCGGCAGTGGAAGCGAGGCCGACCTCGGGCGACGTCTGGGGCTTATCGGTGAAGGCTCCGTCGGCGGCGCGCGGGTGCTCGGACGCGACGAAGGCAGGTGCGGTGTTGGTCATGCCACCGACGTGTGCGCCGCCAGAGAGATGGCGGCCGGTGACGACCCGAACGCGTCACCGGCCACTTGCTCGACTCCGCTCCACCCGAAGGAGCGGGGAGCGCCCGGCCCCCTAGGCGCCGGGACAACTAAGCGCCCAGTCGAAGATCAGGCTTAGGGGCCCTTCACGCCGCGCCGGGCGCAGGAACGACGGTAGGCGGTGTGCTTGCTGGATGCGAACGGCCACTTGACGGTTTGGACACACCAAGGAAGCAGCCTCACGTTGGGGGGATGTGAGGCGCTCGCCCCGGTGCGCTGCAGTGACGGTAGGTAGGTGGGTGGCGTCGCTGCCGACCGGGAAGGGCACCGATCGGCGGGAAACTCGCAGTGCGAGATTGTCCGTCACCGAATTTCGACCCCCCGACAGTGGGGAGGGGTTCACGCCCATGGGCGTAGCACGGAACACCCCCGCGGTGGCGGGGAAGGGCCATGAAGCTGAGTGCCACGACCTCGCGGAAGGCTGCCAGCACGGCGTCGGTCGTCTTCTTGCGGCGCAGCACGGCGAGCTTCTCGTGGAGGTCGGTGAAAGAGTTCCAGCCGGTCAGGTTCTCGTCGGTCACGTCGTTAACGAGCAGCAGGTCACCGTCATCGCACTACCCGCCGCGGCGCCGCCTACCCACTGGCAGGTCACCAACGCTCTCATCGGCCACCTGGTCGACAGCGGGGCTACGTTCCTGCGTGAGCGCGACGAGCTCGCACCCGACACGCTGCGCCGCGGCGCCCGGGCCGCTCAGCGTCGCGTCGAACGACACGAGACCGCACGGAGCGACATCCTCGCCTCCCGCGGCTGGGTCTCCGACCGCGCCGGCATCACCCCTCGCAGCCACACCGTCAGTGACGTCACCACCGCTGAGAAGCTGAGCCGCAGGCGCAGCATCACCGGTCTCATCAGCACCAGCCCCCTCGTCAACTCCGTCCTCGAACGGATCATCGACACCGCCATCAGCGAGCAGCCGGACCTCCTCGCCAAGCCGCAGATGTTCCAGCAGCTCGAGGCCGGCACGGCCGGAGCATGCCACCGGGTCGAATCCATGGTGGCCGGCATCACCGAGGTGGACGACGACGTCGTACTCGCCATCGAAGGAGCCATGGCCGACCACCTCGAGGAGCACCTCGTCGACGACGGCTACGAGGTCGCCGCAGAGGCCTGGCGCCACATCGCCTGGTCAAGGTCGAAGCCCCGCGGCGGTCGGACCAGGCCGGTTCTCGGAGCTCGAGCTGTGGCGGTGCCCACATGACGCCCCCGAAGGCGGGCTTCCGCGCTGCTGAGGCCGCCCGCCAGGCTGAAGGCATGTCCTGGGGGAGAACCATCACGCTGTCCGTCGTCGCCATCGCGCTCACAACCACGCTCGTCAGCTGTTCGGCCGCCGCTGACACGCTTAGCGAGCTCGCCGCGGCGACCCCGACAGCTACAGCCACCCCCGACGCGCTCGAGGGGGACCTCAACGGGGATGGGAAGCTCACCACCTTCGAGACGGACTGGCTCGCGAAGACCAAGGCTGACGCTGCCGTTCGGGACTACACCCTGGCCGACGGGACCGTCATGCAGGTCGACCCGTCGCAGGCCCTTCCGGAGCAGGTACGCAACGACATCGTCGCTCAGTTCGCGGAAGACATCGCGGTCACCACGTCCACGGTCGAAGGCGGTGTGCGAGACGCACGCCGGCAGGTCATGATCGGTCGCGTCAACCAGGTGAAGGCAGCAACCGGTAGAGACGTAATGGTCGTCTACCCGTCCCTCAGCCTGAGCAGCCCCGACGCCCGCAAGACGGACACGCAGATGGTGTGGTCGAGCATGAACAGCGCGCCCGAGGACGGCAACCCCTTCGCCGGTCCTGACTACGACATCGACCGGGACGCCTATATCGCCAAGGCTACCGAGATCGCCGGAGACCAGTACGACCTCATCGTCCTCGGCTGACGCCGACATGTGAGCCCACCCTCCGGCGGGGCGTTGCGCGCCCGCAGACTGCCGCGCATGGGCCACCCATGCAGATCAAGAGCATTGAGGTCCACGGCCTCTGGTCCTACCGCGAGCCCGTCACCATCGACCTCACCGGGCTCCCCCTCGTTGTCGGTGTCGGCGACAACGGGGCCGGCAAGTCCATGCTCCTCATCGAGGCACCCCTCGTCGCCTTCTACGGCCGCTTCCCCTCGAAGACCGTCGCCGAGTCCATCACCACCGGCGCGACCAGCGGCAAGGTCACCGTCGTCTTCGGCATCGGCGACGCCACCTACCGCGTCTCCCGCACCTACCCGCGCAAGGGCAGCGGCACAGGCCAGGTCCACGTCGCCGACGACACGGCCAAGAGCGGCTGGCGCGCCATCAGCGACCCCGGCCACCGCGCCACCGACGCCGCCATCCTCAACCTCCTCGGCATGAACTACGAGACGGCCACGATGACGTGGGCCGCCGAGCAGGGCAAGTACGGCCGGTTCGCCAGCGCCCAGCCCATCGAGCGCTTCAAGCTCCTCGCCACCGTCTTCGACCTCGACAAGTACGGCCCCATGGCCGCCGCAGCCAAGCGACGCTTCGACGAGGCCACGGCCACCGTCACCCGCATCGACGGACGCATCGCCGAGCTGACGGAGACGCTCGACGGGCCGGTCAGCGACGAGGGGGACGAGCCGGAGGACCAGGACGGTCAGGACCTGCTCACCCGCCTGCGGAAGCTGTCGGATGACGACCTGCACTGGAAGGCTCAGTCCCGCGACAAGGAGATCGACCGGATCACCGTCAGCATCGCCGACCTCGCGTCCAGCGACCCCACCCGCAAGGCGCACGAGGCCCGTCAGGCCCGCGACCTCGTCCGCAACGACCGGCAGAGCAAGCATGCGGCCGCGGACGGCCAGCGCCAGCGCGCCGAGGTGGCCCTCCACGAGGCACGCACCCGGGGTGCGTCGGCTCGCGCGGCAGCCGACCAGCAGTTCCAAGCTGCCGTCGACGGCGGCCGCCAGTCCGCGATTGCTACGAAGAACCAGGCTGCGCAGATCCGCCGTTGTCGTAGCGGCTGTTGAAGGCCATGCCGTCGAACTTCGGCTCGATGCTGACGGTGCCGCCGGCCGCAGCGATGCGCTCGGCGAAAGCCTCGATTTCGGCGAGGTCGGTGACCTTGTCGAGGGAGATCATGGGGCCGTCGTAGGTGACGGTTCCGCCGGTGCTGGTGCCGGCAGCGACGTCACTGAAGAGGCCGTGCTCGATGACGCTGTCCGGGTTGGCCGCCTCGTACGCGGCGATGCCGGCCAGGAGCTCGTCGTAGGAGGTGTCCGACATCAGCTCGGTGTCGGTGTCGTAGTAGGCACGAGCGGCCGCCTTGGCGGAGCTGACGTCCGCGCGGTACTGGTGGTCGTCGAGGGCGGGGGTGGTCGTGGTCACGTGTCTGCTCCAAGGTCCGTGGGCGCTTCGCGTGGTCCATGCGCGGCAGCACCGCCGCGACCGCCGTGCTGCGCCACCTCGCCGTCACCGTACCGAAGGTCCTCCGCGACCGCCCTGGCCCTCGTCGCCTGCGAGTAGGACGCATCGAGGTACGTCCGGAAGTTGTGCGCCACAGCCGGGGGTGGCAGCTGTCCCCAGCCCCAGCGTGCAGGGTCGGCAGCGCTGGCGGAGTTGCGTGCAGCTATTCGCTGGCGCCTTGCCTCAGCATCTGCTTCCTTCTTGGCCTTTCGGGCGGCCTCAGCAGCGGCAAGTTTCGCCATGAGGGCCTCATGCTGGGCTGCCTCAGCAGCAGCGCGTGCCTCCTCCTCTGCAATCCACAGCTCCCAGGCGTGCTTTGTGCGTGGCCTGTCAAGCCGGTTGCGAAGGGCTGCATCGACCCAGTCGGCCATGAGGACGTAGCGGGTCGCAATTAGGTCGGTGGCGACCTTCTCATCGCCGCGCTCCAGGTGGTAGATCGGCACGTACCCAGCTTCGACCGCCACGTCGGCGTTCCGTGTCAGCCAGAGCGAGCGCGTGTTCGGCACAACGGTCCGAAGGTCCTGCCGGCGCCGATACTCCTCCGCGCCTTGGGACGAGACTTGCACCTCGAAGACGACCCGCTGCCCGGTGTTGGGGTTAACTGCGAGCACGTCCGGTATGTGGTCGGGGCGGTCCCTGCCGCTCTTGCCGGCCTCAGCCTCGGCATCCCAGCCGAGGCGCCGGGACTCGAAGACGAGCGTGTCTTTCAGCGCCAAGTGAGACTCGGACTCGCCAGCCCACCGGCAAGTGGCCTTCTCCTTCGCGAAGTGAGCGAAGTGGTAGCGGAGGCGTCCGCCCACCGACTTCGACCTGATGAACACGCGGTGCTCACAGAACGGATGGACAAGGGTTCTGGACTCCTCAGCCTTGGACCGGACCTGGTCGACGTTGTGCCGACTGATCTGGGCACGGTCGATGCGTTCGCCGTCCCAGTACGCGTGCAGGCTCATCTGCCCTCCCCAGGCGGGAGCCTAGGTCGGGCCACCGACACTCGGGCAGCCCCTCAGGAGGGGTCAGAACATGTCGGCGCCGACAACGATTGGCAGCACCGTGGCGCCGACAAGTGTGGCCGCGAGGGAGACAGTCATCCGGCGGCGGGTCTTCGTGGACAGCATCATCGTGGCCTCCTGGTGGTGCGTTGATGCCAGGAGGCATGTGGCGCGGTCGGGCGCTCACGGCATGCCGGTCGACCGAATCGTGACGCGAGCAGCTGAGCGAGCCGACAGTAGTGGCAGTCGCTGCCGGAGGCGGAATCGCTACTTGACGGTTTGGACGGGCTCGGTGGTCAGCTTCCGAGCTGACGACGGATGGGGGCCGGTGCCGGGGGTTGCCGAGGTGTGAAGACTCGCGCCAACTCCGCCGTCGTCTCCTCGGTGAGGAGGGCGGGATTCACCTCGAGCAGGCGCCGGATCCGGGCGACGAACTCGCCGGGCGTCATCTGCGTGGCGGCGCTTCCTTCCGGCAGGGCCGTGTCGTCGACGATGCGGGCGTTCGTGAGGATCCGCAGTTGCTCGTCGGCGAAGGAGCCAGCAGCAGCCATCGCGTGGAAGCGCTGCTCCCACTCCTGCCCGCTCATGCTGAGTTCGGGGTCCGTCACCGCCAGTTCGACGCCCTCGGTGGAGACCACGAACGTCGCAGGCCGCGGTGGTCGACCGTCGGCGCCGACGGCTTTCTTCGTCCGGCGAGGCGACGACATGCGCTTCCAGATGGCGCGGGCGGACGGAAGAGCTCGCTCGTGCCAGAACCGCGCGATGATGGGCAGGGAGGCGACGATGCCGGCGAGGATCAGCTCCGCCATCAAGGCGATCGCTTCGAGTTCTTCCTTCGTGAGTTCCGGCGACTGAGGTGCCTGCGAGTACCTGGGCGTGTCCTCGACGTACTCCCAATCGGCGTGGTCGACGAGGTTGCCGTCCGCGTCGAAGAGGTGCCCCTTGAAGGCGCCGTCGACGCGTCGTGAGGAGCCGAGGTGAAGTCCCTCAGGGACGATGGGGACGAAGGGCATGCCGCGACACTACTGGCCGCGAGCAGTCCTCAGGAAGTCGGGGACCGGGAGGCCTAGTAGACCGCGCCGAGCACGAGGCCGCCGACGAGGCCGGCCAGGCCGAGGACGGCGCCATTGACGGTGAGGCGCTTCCGGGTGCGGGGAGCCACGACCATCATGTGAGTCCCATGCGCGGCAGCCGCCGAAGTGGTCAGACGCCGAGTCGGTGCCGGACGCTGATCGAGTTGGCGTGGACGGTTGCCGGGCGGGGCACCTCGCCGAGGAGTCGGTGGAAGAGGCTGACGCCGCCCGATGACCGGAAGAGCTCTGTCCGGCGCTCGGCGGGTGACGCGTTAAGCGGTGTGGTCTCGTCGAGGTGTCCTCGAGCGTGACAACTGCACTTGCGCTTAGTTCGGAAGCAGCCGCTTCGGCACGACGCTCGACCACATCATGCCCGAGAGCCGGCTCACGCGAGTCGAGGCGGACACGTGGCTCAACTCCATCGCTGCCTGCCTCAGGTGCAGCGGCATCAAGGCCCACCGCACCTCGGAGGAGGCCGGCATACCGCTGCTCTTCCAGCCGCAGGTAGTCACCACGAGGGACACACTCCTCGTGGCCGTCACCGCCACCGGCGCCGGGGTCGTCGCCCTGGGCCTCGTCGCCTAGGAGCGGCCTTCGATCGCTCTAGGCTCACGTCATGGATTGGACACGCGCAGGGCTGACGGCGGCAGGCTTCCACGGCTTCGTGCCCTTCGCGGATCTGCCGGCCTCGCCCGTCCCACCTGGCGCCGGCACCTACGTCGTGGTCCGCCCTGACACGGGACCCCCTGTCTTCCTCGAGGTGAATTCCGGCCGTGCGGTGCCCGGCCGCCGGCACACCGAACCCCTCAAGACCCTCGAAGCAGCGTGGGTCACGGGCGCTGAGGTCGTCTACATCGGCAAGGCCGACCTCGGCTCGAAGGGCGACCGAGGCATCGCCAAGCGCCTCGATGAGTACCGGCTCCACGGTGCAGACCTCGGTGGCAGCCACAACGGTGGCCGCTACCTGTGGCAGCTCCACGACAGCGCCACCCTGCTCGTGGCCTGGCAGGAGAGCGCCGACGCCCGCGCCACGGAGACAGAGATGCTCGACGACTTCATCGACCAGTTCGGCAAGCTCCCTTTCGCCAACCTCACGAACGGCCGCAGATCCCGGCACAGCCGCAGCCGTCCGCCTCGCGTAGGAGAGGCGTGAACACGCGCCTGGTTATGGACAGCCCTTCGGCCGGGGGATATGGCGCGTGACTTATCGTGACTGGCCTGGGTGGGCCGTCTACATGTGCCATCGGTGGGCCGCTCCATGGGAACCCGTTCGCAGATCGCCGTGGTCCACTGATTTCGACGGACCCTGTCACCGGTTGGCCCCTGCGAGAACTCGTGACGCTTAACACGAACAGAATCACAGTCGACAACGCAAATGTGGCTTACTCGCTCACGACCGCGCCCTTACTTGGTCTTGCTGAGACCGAGGACATGCATGGCCCAGTCTTCGTGCACAGTCCGAGGTTTGTGTTGGTGTGGTGTTGGTGACGGGCTGCGCACTACTGCTTTCTCTTGCAGGCCGTTGCACTCCTCGCCCCAGAATACCGGCAGTTTTGCGCAACTGGCGGCAAGAACGTAGGCCTCGCTACACGTTTACACCGTGGATGTCATCGGTTCGAGCCCGGTAGGGCCCACCTCACGAACGGTGGTCGGACGACCGCGGTTCTCCTCGGTCGCACGGCCCGTCGGGGCACGGACGCCGTGTCGGGTCGCCTGCGGGCGTCATCGTCGGCGCGTGGCTGGCGACGGTCCGACAGCAGCACCCGGAGGAGAAAGCAAGCCCCTTGTCGCCGCGCAGTCGGTGACGTAGGACTGCCTCGTGGCGATTCCCGTCGAGGAGGGTGACCAGGTGAGCGATCAGCAGGACGACGACGCCGGATCGACGCGGGGGATGCGCGCCGTCTTCTGGCTGTGGATGGGCGTGATCGTCGCGGGACTCGTCGTGATGATCGCCGTCCCGTTGACGGCTCGGTGACGAGGATGCGTCGAGCCATCCGAGACCAGGGGCTCAGCACGGCCTTCCTCGTGATCTTCGTCGCCGCCCTCGTGGGCCAGTCGTTCGCCGGGCTCGCCGCCACCAACGAGGAACTCGCGGTGCACGGTCTTCCGCCCCTCGCTTACTGGGACTTCGTGTCGTCGTCGAGCTTCCTGGTGGACGTGGCCGAGAACTGGCAGTCCGAGTTCTTGCAGTTCTTCTTGTTCATCGCCGCGACGATCTGGCTGGTGCAACGCGGGTCGCCCGAGTCGAAGCGACCGGGGGACGAGGGCGTCGGCAGCGACGAGGCACAATCGGTCGGAGACCACGCGCGGCCGGGGTCGCCCGCGTGGGCGCGCCGGGGCGGATGGGCATCCTTCGTGTACTCGAACTCGCTCCTGTTGGTGATGGGCGCCCTCTTCGTGTCGTCCTGGCTCGCACAGTCCCTCGGCGGGACCGTGGTCGCGAACGAGGAGAACGCGGAACACGGCGCACCACCCGAGACCTGGCTCCAGTACGTCACGTCTCCGGATTTCTGGAACAGGACCCTGCAGAACTGGCAGTCGGAGTTCCTGGCGGTCGGAGCGATGATCGTGTTCTCGATCTTCCTCCGCCAGCGTGGCTCGAGTGAGTCCAAGCCCGTCGGGGCACCGCACACCACGAGCGCGGAGGAGTCCGCCTGAGCACGAGGTCGTCGTTCCGTCCTGCGGGCAGTGGATGCCGCCGGCAGGACGATGCCCTCGGGGCGGCCGTCCGCGGCCGCCCCGACCGGGACCGGGGTCAGCGGCGAGCGGCGCCGCGGCGACCCGAGACGGCGACCCAGACGACCAGCACGACGATCGCGCCGATGATCGAGCCGATGATGCCGGCGGGCTGGAAGAACCCGTCCGTGGGGTCGTGCTGGAACAGCAGGAAGCCGAGGAACCCTCCGACGAACGAACCGATGATGCCCAGCAGGATCGTCATGGCGATCGAGAGGCTCTGGCGACCCGGGACGACCGCGCGGGCGATGAACCCTGCGATGAGACCGACGACGAGCAAGCTGATGATGAGACCGATCATGGTGTTCTCCTTCCGGGAGAGATGGGCGACCGGCACCGTCGGTGCCGTGGTGTCGCAGGACCCAGCAGACCACCCCTGGAGGTGTGGCGGCACACCCCTCGGGGTGGGATGGTGTCCTCATGCCCCTCGCTCCGACCCGGTCGATCACCGTCGCACTCGTCGACGACTACGACGTCGTGCTCGCCGGTCTCGCCCACATGTTCGACCGCTACCGCGACCGGGTCGTCGTCGCCGAGATCGACGCCACGACGTCCCTGTCCGACCGGGTCGACGTCGTTCTCTACGACTCGTTCGCCCAGCCGGAGTCCGACCATCACGAGCTCGCCGAGCTGGTCGCCAACCCGGCGGCCGGCAAGGTCGTCGTCTACACCTGGAACTTCCACCCCGAGCTCGTCGAGTCGGCTCTGGCGCAGGGCGTGCACGGGTACCTGTCGAAGACCCTCGGTGCCCGCGAGCTGGTCGAGGCGCTCGAGGCGGTCCACCGGGGCGAGCGCGTCGTCAGCGAGGTGCGGGGGCGGGCGCCGAGTGCACCGGGCCTCGACTGGCCCGGCCGCCGCGAGGGCATCACCGACCGCGAGTCCGAGATCCTGGCCCTCATCACCCAGGGGAAGAGCAACGCCGAGGTCGCGGCACTGACCTACCTCAGTCCGAACACGGTCAAGTCGTACATCCGATCGGTCTATCGGCGCATCGGCGCGACGAGTCGGACGCAGGCGGTGCTGTGGGGCGTCCAGAACGGCTTCCGGCCGGACCACCACCGGATCGACCACTGGCTCGGCGGCCCCTAGGAGGCGCTGCTGCGCCGTCGACGGACGCGCGCGTCAGTGCGCCAGGGGTTCGCCGTCCCACGAGACGGCGACCCAGCCGGCCTCGGTCGAGCCCTCGAGGACGACCGACCCCGTGTTGCGGAGTCCGTGGGTGCGACTGAACGCGGCGTCGAGGTTGCGGGCGGTGTCGGACGCCCAGACGCAGATCGCGGCTTCGTGCGAGACGAGCACCGCGGTCGAGTCGGCCGGTGTCGACGCCACGACCCGATCGACCGCTCCGCGGAACCGGGCCGTGAACTCGGTGCCGCTCTCGCCACCGGGGATGCGCGCCTCCGGGTCGGTCCACCACTGCTGCATGGTGCCGGCGTACCGGGGCAGGGCCTGGGCGTAGGGCAGACCCTCCAGGTCGCCGGCGTCGATCTCGTGGGCACCCTCGACCTCGAGGTGGGGGAGGCCGAGACCCTCGGCGACGATCGCGGCGGTCTCACCGGCCCGGCGCAGGCGCGACGAGTGCACGGCGACGATCGCTTCGCCCGCCAGGGCCCCAGCGAGGTCGGCGGCCTGTTCGCGACCGAGCGGAGACAGCGGCGGGCCCGGGGGGCGCGAGCCGATGGTGCGGGCGACGTTGTCGGAGGTCTCGCCGTGGCGGATCAGGAGGAGGCGCATCGTGGCTTTCGGTCGGGGCGGAGCGTCCATCGTGCCACGGCGCCCGCGGGCTCCTAGCGCGCGGTGCGATCCGCCAGCACGGCCCGGGCCGCCATCCCGATCACCGCGCTGTAGGTGGGGTAGGCGAAGCGCACCTCCGCCAGCGTGGCGACGTCGACGCCGCCGGCCATGGCGGTGGTGACCGCCTGGACCACCTCGACGGCGTTCTCACCGACGGCATGGGCACCGAGCACGAGCTCGCGACGGCGGTCGGCGATCAGCTTGAGGAACCCCGTCTCGCGGTCGTCGATCACGGCCCGGTCCACGGTCGAGTACGGGATCGTGACGACCACGCACGACTCGTCCGCCTCGCGGGCCTCGTCCTCGGTGAGGCCGACGCCGGCGTAGTCCGGGTCGGTGAACCCACCGGCGGGCAGGAGGTGGTGCGGCGTGCGGCGGTTGGCGCCGAGGACGGCGTTCTCGGCGGCGGCCTCCCCCTCGAACTGGGCGGCCTGGACCAGCATGTCGCGGCCGTTGGCGTCGCCCACGGCAAAGACGTGCGGGACGACGGTCCGGAAGTACCGGTCGACGGGGACGGACGAGCGCTCCACCTCGATCCCGGCGTTCTCCAGGCCGAGGTCCGCGACGTCCGCCGGCCACCCCGTGGCCATGACGACCACGTCGAAGTCGGCCCGGACGCTCGCGTCGTCCTGCCGCCAGGTCAGGGTGATCGAGCCGTCGTCGGCTCGGGCGAGGCTCTCGACGCCGTCGATCCCGGTGCGCACGTCGATGCCCTGCTCGGTGAACGCGACGGAGACCGCCTCCGAGATCGACGCGTCCGACGTCGTCAGCACCCGCGGGGCGACGTCGAGGAGCGTCACGTCGCTGCCGAACGCGTCGAACACCGTCACGAGTTGTGCGCCCGTGTTGCCCGCGCCGATCACGGCCACCCGGTGGGGGAGGGACGGCAGGTCGAGGACGTGCTCGGGCACCGTCGCCAGCTCGCTGCCCGGGATCGGCAGTCGGCGCGAGTGACCGCCGACGCAGATCAGGATCGACGCCGCCGAGATCGTCCGCCCGCTGTCGAGGGCGAGGGTCGAGTCGTCGACGAACCGGGCCCTGCCCTCGTGGACCAGCTCGACGCCCGCGGCCTCGAACCGCTCGGCCTCCCGCTTGATCGACCGCACCGCGTCGACGCGCTCCCGGACGCGGGCGACGGTCGTCGCCCAGTCGATCGTCGGGGGAGCGACGTCGACGCCGTAGACGTCCGCGTGCCGGGTCTCGCGGATCAGCCGGGCCGTCTTGGCCAGCACCCTGGTGGGCACGCATCCGGTGTTCACGCAGGTGCCTCCCTCGCGCCCCGCCTCGAGGACGACGACGCGGGCCCCGAGTTCGGCTGCGCGCAGGGCCGCCGCGGTGCCCGCCGGACCGGCGCCGATGACGGCGACGTCGTAGTCCTTCTCCGAGATGCCCATGTGCTGCCTGCCCCTTCGTCGCGTCGGTCGTCAGGACGAACTCAACCAGGTGGCCATGGGCGGACGCCCGTGCAGGCGAGTCGAGGCGGAGGAGCAGACCGGTCCGTCCGACTCGCTAGCATCACCACGTGACCATCGACCTGAAGACGACCCGGCCCGACGGCACGCCCCGCACGGTGCCGCTCACGGACGACGACGTCGCTCGGGGGCGGGTGCTCGTCCGGTGGATGCGCGTGGCCCTCGTCGTCGGCATCGTCGTCTCGCTCGGCCTGGTCGTCTTCGTCTGGACCCAGGTCCCGGTGTGGACGACCACGCCGTATCGGCGACACGGCGTCGAACACTCCTTGCCGACCTTCGCGCTGTTGCTCTTCCCCGGCCTCGGCCTCGGGATGCTCGCGTCGACCCTGCGGAAGTCGAGTGCCTACGTACCGCCCCGCGAGAGGACGTTCCTGCTGGTCGCGATGCCGATCTTCGTCGTCTTCATCGTGGGTGCGACGGCCTACCTCGCGTCCACGTACCTGGCAGCGGGGGCGTCGTCCTGATCGGTCGACCGATCGCTCACCGGCCCGCGACGATCTCGTCAGCGTTGTCGAGGATCCAGTCCATGAGCGGCACGAGGCGGGCGGCCAGGTCGGTGCCACGCTCGGTCAGCGAGTAGTCGACCCGCGGCGGGATCGTCGGCTGGGCGGCGCGATGGACGATGCCGTCGGCCTCGAGGGTCTTCAGGGTCGAGGCGAGCATCTTCTCGCTGACGCCCTCGATCTCGCGTCGCAACTCGCCCCACCGCATCGGCCCGCGTTCGAGCGCCAGCAGGATCAGCACTCCCCACCGACTCGTCACGTGGGTCAGCACCACGCGGCTCGGGCACTCCGCCGGGAAACGACCCGAGGGTGCAGGGCGGGCAGGGTTCACTAATCCGACGTCCACGTCAGTAGCTTACAAAAAGGTGCGTACCTGCAGATGGGAAGTCCCGGTGGATCGTCGTCGTTGTCCCGGGCACGCAACCGAAAGGAACACCATGTCCACGATCGTCACCGCCGCCTCCGGCCAGCTCGGCCGCCTCGTCGTCGAGGCCCTCCTCGCCCGCGGCGCCGCCCCCGACAGCGTCGTCGCCACGTCGCGCGACGTCTCGAAGCTGGCCGACCTCGCCGAGCGCGGCGTCCGCACCGCCGAGCTCGACTACACGCGGCCCGACACCGTCGCGGCCGTCATCGAGGCCGGCGACGTCGTCGTCCTCATCTCGAGCGACGCGGTCGGTCAGCGCGTGGCACAGCACGGCACTGTCGTCGACGCCGCCGCGGCCGCCGGTGCCGCGCGCATCGTGTACACGAGCGTCCTCGCGGCCTCGACCTCGCCCCTGGTCCTCGCGCCCGAGCACAAGGCGACCGAGGAGCACCTCGCCGCCTCCGGGGTGCCCACGACGCTGCTGCGCAACGGCTGGTACACCGAGAACTACGTCGGCGAGATCGCCACCGCCCGCGAGTCGGGCGTCGTCTCGGCGAGCGTGGGCGACGGTCGCGTCGCCAGCGCCAGCCGACGCGACTACGCCGAGGCCGCCGCCGCCGCGGCCCTCGACGAGTCGACCGCCGGTCGCACCTTCGAGCTGTCCGGCGACCAGGCCTGGTCCTTCGACGAGTTCGCCGAGGCGCTCACCGTCGTCACGGGTCGCCCGGTCCGGTACGAGTCGCTCACGCCCGAGCAGCACGCCGAACGCCTGCGGGGCCTCGGCCTGGACGAGGGCACGGTCGGCTTCGTCGTCGCGCTCGACGGGAACATCCGCGACGGGCTGCTCGCCGACACGAGCGGCGACCTCTCCGGTCTCATCGGCCGCCCGACGACCCCGCTCGTCGAGGCCCTCACCGCTGCCACCGCGTAGTCCCGCCGAGACGCGGGGGCAGCAGCCCGCAGGAGGCGCGGTTCCGGTCGTCCGGGCACCGCGCCTCCTCGTCGGCCCCTCCCCGGCGCCGAGCGGCCGGCGTCCGGCGTCGACGGCGGGTCCCGGTGTCTAGGCTCGACGCATGGCCACCCTCGTCCTCGTCCGACACGGACGCACCACCGCCAACGCGAGCGGCGTGCTCGCCGGACGGACGGCCGGCGTCCGGCTCGACGACGTCGGACGCGAGCAGGCGCGGCGGACCGCCGACCGGCTCGCCGTCGTGCCGCTCGTCGGCGTCGTGTCGAGTCCTCTCGAACGCTGCCGTCAGACGTCCCGGGCGATCCTCGACCGTCAGACCGGGACGCCGGCGACGCCCGTCGAGCGGGGCATCACCGAATGCGACTACGGCGACTGGCAGGGTCGGCCGCTCAAGGACCTGGCGGGCGAGGCCCTCTGGTCCGTCGTGCAGAACCAGCCGTCCGCCGCGGTCTTCCCGGGCGGTGAGTCGCTGCAGACCATGCAGTCCAGGGCGGTCGCCGCGGTCCG
This sequence comes from Frigoribacterium sp. CFBP 8759, assembly GCF_014841655.1. Classification (NCBI taxonomy): domain Bacteria; kingdom Bacillati; phylum Actinomycetota; class Actinomycetes; order Micrococcales; family Microbacteriaceae; genus Frigoribacterium; species Frigoribacterium sp. CFBP 8759. The sequence continues at coordinate 529,632 of NZ_JACYUH010000002.1, forward strand.
CCGGCACGACGCCGCGTTCGAGGCCGAACACGGTCCGGGCGCCGTGTGGGTCGCCGTCAGCCACGGTGACATCATCAAGTCGATCCTCGCCGACGCCTACGGCATGCACCTCGACCTGTTCCAGCGCATCAGCGTCGGCCCGGCCTCGGTGTCGATCGTCCGCTACGGGCCGAACCGCCCCGACGTCGTCGCGACGAACACGGACTCGGGCGACCTCTCGTGGCTGCGGCAGGCGGCTCCCGTCGGCGACGCCGCCGTCGGGGGAGGCGCGGGTCCGGCGGGCGGCGACGCCGCCGGCGACGAGCCTCCCGCGACCTGAGCGTCGGCGGCGGGGCGCTCGTAGACTCGCGGCATGCCCTCCATCGTCCACACCTTCGACTGGCCGGATCGGGTCGTCGTCGGGACCATCGGCCGTCCCGGCTCCCGCGCGTTCTACCTCCAGGCCCGTGACGGGTCGCGGGTCACGAGCGTCGGCCTCGAGAAGATGCAGTCGGCCGCACTCGCCGAGAAGATCGACGAGATCCTCGACCAGGTGATGGCCGCCGACGGCAACCCGGTCAGCGTGCCCACCGGCATCCCGGTCGAGCTCGTCGACAACGAGCCCCTCGACCAGCCCGTCGAGCCCGAGTTCCGGGCCGGGGCGCTCAGCCTCGGCTGGGACCCGTCCACCGCCCAGGTCGTCATCGAGGCGTTCCCGCTGGTCGAGGTGGCGGACGACGCCGACGTCGACGAGGCCGAGCTCGAGCCGGACGAGGTCCTGGTCGTCCGCATCCCCGTCGGCACGGCGAGGGCGTTCGCGGCTCGGACCCTCGAGATCGTCGGGGCCGGTCGACCGCTCTGCCCCTTCTGCGGGCAGCCGATCGACCCCGAGGGCCACGTCTGCGTCCTGTCCGGCGACCTCTGATGTCCTCGGCGTCGGCCGAGGACGCTCCCCCCGAGGCGTCCGCCACCGTTCCGCCGGACGACGTCGACCTCGAGCTCACCGGTCGCATCCGCACGGCGTCGAACGCGTCGTTCCTGGCCCGCCTCGGCGACGTGTCGGTCATCTACAAGCCCGTCGCCGGCGAACGGCCGCTCTGGGACTTCCCCGACGGTCGCCTCGCCGATCGTGAGGTCGCGGCCTACCTCGTCTCCGAGGCCCTGGGTTGGGACGTCGTCCCGCGCACCTGGCTGCGCGACGGCCCGCTCGGCGAGGGCATGGTCCAGCTCTGGCAGGACGTCGACCCGGAGCAGGACGCCGTCGACCTCGTCCCGGTCGACGACCTGCCCGACGACGGGTGGCGCCTCGTGCTGGAGGGCGAGGGCGACGACGGGCCGGTCGCCCTGATCCACGAGGACACCGATGCCCTCCGCCGCATGGCCGTCTTCGACGTCGTGGTCAACAACGCCGACCGCAAGGGTGCCCACGTGCTCGCCCTGTCCGACGGACGACGGCACGGCGTCGACCACGGCCTCACCTTCCACGCCGAGCACAAACTGCGCACCGTGCTCTGGGGCTGGATCGGCGATCCGCTCACCACCGACGAACTCGCCGGGGTCGAGCGCGTCCGGGCCGGTCTGTCCGGTGGCCTGGGGACGGCCCTCGCGCCGCTCGTGACGTCGGACGAACTCGAGGCGCTCGACGACCGCTGCGCCCGCCTGCTCGCGTCCTCCGTCTTCCCCGAGCCGCACGGCCCTATGCCGGCGGTTCCGTGGCCCGTGTTCTGACGTACGACCCGACGACGGCCGCTCCGAGGTCGTCCAGGTCGGGGGCGGTCACCGTGCCGTCAACCCGCCGCGCCATCCCGTCGACGAAGCGGGCGAGCCCCGGGTCGTCGCCGAGCCGGAAGAACGTCGTGTGCGCGCCGAGGCGGCGGGCCACGTCCAGTTGCTCCACGGCCCGCAGGATCGTCACGGGGTGCGGCGGGTAGTCGAAAAAGACCTCACCGCCAGGCTCGAGGTGGGAGGTCGGCTCGCCGTCGGTGACGATCAACAGGACGGGTTGCGCGGTCGGGTGCTTGCGGAAGTGCCGATTCGCCAGCAGAAGGGCGTGGTGGAGGTTCGTACCCTTGTCCCACTTCGCGTCGAGGGCGACGAGCTGCTCGATCGGCATGACCTCGGCGTGCCGGCCGAACCCGATGAGCTGCAGGTCGTCGCCGCGGAAGCGCGACGTGATCAGGGTGTGCAGGGCGAGGGCCGTGCGCTTCATCGGCACCCAGCGGTCCTCCATCGCCATCGAGAACGACGTGTCGACGAGCAGGGCGACGCAGGCCTGCGTCCGGGCGTCGGTCTCGTGCACCTCGACGTCGCCGATCTCGATCCGCACCCCGCCGCCGGTCCGGCCGCCCCCGGCGGCGGTCCGCGTGACCGCGTTCGTGATCGTCCGGGTGACGTCCCACGGCTCGGTGTCGCCGAAGGCCCATTCACGACTCGCGCCGGAGCGGTCGCCGAGGCCTCCCGCGGACCGCAACTCGCGCCTCCCCGCTCGTCCCGACATCTTCGCCGCGACGTCGCGCAGCAGGTCCTTGCCGAGCTGCCTCATGGCCCGGGGCGTCAGGGCCAGCGTGCCGTCGGCCCGGCGGCGGAGGGCACCCGAGTCGCGGAGGGCCTTCTCGAGCCGCCGCAGGGCCGCGGCGTCGACGGCGGCCTGCTCGCCCAGTTGGCGGCGCAGGGCGTCGAGGTCGACGTCGTCGAGCGACGAGCCGCTCGACTGCTGGGCCAGCTGCTCGGCGAGCGCGTCGAGGTCGGCGAGGTCCTGGAAGACCCCCGTGCCGTCGCCGAGCCCGAGGCCCTGTTCGCCGTCCATGCCCTCGGAGCCGCTCCAGTCCTGCCCTGGTCGGAGCGCACGCAGGGTGCCGTCGAGCCGTTCGAGGGACTGCATCAGGTCGGGGGAGCCGAAGGCCTGCTGGGCCAGGGCGTCCAGCTCGGCCCGTTGCTCGGCCGTCATCGAGTTGCGGAGGCGCTGGGCGGCGGCCGCACGAGCGGCCAGGGCGTCGATCAACGCGTCGACGTCGCCCGGCTGCTCGGGGAACGACGCCCCGTGCTTCGCCATGAAGTCGTCGAATTGCTCAGGGGTGTCGTCACCACGGGCGTGGGCGTCGAGCAGGTCGTCGAGGTCGCGCAGCATCTCGGCCACGGCCTCGCGGTCGGCGTCCGAGGCGTTCTCGAGGGCGGTCTTCATCCCCGCGAAGCGCTGGTCGAGCATCTCGCGACCGAGCAGGTCCTTGATCTCGTCGTAGGCGTCCCGGGCCTCCCGGCTTTGCCACCGGTACTCCGACAGCTCGGCGACGGCGCCGGCGGGGGACGGCGGAAGGCTGTCGAGCTGGAGCTCGGCGAGCGCGCGGTCGCCGTCGTCGAGGTCGACGTCCCGGGCGAGCTGGGCGCGCTCGGCCCGTAGGGCCCTGTCGAGGAGCTCACGGACCTCGTGGAGCGTGCCGTCGAGGTGGTGGTCGCGGGTCAGGGCCCGCCGACGTTCCGCGACCCGGCGGGCGAGGTCGTCGAGACCGGTCTGGTCGCGACCACCGCGCCGGAGGAACTCACGGAGTGCCGCCTCGGCGCTCGTGCCCGCCATGACGTCCCGTCCGACGGCGTCGAGTGCTTCGGAGAGATCGGCAGGAGGCGCGAGCGGGTCGGGCCCGTCGGCGTACCTCTGGTAGCGCGCGGCCCGGTGCAGGCGACGGTTCGCCCTAGCCACGTCGCACCTCAGAACCCGTAGGCCGCTTCACCGTCGCCGCTCTCCTTGCTCACGCGTCGGGCCAGGAAGAGGCCCTCGAGCGCCAACTCGACGGCGCCGGCCCGACCGCCGTCGGTCGTCGCGCCGAGCCGTTCGGCGACGCGGTCGTAGAGGTCGTCCTCGCCGAGCGAGGGCAGACCGGCCAGGAACTCCCGGGCGGTGACCTGCTCACCGGTGGTCACCATGACGCCCGACTCGAGGGCGTCGACGAGCCCGTCGAAGTCGAGCCCGCGGAAGTGGGCACGGACGGTCTCGGCGGTGGACGTCCGCAGCAGGTGCTCGAGGACCTCCTCGGCACGGTCCTCTTCTCCGGACTCGAACTCGATCTTGCCGCCGAGCACGTCGACGGCCGTCTCGAGGTCGATCGGTCGTGCCACGGCCTCGTCCTCGCCCTGTCGGGTCGCGCGGTGCAGGGCGGCGGCCGCGATGGTCTCGGCTCCGGCGATCGCGAAGCGGGCGCTGACGCCGCTGCGCTGGTCCACCGAGGGGGACTCGCGGAGCGCGCGCGTGAAGCGCGCCAGGATCTCGACGAGGTGGTCCGGCACCTCGGCGACGAGGTCGGCCTCCTGACGGACGACCGCGACCTCGTCGGCGAGCTCGGCCGGGTAGTGCGTCCGGATCTCGGCACCGAAGCGGTCCTTGAGGGGCGTGATGATCCTCCCGCGGTTGGTGTAGTCCTCGGGGTTGGCGCTGGCCACGACGAGCACGTCGAGCGGGAGGCGGAGGACGTAACCGCGGATCTGGATGTCGCGCTCCTCCATCACGTTGAGCATCGCCACCTGGATGCGCTCGGCGAGGTCGGGCAACTCGTTGACCGCGACGATGCCGCGGTGGCCCCGGGGGATGAGCCCGAAGTGGATCGTCTCGGGATCGCCGAGGCTGCGTCCCTCGGCCACCCGCATCGGATCGACGTCGCCGATCAGGTCGGCGACGCTCGTGTCGGGCGTCGCCAGCTTCTCGACGTAGCGCTCGTCGCGTCCCCGCCAGGCGACGGGCAGGTCGTCGCCGAGCTCGGCGGCGCGACGGCGACTCTCGCTCGTGATCGGCTCGAACGGGTGCTCGCCCAGCTCGGACCCCTCGATCACGGGGGACCACTCGTCGAGCAGACCGGCGAGCGTCCTGAGCAGGCGGGTCTTGCCCTGACCGCGCTCTCCCAGCAGGACGATGTCGTGGCCCGCGATCAAGGCCCGTTCCAGCTGCGGGATGACCGTGGACCGGAAGCCGTGGAGTCCCGGCCAGGGATCACGTCCCTCGCGCAGGGCGTCGAGCAGGTTGTCTCGGATCTCGGTGCGGAGGGGCTTGGGGACGTGCCCCGAGCGCCTGAGTTCGCCGACGGTTCTCGCGGAGGGAGGCATCACCCCGGTGACGCTACGCTCCCGACCCGGACCTGGCGAGGGGCGCCTCCTGCGAGCTTGCCGAGACGTCACGATTCGACGACATCCGTCGCGCGACGGTGGTCGCCTCTCGTCGGAGCCGGTTGACTGGCCGACATGGCTGCCGACGACGACGCCCTCCGGACACCCGACCTCACGACCCCCGTCTCGACGAAGAGATGGCGCGTCATCGGCCCCGGGCTGGTGGTCGCGGCCACCGGCATCGGGGCGGGAGACCTCGTCGCCACCCTCGTCGCGGGCTCCCGCTTCGGCTACGCCCTCGCCTGGACCGTGGTCGTGGGCGTCGTCGTAAAGATCGCCCTCGTCGAGGGCGCCGGGCGCTGGTCGCTGGCCACGGGGCGGTCGATCTTCGAGGGGTGGCGATCGCTCGGGCGCTGGACGAGCGTGTACTTCGGCGTCTACGTCGTCGTCTGGGGCTTCGTCTACGGGGCCGCCGCGATGAGCTCGACCGCGCTGCCGTTGCAGGCGCTCTTCCCGGGGGTCGACCTCAAGGTGTTCGCGATCGGCGCCGGCGTGCTCGGCGGCGTCATGGTGTGGTTCGGCAAGTACTCGTTCTTCGAGAAGGTCATCGCCTTCTTCGTCGGCCTCATGTTCGTCACGGTGGTCGGCTCGGCGATCGTCACCCTGCCGAACCTCGGCGAACTCGCGGCCGGTCTCGTGCCGACCATCCCCGAGAACGGGCTGGTCGTCGCGCTCAGCGTCACCGGCGGGGTCGGCGGCACCATCACGCTCGCCGCCTACGGCTACTGGTTGCGCGAGAAGGGCTGGCACAGTCCGGGCTGGATGAAGGTCATGCGACTCGACAACGGCGTCGCCTACGTCGTGAGCGGCGTCTTCGTCCTCGCGATGCTCGTGGTCGGGGCCGAGCTCCTGTACTCCGGCGGCATCGCGGTGGCCGACGGAGAAGGGGGGCTGGTCCAGCTCGCGGCCGTCCTCGGCGAGCGCTACGGCACCTTCATGACCTGGTTCTTCCTGATCGGGTTCTTCGCGACCTCGTTCTCGTCGATCCTCGGCGTGTGGAACGGTGTGTCGCTCATGTTCGCCGACTTCGTGGGCACCCTTCGCGGTCTCGACGCGGACGACCCCCGACGCCGCATCGGCGGCCTCTACTACCGGGTGTTCGTCGTCTGGCTCACGGTTCCTCCGATGGCGATCCTCTTCCTGGACCGGCCGATCGGCTTGATCGTGCTCTACGGCGTGCTCGGGGCGCTCTTCATGCCGTTCCTGGCGATCACCCTGCTCTGGCTGCTGAACTCGTCACGCACGCCGGCCGAGTGGCGCAGCCGGTGGGTGAGCAACTCGCTCATGGGGATCTGCGCCGTGCTCTTCGTCGTGCTGGGTGCGCAGCAGCTCGTGACCGAGGTCGGCAAGCTGTTCGCCTGACCCGCGCGTCGGCAATTCCTGGTCCCTGCTGCGGCACGTGCCGCCCGCGGGGCGGTCAAGCCGGTCTCGCGCCGGGAGGCAGGAATTGCCGACGTCACGGGTCAGGCGCACGCGGGCCGGCGGCGGACGGTGGCGCGGGGCGGACGGTGGCGCGGGGCGGTCAGTTGCCTGCGGCGCGGGCGGCGGCCTCGACGCGGTCGTGGTGTCGTCGCCATCCGTCGGCATCGCGGTCCGGCACGTTCGGGTCGGCGGGGCCGTTGCCGAGGCCGCCGTCGATCAACTCGCGGACGACGTCGGCGTGGCCGGCGTGCCGGGCGGTCTCGACGGTCAGGTGCACGAGGATCTGGTGCAGCGTGACGGCACGGCGGTCGGGTCCCCACCAGGGGACGTCGCCGGGCGCGTCGAGCGGCAACGCCCGGACGGTCTCGTCGGCGTGGGCGTTCGACCGCTGCAGGAGGTCGACGACGAAGCCGCGGCTCTCGTCCGGAGTCGCCCACAGGTCGGCCTCGGGTTCGTTCTCGTCGGTCAACCAGGGCGTCTCGATGCCGCTCGGTCGCCCGAAGACGTCGCCGAGGTAGCCGAGCTGCACGGTGGCGACGTGCTTGACCAGCCCGAGCAGGTTGGTGCCGCTCGGCACCAGCGGGCGACGGACGTCGTACTCCGACAGTCCGTCGAGCTTGCGCACCAGGTCGTCGCGCGAACGGGTCAGGTACCGGCTGAGGTGTTCCTTCTGGTCCATGCCGACACTCTGCCCCTCAGGGCGTCGACCGTCCACCGGCCGACCGCCCCTGGCCGGGCAGCCCGGAGATGGCGGACCTACTGCACCGCCGCCGTGAGGCGCGCGACGTTGTCGAGCACCTGCAGGGGAGCGGGCCTCGTCAGCCAACTCGCCAGGGTGATCTCGTGCGATTTCGCGCGGTAGTCCGCCTCGACCTCGCGGACCTGGTCGACGAAGCCCGCTCCGCGCACCATGAGCGACACCTCGAAGTTGAGGCTGAACGACCGCATGTCCATGTTGCTCGAGCCGATCACCGCCACGTCGTCGTCCACCGTGAAGTGCTTCGAGTGCAGGACGATCGGCTTCTCGTAGAGGAAGATCCGCACCCCGGCCCGCAGCAGCGTCTCGTAGTACGAGCGTTGCGCGTGGTAGACGAGGAACTGGTCGGCGACCTCGCAGGCGAAGAGTTGCACGTCCACCCCGCGCTCCGCCGCGGTGGTGATGGCGTAGAGCATCGACTCGTCGGGCACGAAGTAGGGGCTCGCGATGATGAGGCGTTCCTGCGCGCCGTAGACCAGGGCGTTGAACAACCGCAGGTTGTTCTCCCCGTCGAACCCGGGTCCGCTCGGCACGACCTGGCACTCGTAGGCGTCGTCGCCCCCGCGTCGTTCGACGGGCGGCTCGGCCCCGGCGTCCGTGGGCAACTCGTCCGTCTCGCTGTACCAGTCGGTGATGAAGAGCGCGTTGAGGCCGATCGCGGCGGGACCGTCGAGCCGCACCATGAGGTCCTTCCACTGCAGGCCGCGTCGGATGTTGCCGCGCTTGTTGTAGCTGGGGTCGGTCATGTTCTGCGAGCCGGTGAACGCCACGTCGCCGTCGACGACGACGATCTTGCGGTGGTTGCGCAGGTCGGGTCGGCGCCACATGCCCTTCGTGGGGTGGAACGGCAGCATCTCCTCGAAACGGATGCCGGAATCGCGGAGCCAGGTGCGCGTCACCCGGCCCTGGGGGTTGCGGATCGTGGCCCAGTGGTCGTAGAGCACCCGCACCTTCACGCCACGGTCGTGGGCACGCTTGAGCGCGTCGAAGAAGAGGAAGGTCGACTCGTCGCGCGTGAAGATGTAGAACTCGACGTGCACGTATCGTTCGGCCGCGTCGACGGCCTCGGTCATGGCCGCGATCGATCCGGCGTAGTCCGGCAGCAGCCGCGTCGTGTTGCCGGGGATGAGGGGCATGGCACCGAGCGTGCGGTTCAGCTGGACCACCGTCCCGAACCACGGCGGCTGGGTGTCGGTCGGCACGCGGTTGTCGAGACCCTGCGTGTTCTCGAGGATGAGCGAGTTGATCTCGCGCTGTTTGTCCCGCCGGTCCTTCGGCAGCTTGGTGCTGCCCAGGAGACCGTAGAGGACGCTGCCCGGGATGGGGGCGACGAAGATCGCCAGCAGCCACGCCATGGCCGAACTCGGTCGCCGGTTGCGCGGCACGACCGCCACCGACACGATCCTGATGAGGATGTCGACCACCAGGATCACGGTGGGGAACGCCTTGAGGAGCTTGCGCCAGGTCATCCGCCGATCATCGCAGGTCGACGGCGGACGGGGCCGCCCCCGTTCGTGTCGCCGGTTCGACCCCGCCGCGCAGGTCAGCGCCCGCTGCCCGCCCCGCAGGTCAGCGACCGCTGCCCGCCAGGCTGGCCGACTCGCCCTCGGGTGCGGTCGCGAGGTAGCAGGTGACCTCGCGGTCGCCGGTGGCCCAGGTGTCCTCGGTCGGCGTGAACCAGCCGTAGTCGAGGGCCGAGTCCTCCCAGGCGGACCCGACGTAGTCGTCGAAGACCTCGAAGCACGCGTCGTCGCCGAGCTGCCCGACCTCGTCGTCGCCGGGGAACGCCTCGTCGTCCAGGACCGGTTCGGCGAACACCTCGAAGTGGTGCACCTCGCCGCAGGCGGTCACGTCGACGAACGTCTGGTACTCGTCGTCGATCCCCTCCGTCATGTCGAAGCAGTCCCCGGTGGTGAGCTCGCTCACGAGCTCGGAACCGGTCTCGATCACGCCTCCCTCGCCCCCGTTCGCCTGGTAGAGGGCGAAGCAGATCCCGCCGAAGGCGAGGACGCCCACCGCACCCAGCACGCCGAGGAGCACGCCCCGCCGTCGCCTCGGTGCCGGGGCACCCGCGACGGCACCGGACGCGAACGCCTGCGGTGCGGGCCAGGCCGTGCCCAGACGGGACGCGGGCGGGACCAGGGCGGCCCACCGTCGCAGCATGGCCGAGGCCGCGTCGAGCACCACGGACGTCTCCTCGCCCACCCCGACGCCGAGGGGGTCCCGGCGCCGCTGCTCGAGGGGCGTGGGCCCCGAGGCGTCGATGCGCAGGGGCACCGCGAACCAGTGCGATCCGTCGTGCCCCAGGTCGACGAACTCGGTGGCGCCGAGCCGGACGCGCAGCATCTCGGGGTGGCCGGCTCCCGGGACCCCGACGGCGCCGGCGGGGTAGTCGCTCGGCAGGACGCGCATCTCGAGCGGTCCGAACCGCTGCACGAGTCCTTCGGCCACGACGGACACGGGGGTCGCGTCCGAGGCCCCCTCGGTCGTCGTCCGGTCGTCTGGTCGGTCCACGAGTTCCCCCTGCTGCTGCGCGAGCCGCGCCCCGTGGCGGCCGTCGAGGGATGTTACCGGAACGCGGCCCGGCCACAGCAGCCCCCGTCGGCGGGCCAGGGGACGGGCGTGCCACGGGGCGTGAGCCGGGGGCGCGGCCGCACCGCGCCTCCTATGCTCGGGGGATGTCGTCCGGTCAGCCGAGTCCGTCCCGCGTCGACGTCGACCTGGTCGTGGTCGGCGGCGGCGCCATGGGCCTCGCGACGGCCTGGCAGGCCGCGTCGCGCGGACACGAGGTCGTGCTCGTCGAGCGCTTCGAGCAGGGGCACCACCGGGGTGCCTCCCACGGCGCGACCCGGAACCTCAACGTCGCCTACGACGACGCCGACTACGTCGCCCTCGTGCAGGAGGCGCGGCGGCGGTGGGACGCGCTGGCCGACGAGACCGGCACCCCGCTGCTCGACCTCGTCGGGGTGGTCAACCACGGTCGCCCGGCGATGCTCCGTCGGATGCGGGCCCTGCACGTCGACTCGGGCGTCCCCAGCGAACTGGTCGACGCCGCCGAGGCGGGGGAGCGGTGGAGGGGCATCCGCTTCGAGACCGAGGTGCTGCACGTGCCGGGCAGCGGACGCATCCGGGCCGCCGAGGCCCTGACGGTCCTCGCCCGGGCGGCCGAGGCCCACGGGGCGCGACTGCGCTGGTCGACGCCGGTCACGGGCCTGCACGTCGAGGGGCCGGAGCGCGTCCGGGTCGTCACGGCGGACGACGAGATCGTCGCCCGGCGGGTCGTGGTGACGGCGGGCGCCTGGACCGAGGACGTCGTCGGGGGCCTCGTCCGCCTCCCTCGCCTCACCGTGACCCAGGAGCAACCGGCGCACTTCGCCGTGACCGACGCCGAGGCCGTGTGGCCGAGCGTCAACCACCGTCCCGACCCCGACCGACCCGGCGAGTCGTGGTGGCCGGGCGTCGTCTACGGCATGCTCACGCCGGGCGAGGGCGTCAAGGCGGGCTGGCACGGAGCCGGACCCGTCGTGCACCCCGACCGCCGGTCGTTCGAACCCGACCCCGGGCAGCTCGAGCAGCTGCGGCGGTACGCCCGCGAGTGGTTGCCCGGCGTCGACGCCGAGACCGCCGACCCGATCAGCTGCACGTACACGACCACCGACGACGAGGACTTCGTGCTCGACCGGGTCGGCCCCGTCGTGGTGGGGGCGGGGTTCTCCGGGCACGGCTTCAAGTTCACGCCTCTCGTGGGGTCGATCCTCGTCGACCTCGTCGAGGGCGGCGACGCCCCCGCGCGGTTCCGGCGGCTGGGCCGGCCGTGAGCCCCCGGAGCGCGACGACCAGGGGCACCGTGGCGGGCCTGCCCTTCGTGCGCCGGGGGAGCGGCGTCCCGACGATCCTGCTGCCCGGGGTCGGCCCGGGTCGCCACCACCCCTCGACCTGGGACCGGACCCTGCTGCGGCTCGAGACGGCGCCGCTCGTCCGGCGGCTCGACCTGTGGACGCTCGGTCGTCGCCGCGGGTTGCCCGAGGGCACGACGGTGGAGGACCTCGCCGACGACGTGGCCCGGGCCGCGGCCGAGATCGCGGACGGCCCGATCGACGTGGTCGGCACCTCGACGGGCGGCAGCATCGCGCTCCGACTGGCCGTCGACCACCCCGAGCTCGTCCGTCGACTGGTCCTCGTGTCCTCCGCCCACCGGCTGGGGGAGGCCGGGCGCGAGGCCCAGCGGCGCACGGCCGAGCGCCTCCGGGCCGGTGACGCGAGAGGTGCCTCGGCCGCGATGCTCGGTCAGACGACCACCGGCGTCCCGTCCTCGAACGCCCTGCGGCGCCTCGGACGGGTGGCACACCACTTCGTCGTCGGCGACCGACACGACGACCTGGTCGTGACGCTGGACGCCGAGGACTCGTTCGACGTGGGCGACCGCCTGGGCGAGGTCACGGCCCCGACGCTCGTCGTGGCCGGTGGCGCCGACGGTTTCTACCCCCTCGACCTGGTGGCGCGGACCGTCGCCGGCCTGCCGGACGCGACGCTCGCCGTGCACCCCCGGTCGGGCCACCTCGGCCTGGGCTCGCGAGGAGTGTCCCGCGAGGTGCTCGCCCACCTGACCCGCGCCTCCTGACGCTCGGGGCCTCGAGGACGCCCCGGGGTCGGCCGGGGCACCCCGGACGACGAATGTGCCGGTCGGACCGGCGAGTCCGCCCGTCGCGGGGCCGTTCGTCACCTACCATCCGAGCATGGCCGACAACGTGCAGACCGCGAGCGTCGGGGGCATCGCACCCCTCGACGACGACGTCACGTTCCACCGGCGCCGTGTGACGTTCGTCGCACCCCTCGACGACACCGTCCCCGAGCCCTTCGCTCGCCCGGACCAGCAGGAGCACCACCCCGTGAACCAGACCCTCGCCCCCGAGACCTCCGAGGCCGCCGAGGCCCCCGTCGACCGGCTCGACGACACGACCGAGGACCGTCAGGCCGAGACGCGTCAGGCCGAGACGCGCCACGCCGAGGTCCGCCCCGTCGACGCCGCCACTCCCGTGGTGCCCCGTCCCGTCTCGATCCCCTCGCACCGCGCCGACGTCGTCCTCGACGACGTCGTGCCCACGGACGCCTTCGAGGCCCGCCCGGCCAGCGTGGCCCGTCACTCGGTCGACACCTCGGCGATCACCCTGCCGGTGCTCGCCGTGTCGGTGCCCGACGACCTGCCCCAGCCCCCGGAGCGCATGACGCTCGACGACGAGGTGCTCGCGCGCCTGGTCGAGAAGCGCCTCGAGGACACCGCGACCATCGACCTGATGGCCGTCGTCCAGGCCCAGCTGGCCCTGCGCGAGGTCGAGGCCGCGCGCTTCGCCTCCTGGGAGGACGAGATCACCCGCGTCGGCACGGACGAGGCGGCTCGCGCCCTCGAGGCCACGCGCCTCCGGTTCACCGGGGTCCTGCCCGTCGTGACGCCCGGGGCGATCCGTCAGGCCAGGCCTGTCGTCGAGGCGGGCCACGCGCCGGACGCCGACCGCGACGCGCGCCCGGCCGACGCCACCCCGACCTCGGCTCCCGTCGTCGTCCCGTCGACCGGCCCCCGTCCCCTCGCGCTCGACTCCGCCGACTCCGCCGACGCCCCGGACGCCCGGGCGGCAGCCGACCAGGAGGCGCTGGTCGCGCCGACCCGGTCGGCCTCCGACGGGAAGACGGTCGTCTCCGCCCCCGTCCCGCCCCTGCTGCGTCGTCCCCTCGCGCTCGTGGTCGCCGCCACGGCCGCGCTGATCGTCGTCGCGGCCGTCGTGCTGGCCTTCGTCCCCGCCCTGGCCGTGGCCTCGGCCGTCCTCGCCACCGTCGCCGTCCCCGTCGCGACCGGCCTCGTCGGCCTGACCGCGCTCGCCTCGGTCTCGACCCGCCCCGACGACGCCACCCGCGTCGCCCCCCGCGGTCCGGTGGGCGTCGTCGCCGGCGTCGTGGTCGGCACCGTCGTCGGCTTCGGTCTGCTCCTGAGCGACCTCGGTTCGTTCGCCTGGCAGGGTTTCGTCGTCCGGGCCGTGGGCCTCACCGGCCTGTCGACGTCCGTCTCGGTGGTCGTCGCCCTGCTCGGCGCCTCGGTCGTCGCGTTCATCGTCGCGGTCATGATCACGGGGTTCCGCTCGACGGCTCGCGACTAGGCTGTCGAGGTGTCCACCCTCGCCTCGGTCCACTCCGTCATCGAACGTCTCTGGCCTCTCGCGGGCGCGTCGTCGTGGGATTCTCCCGGTCTCGTCGTCGGTGACCCCGACCGGCCCGTGACCCACGTGCACCTGGCCGTCGACGCCGTGCTCGACACCGTCGACGAAGCCGTCGGCATGGGGGCCGACCTGTTGCTGGTCCACCATCCGCTGCTGTTCCACGGCGTCTCGACGGTGTCGGAGGACACCACCAAGGGTGCGGTCGTCGCACGGCTCGTCCGTGCCGGGTGCGGCCTCGTCGCCGCCCACACCAACGCCGACGTCGTCGAGACCGGCACGTCCCGCGTGCTCGCGCACCAGCTCGGCCTCGTCGACCAGCGCCCGATCACCCCGGGTGCCACCGACGACACGGGACTCGGCATCGTCGGGCGCCTGCCGCACGCCATGACGCTCGTGGCCCTCGCCCGCCAGCTCGGCGACGTGCTGCCCCCGACCGCGTCCGGCATCCGTGTGGCAGGTGACGCCGACCGCGTCGTCGAGACCGTCGCCCTCTGCGCCGGTGCCGGCGACTCGCTGCTGGCCGACCCGGCGGTGCTCGCCGCCGACGTGTACGTCACCAGCGACCTGCGCCACCACCCCGCCTCCGACGCGCGCGATCTCATGAGGCTCGGCCGCGGCCCCGCCCTGGTCGACGTGTCGCACTGGGCGGCCGAGTGGCTCTGGCTCGACACGGCGGCCGCGCAGCTCCGCCGCGAGCTGCACGACGTCGAGGTCACCCTTAGCGACCTGCGCACCGACCCGTGGGACTTCGCCGTCGTGCAGTGAGCACGCCGAGCCGCCCGTCGCGACGTCGCCGGGTCGCGAGCCGCGAGACCTCGCGGCACGCGCCTCCTCGTCGCCCCGTCCCTGCCTCCCCCCGACCCCGAGAAGAGTCCCCATGCCCCTGATGAAAGCCAGCTACGAGCACCAGGCCCTGCTGCTCGACCTGCAGCAACTCGACACCGCACTCCGCCAGATCGCGCACAAGGGGGCGAACCTCCCCGAGATCGCCGTCCTCGCGTCGCTCGAGGGCGACGGCTCTCGCCTCCGCAGCCGCCTCGCGACCGAGCAGGGCGCCTGGGAGGACGCGCAGAGCGAGCTCAAGCGCATCGAGTCCGACGTCGCCGTCGTCGAGGCGCGCGTCGTCCGTGACGAACAGCGCATCGCGTCGTCGTCGTCCTCGAAGGACGTGGCCGCCCTCGAGGGTGAGCTCGCCGCCCTCGCCAAGCGTCGCTCCGACCTGGAGGACCTCCAGCTCGAGGTGATGGAACGCGTCGAGAGCCTGGGTGCCGTCGCGGCGGTGACGCGGGGCGAGCTCGACCAGCTCGACACCCGCCGCGTCGACGCCGAGACCGGGCGCGACGCGAAGCTCGCCGAGCTCGAGGCCGACCGGGCCGAGGTCGTCGCCAACCGCGAGACCATCGCCGCCACGGTGCCCGCCGATCTGCTGGCCCTCTACGAGCGTCAGCGGGACCGCTACGGCGTGGGTGCCTCGTTGTTGCGTGGTGGCGTGTCGAGCGCGAGTGGCGTGGCCCTGACGGGCAGCGACCTCGCGGCCGTGCGTGCCGCCGCCGAGGACGACGTCGTGCTCTGCCCCGACAGCAACGCGGTCCTCGTCCGCACCTACGAATCAGGCCTCTGACCAGGGGCGGGGCCCCCGCACGAGCCGTGGCACACGGAGGGGCGTCGCACCGCTAGGCTCGGGGTCGCGAATGGGTCGACAAGACGGTCGCGTCGGGGGGCGAGAGCCCGTCGCCGAGGAACGTCCGGGCTCCACAGAGCAGGGCGGTGGGTAACACCCACCCGGGGCAACCCGCGAGAAAGTGCAACAGAGAGCAGACCGCCACGCGTCGCACCTCCGGGTGCGACACGGGGTAAGGGTGAAACGGCGGTGTAAGAGACCACCAGCGGCTCGGGTGACCGGCCGGCTATGTAAACCTCGCCCGGAGCAAGGTCAAAGAGGGGACGACGAGGCTGCTCGCCGAGTCCCCGGGTAGACCGCTAGAGAGCTGCGGCAACGTAGTTCCGAGAGAGATGGCCGTCCATGGTGCCTCGGCACCGGGACAGAACCCGGCGTAGCAGTCGGCCCATTCGCCTCACGCGAGACGACCCCGGCCCAGGAGGCGCGCCTCCTCGGCCGGGGTCGTCTCGCGTCGGTCGCGTCTCGCCTCAGAACGCCGGGTTCGAGTCGGCGGCCAGGGCGGCGGCACCCATGATGCCGGCGTTGTTGCGGAGTTTCGCCGGGACGATCTCGGCCCGCAGGTCGAGCAGCGGCAAGAACTCGTCGTGGTGCTTCGAGACGCCGCCGCCGACGATGATCAGGCGCGGGTAGAGCAGGGCCTCGAGGTGCGAGTAGTACTTCTGCAGGCGCTTCGCCCAGTGCTTCCAGCTGAGGTCGTCGCGCTCCTTCGCCGCGAACGAGGCCTTGGTCTCGTAGTCCTTGCCACCGATCTCGAGGTGCCCGAGCTCGGCGTTGACGATGAGCACGCCGTCGTTGATCAGGGCGGTGCCGATGCCCGTGCCGAGCGTCGTCATGACGACGAGGCCCTTCACGTCCTTCGCGGCCCCGAAACGGGTCTCGGCGTAGCCTGCGGCGTCGGCGTCGTTGACGAAGTGGATGTCGCGGCCGAGTGTGGTCTCGAAGAGCTTCTCGGCCTCGAAGCCGATCCACTTCTTCGACACGTTGGCGGCCGAGAGGGTCTTGCCGTCCATGATGGCGGCCGGGAAACAGACGCCGACCGGCACCGAGGCGTCGTCGAGGCCGAGTTCGTCGACGATCTGCCGGACGACCGCGACGATGGCGTCGGGTTCGCCGCCCTCGGGAGTGCTCTTCTTGATGCGGTCCGAGAGGAGCTCGCCGCTGTCGAGGTCGACGATCGCCCCCTTGATGCCTGTGCCGCCGATGTCGATTCCCACTGCGGTGCGTGCCATGGGTGGTCCTTTCTCAGGAGAGCGTGAGGATGTCGGCACCGCGTTCGGTGACGACCAGGGTGTGCTCGAACTGGGCCGTGAGGCTCTTGTCGCGGGTGGTGACGGTCCAGTCGTCGTCCCAGACGTCGGCCTCGATGCCACCGAGGGTCAACATGGGCTCGATGGTGAACACCATCCCGACCTCGATGACGTCGTCGTACTGCGGCGCGTCGTAGTGGGGGATGATCAGGCCGGAGTGGAAGGCGCGTCCGACGCCGTGGCCGGTGTAGTCGCGCACGACGCCCAGGCCGAAGCGCTTGGCGTACGACTCGATCGCCCGACCGATCACGTTCACCTGACGCCCCGGAGCGACGGCCTTGATGCCGCGCCTCAGCGCCTCACGGGTGCGGTCGACCAGGTCGACGGTCTCGGGGGCGGCCTCGCCGACGACGAAGGTGCGGTTCAGGTCGCCGTGGACGCCGTTCTTGAACGCCGTGATGTCGACGTTGATCAGGTCGCCGTCGACCAGGACGGTGTCGTCGGGGATGCCGTGGCAGATGACCTCGTTCACCGAGGTGCAGACCGACTTGGGGTACCCGCGGTACCCCAGGGTCGACGGGTAGGCGTCGTGGGCGACGACGAACTCGTGGGCGATGCGGTCGAGTTCTTCGGTCGTCACGCCGGGGCGGAGGGCGGCCTCGACGGCGTCGATGGCCTGCGAGGCGATGCGGCCGCTCTCGCGGATCAGCTCGACGGTCTCGGCGTCGTAGACGTCGCCGTCGGTGTACTCGGCCGGAGCGGCCTTGCCGACGTACTCGGGTCGGGCGATCGACGGGGGGACCGGACGCTGCGCTGAGATCCGGCCCGGGGTCAAGAATCCGTGGGAGTCCCGGGGCATACGATCAAGCTTAGGGGGAGCGCGACGGGCTCGCGTTCTCGACAGCCGCACCGAGAGGACGAAACCATGGCCGAGTTCTGGTTCAACACGAAGACGCACGAGGTCGAGGAGGGCAAGGTCTCTCCGGCCGTCGACCGCGCCGGGCCCTACGCCACCCGCGACGAGGCGGCCCGGGCGATCGAGACGATCAAGGCCCGCAACGCCGCCCTCGACGCCGAAGAGGCCGCGAACGACTGACCGGTCCGGTCGTCCGGTCGGCGCCTCGCCGTCGGGACGACCGGTCGCCGACGGGCCGATCGGGCGTCAGACCGTCGTCGGCCGGTAGGTGATCGGCAGACGGCGGTCCCGGCCGAAGGCCATGCCCGAGATCTTCGGGCCGATCGCCCCCTGGCGGCGCTTCCACTCGGAGCGGTCGACCAGCTTCGTGATCTCGGCCACCGTGTCCGCGTCGTAGCCGAGCGCCACGACGTCGGCCGCCCCGAGGGCGTTCGTGATGTACCCCTCGAGGATGCCGTCGAGCACCTCGTAGGGCGGCAACGAGTCCTCGTCCTTCTGGTCCGGCCGCAGCTCGGCCGACGGCGGCTTCGTGATCGAGTTCTCGGGGATGGGCGCGGTCTCGCCGATCGACTCGGCGTGGGCGTTGCGCCACCGGGCGAGCTCCCAGACCATCGTCTTGGGGACGTCCTTGATCGGGGCGAACCCACCGACCGAATCGCCGTAGATCGTCGAGTAGCCGACGGCGAGCTCGGTCTTGTTGCCCGTGGTCAGCACGAGGTGGCCGTGCAGGTTCGACAACCCCATCAGCACGAGCGCCCGGGCGCGGGCCTGGACGTTCTCGGCGGCGAGGCCGGTGAGGTGCAACTGGTCCTCGAACGGTGCGACGAGGCCGGCGATCGGTTCGGTCGAGTACCGCACGCCGATCCGCTCGGCGACGTCGTCGGCGTCGCTGCGGCTGTGCTCGCTCGACCACTGGCTGGGCATCGAGACGCCGTACACGGCGTCGGCCCCGATGGCGTCGGCGGCGATCGCCGCGCACACGGCCGAGTCGATGCCGCCCGAGAGCCCGAGGATCACGCTGCGGAACCCGTTCTTGCGCACGTAGTCGCGGGTGCCGAGCACCAGGGCGTTCCAGAGCTGCTGGCGGTCGTCGGGCAGGTCGGCGACGTCGCGCTCGACCGGGGACGAGGAGGC
Source organism: Frigoribacterium sp. CFBP 8759 (assembly GCF_014841655.1). Taxonomy (NCBI): domain Bacteria; kingdom Bacillati; phylum Actinomycetota; class Actinomycetes; order Micrococcales; family Microbacteriaceae; genus Frigoribacterium; species Frigoribacterium sp. CFBP 8759. The sequence continues at coordinate 548,125 of NZ_JACYUH010000002.1, forward strand.
GCGCCCCGCGTCCGGCCCGGAGCCACCGGAACCGACGACGCTCGCGTCGGACGCCGGGTCGAGCTCGACGCGGCGGATGCCCTCGGGCAGCTCGGTGTCCGTGGCCGGCTCGGGGTCGAGGTCGACGACGAGCAGGTGCTCGTCGAACTGCGGGGCCCGGGCCAGGATCGTGCCGCTGCCGTCGACGACCACGCTGTCGCCGTCGAAGACGAGGTCGTCCTGACCGCCGACGATGTTGACGTAGGCCACCAGGGTGTCGTTCTCGACGGCCCGGCGGGTGACGAGGGGGAGGCGCACCTCGTCCTTGTCGCGGACGAACGGGCTCGCGTTGATCACGACGAGCAGGCCCGCGTCGGCGTGCAGCACGCGCTCGACGGGGCCGCCGTCGCGCCAGAGGTCCTCGCAGATCACGAGGGCGACGTCGACGCCCGCCACGCGGACGACGAGCAACTCGTCGCCGGGGATGAACACGCGGTACTCGTCGAAGACCGAGTAGTTGGGCAGGTGGTACTTGGCGGTGGTCGTCACGACGCGACCGCCCTGCAGGACGCTGGCGCAGTTCTTCGCGATGGCGGTCGGGGCGTTGCTCGTGCCCAGGAGGCGCGGCTCGAACGGTCCGTCGGCGTGGCCGACCACCACGGGGAGGTCGCCCAGGCCCTCGGCCTCGAGGGTCTCGGCCAGCACCTCGACGGCGTGCCGACTGGCCTGGAGGAAGCTCGGCCGGCTGGCCAGGTCCTCGATCGGGTACCCCGTGACGCTCATCTCGCCCGCGGCGAGGAGGTCGGCGCCGGCGGCGTGGGCCCGGCGGGCCGCCTCGACGATCTGGGCGGAGTTGCCGGCGAGGTCGCCGACGACGGGGTTGGTCTGCGCGAGCGCCAAGCGGAGTCGGGGCATGTCCACTACCGTAGTGGCGGAGCAGAAAGGCCGTGGCATGGACAAACAGAGGGACTTCGTCCTCCGCACGATCGAAGAGCGCGGCATCAAGTTCATCCGCCTCTGGTTCACCGACGTGATCGGCACCCTCAAGTCCGTCGCCATCGCCCCGGCCGAGGTCGAGGGGGCGTTCGCCGAGGGCATCGGCTTCGACGGTTCGGCCATCGAGGGCCTGACGCGCTCGTACGAGGCCGACGTCCTCGCGCAGCCCGATCCGACGACCTTCCAGATCCTGCCCTGGCGGGGCGAGATCGATCCGACCGCCCGCATGTTCTGCGACATCACGACGCCCGACGGCCAGCCCGCCGTGGCGGATCCGCGCAACGTCCTGAAGCGCACCCTGGCCCGGGCGGGCGAGCGCGGCTTCACCTTCTACACGCACCCCGAGGTCGAGTTCTACCTCCTCAAGAGCGCCCAGCTCGGCGCCGACGGCCCCCAGCCGGTCGACTCGGCCGGCTACTTCGACAACGTCCCCGGCGGGACCGCCCACGACTTCCGTCGCCGCTCCGTCCGCATGCTCGAAGACCTCGGCATCTCGGTCGAGTTCAGCCACCACGAGGCGGGGCCCGGTCAGAACGAGATCGACCTGCGCTACGCCGACGCGCTGACGACGGCCGACAACATCATGACCTTCCGGACGGTCATCAAAGAGGTCGCCATCGAGCAGGGCGTCTTCGCCTCGTTCATGCCGAAGCCGTTCAGCCAGCACCCCGGTTCGGGCATGCACACGCACATGTCGCTCTTCGAGGGCGACTCCAACGCCTTCTACGAGGCGGGCGCCGAGTACCAGCTGTCGACCATCGGTCGTCAGTTCATCGCGGGCCTGCTCAAGCACGCCCCCGAGATCACGGCCGTGACGAACCAGTTCGTCAACAGCTACAAGCGCCTCTGGGGCGGCGACGAGGCGCCGAGCTTCGTGACCTGGGGCCACAACAACCGCTCGGCGCTCGTGCGCGTCCCGCTCTACAAGCCGAACAAGGGCAACTCGAGCCGGGTCGAGTACCGTGCCATCGACTCCGCGGCGAACCCGTACCTGGCCTTCTCGCTGATGCTGGCGGCGGGGCTCAAGGGCATCGAAGAGGGCTACGAGCTGCCCGCCGAGGCCGAGGACAACGTCTGGGGCCTGAGCGACGCCGAGCGTCGTGCCCTGGGTTACCGTCAGCTGCCCGCCAGCCTCGACCACGCCCTGTCGATCATGGAGAACAGCGAACTCGTCGCCGAGACGTTGGGCGAGCAGGTCTTCAACTACGTGCTCCTCAACAAGCGACAAGAGTGGAAAGAGTACCGGGCACAGGTCACGCCGTTCGAGCTGCGCTCGAACCTCGAGATCCTCTAGTCGACCGGCCACCCCGCCCTCATGCCCCGATCCGCGACCGGTCTCTCCGAGCTGGCGCGGCTCGGGTTCTCCGACCTCGGTGCCGGGCGTGACCGGCTCGACCGCCTCGTCGCCGAGGTGCCCCAGGTGCGCGACCTGGTCCCGTGGTTCGCCACGGTGGCCGACCCGGACGCGGCCCTGGCGCACCTCGAGCGATCGGTCGAGCGGGATCGTGCCGGCGTGGTCGAGTTGCTCGACGGCGAGGCCGGCCCGCGCCTCCTGAGGGTCCTCGGTGCCTCCGAGGGCCTTGCCGAGTTCGTCGCGCGTCGCCCGGCCGAGGCGGGCGTCCTGCTCGAACCGCTGGACGAACCACCGCCGGCCGCGACGTACCGTGACGACGTCCGTCGGGCGGCGACCGGGCTGACCGGCGACGAGGCGCGCGTCGCGCTCCGGGTCCGGTACCGGCGTCACCTGCTCCAGCTGGCGTCCTTCGACCTCGATGCCGACGACCCCGTCGAGGTCCTGCCCCGCGTGGCCGCCGCCCTCGCCGACCTCGCGGGCGCCGCCCTCGACGCCGCCGTCGACGTGGCCCGACGCGAGGTCCCGTTCCCCGCCGCCGACGTCGAGCGCACCCGGCTCGCCGTCATCGGCATGGGCAAGGCCGGGGCCCGCGAGCTGAACTACCTCAGCGACGTCGACGTGGTCTACGTCGCCGAGGGCGTCGACGGGCTCGAGAACGGTCGGGCCGTCGAGATCGGCAGCCGTCTGGCGATGCACGCGGCTCGGGCGATCTCGGACCTCGCCGTCGAACCCGACCTCTGGGAGGTCGACGCGAACCTGCGGCCGGAGGGCAAGGACGGCGCCCTCGTCCGCACGCTCGAGTCGCACGTCGCGTACTACGAGCGCTGGGCCAAGGGGTGGGAGTTCCAGGCCCTGTTGAAGGCGCGGCCCCTCGCGGGCGACGTCGACCTCGGCGAGCGCTACGTCGCGGCCGTCGCGCCGTTCGTCTGGTCGGCCGCCTCACGCGAGAACTTCGTCGAGTCGGTCCAGGCCATGCGCGAACGGGTCACGGCCCTGATCCCGGCGGGCGAGGTCGACCAGCAGCTCAAACTCGGTCCCGGCGGACTGCGCGACATCGAGTTCACCATCCAGCTGCTGCAGCTCGTCCACGGGCAGGCCGACGAACGCGTGCACCAGCGCTCGACGCTCGACGCGTTGGACGCCCTGGCCGCGCGGGGCTACGTCGGACGAGCCGAGGCCGCGGAGTTCGACCGCGACTACCGCGTGCTGCGCCTGCTGGAGCACCGCCTCCAGCTGACGCGACTGCGGCGCACGCACCTCATGCCGACGGACGAGAACGCCCTCCGGGTCCTCGCCCGCGGCACCGGTCTCGCGCCGGGTGCCGCCCAACTCGTCGACCTGTGGCAAGGGGTGAAGCGTCGGGTCCGTACGTTGCACGTGCGGCTGTTCTACCGCCCGCTCCTGTCGGCCGTCGCGGCGCGACCCGAAGAAGACCTGGCGCTCAGCTCCGACCAGGCGTCGGCGCGGCTCGCGGCCATCGGATTCGCCGACCCGAAGGGCGCGCTCGGTCACATCGCCGCCCTGACGGCCGGCGTCTCCCGCCGGGCGAGCATCCAGCGCCACCTGCTGCCGGCCATGCTGCAGTGGTTCGCCGACGGCACCGACCCCGACCTCGGTCTGCTCGCGTTCCGGCGATTGAGCGACGGCCTCGGCGAGTCGTACTGGTTCCTCCGCATGCTGCGGGACTCGTCGGGGGCCGCCCACCGACTGACGACCGTCCTGTCGTCGTCGACCTTCGCCGCCGACCTGCTGGAGCGCATCCCCGAGGCCGCGGCGTGGCTCGAGAACGACGCGGAGCTCAAGGCCCGCTCCCTCTCGAGCCTCCTCGACGAGACGGCCGCCACCCTGGCGCGGCACCGTTCGCCCGACGCGGCGGCGACGGTCCTGCGGCAGGCGCGGCGCCGCGAGATCCTGCGGCTCGCCGTGGGCGGCATCCTGGGCATCCTCGACATCGGCACCCTGGCCCGGGGCCTGACCGCAGTGACGACGGCCTCGGTGACCGGGGCGTTGGCCCTCGCCCGCCGGGACGCCGGCGACCTCGAGTTCGCCGTGATCGCCATGGGCCGGTACGGGGGAGAAGAACTCGGGTTCGGTTCCGACGCCGACGTGCTCTACGTCTACCGCGCTCCCGAGGGCGACGAGACGGCCCATCGGCGTGCCCTCACGGTGGCCGCCGAGATGAGCCGACTCACGTCCGACGCCCTCGTGCCGTTCGACCTCGACACCGGCCTGCGCCCCGAGGGGAAGAACGGGCCGGTGGTCCGATCGCTGTCCTCGTACCGGGCCTACTACGCTCGCTGGTCGCTCACCTGGGAGGCCCAGTCGTTGTTGCGCGCCCGGCCCGTGGCCGGTGACGAGACGCTCCTCGACGACTTCATGGCCGTCGCCGACGCGGTGCGGTACCCCGCCGAGCTGACCGAGCAGCAGATCCGCGAGGTCAAGCGCATCAAGGCCAGGGTCGAGTCCGAGCGTCTGCCCAAGGGCGCCGAGCCCTCGCGTCACCTCAAGCTCGGTCGGGGCTCGCTGAGCGACGTCGAGTGGTTCGTCCAACTGCTCCAGCTGCAGCACGGGGTGGACGTGCCCGGCCTCCGGACCCCGTCGACGCTCGACGCCCTCGCCGCGGCGGTGGACGCCGGCCTGGTGGCCGACGAGGACGCCCGGCGGCTGTACGACGCCTGGATCATGGCCTCCCGGGCGCGCTCGGCGGTCACCCTCTGGACCTCCCGGACACAGGACGTCCTGCCACGGGACCGTCGGCAGCTGGAAGGCGTGGCGCGCCTGATGGAGTACCCGCCGGGCTCCGCCACGACCCTCGAAGAGGACTACCTCGCGGCCACCCGTCGGTCACGCGCCGTCTTCGAGCGCGAGTTCTACGGCATCGACGAGGCACCCGAGCCGCTCGGCTGACCCGTCCGGGACGTGCGACACGCCCGGGCTGCGCCGGAGGCGGTCGATCCGCTCGGGTCGACGTCGGGCCATTTCGCTGTACCCCGTTTGGCGGTGTTGTACCCCTGTGCACGTGTCCATCGGATTTCGGGCAGATGACCCACGGGTGGGGGGTGGTCGTCGACGGCGGCGTCGAGGCCCATCGCTGCCCATTGGGCAACGCCCGTGCCGGGCGCTGATTCCGGGCTCGTGACCAGGCTTTTCGTTCGGCGTCGGATCACGGCTGCCCGTCCCACCTGCGGACCGATCGAACGGTTCCGTTCGGACGTCGAGCCCTCACCGACGTGTCAGCACTTCTGTCGACAGCACCTTGCCCGACCCGACGTACCCCGACCGGCGCGCCCGGCCACCCGCGGTCGGGGGGTGGTTGTGAGCCGCCCGTGAGTGACTGAGAATTCCCTCAACCCGATAGACCAATTCCCCAGCGTTGCGGAAGCCGATCCCTTCTCACACCTCAGGTGGCCATCGTGTTGACCTTCATCCTGCAGATCCGATCCATGGCGGGCGGATACCCCGAGATCTACCTCTTCGCCGCCTACAGCGCCCTCATCTGGGTGCTCTGGATCATCAAGGTCCTGCTCTCCCGCCGCTACCGCCCCTTCACGGGCGAGTTCCGCGGCACGACCAGCGTCGTCGTCCCCGTCGTGGACGAACCGCTCGACCTCTTCCGGGACGTCATCGGCCGCATGGTCGAACAGGGTCCCGGCGAGATCATCGTCGTCATCAACGGCAAGCCCAACCCCGAGCTCGCCGCCGTCTGCGAGGAGTTCGGGCCGCTCGTCCGGTGGGTGCACACGCCGATCCCGGGCAAGCGCAACGCCGTCATGATCGGCACCGAGCTCAGCCGGGGAGACATCACCGTCCTGGTCGACTCCGACACGGTCTGGACGCCGGGCACCCTCTCCGAGCTGCTCCGTCCGTTCGCCCAGGAGAACGTCGGGGGAGTCACCACCCGCCAGCGCATCCTCGAGCCCGAGCGCAGCTGGATCACGCGGTGGGCCGACTGGCTCGAGAACTCCCGTGCCCTCTACTCGATGCCGGCGCAGAGCGTGCTGGGGCAGATCGGCTGCCTGCCGGGCCGCACCATCGCCTTCCGCCGCGAGATCCTCGTCCGGGTCATGGACAAGTTCATGACGGAGAAGTTCATGGGCGTGTTCCTCGAGGTCAGTGACGACCGCACCCTGACGAACCTCACGCTCAAGGAGGGCTACCGCACCGTCTACCAGCACACCAGCCTCGTCTACACGGACGCCCCGCTCCAGGTCAAGAAGCTCTACAAGCAGCAGCTGCGCTGGGCTCGCGGGAGCCAGTACAACACCCTCCGCATGATGCCGTGGATGGTCGGGCACGCCCCGCTCCTCGCGTTCTTCTTCGCCATGGACATCGTGCTGCCCTTCATGCTCATGGGCGTCATCGGCGGCTGGATCTACCGGGGGATCACCGGCCAGGGCGTGAACCTGTACCGCGGCATCCTCGAGGAGTACGGCGTGCAGACCGGCCTCATCAGCATCGTCGTCCTCATGGTGGTCTCGTCGGTGCTCAGCATGTCGATCCGTCAGATGCGCCACCTGGCCGAGAAGCCCTCGGACTTCTTCCGCCTCCCGGTGTTCATCATCGTGTCGACGTTCTTCCTCATGCCCATCCGGGTCATCGGCTTCTTCCGCATGGGTCACGCCAGCGGTTGGGGCACCCGGGCCGGGGCCTACGCAGGAGGCGCGGCGAACGACGAGATGCAGGGTGCGCTCGACGAGGTGGCCGAGGAGGCCCCCATCGACGCCCTCGAACGGCAGTTCCGCGACGGCGTCGACCCGGGGGTCGACACGCTCTTCGACTTCGGCTCGACTGCCGACGAGACGGACGAACAGGGTGCGGTCCTCGTCCGGAGCCGCAAGGCGGCCCTGGCCGCCGAGGCCGACGGCGCGACCACGCCGGCACCGGTGGCCGCCGTGGCCACCGCCACCGCGCCTCCTCGTCGTCGCCTCAACCCCAAAGCCGGGTTCCCGTACCTGATCGGCGCCGCCATCATCGCCCTGGAGGTCTTCTTCATTGTCTGACTCGACGCAGGACTTCGTCACTCCCGTCCACATGCATTCCGGCGCCTGGTGGGCCACCTCGCACGGCAACGCCCGACGCACGGCGCTCGGCGCCACCGCCGTGGTGGTGTTGCTCGCGATGATCTCGTGGCTCATCTGGGTCTCGCCGTCCGACAACATCGTCCGCAGTGCCGTCACCGAGGTCACGGGCGTCGACCCGTCCATCAACGTCTCGTCGCTCAAGGCGGACCGGTCCGCCTTGCTCGACCAGCTGGTCTCCGCGAAGAAGCAGCTCGCCGAGAGCAAGGCCGCCCTGGCCGACGTGCAGCAGCAGGCCTGGACGTCCGAGGGACAGCTGACCGCGGCGCAGGCGAAGCTCGCCTCCGCCGAGTCGGCGCTGGCCCAGGCACAGACCGCCGCGGAGTCGGGGGGCGCGGGCACCGGGTCGGGCGCCGCAGGCACCGCCGGCGGTCGGGGGACCGGCGCGTCGTCCGGCTCCGGGTCGGGCGGCACGGGGTCGAACGGATCGACCGGAGGCGGCGCCACGGGCCCCGTCACGGTCGAGACGCCGTCCCTCGCCTCGATCATCGACCCCGACTCGCGGTACTTCGGGCTCTTCACGGACCAGGCGCCGTTCAACTGGGCGACCTACGACGCGCAGGAGGCGGCGGTCGGTTCCGAGGCCAACATGGTCGGGTACTTCCAGGGTTTCGACCAGGAGTTCCGTGCCGACGCCGTCCGCTCGTCCTGGTCGCGGGGCAAGCTGCCCGTCCTGACGTGGGAGTCGCAGCCGATCAAGGCCGGCAACAACGAGCCCGAACAGCCCGACTACAGCCTGACGAAGATCATCGACGGCAGCTTCGACTCGTACCTGACCACCTACGCCGACGACATCGTGGCCAACGGCATGCCGCTGGCCCTGCGGTTCGACCACGAGATGAACGGCACCTGGTACCCCTGGAGCACCGACTACGGCAACAGCAAGGGCGCCGTCAACGGCAACGGTCCCGCGGACTACGTGAAGGCCTGGCAGCACGTCCACGACCTGTTCGAGCGGCAGGGTGCGAACGACCTGGTCGCCTGGATCTGGGCGCCCACGCGGGTCGACCGTCTGGCCACGGGCAAGACGGGCGGGAGCAACCACACCACGGAGGCCTTCCTGGCGACCCTCTACCCGGGCCCCGAGTACGTCGACATCGTGGGCATGTCGGGCTACTACCGCCCGCCGTACGACGACAAGTCCAAGCCGACCTTCGACAGCACCTTCGGGGCCACCCTGAAGCAGCTCCGGGCGATCGCACCGGGCAAGAACATCCTGCTCGCCGAGATCGGCGCCAGCGAGACGGGTGGCTCGTCGGATCCGACGGCCACGAGCGAGAAGGCGCAGTGGTTCAACTCGCTGTTCGCCGCGCTGGCCGATCCGGCGAACGCGGACATCATCGGCTTCTCGTACTTCGACCTCGTCGCCACCACGGTCGTGGACGGGGTGCGGTCGACCAACGACTGGCGCCTCACGTCCCGGTCCGACAGCCTCGCCGCCTTCACCGCGGGGATCACCCGACGCGACGTCGGTTACGACCTGCAGCCGTCGCCGTGACGACAGCCACCACCTTCCCCTTCTCCCGCCTCTTCCCCATCCCCAGGAGCGCATCATGAAGAAAGACGCCACCACCCCCGAGTCCGCCGTCGCCGCGACGGGGGCCGACGCCACCTCGGTGAAGCCCCGAATCAGCGTCATCGGCACCGGCTACCTCGGCGCCACGCACGCGGCGGCCATGGCCGAGATGGGCTTCGACGTCATCGGGGTCGACACCGACCCCGCCAAGGTCGCCGCCCTGGCCGAGGGGCGCGTGCCGTTCTTCGAGCCCGGCCTGCCCGAACTCATCCTCGAGCACGTGGGTACCGGTCGACTCTCCTTCACCACCGACCTCGCCGAGGCCGTGGCCCTGTCGGACGTGCACTTCATCTGCGTCGGCACGCCGCAGCGCCGGGGGAGTCACGCCGCGAACCTCTCGTACGTCGAGGAGGCGACCCGCAACGTCGCCGCCGCCCTGAGCCACGACGGCCTCATCGTCGGCAAGTCGACCGTCCCGGTCGGAACGGCGGCGCACCTGCGCGAGATCGTGGCGGGCGTCGTCCCCGCCGGTGTCTCGGCCGACCTCGTCTGGAACCCCGAGTTCCTCCGCGAGGGCCATGCCGTCGAGGACACGCTGCGTCCCGACCGCATCGTCTTCGGCGGCACCGACGTCCGCACCGAGGCCCTGATGCGTGAGGTCTACGCCCTGCCGATCGCCACGGGCACGCCCGTCATCTCGTGCGACCTGCCGACCGCCGAACTCGTCAAGGTCAGCGCCAACGCGTTCCTCGCGACGAAGATCTCGTTCATCAACGCCATCAGCGAGTTGTGCGAGGCGGCCGGTGCCAACGTCTCGACCCTCGCCGACGCGCTGGGCTTCGACGACCGCATCGGACGCAAGTTCCTGAACGCGGGGCTCGGCTTCGGCGGCGGGTGCCTGCCGAAGGACATCCGTGCCCTGATGTTCCGGGCCAACGAGCTGTCCGCCCACCGCGTCGTCGGGCTCATGCAACAGGTCGACGAGATCAACATGGCCCAGCGCCAGCGGGTCATCGACCAGGCGATCGACGCCTGCGGCGGCTCCGTGCTCAACCGGCGCATCGCGGTGCTCGGGGCGGCGTTCAAGCCGCACACCGACGACGTGCGCGACTCGCCGGCCCTCAACGTCGCGGCGGCCCTGCACCTCCGGGGCGCCCAGGTGCTCGTCGTCGACCCCGAGGCCACGCAGACGGCCCAGCGGAGCTTCCCGACGCTGTCGTTCGCGGACTCGGCCGCCGAGGCCGTGACGGACGCCGACGCGGTGCTGCTCCTCACCGAGTGGCCCGAGTTCGTCGGGGCGGACGCGGCCGGGCTCGCCGAGCTCGCCGCCAACCCCGTGGTGATCGACGCGCGCAACGTGCTCGACGCCGAGGTCTGGTCGGCCGCCGGCTGGGAGGTCCGTCCGCTGGGCGGCCGTCGCACGCCGGCCCAGCGTCGTGTGCTGACGCCGACCGCCGTACCCGCCTGACCGGATCGTCGGGCACGGGCTGACGGGCCGCCTCCCTCGGGAGGCGGCCCGTCCTGCGTGCGCCCCCGCGCCTCCTGGTCCGGGGTGACCCAGAGGAGGCGCGGGTCGTCACCCCGAGGACCGCTGCGGCGGCGACGCGAGAGGCCCGCACCCCCTGGGGGGATGCGGGCCTTTCGTGGTGCGACGGCGTCAGACGCCGAAGTACAGCTCGAACTCGAAGGGGTGAGGACGCTGCGCCATGGGCAGGATCTCCTTCTCGCGCTTGTAGGCGATCCAGGTCTCGATGAGGTCCTCGGTGAACACGTTGCCCTTGGTCAGGAACTCGTGGTCGGCCTCGAGCGCGTCGAGCGCACCCTCGAGCGACGCGGGCACCTGCGGGATGTTCTTCGCCTCCTCGGGCGGCAGCTCGTAGAGGTCCTTGTCGACCGGCTCGTGCGGCTCGATGCGGTTCTGGATGCCGTCGAGGCCGGCCATCAGCTGCGCGGCGAACGCCAGGTACGGGTTCGAGGCGGCGTCGGGGACGCGGAACTCGATGCGCTTGGCCTTCGGGTTCGTGCCGGTGATCGGGATGCGGATGGCCGCCGAACGGTTGCCGGCCGAGTACACCAGGTTCACGGGCGCCTCGAAGCCCGGGATCAGACGGTGGTACGAGTTGATCGACGGGTTCGTGAAGGCGAGGACGGCGGGAGCGTGCTTGAGCAGGCCACCGATGTACCAGCGGGCGAGGTCGGACAGGCCGCCGTAGCCGTTCTCGTCGTAGAACAGCGGCTTGCCGTCGTTCCAGAGCGATTGGTGGGTGTGCATGCCCGAGCCGTTGTCGCCGAAGAGGGGCTTCGGCATGAAGGTCGCGACCTTGCCCCACTGCTCGGCGGTGTTCTTGACGATGTACTTGAACTTGAGGATGTCGTCCGCGGCGTGGACCATCGTGTCGAACTTGTAGTTGATCTCCTGCTGGCCGCCGGTGCCCACCTCGTGGTGCGCACGCTCGAGCTCGAGGCCCGAGTCGATCAGCTTGAGGCTGATGTCGTCGCGCAGGTCGGCCGTCTTGTCGACGGGGCTGACGGGGAAGTAGCCGCCCTTGTACGCCGTCTTGTTGGCGAGGTTCCCGCCCTCTTCGACGCGGCCGGTGTTCCAGGCGCCCTCTTCGGAGTCGACGCTGTAGAAGCTGGCGTTCTGCTTCACCTCGTAGCGGACGTCGTCGAAGATGTAGAACTCCGCCTCGGGGGCGAAGAAGGCGGTGTCGGCGATGCCGGTCGACGCGAGGTACTTCTCGGCCTTCTTGGCGACCTGGCGCGGGTCACGGCTGTACAGCTCGCCGTTGCGCGGGTTGAAGATGTCGAACACGAGGACGAGCGTGCGCTCGGCGCGGAACGGGTCGACGTACCCGGTCGTGACGTCGGGGATGAGCTGCATGTCCGACTCGTGGATCGAGGCGAAGCCCCGGATGGAGGACCCGTCGAAGAGCTGTCCGACGGAGAAGAACTCCTCGTCGACCGTGGAGGCGGGGATGTTGAAGTGCTGCTGGACACCGGGAAGATCGGTGAAGCGGATGTCAAGGAACTTGACGTCGGTGTCCTTGATGAACTTCAGCACCTCGGAAGAATCAGTGAACATCTAGATGTCTCTCCAATGGGCTTGGAACGGATCGGATGCGGGACGCAGCCTCCGTCGAGGCTACGGAGGGGCCGTTTCGCTGCGGTGTCCCTGATGTTTCGGGCATGTTACGGCTCGGCCCGTCGGTAGGCTCGATGCATGCCCGATCGCACCGCGCCTCCTTCCCGTCCCGCCTCCGTGGGCGGCCCCGACGACGGCGCGCAACGCTGGCCGGGCGAGCGTCTCGGGCTGCCCGAGAAGGGGCCGCGCTCCGTGGCCCGACTCGGACGGCGCGTGGCGGGGCTCGCCGTCGACTGGGCGATCGCCTACGCCGTCGCCGCACTCTTCTTCGGCGGTGAGGGCCTGGCGATCACCGGGGTCTTCCTGCTGATGCAGATCCTGTTCCTGGTGCTCTTCGGCGGCACCCTCGGGCACCTCGCCCTGGGCATGCGCCTCGTGCCGATGGCGGGCGGTCGCATCGGCGTCGGCCGGCCGGTCCTGCGGTCGGTGCTGCTCGTGCTCGTCATCCCGGCCGTCGTCTGGGACCTCGACCAGCGCGGGCTGCACGATCGCGTCGCCGGGACGCTGCTCGTCCGCGTCTGAGGCATCCGTCCCGCACGCACGACGGCGCCCCTCCTGATCGGAGGGGCGCCGTCGTCACGTCGCGTCGAGGCGGGGGTCGCCGGGTCAGCGCGGACGGCCCGACCGCACCTTGAAGGGGTCGACACCCTTGGGGATGGGCAGGCCGTTCTGGCCGAGGGACTGGAGGCGGTTGCTGACGGCCAGCACCTCGTTGCGGTTGATGGACGACTTGAGCTTGTTCATGCGTCCGGCGAGCTTGTGGAGGGGCACGGAGTCGGCATCGGGGCCGACGTTCAGCACGTGGACCGGCACGTTCGGCAGGATGCGCGTGACCTTGCGACGCTCTTCGTCGACGAGTCGGCGGGTCTGGCCGGCGCCGCCCTCGGCGATGAGCACCACGCCCGGCCGGCCGACCGCGCGGTACACCGCGGCCTGACTGCGCCCCTGGACGGCGACGGGCATCTCGGCGGCACGCCACGCACGACGCAGGCCGCTCTTCATGACGGCACCGACGGCACCCGGCTGCCCCTCGATCTGCGAGTAGGCCGCGCGCTCGGCCTTACGACCCAGCACGATCAGCAGCAGCAGGAACCCGAGCATGACGCCGACGACGATGTAGAGCACCAGCGCGAGCACGTTGCCACCCGTGAGCAGCAGCGCCGCGGCCACGCCGAGCAGCACGGGCACGAAGAACGCCAGCAGCATCATCGGCAGCGCCGTCTTGTCGACGCGGCGGGTCATCTGGAAGACCTGCCACATCTGCTTGAAACGGCCGGGTTCCTTCGGCGGTTTCGGGGACGTGTTCTCGGGAGACGTGCGTCGAGCCATGTGCACCAGGATACGGGGTCGGCGGTCCCGACGAATCCTCCCCAGGGACTCCGGTCCGTCGCCGGTCGACAGGGCCCCCCGGCGCGAGGGCGCCGACGACCACCGGACGACACCATCGCCTCATGACGAACGAGTCGATCGGCCCCTACCGCGTGCTCTCCCGGCGCCTCGACGGCGGGGTGGAGCGCATCCTCGCCGAGGCACCCGACGGCTCACGCGTCGTGCTCAGGAGGCGCGGGTCGCGTCCGGCCGGACGCTCTCCCGTCGCCGAGGCGGTCGCCTTCTCCCGGGCGGACCACGCCCACGTCGCCACCCTCGTCGACGTGGTGACGGACCCGTCCGGCGAGGTCGTGCTCGTCTTCGCGGACGTCGGCGGCGACCCACTCGCCTCGTGGCTGGCCGCCCGCGGTCGACCCGAGACCGGGGAGGTCATCACCCTCATCGTCCCCGTGCTCGGCGCCATCCAGCATCTGGCCCGTCGGGGCACGGCCGTGCATGCGCTGGACGTCGACGACGTCGAGATCGACGCCCGCGGGGCACCCGTCCTGGTCGGCGTCCATCCTGTGGACGCGGGGTCGGATGCGGGGCCGGACGCCGAGCGCACCTCGCTGCCCGTGGCGGCGGAGTTCGCCCGGGCCCTGGTCGAGCGGGCGGTGCGACCGGCCTCGCGATCCTCGCCGCCGGTCCTGGACTCGACGAGCTTCGAGTCCCTCGTCGAATCGGTCTTCGACCTCGGCGAGGCTGTCCCGCTCTCGAGTGTCGACGCCGTGGTCGAGGGCGACGAGGTCCCCCAGGGCGAACGCGTCGAGTCGGTCGCAGCGGACGAACGGGTCATTCCGGGCTGGCTCGCCCTCCTGCCCGAGTCGGAGGCGATCGACCGGGTGATCGCGGGCGTGGCCGACCTCCGCCCACGGCGGCTGGTCGACGCCCTGCGAGCCGTCCGTCGGCGATACCGGCTGCTCGCGGCCGCGGGCGTCGTCGTCGCCGGGGTGGCTCTCGTCCTCGGACCGGCCGCCTCGGGACGTGATGACGTTCCACGTCAGGACGGACCGTCCGACGGGGTGGGTCCGGTCGCGCCCGGGTCCGAGTCGTCGGCGCCGGTGAGCCCGTCCGGCGACTCCGCGGACACCCGCACGCCTGCACCCGCTCGGACGGGCGGGGCGGTGACGCCCGGCGAGGTCGAAGCCCTGGTGGGGGGCGACGATGCCGGTGCGGCCGCCGAGGTGCTCCTGCAGGCACGGCTGACGTGCCTGCGCGACGTCACGCCGAGTTGTCTCGACGCCGTCGATCAACCCGGTTCGCCGATCGCTCTCCGGGACGCCGACGTGCTCGACGACCCCTCGCTCGCCGCGGCGGCGACGGTCCCTCTCGAGCTCACGGGACGAATGTCACGAACCGGGGGGACGGTGTTCTTCGAGGCGACGGGCCCGCACGGCGAAACGGCCTCGGTCCTCATGATGAGGACCGAGGCCGGTTGGCGGCTTCGCGACGTGATCGTCGATCGGTGAGGCCGGTCGGGCCTCACGCGAGGGGCGTCAGATGCCGAGCTTGGACGTGAAGTCCCCGCCCTCGAGGCGCTCCTTGACGGCGACCAGGAAGCGCGCCGCGTCGGCGCCGTCGACGATGCGGTGGTCGTACGACAGGGCCAGGTAGACCATCGACCGGATGGCGATGGACTCCGAACCGTCGGCCTTGATGACCACGGGGCGCTTGACGACGATGCCGGTGCCGAGGATGGCCACCTGTGGAAGGAAGACCACGGGGGTGTCGAACAGGGCGCCGCGCGACCCCGTATTGGTGACGGTGAAGGTGCCACCGGCCAGCTCGTCGGGCTTCAGCTTGTTGTCACGCGTGCGCTGCGCGAGGTCGGCGATCTGGCCGGCGATGCCCGCGAGGTCGAGGTCCGAGGCGTTCTTGATGACCGGCGTCAGCAGGCCGCGCTCCGTGTCGACCGCCATGGCAACGTGCTCGTGGTCGGGGTAGACGATCGAGTCACCGTCGACGGTGGCGTTCAGCTTCGGGTGCGCCTTGAGCGCCTCGGCGGCCGCCAGGGTGAAGAACGGCAGGAAGGACAGCTTGTTGCCGGTCTTCTCGAGGAAGGCACCCTTGTTGGCGTCGCGGAAGGCCGCGACCTTGGTGACGTCGACCTCGACCACGCTGGTGAGTTGGGCCATGGCCTGCATCGACTGGACCGCACGCTCGGCGACGACCTTGCGGAGGCGCGACATCGGAACGGTCGTGCCGCGCAACGGCGACACCTCGATCGGGGCGGGACCGGAGGAGGCCGGCGCCGAGGTCGTCGAGGTCGCGGCGGCTTCGGCGGCGGCGAGGACGTCCTCCTTGCGGATGCGACCGCCGACGCCACTGCCGGACAGGGTCGAGATGTCGACACCCTTCTCGTTCGCCAGCTTGCGGACGAGCGGGGTGACGTAACCGACCGGCGCACCGCTGCTCGGGGCCGGCGTGGCGGGTGCCGACGTCTCGGACGAGCCCGTGGCGGGCGACGGCGTCGGTGCCGACGGGGCCGGCTGCTCGCTGCTGGGCCGGGCGGCCTGGGGCTGTGCGGCGGCCGGCTGCTGGCCGGCGGCGTCCTGCTGTGCGCCGTCCTGCTGGGCGGCGGGCGCGGGGTCCACCGCGGGGGCGGGCTCGGGCGCGCTGGCGGCGGAGTCCTCGCCCGGGGCAGGGGCCGCGGACGACGGGAGCTCGGGTTCCTCGGCCTCCGGCTCGGCGGGTGCCGAGGGTGCCTGTTCCGGCTCTGCGGCGGCTTCCGGTTCGTCCGCCGGCGACTCGGAGGCGCTGCCGTCTCCGATGCGGACGAGGGCCGTGCCCACCTCGACGGTCTCGTCCTCGGCGACGAGGATCTCCTCGATCACGCCGGCGACGGGCGAAGGGATCTCGGTGTCGACCTTGTCGGTCGAGACCTCGAGCAGCGGCTCGTCGACCTCGACGCGGTCACCGACGTTCTTCAACCAGCGGGTGACCGTACCCTCGGTGACACTCTCTCCGAGTGCCGGGAGGTTGACGGATTCGCTCATCTGTGGGGCTCCTTTGACGACATGTGTGTCTGTGGTTGCTGTGGTGGTGGTGCGGGCCCCTGCTGAGCAGGAGCGATGGTGCCAGGGATCTACATCGCGTGAAGCGGCTTGCCCGCGAGGGCCAGCATGGCTTCGCCGAGGGCTTCGTTCTGCGTGGGGTGCGCGTGGATCAGGGGAGCGACGTCCTCCGGGTAGGCCTCCCAGTTGACGGCGAGCTGTGCCTCACCGATCAGTTCGCCGACACGTGCGCCGATCATGTGCACGCCCACGACGGGACCGTCGACGACGCGGACCACCTTGACCGAGCCGCTCGTCCCGATGATGTGGCTCTTGCCGTTGCCCGCGAGGTTGTAGTCGTAGCTGGTGACCTTGTCGGCGCCGTACTGGTCGGCGGCCTTGACCTCGGTCAGGCCGACGGATGCGACCTCGGGGTCGGAGTAGGTGACCTTGGGGATGTTCACGTCGGAGATCACCTGCGGCTTGAGGCCGGCGATCTCTTCCGCGACGAAGATGCCGTGCTGGAAGCTGCGGTGCGCGAGCTGCAGGCCGGGCACGATGTCGCCCAGGGCATAGACGCCGGGCACGTTCGTCGCGAGACGTTCGTTCGTCAGGACGAAACCGCGGTCCATCGTGATGCCGACCTCTTCGTAGCCGAGACCGGCGGTCGACGGGCCACGGCCGACGGCGACGAGCATGAGGTCGGCGTCGAACGTCTTGCCGTCCTCGAGGGTGACGACGACGCCGTCGTCGTTCTGCTCGACTCCCTGGAACCGGACGCCCAGCGAGAAGGCGATGCCGCGCTTGCGGAACGCGCGCTCGAACTGCTTCGAGATCGACTCCTCCTCGTTGGGGACGAGGTGCGGCAGGGCCTCGACGATGGTCACGTCGACGCCGAAGCTCTTCCAGACGCTGGCGAACTCGACGCCGATGACGCCGCCGCCGAGGATGACGACCTTGTTCGGCACGTGGTCGAGCGCGAGGGCGTGCTCGCTGGTGATGACCTTGCCGCCGATCTCGAGACCGGGGAGGCTCCGCGAGTACGAACCCGTCGCGAGCACGACGTTCTTGGCCTTGAGCGTGGTCTCGCCGACCTGGACGGTCGAGGGCGACGTGAGCTTGCCCTCGCCCTCGACGGTCGTGATGCCACGGGCCTTGACGAGCCCCTGGAGACCCTTGTACTTGCTGGCGACGATGCCCTCGCGGTACGAGGTCACGGCGGCGATGTCGATGCCGTGGAAATCGGTGTTGACGCCGTACTTGGCGGATTCGCGCGACACGTCGGCCACCTCGGCCGAGTGCAACAGCGCCTTGGTGGGGATGCAGCCTCGGTGGAGGCACGTGCCCCCGACCTTGTCCTTCTCGACGAGTGCGACGCTCAGGCCCAACTCGCTCGCTCGCAGCGCTGCGGCGTATCCGCCGCTCCCGCCACCGAGCACCACCAGGTCAAAATTCTGTTCCGACACCCAGCAACTCCCTCGTGCGTCCGCGGTGCCCCGACGCCGAGGCGGGGCCGTCGCGGTGGCGACGACGCCCGTCCCCGAACCGACCGCACCGTTCGGCGGCGTCGTCGTGACGCGCGTCGGAGGATGCTCTCGGGGGACCGATCTCAGCGGGTTTCTCCCGCCCCCTCGACCCTACTACGCAGCAGAAAACTTGTCGGCCAGCTCGATCAGGGTACGGACGGTCACGCCCGTCGAGCCCTTGGCCGTGTAGCCGTAGCCGCCGCCCTTGTTGTTTGACGGACCGGCGATGTCGAGGTGGGCCCAGGGGATCGGCGTCGTCGTGCCCTCCCGCGAGCCGACGAACTCGTTGAGGAAGACGCCGGCGAGCAGCATGCCTGCGGCCGTGTTGCCCGGGGTCGCGTTCACGAGGTCGGCCACGTCGGAGTTCAGGCGCGCGCGGAGTTCGGAGGCCAGCGGCATGCGCCAGAAGGTCTCGCCGGCCGTGTCGGCGAGCGACACGATCTCGGACGCGAGGTCGTCGTTGCCCATGACGCCGACGTAGCGCATGCCCAGGGCGACGACCTGGGCACCCGTGAGGGTGGCCACGTCGACGATGGCGTCGGGCTGCTCGTCGCTCGCCGCGACCAACCCGTCCGCCATGACCAGGCGGCCCTCGGCGTCGGTGTTCGTCACCTCGACGGTCGTGCCGCCCTTGATGGTGAGGACGTCGTCGGGTCGAATCGCCGTGCCGCTCGGCATGTTCTCGGCGATGCAGAGCCAGGCGGTCAGCCGCACGGGGAGCCGCAGCTTGGCCACGGCCACCGTCACGGCGAGGACCGTGGCGGCCCCCGTCATGTCGTCCTTCATGCCGAGCATGCTCCCGGCGGGCTTGAGGGACAACCCGCCCGTGTCGTACGTGATGCCCTTGCCGACCAGGGCGAGGTGCTTGGCGGCTCCGGCGGGGGAGTACTCGACCTTGACGAGTCGGGGACCGCGGCTCGAGCCCTGGCCGACGCCGAGGATGCCCCCGTACCCGCCGTCACGGAGGCCGTCCTCGTCGAGCACGGTCACCGAGAGGGCGTCGTCCGACGCGTGCGCGACGGCGAAGTCGGCGAGTGCCTGGGGGTACATCTGCTGCGGGGGAGTCGTGGCGAGGTCACGGACGGTGTGCACCGCCTCGGCCACCACGGCGGCACGGTCGAGGACGGACTCCTGGACCTCCGTGGCCGTCGCGAGGGCGATGTCGCGAGCGTGTCGACGGGTGTCGGACGCAGAGGAGTGCCGGAACGCGTCGAACTCGTACGAGGCGATCGCGGCGCCCTCGAGGGCGGCCAGTGCGTCGGCGGCGTCGCCCACGGGCAGGGCCAGGACGACCCGGTCGACGGCCGTGAGCTGACGGACGGCCGAGCCGGCGGCGTAGCGCAGGCTCTCGGCCGTGACGGCGTCGCCCAGGCCGACCAGCGCCACGATGGTGGCCGCGACGCCGGACGCGGGGACCTTGACGAGTTCGTCCCGCGCGCCCGTCACACCGAGGGCGGCGAAGGACTCGGCGAGCCCCGGGACCTCGAGGGTCGGCTCGGGACCGTCGGCCCCCTTCACCACTCCGACGACGAGGACGTCGGCCTCGGCGGTGATCGGATCGGACGGCAGGACGGAGAGGGTGGCGACGGTCATCCATCCATCGTATCCACCGTGGTGTTCGCTCTCGGCACGTGGTCGCGGGCCCTCCTGGCGACGACCGGTGCCTAGCATGGAGACCATGCACGACCCCGCAGCTCTCTACGACTTCACCCCCGACGCCGACGGCGTGCCCGAGGGCCTCCCGCTCGTCGCCGGACTCACCGGGTTCGCCGACGCGGGCTCGGCGGTGAGCCAGCTCGCGGAGTACGTCCTCGACACCCTCGACCACACCCTCGTGGCGACGTTCGACGCCGACGAGCTCCTCGACTACCGGGCCCGTCGCCCGACCTTCACGTTCGACCAGGACCACATCTCCGAGATCGAGCCGTCGACCCTCTCCCTCTACCTCGTCCACGACGACCTCGGTCAGCGGTTCCTCCTCCTGGCGGGCTTCGAACCCGACTTCCAGTGGCAGCGCTTCACCGCGGCCGTCGTGCAGCTCGTCGAGCGCTACCGCGTCTCGACCACGACCTGGGTGCACTCGATCCCGATGCCCGTGCCCCACACCCGTCCCATCGGCGTGACGGTCAGCGGCAACCGGTCCGACCTGGTCGAGGCGATGTCCGTCTGGAAGCCCGTGACCCAGGCCCCCGCCAACGCTCTGCACCTCGTCGAACACCGGCTCGGCGAGACGGGTCACCCCACGGCGGGCTTCGTCCTGCTCGTCCCGCACTACCTGGCCGACACCGAGTTCCCCGACGCCGCCGTGGCGGCGCTGTCGAGCATCAGTGCCGCGACGGGTCTGATCTTCCCGACCGACCGCCTCCGCGAAGAGGGTCGTGACTTCATGGTCAAGGTCGACGAGCAGGTCGCCGGCAACCACGAGCTCTCGCGCCTGGTCGCCACGCTCGAGGAACGTCACGACACCTACATGCAGGGAAACCCGCTGCCGTCGCCGTTGACCGACCAGGACGGCCAGGTGCCCACGGCCGACGCACTCGCGGCCGAACTCGAGAAGTTCCTCGCCACCCGGCGGGTCGACGGCGAGGGCGACGACCGCGCCTGACCGGCACCGCACCTCCCGGGTCCGTTCCGATCCGCGGACGCGGGAGGCGCGGGCCGGCGGCCGGCGCCCGGTCGGCTAGGGTCACGGGGTGAACTCCGCACGCGCCTGGGTCGTCTGGGGCGCCGCCGTCTTCGCGTACGTCGTCGCCGTCCTGCAGCGGTCGTCGCTCGGCGTCTCCGGCGTCGAGGCCCAGCAGCTCTTCGGCGTCTCGGCCTCCACCCTGTCGACCCTGGCCGTCGTCCAACTCGTCGTCTACGCCGGGCTGCAGATCCCGGTCGGCGTCCTGCTCGACCGGGTGGGGCCCAAGAGGCTCATCGTCGCAGGGGCCGTCCTGCTGGCGGCGGGCCAGCTGGTCGTGGCGCTCTCGCCCCCGACGATCGGCGTGGCCGTCGTGGGCCGCGTGCTCGTCGGCGCCGGCGACGCGATGACCTTCATCTCGGTGATCCGTCTGCTGCCCTCGTGGTTCCGTGGTCCGATCCTGCCGCAGGTGTCGCAGTGGACCGGCAACGTCGGACAACTGGGTCAGGTGCTGTCGGCCGTGCCGCTGTCGATCGTCCTGCACGGGGCGGGGTGGGGCCCGGCCTTCCTCAGCGCGGCGTCGTTGTCGGTCGTGGCCGCCGTGGTGGTGCTCCTGGTCGTGAAGGAGTCGCCGACCGGTCGCGTCCGCTCCGAGACGGTCGTCAGTTGGGCCGACGCGGGGCGACAGCTCGGACAGAGCGTCCGGCGTCCCGGTACCCGGCTGGGGTTCTGGTCGCACTTCGTGACGCAGTCGTCGGGCACGGTCTTCAGCCTGCTGTGGGGCGTTCCCCTGTTGGTGGGCGGTCTGGGCTTCACGACCGCCGAGGCCTCGGGCATGCTCTCCCTCCTCGTGCTGTCCGGTGTCGTGGCGGGGCCGGTCCTCGGGGTGCTGGTCGCCCGGTACCCGATGCGACGCTCCAACCTGGTCCTCGGCATCGTCACGGTGCTGGCCGTGGTCTGGACGACGCTGCTCGCGTGGCCGGGGACACCCCCGCACTGGCTCGCCTACGTGCTCGTGGTCGTGCTCGGAGTGGGCGGGCCCGGTTCCCTGATCGGCTTCGACTTCGCGCGGACCTTCAACCCGCTTCGCAGCCTCGGCGTGGCCAACGGGGTGGTCAACGTCGGTGGCTTCCTGGCGAGCTTCGTGATGATGTTCCTCATCGGCGTCGTGCTCGATCGACTCGATGCCGCCCGCATCGCCTCGGGCCAGCCGAGCGACCTCTTCGCGTTCGAGTCGTTCCGCATCGCGCTGCTCGTGCAGTACGTGGTGATCGGCGGTGGCGTGGTGGCTCTGCTCGTCGAGCGTCGGCGCACCCGCCGGGGCCTGCGGCTGGAGGAAGGAATAGAGGTGGCGCCGCTCTGGGTTGCCCTCAACAAGAGATGGCATGCCGCACGCACCCGGGCCCGGAGGGGACCGACCGCCTGAGGTCGCCCTTGTCGCTCGGCACCGGTCGGACGTGCAATAATGGGATACGGACCCGTTCATGTCCATCGATCGAGTTACCGCGTCGACGTCGTCGACGCGCATTCGATCGAGGACTTGACATGGGTCCTAGTACTGCCCGAATTCGGCCGACGCCCAGTGCCGGTCGACGTCCCCACCGGCGCACGTGAACGCGACGATCGCGTCCGGTCCGGAACGTACCGAGAACTGAAAGGTGTTCGCATGGCTACACGAAGCAAGGCGACCACGGCCCCCGACGAGGCCGTGACCGACGACACGGCCGTCGAGGCCGAGACCACGGCTCCTCCCGCCAAGAAGGCGCCGGCCAAGAGGGCTCCCGCCAAGAAGGCGGCGACGAAGGCTCCGGCCAAGACCGCCGCGGCCAAGAAGGCCGCCGCAGCCGAACCCGCCGACGACGAGGTCGACGCCGAGGCCGCGGTCGACCCGGCTGCCGCCGACGACGCGGACGGCGAGGGCGCCAAGCCCGTCCCCGAGATCCTCCCCACCGGCGCGCTCGTCATCTCGCAGGACGACGACGACGAGATGCCCGTCTACTCGACGACGATCACGGGTGCGACGGCCGACCCCGTCAAGGACTACCTGAAGCAGATCGGCAAGGTCGCCCTGTTGAACGCGGCCGAAGAGGTCGAGCTCGCCATGCGGATCGAGGCGGGTCTCTTCGCCGACGACAAGCTCGCGAACAGCACCGGCCTGAGCCGCGAGCTCGAGCGTGAGCTGCGCTGGGTGTCGCGCGACGGTCAGCGGGCCAAGAGCCACCTGCTCGGTGCCAACCTCCGACTCGTGGTCAGCCTCGCCAAGCGTTACACGGGCCGTGGCATGCAGTTCCTCGACCTGATCCAAGAGGGAAACCTCGGCTTGATCCGCGCCGTCGAGAAGTTCGACTACACCAAGGGCTTCAAGTTCTCCACCTACGCCACCTGGTGGATCCGTCAGGCCATCACGCGGGCCATGGCGGACCAGGCTCGCACCATCCGCATCCCGGTGCACATGGTCGAGGTCATCAACAAGCTCGCCCGTGTCCAGCGTCAGATGCTGCAAGACCTGGGACGCGAGCCCACGCCCGAAGAGCTCTCGCGTGAACTCGACATGACGCCCGAGAAGGTCGTCGAGGTCCAGAAGTACGGCCGCGAGCCCATCTCGCTCCACACGCCCCTGGGTGAGGACGGCGACAGCGAGTTCGGCGACCTCATCGAGGACACCGAGGCCGTCGTGCCGGCCGACGCCGTCGGGTTCACGATGCTGCAGAAACAGCTCGAATCGCTGCTCGACAGCCTGTCCGAGCGCGAGGCCGGTGTCATCCGCATGCGCTTCGGGCTCGGTGACGGCATGCCGAAGACCCTCGACCAGATCGGTGACACGTTCGGCGTGACGCGCGAGCGCATCCGCCAGATCGAGTCCAAGACGATGGCGAAACTTCGCCACCCGTCGCGTTCACAGTCGCTCCGCGACTACCTCGAGTAGGCCCGTGCGTTACCTGGTCCCCGTGCTGGCCGGCCGTCTCGTCCGGGCGGTCGCCCGGTTGCGTGGTGGCGGGTCGGCGTACCCGGGGCAGACGGTCCTGAAGCTCGCGCCCGACTTCCTCACCCATGTGTCGTCCCAGTTCGATCGCGGCGTCGTGTTCGTGCTCGGGTCGAACGGCAAGTCGACGACCACGATGATGCTCACCGAGACGCTTCGTGCCCACGGGTTGAAGGTGTTCACGAACCCCACGGGTGCCAACCTCCCGCAGGGCATCGCGTCGGCCTTCCTCCGTGAGGTGACGCCCTTCGGTCGCGTCCGTGACGACATCGGGGTCATCGAGGTCGACGAGGCCTTCGCGGTCGAGTTGACGAAGTCCCTGCACCCCTCCACGGTGCTCATGCTCAACGTGCAGGTCGACCAGTTGTACCGGTTCTTCGAGACCGAGCGGGTCGGCACGATGATGACCGACACCGCCGCCGAGGCGACGGTCGCGGTCGTCACGAACCGCGACGACCAGCACCTCGGCCCCTACCAGCCGGTCGGTCGCCAGACGGTGACCCGGTTCGGCGCTTCCTCCGAGGTCGTCTCCGCGTCACCCAACGGCCTGCAGAACGCGCACGACTTCAGGCGTGAGGCCGACTCCTCGTTGACCGCGGAGACCGAGGTGACCGCACTCACGGGCACCGGTGCCACCATCACGGTCTCGGGCACTCCGATCGACGTCCGGCTGCCGGCCCGTGGTCTCCACTACGCGGTCGACGCGGCAGCGGCGCTCCAGACGGCCTCGGTCGTCCTGGGGCACCCGGTCGACCCGGCCGCCGTCCGGCGGGCGTTCGAGAGCATGAAGCCGGCCTACGGCCGTGGTGAGCGCATGTCCCTCGGCGCCGACGAAGCCGAGTTCATCATGTTCAAGAACGCGGCGAGCCTCCAGATGAACCTCGACGCACTCCCGCAGGGTGTCGAGCAGGTCATGTTGGCCATCGACGAGGGCACGCCCGACATCTCGTGGATCTACGACATCGATTTCTCGCACCTCGACCACGTCGACGTCCTCGCCGGCGCGAAGGCCTGGCAGTTGGCCTTGAGGCTCGAGCACGAGGGCATCCCGGTCCACGTGATCGAAGAAGACATCTCGAAGGCCATCCGTCTGATGCGAGCCCTTCCGTCCCCGAGCGACAAGACGAAGCACTTCGTGACGAACTACGAGCAGATGATGCTGGCCCGTCGCATCCTCGGCCACCCCGACCTGGAGAAGACCGCGTGAGCGACGACGTCCTCCGAATCGTCCACCTCTACCCGGAAGAGCTCGGCGTGAGCGGCGATCGGGGCAACGTGACGTCGCTCTCGGTGCGCGCGAACCGGGCCGGGATCGACAGCCGCGTGCTCGAGTACCGCGTGGGCGACGACGTGCCGACCGTCGCCGACGTGGTCGTCGTGGGGCACGGCCCCCTGTCCGGCGTGCGAGCCGTCGCCGCCGACGCTCGCCGCCTCGCGCCGACGCTCGAGTCGTTCGCGGCGTCCGGGGTGCCGGTCGTGGCGGTGGGGGGCGGTCTCGAGCTCCTCAGTCGGGGCGTCGAGGACGTCGACGGGGCGACGGTCGAGGGAGTCGGTTTCTTCGACGCCGTGGTCCGCCGCGGGGCTCCGCGACGGACGAACTACCTGCAGGTGACGACCGACTACCAGGGCGACGAGGTCACCCTCTTCGGTTTCGAGGATCATGCCGCGCATCTCGAACTCGGCGTGGACGCGGAGCCCTTCGGGACCGTCGTCCACGGAGGCGGGAACGGTGACGGGCGCGAGGGCGTCCGACGCGGGGTCTCCTTCGGCACGCAGCTGAAGGGCCCGGTCCTGCCGCTCAACCCCGCCCTCACCGACCGGGTGCTCCGCGTCGCCCTGAGCCGCCGGATGATCTCCTACTCGGCAGGCCCCGGGCACGCGAAGCTCGACGAGTACGCCGCCGCGTCGCAGAAGGTCATCGCCGACAACCTCGAGCGTTCGTTCAAGGCCATGTGACGACGTCGGTCCGCAGACACGACGAAGGCCCCGCATCGATCGGATGCGGGGCCTTCGTCGTACCGCCGGCCCGGGCTGTGGTCCGGGGAGGCGCGGCGTCTCAGTGGGCGAGGAGCTTCGAACTCTCGTCGAGCCACTCGATGGCGGTGGGCTGCAGCTTCTCCTTGAACTTCGCGCCGTGGTGGGCGCAGAAGAGCAGTTCGCCGGTGGCCATGGTCGCGCGGATGTAGGCCTGGGCTCCGCAGCTGTCGCAGCGGTCCGCGGCGCTCAACTGGTAACGGGAGCCGAGCTCGTCGACGGCGGTCTGGTCGGTGGCCATCTGAGTCATGTGATGCTCCTCCTGACGGTGGTGCGGTGGGTGAGACACTCATCAAAACACGCCGACGTCGGTATCGCGTGCCATCGGCACCGGATTTCGCTCATCGCGTAGCGGCGAGGGGCCGGTCGAGTGTCGGGACTGCCGTGTCGGCGGCCCTCGGTAGGCTGTAACGCGGTCACCGCCTCCCCGCATTCCCGTCGTCGAGAGATGGCGGCGGGCCCCTCAGGAGAACAATGCCCCCCACCTCGTCCGCCCCCGCCTCCGACTACTCGGCCCGGCACCTCTCGGTGCTCGAAGGCCTCGAGGCCGTGCGCAAACGCCCCGGCATGTACATCGGGTCGACCGACTCCCGGGGCCTGATGCACTGTCTGTGGGAGATCATCGACAACTCGGTCGACGAGGCGCTGGGCGGGCACGGCGACACCATCGACGTCGTTCTGCACCCCGACGACAGCGTCGAGGTCCGCGACAGCGGACGCGGGGTGCCCGTCGACATCGAACCCAAGACGGGTCTGAGCGGTGTCGAGGTCGTGTTCACGAAGCTCCACGCCGGCGGGAAGTTCGGCGGCGGGTCCTACACGTCGTCCGGCGGCCTCCACGGCGTCGGTGCCTCCGTCGTCAACGCACTGTCCGAGAGGCTCGACGTCGAGGTCGACCGGGGCGGCAAGACGTACGCCATGTCGTTCCGACGCGGTGAACCCGGCACCTTCGAGGACGTCGACGAACCCACCCCCGATTCACCGTTCACCCCCTTCGTGTCCGGCAGCGTGCTCCGAGAAGTGGGCAAGACCAAGCGTGGCGTCACCGGCACCCGGGTGCGTTACTGGGCCGATCGCCAGATCTTCACCCGAGGGGCCTCGTTCCAGACGGATGAGCTGTCGGCCAGGGCCCGGCAGACGGCCTTCCTCATCCCGGGGCTGACGTTGACCCTGCGCGACGAACGCGTGGGTTCGCTCACGGACGGCGGCTTCCCCCTCGAGAGCACCTTCCGCTTCGACGGAGGCATCAGCGAATACGTCGAGTTCCTCGCTCCCGACACCGCCGTGACCGACACGTGGCGTCTGACCGGGTCGGGCACCTACACCGAGACGGTACCCGTGCTCACCGACGGTGGTGCCATGATCGCCACCGAACTCGAACGCCAGTGCGACGTCGACATCGCCCTGCGCTGGGGCGGGGGGTACGAGACGGTCTTCCGCAGCTACGTCAACATCATCGCGACGCCGAAGGGCGGATCGCACCAGACCGGTTTCGAGGCCGGGCTGCTCAAGTTCGTGCGGCAGCAGGTCGAGGCCAACGCCCGTCGCCTCAAGGTGGGCACCGACAAGATCGAGAAGGACGACGTCCTGGCCGGTCTGACGGCGGTCCTGACGGTGCGCCTGCCCGAGCCGCAATTCGAGGGCCAGACGAAAGAGATCCTGGGCACACCGGCCGTCCGCGCGATCGTCGCGAACGTCGTGGCGAACGAGTTGGGCGCGTTGTTCACGTCGACCCGGCGAGAAGACAAGGCGCAGACCGCCCTCGTGCTCGACAAGGTCGTCGCCGAGATGAAGACCCGCATCGCCGCACGGGCGCACAAAGAGACCCAGCGTCGCAAGAACGCCCTGGAGAACTCGACCCTGCCGGCCAAACTGGTCGACTGCCGGTCGAACGACGTGGCGAACAGCGAGCTGTTCATCGTCGAAGGGGACTCCGCGCTGGGCACGGCCAAGGTCGCCCGGAACAGCGAGTTCCAGGCACTCCTGCCCATCCGCGGCAAGATCCTGAACGTGCAGAAGGCCTCGGTCAGCGACATGCTCTCGAACCTCGAGTGCGCCTCCATCATCCAGGTGCTGGGAGCCGGGTCCGGACGGTCCTTCGATCTCGAGGCGGCCCGCTACGGCAAGGTCATCATCATGAGCGACGCCGACGTGGACGGTGCCCACATCCGGACGCTGCTGCTGACGCTGTTCTTTCGGTACATGAGACCGATGATCGAAGCCGGTCGCGTCTTCGCGGCCGTCCCCCCTCTGCACCGAGTGGTCGTGATGCACCCCGGCAGCAAGCCGAACGAGACGATCTACACGTACTCCGAGAAAGAGCTGCACGGTGTCCTCGCAGGGCTCAAGCGCACGAACAAGAAGTTCCAGGACCCCATCCAGCGGTACAAGGGACTCGGCGAGATGGACGCCGAACAGCTCCGCACCACGACGATGGAACGCCAGAACCGCATGCTGCGGCGCGTCAAGGTCGACGACGCCGAGAACGCCGCCCGCGTCTTCGAACTGCTGATGGGCAACGACGTGGCTCCTCGCAAGGAGTTCATCATCGACGGCGCCGGTCTCAGCCGGGACCGCATCGACGTCTGAGTCCTGATCAGGCCGTCACCGAGAACGAGGACGCCCTGTCTCGACGTCGAGGCCGCCGCCTCGGTCGGTCCGTCGAGGGGTCACTCGTCCGGTTCGGCACCTGCCTCGAGGCCGGTGGCCGAATCGGCGATGTGTGCCACCGAGGCGCCGACCGAGCCCACGGGCGCGTCCAGGGGCGTGCCCGATCCGTCACGGCGTGAGAGCTCGGCGGGCAGAGTGCGGACCGAACCGTCCGGCCCGACCGCCTGAGCGGGAGCCGGGCCGACCCAGGCCAGCGACAGGGCGTCCTCGCCCTTCAGCAACGAATGGGACCGGACGCCGCCCGTGGCACGCCCCTTGCCCGGGTACTCGTCGAACGCGCTGAGCTTGGCACGTCCGGGGTCGGTGCCGGCGATCGTCGAGCTGCTCGACGAGACCGTCGCGACGACGGCCTCGCGGCCCGCGGGCACGGCACCGAAGAAGATCACGGTCGCGTCGTCCGGAAGGTTGATGCCGGCCACCCCGCCGCCCGCGGGCCCCTGCGGTCTGACCGCGGAGGCGGTGAACCGGAGCAACTGCGTGGCGGACGTGACGAAGACGAGTTCGTCCTCGTCGACCCCTTGGGCGACGCCGACGACCTGGTCGCCCTTCTTCAGGGTGATGACCGGGAAGTCGGGTCGGGCGGGGTACTGGCCGGTCGCGACCCGTTTGACGACCCCGCGGGCCGTGCCGAGCGCGATGCTCCGGTCGGCGGTCAGCGAGACGAGCCCGAGCACGCGCTCCTTCTTGTCGACCACGCCGATGTAGTCCCGAATGGGCACCCCCGCACCCAGCTGGACGGACGTGGGCGGCACGGACGGGAGGTCGACGGGGGTGAACCGGACGAGGCGGCCGAGGTTCGTCACGGCGCCGATCTCGGTCCGCGTCGTCGTGTCGATCGACGAGAGGACGGCGTCGTGCTTCGTGCGCCGGGTCGGGGGAGTGGGGGCCGCGGAGTCGGGGTCGAGGTGGTCCACCCGCAGGACGCGGCCCGTCGTCGAGAGGAACACCCGGGTCGGGGTGTCGGCGATCTCGAGCACCGGTGCCGACCTGCTGCCGCGACCGGTCGTCGCGACGCTCGCCTTGGCCTCCGTGAGCAGGGTCCGACGCGGCGTGCCGAACTGCTCGGCGATGTCGGCGAGTTCGCTCGAGACGAGGGCCCGGAGGCGGGCGGGGTCGGCCAGGAGGTCCTTGAGGTCGGCGATGGCCGCGAGCAGCTCGTCGCGCTCGGCTTCGAGTTCGATGCGGCTGAACTTGGTGAGTCGGCGCAGCTGCAGGTCGAGGATGTACTCGGCCTGGATCTCGCTGAGGTCGAAGACCTCGCGCAGGCGTGCCCGGGCGGCAGGCGTGTCGTCGCTCGTCCGGATCACCTGGATGACCTCGTCGATGTCGACGATGGCGACGAGGAGGCCCTCGACGAGATGGAGGCGGTCCTCTTTCTTGGCCAGCCGGTAGCGGCTGCGACGTGTGACGACCGAGAGGCGGTGCGCGACGTAGACCTCGAGCATCTCCTTCAGGCCGAGGGTCCGCGGCTGCCCCTCGACCAGGGCGACGTTGTTGATGCTGAAGCCGTCTTCGAGCGGGGTGTAGCGATAGAGCTGCTCGAGGACCGCCTCGGGGCTGAAACCCGTCTTGATGCCGATCACGAGACGGAGACCGTGCTTGTGGTCGGTCAGGTCGGTGACGTCCGTGATGCCGGTGAGCTTCTTCGCCTGCACCCCGTCCTTGATCTTCTCGATCACCTTCTCGGGCCCCACGAGGTACGGCAGCTCGGTGACCACGAGACCGTTCTTCCGTGCGGTGATGCTCTCGACGCCGACCCGCGCCCGGGTCTTGAAGCTGCCTCGACCCGTGGCGTAGGCGTCGCGGACCCCGGCCAGCCCGGCGATCGTGCCGCCGGTCGGCAGGTCGGGACCCGGCACGAACGCCATCAGGTCGTCCAGGCTGGCGTCGGGGTGGTCGATCAGGTGCCGGGCGGCACCGACGACCTCGACGAGGTTGTGGGGCGCCATGTTGGTCGCCATGCCCACCGCGATGCCGCTCGCACCGTTCACGAGCAGGTTCGGGAAGGCTGCCGGAAGCACCTCGGGCTGCATCAACTGGTTGTCGTAGTTGGGGACGAAGTCGACGACGTCCTCGCCGAGTCCCTGGGTCATGGCCAGCGACGCCTCGGCGAGACGGGCCTCGGTGTACCGCGGTGCGGCCGGCCCGTCGTCGAGCGAGCCGAAGTTGCCGTGCCCGTCGATGAGCGGCACCCGCATGGTGAAGGGCTGCGCCTGACGGACCATGGCGTCGTAGATCGCGGTGTCGCCGTGCGGGTGGAGCTTGCCCATGACCTCACCGACGACGCGCGCGCTCTTGACGTGGCCCCGGTCGGGCCGGAGGCCCATCTCGGACATCTGGTAGAGGATGCGACGCTGGACGGGCTTGAGGCCGTCCCGGGCGTCGGGCAGCGCTCGGGAGTAGATGACCGAGTACGCGTACTCGAGGAACGACCCCTGCATCTCGAGCGAGACGTCGATGTCCTCGATGCGTTCGCCGTGGTCGGAGCTGCTCGTGTTCTCGGTGGTGGTCATGCACTTCTCACGGATCGGGGTGGACGGGGCACCCGATCGTCGCTGTGCCAGACTGGGGCCGGTGTCCTCCATCGTACCGGCGCGCCCCAGAGGGGCCGTGAGCCTGGCCGACGTGGTGCCCTCGAGTCTCGCGTCCCTGCGGGGCGAGCCGAACGCGCTCCGCCTGCCCGCCGCGCGGGCCGCGGTGGTCGTCCTGGTGGACGGTCTCGGCCAGGCGGCCCTCGGCGCCCGTCGGGGCCACGCCCGGACGTTGTCGGGGGTGAAGGGCAGCCTGTGGTCCGGGTGGCCCACGACCACCGCCGCGGCGCTCACGACGCTGACGACCGGGGTGCTCCCCGGCGAGCACGGCCTCGTCGGCTACTCGGCCCTCGACCCCGAGAACGATCGAGTGGTGAAGCAGCTCTCGGGGTGGGACGATCGCATGCGGCCCGACGAGTGGCAGCGGCGTCCCACGCTGTTCGAGACGGCCACCGACGTGGAGTCCCACGCCGTCGGCCCCAAGCGCTACCGCTCGTCCGGCCTGACCGAGGCCATCCTCCGGGGCGCCACCTACGACGTGGCGGAGAGCGTGGCCGACCGCTTCGAGACCGCGGCGACGCTCGTCGACTCGACCCGCGCCTCCTTGGTGTACCTCTACGTCCCCGAGCTCGACATGATCGCTCACCGTGCCGGCTGGGAATCGGACGAATGGATCGATGCCCTCGAAGGCGTCGACGGCGAGGTCCGGAGGCTGGAGGCCTCGGTCGCGCCCGACGTCGGGGTGATCGTCACGGCCGACCACGGCATCGTCGACGTGGCCGAACGGAGGCGCATCGTCTTCGGGGGCATGCCCGCCCTGGTCGACGGGGTGAGGCACGTGGCGGGGGAGCCCCGCTGCCTGCAACTGCACCTCGAGCCCGATGCCGACGAGGGCCGCCGGGATGCGGTGCTCGACGCGTGGCGAGCAGCCGAAGGCGACCGAGCCTGGGTGTTGTCCCGGTCGGAGGCCGTCGACGCCGGTTGGTTCGGGGCCGTGGACCCGGCGGTCCTGCCCCGCATCGGCGACGTGATCGTCGCCGCCCGGCGGGGCGTCGCCTACTACGACGGACGAGATCGCGGTGGTGCTCCGGGAACCATGGTCGGTCACCACGGATCGTGGTCCGACGACGAGACGCTCGTGCCCTTGAGGACGTTCGGCGCCTACCGGCGGTGATCGTGGCCGCCGGGGCGGGCCAGGAGGGTCAGGCGGGGTCGTCGTCCGTACGCGCTCCGAAGACGATCTCGTCCCAGCTCGGCATCGAGGTGCGCCCCCGCGCCTTCTTGGTCGACTGGGCCGCGCTGGGCATCTCGCGTCGGCCAGCGCGTCCCCGGCTGCCCCGGATGCCCGTGGGCTGGACCGGTGCGTCGCCCGCCGGGGCGTCACCTCGGGTCGACCGGTCGGGCAGCACGGGTGTGGGTTTGGTGGCCCCTTCGGGCAGGTCGAAGTCGTCCAGGGGGACGTCGATCACGCGGATCGCCCCGGTGGCCTGGTGGTCCGGGCGCCCGTCGTCGTCGGAGAACCGGGCGGCCTCGCGTTCTCCGCGTCGGCGTCGCAGCGCCTCGAGGAGGTCCGCGGTCTGGTCGTGCCCGCTCTCGTCGTCGGGTGCCCGGTTGGCGGCGGCGAAGGAGGCGGTGCTGCGGACGCCGGGACGCAACCGGTCGGTCGCGGTCTCGGCCGGCAGTTCGACCGCGTCGGCCTGCTCGACCAGGAAGGCGCCGCTGTCGAAACGGCCCGAGGTGTCGTCGTGGCGCGGCTCACGGGAGACGGCCCGGAGACGAGGGACGAGTGGTCCGACGTCCTCGCCGTGCTGCGAGAGGCGGTGGGCGTCGCCGCCGAGGGGGGCGAGGACCGACTTCTTCGGGTCGAAGCGCCACGTCGCGTCGCGCTCGACCTCGTGCGTGACGAAGGCCAGGTGGACCACCCAGCCGTGCTCGGCGTCCTTGTAGGCACTCCAGTCGCGCTGCGAGGTCTCGGCACCGTCCAGTCGCTCGTCGATGACGGCTCCGAAGGTGGTCGCCTGCACACCGGACGCCGCGTCGTCGTCGACGGACACCGGGACGGCCCTGGCGCTCTCGAGCACGAAGGCGCGCTCGGCGAGGACTGGCCCTTCGAACCGGTGCACGTAGTCGAGGTCGGCGCCGGTCAGGTCGGACACCTGCTGAGGGGTCTTGCCAGCCCTGACCAAGGCCTGGATCTCGCGGGGCGGTGCCTTCCGTTCGACCGGGGCGTCACCGGGGCTTGCCGCCCTCAGCTGGGAGTGGAGGGTGTGGGTGACGGGAAGGCGGTACTCGCCACCGGCGTCGGTGGCGACGAGCAGAGCTCCGCTCTGGACGCCTATGACCCTGAGATCCTGCATTTTCCACGCCTTTCACCGTCGTGATCCGGTGCCAAGAGTCGCACGTCGGCGGCCTTTCTCACGGGAATACGACGGGCGTGCCGTCAGTTCTTCCGAGGCGGCTGAAAGGCCGTGGGAACTGGTTTGCTATTCGACAACGAGTGATGCAAACTGCACCCGCCGAATCGGGCACACGAATCACCGAAGAACTGGATGGGCATGGCCACCGACTACGACGCACCTCGCAAGAACGACGACGACGGCTCGGAGTCGATCGAGGGGCTCAAAGAAAGGGTCCCCGACAAGATGACCGGCGTCGTCGACGACGACGCCGACAACCCGGGCTCGTTCGAGCTCGCCGGGCAGGACCTCTCGGACCTCGACCTCGACGTCGTCGTCCTCCCCCCGCAGGTCGACGAGTTCACCTGTGTCGAGTGCTTCCTGGTCAAGCACCGTTCGCAGCTCGACCACGAGACCAAGCTGGGCGCTATCTGCCGGGAGTGCGCCGCCTGATCGCCTCCAACCGTCGCACGACCTCGTCGGGTCGACGGGTCGACACCAACCAGTAGGGCGCCGGGTCGTCGAGGTCCGTCAACGAGATCTTGACCACCGGTCGCACCCACCCCCGGAAGAGGGTCCAGGCTCGCGCGTCGAGCCGGGGCCCTCTTTCTCGTGTCGCGTCGGCGCCGGTGAAGCCCTCGGCGTCACCGATCTCGTGGGCGAACAGACGGGCCCGCCCCGCGGTGAAGCCATCGTCGTCGATCGTCAGCACGGGCGAGGTCAGGACGAGCAGGACGACGGCGGCCGCGTAGAACACGACGGCCATCACCACGCCGACCGTCGAGTTGATCGGCAGGAAGACCAGGAGGGTGGCGGGGACGAGGAGCGCGCAGGCCACGAAGACGGAGAGCGGCGGGAGCAGGCGCTCACGGTAGGGGTTCATGACGTCCATTCGACCAGACTTCTGCACTACCCTCGACACGTGATCCAGACCCTCGACGTCCTCATCGCCGCCGAGGCGATGTCGGTGCCCGTGTATTCCCACCCGGGCGACGCCGGCGCCGACCTGGTCTCGACCGAGGACCTCGTGCTGAGGCCCGGCCACCGCGCCCTGGTCGGCACGGGCGTCTCCATCGCCCTTCCCGAGGGTTTCGCCGCGTTCGTCATGCCCCGCAGCGGCCTCGCCGCCAAGCACGGCATCACCGTCGTGAACGCCCCGGGCACCGTCGACGCGGGGTACCGCGGAGAGATCAAGGTCTCGCTGCTCAACACCGACCTCGAGGCCGAGCACCACGTCGCCGTCGGTGACAAGATCGCCCAGCTCGTCATCATGCCGGTCGTCCGCGCGACCTTCGTCCCCGTCGCGACGCTCCCCGAGAGCGTCCGAGGGGTCGACGGTCACGGATCCACCGGATACGCACACAACCCAGGAGGCACCGCGTGAGGAAGTCCAAACGCCGCGAGCAAGAACTGGCCGCAGTCGAGATCGACGTCGAGTCGGCCGACGTCGCCGACGTCGAGATCGACATCGAGTCCCTCGACGACGCCGAGGTCGAGGTGTTCGACGACTCCAAGTCGGCACCCGCGGACCGCTCCGAGGTGGGCCCGCTGGACGAGACCGAGGCCAACCCCGTCCGCCCGTACGTCGATCTCGGTGGCGTCAAGATCCTGCCCCGCGAAGGGCTCCACCTCCGACTCGAAGTCGAAGAGGGAAGCAAGAGGGTCGTCGCCGTCGGCCTCGACTTCGCCAAGTCGACGCTGCAGGTGCAGCCGTTCGCGGCGCCCCGCACGACGGGACTCTGGAACGAGATCCGAGGTCAGATCAGCGAGCAGATCGAGAAGCAGGGCGGCACGACGGCCGAGGTCGAGGGGCCCTTCGGTCCCGAGGTCCGCGCCGAGATCCCGGTGATGGGCGGTGACCCCGGCACGACCCGGCGAGCACGCTTCATCGGCGTCGACGGGCCCCGCTGGTTCCTCCGCGGCGTGATCGCGGGCGACGCGGCTCACGAAGGCGACGCTGCCGAGAAGATCGAAGAACTCTTCCGCAGCATCGTCGTGGTCCGCGGGACGACCCCGATGCCTCCGCGCGAGCTGATCCCGCTGTCGATGCCGAAGGCCGGCCCGACCGACGCCCCGGGCACCACGCCCTCGGTCGTCTGACCCGACGTGTCCGCGTCCGACGACCGGCCCGATCCGGCTGATCCGTCGCCGCTCGACGACCCCCGGGTGTCGCTCGCGGCCCAGTTGCAGGCCGCCGCCCGACGGGCCGGCATCGGCCAGGTCGCCCCCGGCGAGGTCCCGACGGCGTCGGCGCTGCTCACCGCCATCGGCGGGGTGCGGGGGCTCGTCGAGTCCATCGTGCCCGGGCTCGGCTTCGTGGTCGTCTACACGATCACGCAGGACGTCGTCCCGTCGGTCCTCATCCCGCTGGTCCTGGCCGTGGCGTTCGTCGTCGCGCGCGCGGTCCAGCGCGGTCCGGTCGCCCAGGCCCTCGCGGGCGTCTTCGGCATCGCCCTCTCCGCGGGGATCGCCTTGCTCTCCGGCCGTGCCGAGAACAACTTCGTGCCCGGCCTCCTGATCAACGCCGCGTCGCTCGCCGCGATGCTCGTCAGCATCGCCGTGCGCTGGCCGCTCATCGGCATCGTGGTCGGACTCCTCACGAACGACGGCACGGGCTGGCGGGGGGACCGGGCGAAACGACGCGTCCTCGTCCTGGCCACCTGGTTGTGGGCCGGACTGTTCGCCGCCCGCCTCGCCGTCCAGGTGCCGCTGTGGCTGGCCGGGGACGTCGCTCTCCTCGGGACGCTCAAGCTCGTCATGGGCGTGCCGCTCTACGCGGGGTTGCTCTGGGTGACCTGGCTCCTCGTGCGGACGGTCTACCGCGGACGCGAGGCGGCGGACGACGCGCGCGGCCCCTCGGCCTGACCCGCGCCTCCTGGTGCTATGTTTTGTCTCGACATCGAGACAAATCGCTGGGATCGGCCCCGGGGACACCCCGCGGACTTAGGCTGACCTCGCTGGTGGGCGTCGCGCGCACCGGCCAAGATGAGGGCGTAGTCAGCAAGGGAGACGGCACGTGTCTGCAATCAACAGTTTCGGCTCGAAGAACACCCTCACGGTCGGGTCCACCGACTACGAGGTCTACCGCATCGACGCGGTCGAGGGTTCTTCGAAGCTTCCGTTCAGCCTCAAGGTCCTGCTCGAGAACCTGCTCCGCACCGAGGACGGTGCGAACGTCACGGGTGACCAGATCCGGGCCCTCGGGTCGTGGCAGCCCACCGCCGAGCCCGACACCGAGATCCAGTTCACGCCGGCGCGCGTGGTCATGCAGGACTTCACGGGGGTGCCCTGCATCGTCGACCTCGCCACCATGCGAGAGGCCGTCGCCGAGCTCGGCGGAGACCCGACCAAGATCAACCCGCTGGCACCGGCCGAGCTCGTCATCGACCACTCCGTCATCGCGGACCTCTTCGGCTCCGAGAACGCGCTCGAACGCAACGTCGAGATCGAGTACGAGCGCAACGGCGAGCGGTACCAGTTCCTCCGTTGGGGGCAGACGGCCTTCGACGACTTCAAGGTCGTCCCGCCGGGCACCGGCATCGTCCACCAGGTCAACATCGAGTACCTGGCGCGGGTCACCTACAGCCGCGAGGTCGGCGGAGTGCTGCAGGCGTACCCCGACACCCTCGTCGGCACCGACTCGCACACGACGATGGTCAACGGCCTGGGCGTGCTCGGCTGGGGCGTCGGGGGCATCGAGGCCGAGGCCGCGATGCTCGGTCAGCCCGTGTCGATGTTGATCCCCAAGGTCGTCGGCTTCAAGCTCTCCGGCTCGATCCCGACCGGCGTGACGGCGACCGACGTGGTGCTCACCATCACGCAGCAGCTGCGCCGGCACGGCGTCGTCGGCAAGTTCGTCGAGTTCTACGGCGAAGGCGTCGCCGAGGTGCCCCTGGCCAACCGGGCGACCATCGGCAACATGAGCCCCGAGTTCGGTTCGACGGCGGCGATCTTCCCGATCGACGACGTGACCCTCGACTACCTGCGTCTGACCGGGCGCTCCGAGGAGCAGATCGATCTCGTCGAGCAGTACTCCAAGCTGCAGGGCCTGTGGCACGACCCCTCGACCGAACCCGTGTTCAGCGAGTACCTCGAGCTCGACCTCGGGACGGTCGTCCCGTCCATCGCCGGGCCGAAGCGTCCGCAGGACCGCATCGAACTCACCGAGGCCAAGTCGCAGTTCGAGGTCGACCTCGAGAACTACGCCACGACGGACCACTCGCACGTCGACGCCGCGGTCGAGGGCACGTTCCCGGCCTCCGACCCGATCGGCTTCACGGCCGAGGACGACGACGACGCCCAGCCGCACTC
Source organism: Frigoribacterium sp. CFBP 8759 (assembly GCF_014841655.1). Classification (NCBI taxonomy): domain Bacteria; kingdom Bacillati; phylum Actinomycetota; class Actinomycetes; order Micrococcales; family Microbacteriaceae; genus Frigoribacterium; species Frigoribacterium sp. CFBP 8759. Next base: position 585,625 of record NZ_JACYUH010000002.1, read on the forward strand.
GATCTCGCACACGTCGCACGCACCGGCCAAGGTCTCCAAGCCCACCTCCGTGGCACTCGGCGACGGCTCGACCTTCACGCTCGACCACGGCGCCGTGGCCATCGCGGCCATCACGTCGTGCACGAACACGTCGAACCCCTCCGTCATGCTCGCCGCGGGCCTGCTCGCCCGCAACGCCAGCAAGAAGGGGCTCAAGGCCAAGCCGTGGGTCAAGACGACCCTCGCGCCCGGGTCGAAGGTCGTCACGGACTACTACGAGAAGGCCGGCCTGACCACCTATCTCGAGGACCTCGGTTTCTACACCGTCGGCTACGGCTGCACGACCTGCATCGGCAACTCGGGCCCGCTGCTCGACGAGATCTCGACGGCGGTGCAGGACAACGACCTCGCCGTCACGGCCGTCCTGTCGGGCAACCGCAACTTCGAGGGTCGCATCAACCCCGACGTCAAGATGAACTACCTGGCCAGCCCGCCGCTGGTCATCGCGTACGCCCTTGCCGGGTCGATGAACTTCGACTTCGAGAACGACGCCCTGGGCACCGCCGACGACGGCTCCGACGTCTACCTCCGCGACATCTGGCCCGACGCGGCCGAGGTGCAGCAGACGATCGACTCGTCCATCGACACCGGGATGTTCACCCACGAGTACGCCGGGGTGTTCGACGGCGACGAGCGCTGGCGCTCCCTGCCGACCCCCACGGGTGCCACCTTCGAGTGGGACTCCGAGTCGACCTACGTGCGCAAACCTCCGTACTTCGAGGGCATGACGATCGAGACCACGCCGGTGACCGACATCCAGGGCGCCCGCGTGCTGGCCAAGCTCGGCGACTCGGTCACGACCGACCACATCAGCCCCGCCGGGTCGATCAAGGTCGACAGCCCGGCCGGCCACTACCTCGACGAGCACGGCGTGGACCGCAAGGACTTCAACTCGTACGGGTCCCGTCGCGGCAACCACGAGGTCATGATCCGGGGCACGTTCGCGAACATCCGTCTCAAGAACCAGCTGCTGGACGGGGTCGAGGGTGGCTACACCCGCGACTTCACCCAGGCCGAGGGGCCGCAGTCGTTCATCTACGACGCCAGTGCCCGCTACCAGGAGCAGGGCACGCCCCTGGTCATCCTGGGCGGCAAGGAGTACGGCTCGGGCTCGTCCCGGGACTGGGCCGCGAAGGGTACGAGCCTGCTCGGGGTCAAGGCGGTCATCACCGAGAGCTTCGAACGCATCCACCGATCGAACCTGATCGGCATGGGAGTGGTTCCCCTGCAGTTCCCGCAGGGCGAGAGCTGGGAGTCGCTCGGTCTCGACGGCACGGAGCAGATCGACATCGTCGGCATCGAGCAGCTCAACGAGGGCACGACGCCGAAGACGGTCCACGTCACGGCGACCCCCACCACCCATTCGCCCGCGGGCAAGCAGCCGGTCGAGTTCGACGCCGTCGTGCGCATCGACACCCCCGGCGAGGCCGACTACTACCGCAACGGTGGCATCCTGCAGTACGTCCTGCGCAGCCTGGTCTGAGCGACGGACCCCGCAGTGACCAGGCCCCCGGACGATCGCCCGCGTCGTCCGGGGGTCGCACGGCGTTCTCGCCGGTCGCGTGCCTAGACTGGCGGGATGCCCGAGAGGGCCGAGAGGGAAGGCCAGCATGAGCCTGCTGCAGACGATCACGGGGCCTCGTGACCTCGACCGCCTGACGAACCAACAGATGGTCGAACTGGCCGCCGACATCCGCCGGTTCCTCGTGACCGAAGTGTCGAAGACCGGGGGCCACCTCGGGCCGAACCTCGGCGTCGTCGAGTTGACGTTGGCCATGCACCGGGTGTTCCACTCGCCGCACGACGCCTTCGTCTTCGACACCGGCCACCAGTCGTACGTCCACAAGCTCCTCACCGGTCGCCAGGACTTCTCGGGGCTCCGGCTCCGGGGCGGTCTCGCCGGATACCCGCAGCGGTCCGAGTCCGAGCACGACATCGTCGAGAGCTCACACGCCTCGAGTTCGCTCTCGTGGGCCGACGGCATCTCCCGGGCCTTCCAACTGACGGGCCGGGACGATCGGCACGTGGTCGCCGTCGTGGGCGACGGCGCGTTGACCGGGGGCATGACGTGGGAGGCCCTGAACAACATCAGCGACGACAACGACCGTCGCCTCACCATCGTGGTCAACGACAACGGCCGGTCCTACGCCCCGACCATCGGAGGAATGGCCCGTTTCCTCAACACGGTCCGCACCCGCCAGGCCTACCGCGAGCTCCACGTCGGCAGCAGGGCCGTCTTCGACCGACTCGGACATCCGGGTCGTGCGGTCTACCGCGGCGTCCGGGGTGGTCTGCACGGCTTCCTGAGCCGGTTCACGAACAACGAGGCCCTCTACTCGAACCTGGACATCAAGTACATCGGGCCGGTCGACGGTCACGACCAGGTCGCCATGGAGGAGGCGCTGCTCCAGGCGAAGAACTACGGGGCGCCCGTGATCGTGCACGCCATCACCGAGAAGGGCCGGGGATTCGATCCGGCGCGCGCCGACGTCGCCGACCAGTTCCACGCGGTCGGGCAGATCGACCCCGAGACGGGCGAACCCCTCGAGGCGGCCACCTCGCCGTCGTGGACGTCGGTCTTCGCCGACGAGATCGTCGACATCGCCGAGCACGACGAGAAGGTCGTCGGCATCACGGCGGCGATGCTGCGTCCGGTTGGCCTGCACAAGCTCGCCGAACGGTTCCCGAAGCGGGTCTTCGACGTCGGCATCGCCGAACAGCACGCGGTCACGAGTGCCGCGGGTCTCGCGTTCGGTGGACTGCACCCCGTCGTCGCGCTGTACGCCACCTTCGTGAACCGCGCCTTCGACCAGGTGCTGATGGACGTCGCCCTCCACCGGGCCGGGGTCACCTTCGTGCTGGACCGCGCCGGTGTGACCGGACCGGACGGCCCGAGCCACCACGGCATGTGGGACCTCGCCCTCCTGCAGATCGTGCCGCACATCCGTCTGGCCGCCCCTCGTGACGCGACGCGACTCCGCGAAGAGCTCCGGGAGGCCGTGGCGGTCGACGACGCGCCCACCGTCATCCGGTTCTCGAAAGGCGCCGTCGGCGTCGAGCACGACGCCGTCGAACGACTCGAGGACGGTGTCGAGGTGCTGCGACGCACCGGCCGTGACGACGTCCTCATCGTCTGCGTCGGCCCGATGGCCGGCATCGGACTCGAGGTCGCCGAGCGACTGGAGGCCCAGGGCATCGGTGCCACGGTCGTCGACCCTCGATGGGTCGTCCCCGTCCCTGCCAGCATCATCGAGCTGGCCGCGGCCCACCGGCTCGTCATCACGATCGAGGACGGCGTGCGGGTGGGCGGGATCGGTACCCGTGTGCGACAGGACCTCCGTGGCGCAGGCGTCGACACGGCCGTGACCGAGTTGGGACTGCCCGATGAGTTCCTCGAGCACGGGTCCCGGGCCGAGATCCTCGACGAGGCCGGCCTCACGCCGCAGCACATCGCTCGCGACGTCGTCGCCCAGGTGCTCGGCAGCCGAATCCCGGTGGCGAGGCCACTGGACGAGACCGCTGCCGCATCCCGGCACGAGGATGCCCGGCACGACTGAGCCCCGGTGCGGTGTCACGCCGCACGACAGACGTCGAACGCCCCGTCCCTCTCGAGACGGGGCGTTCGGCGTGGGTGGTCTACTCGACGCCGCGGATCGCGGGTTCGTGGAAGTCGCGACCCCGCACCCGACGTGAGGCACCGACCCGGTCGAGGTACGGCGTGACCCCGCCCATCTGGAACGGGTACCCGGCGCCGAGGATCAAGCAGAGGTCGATGTCCTCGGCCGCGGCCACGACGTGGTCGTCGAGCATGCGCCCGACCTCGTCGGCGAGACCGTCCTCGATGCGGATGCGCAACTCGTCGTCGGTCAGGGCCGTTCCCGGTCCGGCGGCGAGGGCGACGGCCTTCTTGTCGAATCCCTTGCGACGGCCCTTCGAGTCGCGTTCGAAGATCGTGCCGTGCTCGGCCAGGCGGTGCAGTCCGTCACTGGCGAAGAACCGGTCGGGGAAGGCGGCATGGTGGGTGTCGAGGACGTGCGCCCCGACGGTCAGCCCCACCAGCTCGAGCAACTCGAACGGCGTCATCGGGAGGCCGAACGGCGCCGTCGCCCGATCGACGACCTCGAACGGCGTCCCCGTCTCGACGGCGTGCATGGCCTCGCCCAGTAGTTTGGCCAGGATCCGGTTGACCACGAACCCCGGGGTGTCGGCCGTGATGACGGCGTTCTTCCGCAGGGCCTTCGCCGTCACCATCGCCGTGCTCAGCGTCTCGTCGTCGGTCGCCGGGGTCTTGACGACCTCGACGAGGGGCATCACCGCGACCGGGTTGAAGAAGTGGAATCCGACCAGTCGCTCGGGATGAGCGAGGCGCGCCCCGATCTGCTCGACACTGAGCGACGACGTGTTGGTCGCCAGCACCGTGGTGTCCGAGACGACGGCCTCGACGTTTGCGAACACCTCCTGCTTGACCGACAGCTCTTCGAACACGGCCTCGATGACCCAGTCGGCGTCGGCGAAGTCGGCGAGATCGGTCGTGCCCGTGATGAGCGCCTTGAGGCGGTTGGACTCGTCCCGCGAGATCCTGCCCCCGCCCTGCAACTCGTCGATCTCGCCTCTGATGCGGGCGAGTGCCGCGTCGACCCGAGCCTGGTCGAGGTCGGTGATGACGACCGGGACGCGCAGACGGCGCACGAAGAGCAGCGCGAACTGGCTCGCCATGAGTCCGGCGCCGACGATGCCCACCTTGCCGATCTTCCGGGCGAGGTCGGGGGAGGGCGCACCGGCGGGCTTCTTGGCCCGCTTCTGGACGAGATCGAAGGCGTACATGCTGGCGTGGAACTGGTCGCCTGCCACGAGGTCGGCCAGCGCTTCGTCCTCGGCCGCGAAGCCGGTCGTCCGGTCGGTGTTCTTCGCGGCCTTCAGCAGGTCGAGAGCGGCGTAGGGCGACTTCGCGACGGTGCCGATCTTCGACTCGAGCGACTTGCGCGCCACCGAGATCGCGACGTCCCACTTGACGGCACGCTCGAGCCTGCCCGGCACGTTCGGCCGCTTGACGCCGACGCGGCCGGTCAGCACCCCGTCGGCCCACCGGATGCTGTCCTCGAGGAACGACGCGGGGCCGAACATCGCGTCGACGATGCCGAGTTCGAGCGCCTGGGCGGGCTTCAGGGTGCGGTTGTTCTTCAGGGGGTTCTCGATGACGACCTTGAGGGCGTTCTCGATGCCGATCAGGTTCGGCAACAACCAGGCGCCACCCCACCCGGGGATGATGCCGAGGAAGACCTCCGGCAGGGCGATGGCGGCGGCCGACGAGTCGACCGTCCGGTAGTCGGCGTGCAGCCCGATCTCGACGCCACCGCCCAGGGCGAGCCCGTTGACGAAGACGAACGTGGGCACCGGGGCGTCGTGCAGCTTGCCGAGCACGGCGTGGCCGAGCCGGGCGAGCTCGCGGGCGACCTCGCGGCTGGGGATGGCGCTCACCTTGCTGAGGTCGGCACCCGCCGCCAGGAAGTACGGCTTGCCCGTGACGGCGATCGCCGCGATCTCACCCGAGGAGGCGCGGCTGCGGACGGCGTCGAGGGTCGCGCCGAACTCGTGCAGCGTCGCCGGCCCCAGCGTGCTCGGCCGGGTGTGGTCGCGGCCGTTGTCGAGGGTGATGAGGGCCAGGACGCCGCCAGAGGGCAACGGCACGTCGCGGACGTAAGAGTGCGTGAGGACCTCGTCGGCCGACAGCTCGGTCAGTTGTTCGGTCGCCGTGCTCATGCGCGTGCCGCCTTCTTCGAGTAGTGGGGGTTCTCCCAGATGACGCTGCCGCCCTGACCGAGGCCGATGCACATGGCCGTGAGGCCGTACCGCACCTCGGGGTGCTGCTCGAACTGGCGGGCGAGCTGGATCATCAGCCTCACGCCCGAGGACGCGAGGGGGTGACCGACGGCGATGGCCCCGCCCCAGGGGTTCACGCGCGGGTCGTCGTCGTCGATGCCGAAGTGGTCGAGCAGGGAGAGGACCTGCACCGCGAACGCCTCGTTCAGTTCGAAGAGGCCGATGTCGTCGATCGACAGCCCCGCCTTGCGGAGGGCCTTCTCGGTGGACGGCACGGGACCGATGCCCATGATCTCGGGCTCGACGCCGGCGAAGGCGAAGCTGACGAGGCGCATCTTGGGGGTGAGCCCGAGTTCCTTCGCCGCGGCACCCGACGCCATCAGGCTGACCGTCGCCCCGTCGTTGAGACCCGACGAGTTGCCCGCCGTGACGCGGCCGTGCGGCCGGAAGGGAGTGCGCAGCCCGGCGAGACCCTCCATCGTGGTCTCGGGTCGAGGCGCCTCGTCTCGGGTGGCGAGCCCCCAGCCCTGGTCCGTCTTGATGGCCACCGGGACGAGGTCGGGTTGGATCTGGCCGGCGTCGTAGGCCGCTGCGAGCTTCTGTTGCGATCGCAGGGCGTACCGGTCGGAGCGTTCCTTGGTGAGCTGGGGGAACCGGTCGTGGATGCGCTCCGCGGTGTTGCCCATGTTCAGGGCCTCGCCGCTGACGAGCTTCTCGGCGGCGAAGCGCGGATTGGGGTCGGCGGCGAACCCCATGGGGTGACGCCCCATGTGCTCGACTCCGCCGGCGAGGGCGACGTCGTACGCGCCGAAGGCGATGCCGCCGGCGACGCTCGTCACGCTTGTCATGGCGCCGGCGCACATCCGGTCGATGGCGTACCCGGGCACGGACTGGGGGAGACCCGCGAGGAGCGCCGTCGTGCGTCCGAGGGTGAGGCCTTGATCGCCCTGTTGAGTGGTCGCCGCGATGGCGACGTCGTCGATGCGTTCGGGCGGTAGGGACGGGTTGCGTTCGAGCAGACCCTTCATCGCTTTGACGACCAGGTCGTCGGCGCGGGTCTGCCAGTACATGCCTTTGTCGCCGGCCCGACCGAACGGGGTGCGTACCCCGTCGACGAACACGACATCGTTGCTCTCGGCCACAGTGCCTCCAGTGTCAGGATCTGGTCCTGATCTTAGGGACGACGCCGGGGGCCCGAGAATCGTTCGAGCAATCCTACGAAGCGCCGTCGCCCGTCGCCTCGGGCTCTTGGTGGGCGTCGACAAAGGCCTCGGCGACCGCCTCGGCCACGGCCTCGACCTGCCAGGTCCGCGCACCGAGCTCGACCAGGGCGGCCGCGATGGTCGGTGCGTCGAAGGGGATGGGCGGGTCCCAGGCCAGCCGGCGCAGGGTCTCGGGTGTGAGCAGGTTCTCGACCGGCAGGTCGAGCCCCTCGGCGATCTCGGTCACCTTGGGGCGGACGGCCTTGTAGCGCGCGTCGGCCAGCGGGTTCTTGTCCGCCCACGATCGGGGCGGGGGGAGGGTGTCGCTCGCGGGCCCCCGGTGCGAGGGCAGGTCCGTCGTCTCACGGCCGCGTTCGATCGCCGCGAACCAACGGTCCAGCTCACTGCGACTGGCGCGGCCGACGAACTCCTTGATGCCGGCGAGGGACCGTTTGTCGGTGGGCATCGCCTTCGTGGCGGCCAGGAGCGAGGAGTCCGGGACGAGACGGCCCGGGGCCGTGTCGATCTCGCGCGCGTAGTCGTCCCGCGCCTGCCAGAGTTCACGAGCCACGGCGAGGGACCGGGACCCGCGCAGGCTGTGCAGCCCGGTCAGTCGACGCCACGGGTCGACCTTCGCGGGCTTGGCCTCCCGCCTCAGGGTCGCGTCGAACTCCTGGCGCGCGATCTCGAGCTTGCCCGCGTCCGCGAGGACCGCCTCCATGGCGTCCCGGAGGTCGACGAGCAGCTCGACGTCGAGAGCCGCGTAGACGAGCCAGCTCTGCGGCAACGGTCGCGTCGACCAGTCGGCGGCACTGTGTTCTTTCGCGAGGTGGACGCCCAGGAGCTGCTCGACGACGGCACCGAGCCCGACCTTGGGGAGCCCGGCGAGGCGCGCACCCAGTTCGGTGTCGAAGATGCGGCTCGGATCGAGGCCGACCTCGCGCAGGCACGCGAGGTCCTGGCTGGCGGCGTGGAGCACCCACTCCTCGTCGCCGATGACGGCTTGCAGTTCGGCGAACGAGCCGATGGCGGGTGGGTCGAGGAGGAACACCCCCGAGCCGCGTCGGAACACCTGGATGAGGTAGGCCCGCTGCGAGTAGCGATAGCCGGAGGCGCGCTCGGCGTCGATCGAGACCGGCCCGGTCCCGGCGCGGATCGCCTCGACGGCGGCGAGGTACCCCTCGCGGTCGTCGATGACGGTCACCTCGCCGTGCTGCGAGTCGGCGGTCTCGACGACGGGTCGGACGGAGACCCGGGGACGGGTGTCGCGCGGCTCGGAGCCGTGGGGTGCTGCCGCGTCGGCCGCCGCCGCGTCTGGTGCGGCCTCGTCTGGTGTCGCTGTGGTCATGTCTCCGCTGTTCTCTCCGGGGGCGCTGTTCTGTTCCGGTGGTTCAGTCTCGTCCGACCCGCCTCGAGGCGAGGAGGGTGACGCCCTCGACGGTCGGGGGCAGGCCGGCGAGCGTGCAGATCAGCTCGCTCCAGGCCTCGATGTGCGGGGCCAGGTCGGTGGTGGCGGGGCTCCAGGACGCCCGGAGTTCGAGCTGGGCCCCGTCACCGTGGTTGGCCAGCTCACCGTATCCGGTCGAGAGGATCTTGGTGGCGGTGCCCGATGCCCGGTCGTAGACGGCACCGCGGGCGTCGAGGCTGTCGACGAGCCAGGACCACGCGACGTCGGCCACGAACGGATCGAGGGCGATCTCGGTCTCGAGGGGCGCCTGCGCGAAGCTGACGACCCGGAAGGGTCCGCCCCACGCCTCGGGTTCGTCGTCGTCGTAGAGCAGCACGAAGCGTCCGGTGCCGAGGTCGGGGTCCGGGCGACCGGACGCGCCGATGACGTCCCCGGCGAGGGCCAGGGCGTGGGGCGCGAGGCCGTTCGGAGCGGGGATCTCGGTCACGGTGAGGGCGTCCCGCGCGGCGGTACGGTGGACGGACTCGACGGCCGCGGCGAACGCGGGCGGGCGGGTCGACGTCGGGGGGATCTCGGACACCTTGGAAGACTAGGGTCGATCCCGAGGGCGACCCCCGCGGCACGCCGCGCCCGGCTCAGCAGATCCACAGGTCTCCCCGCTCCATCTCACGCCGTCCGAGGAGCCGCCCGTGAACCGCCCCGCATCCACCGGTCGACGGGGCGTCGGCCCGCTCGCCGTCGTCTCGATCGCGGTCGGGGGCACCGTGGTGGTGTCGTCCGCAGCCCTCGTCTCGGGGATCGTCGCCATCGCCCGGAAGATCGTCACCCCTGCCCGGAGGCGACGCGACGACGTGCGCATCGAGGCCCACGACGCCGTCGCCGGGACGATCACCCTGCGTTCGACGCCCGACACGCGCCTCCCCGGTCGCTACAGCTTCTGGTACGACCGGGGCCGAGGGCACGCCCGCATCGGTGAGGTGGTGCACGACGACGGCCGGCACGTCGAACGTCGGGTCGAACACGGGGACGGCGCCGGGGGCGTCGAAGGAGTCGAGGCATCCGGCCTGCGGCGCGCCCACCGGGGTCGCATCGGCGGCTGGCTGTACCCGACGCCGCACGACGCGGGCCTCACGGCCGACGAGGTCGTGGTCAAGACCGAGGTCGGTCCGGCGCCCGCCTGGCTGGTCCCCGCCGAGGGCGGGCTCGACGGCCCGTGGATGATCGGGGTGCACGGTCGCGGGGTGACGCGCGCCGAGACGATCCGTGCGGCACCGGTCTTCCGGCGAGAGGGCTTCACCTCGCTCCTCGTGTCGTACCGCAACGACGGCGAGGCGCCCCGTTCGCCCGACGGCCGTTACGCCCTGGGCGACTCCGAGTGGCGCGACGTCGAGGCGGCGATCCGGTTCGCCCTCGACCACGGGGCGACGTCCGTCGTGCTGATGGGCTGGTCCATGGGTGGGGCGCTGGTGTTGCAGGCCGCCACCCGCTCCACCCTGCGCGGCGCCGTCTCGGGTCTCGTGCTCGAGTCGCCCGGCGTCGACTGGCGGACGACGCTCGCCTACCAGGGCGCGGCCATGCGGGTGCCGGGGATCGTCCAGGGTCTGGTGCTGCGCCTCCTGGGGTCGCCCCTGCTCTGCCGGCTGGCCGGCAGCGCCGAGCCCATCGACTTCGACCGGCTCGACCTCGTCTCACGCGCGGGCGAGCTCGACCTCCCGGTGCTGGTGCTGCACAGCGACGACGACGGCTTCGTGCCGTCCACCGCGTCACACGCGCTGGCCGAGGCGCGGCCCGACATCGTGACCTTCGAGGTGTTCGACGTCGCCCGGCACACCAAGCTCTGGAACCTCGACCCCGAGCGGTTCGAGGGGGCGATCGGTCGATGGCTCGACCGTCACCGACTCGCGGGTCCACCGTCCACCGACCACCGCGCGTAGAGCGTGCTCTGCTCGTCGACCAGCAGTTGGCCGAGCACGAGCGACGCCGGGTCGAAACGTTCGCGACCGAAGACGGGCAGGCCGCTGCCGATCACGACCGGCGAGGTCGACAGGCACAGCTCGTCGACGAGCCCGTCCCGGAGGAACTGCCCGGCGAGCGAGGGACCGCCCTCGCACACGAGCGAACGGAGGCGCTGCTCGCGCAGGCACCGCAGGATCGCGGCGGGCTCCAACCGGCCGCCGTCGTCGGTCGCCGTCAGAACGCGGGCGGACGCCCAGATCGCCTCACCGAGGGTCTCGCGGACCCGTGCCCGCGCGGACTCGGGGCAGACCACGACGACCCGCTCGGCTTCGGCCGGGTCCATCCGGTGGCCGGAGAGGTCGCCCGACGCCGTGACGACGACGAGTCGCGAGGACTTCGGCACCCGGTAGCCCTCGGCACGCACGCTCGCCGCACCGACGAGGACCCCGTCGGCGAGCGAGCGGATCGCGGCCAGGATCGTGCGGTCGGTGGCGTTGCTCAGCGTCTCGGAGGTGCCGTCGGCCCCCGCGGCGTCACCGCTGACCGCCGCGATCAGGTTGAGTCGCAGCCACGTCTCGCTCGGCGGGGCGTACAGCTCGCGGATCCGGGCGGGGGTCGAGTCCTCGTCGATCTCGAGCTCGAGCCCGACGTCGCCGGGACGTCCGAGGGCGTGCAGCACCCGGAGCGTCACGCGACGGCGGTCCGTTCGCGGATCTGACGCTTGGCGCGGCCGAGCAGCGCGGTCATGCCGCGGATGCGCAACGGGCTCACGGCCTCGGTCAGGCCGATCGTCTGCGGGTAGTCGTCGGGGACGTCGTCGAGCACCTGCTCGACGGTCAACCCGTCGAGCCCCTGGGCGAGGATCGAGGCGAAGCCCCGGGTCGTCGGCGCCTCGCGTGGTGCCGTCGCGTGCAGGTGCACCCGACCGTCGGTGACCTCGACGAACAGGAACACGGGGGACTGGCACTCGACCACCCGTTCGAGCAGGTCGGGATGGTCGGCGTACCGGGCGGGCAGCTCGGGCAGCTCGTTCGAGAACTCGAGCAACAACTGAAGACGGTTCCGCACGTCGAGGGCGAGGAACTCCTCGCGGATCTCGACGAGCGCCTCGGGCAGGGCCGCGTCGGTCACCGGGCCGGCACCTCGCCCGGCTCGGTGCCCTGCACGATGGGGACCCGCACGGCGCTGCCCCACTCGGTCCAGGAGCCGTCGTAGTTGCGCACGTCCTCGAAGCCCATCAGGTGCGTCAGGACGAACCAGGTGTGGCTGGACCGCTCACCGATGCGGCAGTAGGCGACGACCTCGTCGCCGTCGGAGAGGCCCGCCCCGTCGCGGTAGATGGCGTCGAGTTCGGCCAGCGGCCGGAAGGTGCCGTCGTCGGCCGCGGCCTTGCCCCACGGCACGTTCTGGGCGCTCGGGATGTGACCGGCCCGCAGGGCGCCCTCGTCGGGGTAGGCCGGGGCCGTGGTGCGCTGGCCGGAGAACTCCTCGGGCGAACGCACGTCGATCAGGGGCTTGCCGAGGTGCGCCAGCACGTCGTCCTTGTAGGCGCGGATCACGCTGTCGTCCCGCTCGACGACGGGGTAGTCGGTGGCCTCGACCTCGGGCGCCTCGGTCGTGTAGTCGCGTCCCTCGGCCTCCCACTTCGCGCGGCCACCGTCGAGCAGACGGACGTCCTCGTGCCCGAAGAGTGAGAAGACCCACAGCGCGTACGCGGCCCACCAGTTGTTCTTGTCGCCGTAGATGACGACCGTGCTGTCGCGCGTGATGCCGCTGCGGCTCATCAGCGCGGCGAAGCCCTCGCCGTCGACGTAGTCGCGCTGCACCGGGTCGTTGAGGTCGAGGTGCCAGTCGATCTTGACGGCGCCGGCGATGTGGCCGGTCTCGTACAGGAGGACGTCCTCGTCGGACTCGACGACGACGAGCCCGGGGGTGCCGAGGTGCTGCTGCAGCCACTCGGTGCCGACGAGACGCTCGGGATGGGCGTACTCGCCGAAGCGGGCGGACGTGTCGTGCTCGACGGCCATGGTGTCTCCTTGTGCGGGGGTCGGGGTGGAGCCGACGCCGGGCGACGCGTGGTGCCCGGCGGCGTAGGATCGCCTCTCGTCGGCCCCGTCGAGGTTACGCATGCCGCGTGACCGTCGCCCGGGAACCGTACGACTCTGACACAGATCCCCGCCCACCCCACCGCGAGGCCGCGCCCATGCCCCCCGAATCCGTCAGCACCCTCGTCTCGCTGAGCGACCGCACCCCGACGATCACGGGGGCCGAGATCGTGACGCAACTCGTGCCTCCTCGTCAGTTCGCGGAGGCCTCGCTCGAGAACTACCGGCCCGACCCGGCCTTCGCCTCCCAGGCCGAGGCGGTGGCCGCCGTGACGGCGTTCGGAGGCGCGGGTCCCGACGCGCCGCGGAGGGGCCTGTTCCGCAAGAAGCCGGCTGCCCCGGCCGTGCGTCCCGGCCTGTACCTCGACGGCGGCTTCGGCGTGGGCAAGACCCACCTGCTCGCCGCCCTCTGGAACCGCACGCCCGGCCGGCGGTACTTCGGCACCTTCATCGAGTACACCGCGTTGGTCGGCGCCGTCGGCTACGCCGGGGCCGCGTCGCAGCTGAAGGGCGCCGCCCTGGTCTGCATCGACGAGTTCGAGCTCGACGACCCGGGCGACACGATGATGATGACCCGACTGCTCGGCGACCTGGCCGACGACGGCACGCGCATCGCCGCCACCTCGAACACGCCGCCCAACGCCCTCGGTGAGGGCCGGTTCGCCGCCGCCGACTTCCTCCGCGAGATCCAGGGGCTCAGCGACAAGTTCCTCACCCTGCGCATCGACGGGGACGACTACCGGCGTCGCGAGGTCGAGGCCCGGGCGCACGTGGTCGACGACGTCGACGCGGCGGCGGCCGCCCTCGGCGGGACCGTGTCGCTCGACGACTTCGACGGCGTGGTCGCCCACCTCGCGACGGTCCACCCCAGCAAGTACGTGAAGCTCGTCGACGACCTCGACGCGGTGGGGCTGCGTGACGTCCACGTCCTCACGAGCCAGGTGGACGCCCTGCGCCTCGTGGCCTTCGTGGACCGCCTGTACGACGCGCAGATCCGGGTGGTCGCCTCGGGCACGCCCCTCGACCAGGTCTTCTCGGACGAGATGCTCGCCGGCGGCTACCGCAAGAAGTACCTGCGCGCCGTGTCGCGCTTGGTGGCCCTGACCTCGCTCTGACGAGATCCCCACCCCGCACCGGGCATCCGGTAACACGTTGTTTACCTGCGCCCGAATCGTGTTACATCGGGGAAACAATCCCGCACACGGCCCGAAACCTCTCCCCGCGACACTGGGGGCCGCACCGGACGAGAGCGTTCGTCACCACAGCCCGTGAACCCACACGGTCGACCTCGACGTCGGTGCCTCCCCGGCTCCGAAACTCGAGAGGTGACCCACCCATGGACCAAGGCAACACCGCCTTCATGTTGATCTGCGCGGCACTCGTGCTGCTCATGACCCCCGGCCTGGCCTTCTTCTACGGCGGCCTCGTCAAGGCCAAGAGCGTCATCAGCATGATGATGCTCAGCTTCGGCGCGATGGGCCTCATCGGCGTCCTGTGGGTGCTCTTCGGCTATGCGATCGCCTTCGGCAACCCGACCTCGATCCCCGGTGGGAGCGAGAGCTTCGTGGGCATCCAGGGCCTGATCGGCCTCGACGTCGCGAACCTCGGCCTCGGCGCCGCCTTCGAGGACAGCCTGGACCCGACCGGCGCCTACCCGACGATCGCCTTCGCCGCCTTCCAGGCCACCTTCGCGATCATCACGGTGGCCCTCATCTCGGGCGCCATCGCCGACCGGGCCAAGTTCGGGGCGTGGATGATCTTCGCCGGCGTCTGGGCCACGGTCGTCTACTTCCCGGTCGCCAGCTGGGTCTTCAACTTCACGAAGGACGCCGACGGCAACACCGTCGGTGGCTGGATCGCCGCCATGGGCGTCATCGACTTCGCGGGCGGCACGGCCGTCCACATCAACGCCGGTGCCGCGGCCCTCGCCCTGGCACTCGTCCTCGGCAAGCGCGTCGGCTTCGCCAAGGGTGCCGACAAGCCGCACAACCCGCCCTTCGTCCTGCTGGGTGCCGGGCTGCTCTGGTTCGGCTGGTTCGGCTTCAACGCCGGCTCCGAGCTCGCGGCCGACGGCGTGGCCGCCCTGGCGTTCCTGAACACCATCGCCGCACCGGCCGCCGCCGTGCTCGGCTGGCTGGTCGTCGAGAAGCTCAAGGACGGCAAGGCCACCTCGGTCGGCGCCGCCTCGGGTGCCGTCGCCGGCCTCGTCGCCATCACCCCGGCCTGCGCCGCCCTCACCCCGGGGTGGGCCGTCGTCCTCGGCGTCGTCGCGGGTGCCGTCTGCGCCCTCGCCATCGACCTCAAGTTCAAGCTCGGGTTCGACGACTCCCTCGACGTCGTGGGCATCCACCTCGTCGGTGGCCTCATCGGGACGCTGTACCTCGGCATCTTCGCGAACGACACCGGCCTCATCTTCTCGGGCACCTTCACGCAGCTCGGCATCCAGGCCCTCTCGGCCCTGGCCGTCATGCTCTACTCGTTCGTCCTGGCCTTCGTCATCGGCTTCGTCATCGAGAAGACCATCGGCTTCCGCGTGAAGAACGAGGACGAGGTGGCCGGCATCGACCTCGCCCTGCACGGTGAAGAGGGCTACGTCCTCGAGAACTCGCGCGCCTGACCCACGTCGCACGACGAACGGCCCCGGTCCTCGGACCGGGGCCGTTCCGCGTCCCGGCCGCGGCAGAACGCAGGAGGGGCGGTGCGCGACCGCGTCGCACCGCGCCTCCTGCGGGTGGTCACCCGGTCGGACCGGGCCCGGGTCTCAGGTCAGCGAGAACCAGACCGTGGTCTCGCCCGGCACCTCGGTGACGCCGGCGAGCGTGTCGTGCAACGGCTCGCTGGAGGCCAGGACGCGTGCCCCGGTGGGCAGGTCGACCGGGCCGCCGCCGAAGTTCGTCAGCGAGTGCCACCCCTCGTGGCGGGAGAAGTGCACGACGTCCTCCGAGGTGCCGTCGGCCCAGAGGAACGCCTCACCCCGCTGCAGCTCGCGGCGGAGGGCGAGGGCGCGCCGGTAGATCGACAACGTGGACTCGTCCTCGTCGTCCTGGACCGAGACGGCGAGGTCCTCGAACCACTCGGGTTGCGGCAGGTGCGGGGCGTGGTCCCCGAAGCCCAGGGCGGGCTCGCTCGTGTCCCAGGGCAGCGGCACCCGGCTGCCGTCACGGCCCTTGCGCCGGTGGCCCGTGCGGACCCAGACCGGGTCCTGCAGGTCGTCGGGACGCAGGTCGGCCACCTCGAAGAGGCCCAGTTCTTCTCCCTGGTAGACGTAGGCCGAACCCGGGAGGGCGAGCATGAGCACCGTCGCCGCGCGGGCCCGACGGAGGCCCGCATCGGGGTCGAGAGTGGGTCGGCGACCGTCGCTCAGCACGAAGGCGTCGAGGTCCTGCCCCTTCGGCAGGCCGTAGCGCGTGGCGTGACGGACGACGTCGTGGTTCGAGAGCACCCACGTGCTCGTCGCCCCGCTGACGGCCGCCTGCTCGAGGGTCGACGCGATGATGGTCCGGTACTGGTCGGCGTCGAAGTCGGCGCGCGTCAGGGCGAAGCTGAAGGCCTGGCCGAGCTCGGTGGGGCGGGCGTAGAGCGGCACCCGCTCGGGCTGCACCCAGGCCTCGGCCACGGCGCTCCGGGGCGGGTCGTACTCGTCGAGGACCCGGCGCCACCCCTCGAAGATCGTGTGCACCTCGTCACGGTCGTAGAGCGGATCGCTGCCGTCGACCGGCAGGACCTGACGTTCGGCCGCGTCGCGGAGGGGCTCGGTGAGGTCCTTCGCGAGCCCGTGGGCGACGTCGACCCGGAATCCGTCGACGCCACGGTCCGACCAGAACCGCAGCGTGCGTTCGAAGTCGGAGCGGACCTCGGGGTTGCTCCAGTCGAGGTCGGGTTGCTCTGGGGCGAACAGGTGCAGGTACCACTGTTCGGGCGTGCCGTCGGGGCGCTGCAGGCGGGTCCAGGCGCCACCGCCGAAGTTCGAGACCCAGATCGACGGGGGAGTGTCTCCTCCCTCGCCGAGGCCGTCCCGGAACACGTACCGGCCACGGGCGGCGCTGCCGGGCTCGGACGCCACCGCCTCACGGAACCACTCGTGGTCGCTCGAGGTGTGGTTCGGGACGATGTCGACCACGACCCTCAGCCCGGCCGAGTGGAGGGCGGCGACCATCTCGTCGAAGTCGTCGAGGGTGCCGAGGCGGGGGTCGACGTCGCGGTAGTCGGCGACGTCGTACCCGCCGTCGGCGAGCGGGGACGGATAGAAGGGGCTCAGCCAGACGGCGTCGACCCCGAGCCGCTGCAGGTACGGCACGCGCGAGGTCACGCCGGCCAGGTCACCGATGCCGTCGTCGTTCGCGTCGGCGAAGCTGCGCGGATACACCTGGTAGACCACGGCCTGCCGCCACCAGTCGGCGTCGGGGCCGGGCGTCGGGCGGGTCGCGGCGGCACGGGAGGTGGGGGAGTCGGTCATGGGGCGAGGATGCCACGTCTCGGCAGTGGGCGGCGTCGATGCTCCCACGGCGGCACCGGGCCGGGGATCGCGGGCCAGGAACGACGAAAGGCCCTGCAGGAGCAGGGCCTTTCGATGGTGATCGTGGGCGATACCGGGCTCGAACCGATGACCTCTTCCGTGTGAAGGAAGCGCGCTACCAACTGCGCCAATCGCCCGTGTGGGACTCGACGATGCTAGTGCATCGCGGTGCTCGAACGCCATTCGGCCGGTCGTCGAGGTCACCGTCGTGAGCTGCCCCGTGATCGATCAAGACACGAACTTCCCTCGATTTGGTTTCTGCCCCGGGGTGTGGGTATTGTTCTTTTGCACGCAGAAATGCAAAGCGAAATGCGGATGTGGCGCAGCGGTAGCGCATCACCTTGCCAAGGTGAGGGTCGCGAGTTCGAATCTCGTCATCCGCTCGAGTGTAATGCTCACCGGAGGGTGGTCCACCGACTGGTGGCCTCCCTCTGGGGGGCTACTCGTATGGTGGAGTGGCCGAGAGGCGAGGCACCGGCCTGCAAAGCCGTTCACGCGGGTTCAAATCCCGTCTCCACCTCCATTCGATCTAGACCTAGGTCTAAACTCGATGTTGCAATTGAATAGTGCGGTTCGAGGGGAGACTCTCGGATCGTTGAGACATGAGCGATTGGCGCAGCGGTAGCGCGCTTCCCTGACACGGAAGAGGTCGCTGGTTCGATCCCAGTATCGCTCACACACAGAAAGCCCCGGCCTCGGCCGGGGCTTTCGTCATGTCCGGGCTTCTTCTCTCACGGGTGGCCCGCCTCTCCTGCCGAGAGGCCACGACCTGTCGCCCACCTCACGATGCGAGCGACGGGTCGTGACGTCCCGCGGCAACCGCCTAGGGGGTGTCGGCCCCCGTCCCGAGACCGACCCCGTTGCCCCGGCCGTTCCCGTTTCCGTTGGTGCCCGGTCCGCCGTTCCCGTTGCCGTTGCCGTTGCCGCTGTTGCCGGGCCCGCTGTTCCCCCCGGGGACGTCGACACCGGGCACGTCGACCGTCGGGGGCGTCACGGGGTCGACCGTCGGCTGCGTCGTCGGCTCGACCGGCGCCTCCTGGGTGGGGCTCACCTCGTCAGAGGGAGCCGGGTCCGCCGGTGACTCGTCGGTGGAGTCGTCGGACGGCGACGGCGAGTCGACGTCCGACGACTCGGACGGCGTCGTCGACGGATCCGTCTCGACGCTCGGACTCGTGCTCTCCGTCGGGTCGACCCTCCCACCGTCGCGGGTGGCGGCCCAACCGATGCCCGCCGCCAGCAGCCCGGCGACGACGATCGCCGCCAGCACGAGGGGCCAACGACGACGCTTCCGGGTCCCGTCGTCCGCCGCGACGTCGGCGACCAGGTCCGTGGCGTCGGCGCGGGAGGCCGCCCCCGCCCCGAGCACCTGCGTGCGGGCGTCGTCCCGGGGCAGGACGCGAGTGGGGGCGTCGCCGCCGGGCAGGGCAGCCGTCGGCACGTCGGGAGCGGCCATGACGCGCGTGACGGCTTCGGTCGACCCGGCGCCCTCGACGGCCAGCGTGCGGGCCGCTCGGGCGACCTCGGCGGCGGCCGGACGGTCGTCGGGTGCTCGCGCGGTCATGCGCGTCAACAGTTCCGCCCACCCCGAGCCGATCGAGGCCGGGATCTCGGGGTCGCGGGTGAGACGGGCCATGACCGACTCGACGACCGACCCCGTGAAGACGCGCCGCCCGGTCAGCGCCTCGACCAGCACCAACCCGAGCGAATAGACGTCGGACGCGGGGGCCGGCGGACGCCCCTCGGCCTGCTCCGGGCTGACGAAGGCGGCGGTGCCCATCAGGGTTCCCGTGGCCGTCACCCGCGTCGAGTCGATCAGGTAGGCGATGCCGAAGTCGGCGAGCTTGGCCCGTCGGGGGTCGCCTTCGTGGTGCGGCGCGGCGAGCAGGATGTTCGCGGGCTTGACGTCCCGGTGGACGACGCCGGCGCGGTGCACCGCCGCCAGGCCGTCCGCGACGTCGCCGAGCACCGCCGCGGCCTCGGCGTGCGACAACGGACCGTCGGCGAGCACGGTCTGCAGGGTGGGGCCGTCGACGTACTCCATCACGAGGTAGGCGTCGTCGTCGTGGCCGTCGCCCTCGACCCGGGCGTCGTAGAGCGTGACGAGCCCCGGGTGGTTGAGGGAGGCGAGGAGGCGCACCTCGCTGACCTGGCGGCTGAGGTCGTGGACGTCGTGCCCGTCCGAGGAGAAGAGCTTGACGGCGACGACCCGGCCGAGCTCGAGGTCGCTCGCCCGGTAGACGGCCCCCATGCCTCCGCGCCCGACGATCGCGTCGAGGCGGTAGCGACCGCCGACGGTCGTGCCGAGGCGGGGATCGGCCTGCTCGCGGGGGCTCATGCGCCCGCTCCCGTCGACGCGCCGGGGAGCACGGGAGGAGTGCCGCCACCCGACCCCCGACTCGCGACCCGACGGGACACTACGGCGTCGAGCACCGTCTCGGCCACGGCGGTCTTCGACCCCTCGGCCTCGGACACCACGTCACCGTCGGCGTCGATCACGACGACGGCCGTGTCGTCGCTGCCGAAGCCGGTCGTCCAGCCCACCGTGTTGAGGACGAGCAGGTCCGCTCCCTTCCGCCGCTGCTTGGCGCGCCCGAGCGAGAGCAGTTCGTCCCGGTCGGCGGCCGTCTCGGCCGCGAAGCCGACGACCACCTGCCCCACGGCCCGACGGGCGACGAGCCCGGCCAGGACGTCCGGGGTCCGGACGAGACGGACGGTCAGCTCGTCGCCCGAGTCGTCCTTCCGGATCTTCCCGTCGGCCACCGACGACGGCCGGTAGTCCGCCACCGCGGCCGCCATGATCACGACGTCCGCCGCCGGGGCGTGCTCGCCCATCGCGGCGTCGAGCTCGAGGGCGGTGCCGACCTCGACGACGTCGATCGTCCCCTCCGTCTCGAGCGTCTGCCGCACGGCTCCGTCGAGTGCGGCCGCGACGACGGTGACGTGGGCACCGCGGCGGGCCGCCCCGAGGGCGAGCGCCGCCCCCTGCGTACCGCTCGACCGGTTGCCGACGAACCGCACGGGGTCCAGGGGCTCACGGGTGCCGCCGGCCGAGACGACCAACCGGAGGCCGTCCAGGTCGCCGACCCGCGCCTCCTGGTCCCGAGCACCCGGGGCGACGGCTCGCGGGGCGTCGGGGGAGCCCGGGCCGGTCACGAGGGCGAGTGCCGCGGCGACGATCTCGTCGGGTTCGCTCAGCCGGCCGGGCCCCACGTCGCCCCCGGTCAGCGGCCCGTCGTCCGGCCCGACGACGGTCACCCCGCGCGACCTCAGCAGGTCGACGTTCGCGACCGTCGCCGGGTTCCGCCACATCTCGGTGTGCATGGCGGGCGCGACGACGAGCGGCGCGGTGCTCGCGAGGATCGTCGTGCCGAGCAGGTCGTCGGACAGGCCGTGGGCGATCTTCGCCAGGGTGTGGGCGGTCGCGGGGGCCACGACGATCAGGTCGGCGCGCTGCCCCAGGGCCACGTGCCGCACCTCCGCGACGTCGTCGAAGACGGACGTGTGAACCGGGTTGCGGCTCGTGGCCTCCCAGGTGGGCGCCCCGACGAAGCGCAGGGCGGCCTCGGTCGGCACGACGTGGACGTCGTGCCCCCGCAGCACGAGGCCGCGGACGACCCCGACGGCCTTGTACGCCGCGATGCCGCCCGAGACGCCGACGACGACGGACAGGCGACGCGGGGCGTCGGCGGGGGAGGAGCGGGGGTGGTCGTGCGTCACGGTGGGCCTCGTCGATCGATGCGTCGGTCGGCCGACCCGGTGCCGGGTCGGTAGCGTTGCCCACCACGATGCCGCATCCCGCGGTCGAGCGTCGGCACCCGTCCCGACGAGCCCCCACCCTGAGGACCCCATGTGCACCGTCGTCGTCGCCGTCCAGCCGGACGCGCCCTGGCCCGTCGTCTTCCTCGGGCTCCGGGACGAGTCGCCCGACCGCCCCTGGGACGAGCCCGGCGCCTGGTGGCCCGACCTCGGTGAGCGGGTGACCGGGGTGCACGACCGCGAGGCGGGCGGGGCCTGGTTGGCGACCGCCCGGGGCCCGAGCCGGGCGAGCGTCGTGCTCAACCGTCACGAGGCGCCCGCGTCGCCGCCCGGCGGATGGACCACCCGCGGTGCCCTGCCCCTCCGGGCGGCCGCCGACGGCGTCCTGCCCGACGGGCCGCAGACGACCCGCACCTTCAACCTGCTCACCGCGGACGCAGGAGGCGCGGTGCACTCCGTCTGGGACGGCACCGCCACCGATACGGCCCGCCTCGCCGCCGGGGTGCACCTGCTCACGCACGCCGCCCCCGACGACCGGTCCGTGCCGCGCGTCGACCGCTGGCTGCCCCGGTTCCGTGACGTCGCGCCTCCGACCGGTCCGCTGCCGACGGGGGCCGAGGGCGAGGGCAGCTGGACGCCGTGGCTCGACCTGCTGCGCGAGAGCAGCGCCCTGCCGACGGACGACGACGACGCGCTCGTGCGGGCCGACCTGGTCGACGGACGCCTCTTCCATTCGCTGTCGCTGAGCACCGTCGCCGTCTCGGCTGACGACGTGGCCCACCGGCACGTGCGGCTCGACGGCGCCCCCTCGGTGGGGGAGGCGATCGCGCGACGCTGACGGGCGCGTGGCGACGCCGACGGGTGTGCGACGACGCCCGGCCTCCGTGGCCGCACGGTCATGCGGAGTCATCGGGAATCACGCCCGCCCCCGCGGCGTTAGTGTCGGGAGGCTCGTCCGACCCCCGAGCCGCAGCAAAGGAACCCTCGTGAAGATCACCGCCGTCCGCACCGTCCGTCGACTCGCCTCCGTCGGCGTCGTCGCCGCCGCCGCCATCGCGCTGGCCGCCTGCGCGCCCGCCTCCACCGACGGGGTCGTCCAGTCCACCGGCAGTGCGACCGCCGACACGAGCGCGGCGAAGAGCCTGTCCGACATCCAGGCCGCCGGCGAGCTCGTCATCGGCACCGAGGGCACCTACCAGCCGTTCACCTACCACGAGGGCGGGGCCGGCGCACTGACCGGCTACGACGTCGACGTCGCCACGGCCGTCGCCGAGAAGCTCGGCGTCACGCCGACCTTCGAGGAGACGCAGTTCGACGCCCTGCTCGCCGGACTCACCGCCGGCCGCTTCGACCTCGTGGCGAACCAGATCTCGATCACCGACGAGCGTGAGGCCACGTACGACTTCTCGACGCCCTACACGGTCAGCCGAGGTGTCGTGATCACGTCCGCCGACAACACCGACATCTCCTCGCTCTCCGACCTCGAAGGCAAGACGACGGCCCAGTCGCAGTCGAGCAACTTCTACACCACCGCCAAGGACGCGGGCGCCGACGTGCAGGTCGTCGACGGCTGGGCACAGTCCGTCGCGCTCCTCGAGCAGGGTCGCATCGACGCGACCGTCAACGACGAACTGACCTTCCTCGACTACGTGAAGACCAACCCCGAGCAGGCCGCCGGCATCAAGATCGCGGCGACCACGGACGACGTCTCGCGCTCTGCCCTGGTCACCACCAAGGGCAGCGACGACCTCGTGTCGGCGATCGACGACGCCCTCGCCGAGCTCAAGGCCGACGGGACGCTGTCGTCGATCAGCGAGAAGTACTTCGGCCAGGACGTCAGCGAGTAGGCGTGCAGTCCTCCCTCGACCTCTTCTGGCGGTCGCTCTGGCCGATCGTGTCGGGGGCGCTCGTCGCATCGATCCCGCTCGCCTTCGCGTCGATGGCGATCGGGCTGGTCATCGCCGTCGTCATCGCGCTGATGCGCCTGTCGGGCAAGGCGGCGCTCGCGGGCATCGCCCGGGTCTACATCTCGATCATCCGGGGCACGCCGCTGCTCGTGCAGCTCTTCGTCGTCTTCTACGGCCTTCCGTCGATCGGCGTCAAGCTCGATCCGTGGCCCAGCGCCATCATCGCGTTCTCCTTGAACGTCGGTGGGTACGCGGCCGAGGTCATCCGCGCGGCCATCCTCTCGGTGCCCAAGGGCCAGTGGGAGGCCGCCCACACGATCGGCATGTCGCGGGGGCTCGCCCTCCGGCGGATCATCCTGCCGCAGGCGGCGCGCGTCTCGGTGCCCCCGCTGTCGAACACCTTCATCAGCCTGGTCAAGGACACCTCGTTGGCGAGCGTCATCCTCGTCGTCGAGCTGTTCCGTCAGGCCGAGCAGATCGCCACCGTCTCGAACCAGTTCCTGCTGATCTACCTCGAGGCCGCCCTGGTCTACTGGGTGATCTGCCTGATCCTGTCGTTCGGGCAGGACGCCCTCGAGAAGAGATTGGACCGCCACGTTGCCCGCTGACGTCACCCCGCCCCGGCCGGCCGACGAGACCGGTGCCCCCGTGCTGACCGTCCGGGGGCTGCACAAGGCGTTCGGCTCGAACGAGGTGCTGCGCGGCATCGACCTCGAGGTCCGCCGCGGACGCGTCGTCGCCATCATCGGGCCCTCGGGCTCGGGCAAGACGACCGTGCTGCGGTCGCTCAACAGCCTCGAGGTGCCCGACGGGGGAGTCGTCACGCTCTCCGACGGCCGCTCGATCGACTTCGGCACCACGGTCGGCAAGCGCGACCTGCTCGCCCTCCGCGACCGCTCGTCGATGGTGTTCCAGCACTTCAACCTGTTCCCGCACCTCACGGTGCTGCAGAACGTCGTCGAGGGACCGGTGCGCGTCCAGGGACGCGATCCGAAGGAGGCGCGGGCCGAGGCCGAGGCACTCCTCGCGCGCGTGGGCCTCGCCGAGAAGGCCGACGCCTACCCGGCCGAGCTCTCGGGAGGCCAGCAGCAGCGCGTGGGCATCGTACGCGCGCTCGCCCTGCGGCCCGAACTCCTGCTCTTCGACGAGCCGACCTCGGCCCTCGACCCCGAACTGGTCGGTGACGTGCTCACCGTCGTGAAGGAACTCGCCGACGAGGGCTGGACGATGATCGTCGTCACCCACGAGCTCGAGTTCGCCCGACGCGTGGCCGACGAGCTGCTCTTCATGGACGCCGGCGTCGTCGTCGAGCGGGGCCGTCCCGCCGACGTGCTGTCCCGCCCCCGCGAGGTCCGCACGCAGCAGTTCCTGCAACGGGTGCTCAAGCCGCTCGACGACTGACGGGACGTCGGCGCGACGAGCGACCCGCGCCTCCTCGATCGCGGACCAGGAGGCGCGGGTCGACTCCGCCGCGGACGCTCAGCCGAACAGGCGGTGCGAGGCGATGCGCGCGCCCTCGCCGAGCGAGGCCAGCTTGGCCACCGCGATCTGCGGGTGGATGCGACCGCCCAGGCCGCAGTCGGTGGAGGCGACGACGTTCTCGGGGCCGAC
Source organism: Frigoribacterium sp. CFBP 8759 (assembly GCF_014841655.1). Taxonomy (NCBI): domain Bacteria; kingdom Bacillati; phylum Actinomycetota; class Actinomycetes; order Micrococcales; family Microbacteriaceae; genus Frigoribacterium; species Frigoribacterium sp. CFBP 8759. Next base: position 609,945 of record NZ_JACYUH010000002.1, read on the forward strand.
CAGCGAGGCGAACCGTTCGATGCGGTCGGCCACGAGTTCGGGGTGTTCGACCACGTTCGTGGCGTGGCTGACGACACCCGGCACGATCGTCTTGCCGGTCGGCAGCTCGACGTCGCGCCAGAGCTTCCACTCGTGCTCGTGACGGACGTTGGCCGCCTCGAACGAGTACGAGCCGACGTCGATCTCGAGCATGAGGTCGACGATGTGACGGAACTCGACGTCGGTCGTGTGGGGACCGTGCCACGAGCCCCAACAGAGGTGGAAGCGCACCTGCTCCGGCGGCAGGCCGCGGAGGGCGTGGTTGAGCGCCTCGACGCGGATTCGGGTGAACGCCCGGTAGTCCTCGACGCTCGGCTCCGGGTTGATCTGGTCCCAGTTCTCGGCGATCGAGGGGTCGTCGATCTGGACGGTCAGGCCGGCCTCGACGATCGCCGTGTACTCCTCGCGCAGCACCTCGGCCCAGGCCCCGATGTGCTCCTCCTCGGTGGCGTAGAAGTCGTTGGCGATGCGGGCACCGCTGCCCGGGGACAACGACGTGAGGAAGCCCGAGGTCGAACCGCTCGCCTCGAGCCCGGCCTTCAGGTTGGCGATGTCCGAGGCGATGGCGGCGTGTCCGACGTAGGCCAGGGGTCCCGTCGTGCTCGGGAACGGCGTGGCACCCGAGCCCGTGCCGATGCCCGAAGTCGGGTCGGTGTAGGCGTCGTGGAAGGCCCGCCAGTCCCGGCGGTCGGGGAACGACGTCAGTCGTACGTCGCCGGGCGAGGACCGCACGGCCGGCTGGCTGAAGATGTCCGACCCCGTCAACGAGAGACCGCTCACGCGCTGGAACGAGTACGACCACCAGGCGCCGTAGTCGACGGCGCTCGTCATCGCCTTGCCGTACTCGCCGTCGCCGACGATGGTGATGCCGAGATCGTTCTGGCGCCGGACGAGATCGACGACGGCGTCGGTCAGCAGGGCGTCGAACTCGGGCGTGCGCTCGAGGGTGAAGCCATCCCCGCCGAGCGCGCGCGCGTCGTTCGCCGCGATCAGCTCGGGCGTGCGCGGCAGGCTTCCCGCGTGGGTGGTCTCGATGCGGCCGGGGGTGGTCGTCATGGTGTGCTCCGTTCGTCGCCACCACTCTGGCCCCGACCCCCGACGTATGCGACGTCCGCGACACGGGGCGTCACAGCCACGGGGTCGGGAACACCGCGCGGCCGTCAGCCGTTGCGTCCCGTGTCGGCCGGAGCCGGGCCCCTCGGGGGGCCTCGGTACGATCGACGGGAAGGGACACCGTGACCACCACCTCCTCCGCACCATCCACCCACCGTCCGGGGCTGTCCGACGACGACGCCCGCCGTCTGCGCGCCGACTTCCCGCTCCTCGGGCAGGACGTCAACGGCGAGCCGCTCGCTTACCTCGACTCGGGGGCGACCGCCCAACGGCCGGCATCCGTGCTCGACGCCGAGCGGCGCTTCCTCGAGACGACGAACTCGGCCGTGCACCGGGGCGCCCACACGCTCGCCGCCCTGTCGACCGAGGCCTACGAAGAGGCGCGCGAGACGGTCGCCCGCTTCGTCGGTGCCGACGTCGACGAGATCGTCTGGACCTCCAACGCCACCGACGCCCTCAACCTCGTCGCGTACGGCGTCGCGAACGCGACGCACGGGCGGGGTGGTGAGGCCGCGCGACGCTTCGCCCTCGCGCCCGGCGACGAGATCGTCGTCACCGAGGCCGAACACCACGCGAACCTCGTCCCGTGGCAAGAACTCGCCGCGACGACCGGTGCCAGCCTGCGATTCGTGCCGGTCCGCGACGACGGCACCTGGACCACCGCCGACGCGGCCGCCGTGATCGGACCCCGCACGCGCCTCCTCGCCTTCGCCCACGTCTCGAACGTCACCGGCCTCGTCGCGCCCGTCGCCGAGCTGGTGGCGCTGGCGCACGACGTCGGCGCCCTCGTCGTCCTCGACGCCTGCCAGTCGGTCCCGCACCGCCCCGTCGACCTCCACGACCTCGACGTCGACTTCGCCGCCTTCTCGGGCCACAAGATGCTGGGGCCCACGGGCATCGGCGTCCTCTACGGCCGGGCGGAACTGCTGAACGCCCTGCCGCCGTTCCGGACCGGCGGCTCGATGATCACGACGGTGACGATGGAGGGCTCCGAGTACCTCCCCGCTCCGCAGCGCTTCGAGGCCGGCACGCAGCCCGTGTCCCAGGCCGTCGCCCTGGCCGAGGCCGTGCGCTACCTCGACGCCGTCGGCATGGACCGGGTGCGCGCCCACGAGGAGGCCCTCGCCGACCTGCTCGTCCGCGGCCTCGAGGCCGTCGACGGCGTCACGGTCGTGGGCCCGCCCGCCGGCGTGCCGCGATCGGGACTCGCCAGCTTCGTCGTCGACGGGGTGCACGCCCACGACGTGGGCCAGTTCCTCGACGCGCTCGGCATCGCCGTGCGGGTCGGCCACCACTGCGCCCAGCCACTGCACCGGCGTCTCGGGGTGACGGCCACGACGCGGGCCAGCACCTACCTGTACTCGTCGAGCGACGAGGTCGACCGGCTGGTCGCCGGGGTCGCCGAGGTCCGCGGCTACTTCGGCGTCGTCGGCCCGGAGCCCGTCGACGAGAAGGCCGAGGAGGCGCGGTGAGCGCCGCCCTCGACGGCCTGTACCAGCAGGTCATCCTCGACCACGCCAAGGCGCGGCACGGCGACGGCGAGCTGCCCGGGGCCGACGCGCAGCACCACGAACGCAACCCGACCTGCGGTGACGAGATCACCGTCCGCGTCGCCCTCGAGCCCGGGACCGACCGCATCGCCGACCTCCGCTGGCAGGGCGCCGGCTGCAGCATCTCGATGGCCTCCGCCTCGGTGCTGGCGCAGTTGGCTCCGGGTCGCACGCTGACCGAGCTCGACGCACTCGTCGGGGAGTTCCGCGAGATGATGCGGTCCCGGGGCGCCGGGGAGCCCGACGACGAGGTCCTCGGCGACGCGGTCGTGTTCCACGGGGTCTCGAAGTTCGTCATGAGGGTGAAGTGCGGCATGCTCGCGTGGGTCGCGGCGGAGGCCTGTTCGACCGAACTGCGCGCCGTCTGAGCCGACCCGGGCCTCGTCGCCCGTCGAGGCCCTGGTCGACCGGTCGGCGGTCGGTCGGCGACTAAAGTGGTCCCCGCCCCTCGACGATAGGAACCACCGCCGTGTCCGACCAGACCGACATCGACCCGACCGCCTCCTCAGCCGCGACCGGCCTCTCGGCCGTCGAGGCCACCGCGACGACGACCGGCTCCGAGCTGTTCACCGACAAGTCGGTCGTGGCCGTCCGCGTGTCCGGCGAGCTCCGCGACCTCGCGACCGAACTGCACGCGGGCGACGTGGCCGAGCCGGTCACGATCGACTCGCCCGACGGCCTGGCCATCCTCCGGCACTCGGCTGCGCACGTGATGGCCCAGGCGGTGCAGCAGATCAACCCCGAGGCCAGGCTCGGCATCGGACCGCCCGTCACCGACGGCTTCTACTACGACTTCGACGTCGCGGAGCCCTTCACCCCCGACGACCTCAAAGCCATCGAGAAAGGCATGGAGCGCATCATCCGTCAGGGCCAGCGCTTCCGTCGTCGCGTCGTGACCGACGACGAGGCCCGCGAGCTGCTCGCCCACGAACCGTTCAAGCTCGAGCTCATCGGGCTCAAGGGCGGGTCGGCCGACGAGCTCGGCGCCGACGGCGAGTCGGTCGAGGTGGGCGGGGCCGAGCTCACGGTCTACGACAACCTCGACCCCAAGACCGGCGAGGTCGTCTGGTTCGACCTCTGCCGCGGTCCCCACGTGCCCAGCACGCGCCTCCTCGGCAACGCCACGAAGCTGATGCGCGTGGCTGCGGCCTACTGGCGCGGATCCGAGAAGAACCCCCAGCTGCAGCGCATCTACGGCACGGCGTGGCCCACCAAGGACGACCTGCGCGCCTACCAGGCCCGACTCGAGGAGGCCGCCAAGCGCGACCATCGCAAGCTCGGCGCCGAGCTCGACCTCTTCTCGTTCCCCGACGAGATCGGCTCGGGTCTCGCGATCTTCCACCCGAAGGGCGGCATCATCCGTCGCCAGATGGAGGACTACTCGCGCGAGCGCCACGAGAAGGCCGGGTACGAGTTCGTCTACACGCCGCACATCACCAAGGCGGCCCTGTTCGAGACCTCGGGCCACCTGGGGTGGTACAAGGACGGCATGTTCCCGGCGATGCACCTCGACGAGGCACGCAACGACGAGGGCGAGATCACCCGTCAGGGTGCGGACTACTACCTCAAGCCGATGAACTGCCCGATGCACATCCTGGCGTACCGTTCGTCGGCCAAGTCCTACCGTGACCTGCCACAGCGCCTGTTCGAGTTCGGCACCGTGTACCGCAACGAGAAGTCCGGCGTCATCCACGGGCTCACCCGCGTGCGCGGCATGACCCAGGACGACGCGCACATCTTCACCACCCGTGACGACATGGCGGCCGAGCTCAAGGGCACGCTCGACTTCGTCCTCAGCCTGCTGCGCGACTACGGCCTCGACGACTTCTACCTCGAGCTGTCCACCAAGGACCCCGAGAAGTACGTGGGCGACGACGCCACCTGGGACGAGGCGACGGCGACGCTGAGGCAGGTCGCAGAAGAGACCGGCCTCGAACTCGTTCCCGACCCGGCCGGCGCGGCGTTCTACGGGCCGAAGATCTCGGTCCAGGCACGTGACGCGATCGGACGCACCTGGCAGATGTCGACGGTGCAGCTCGACTTCAACCTGCCCGAGCGCTTCGACCTCGAGTACACGGCGGCCGACGGCTCGCGTCAGCGTCCGGTCATGATCCACCGGGCGTTGTTCGGTTCGATCGAGCGCTTCTTCGGCGTGCTCACCGAGCACTACGCCGGGGCCTTCCCGGTCTGGCTGGCGCCCGTCCAGGTCGTGGCGATCCCCGTCGCCGACGAGTACGGCGACTACCTCGACGGCGTCGTGGCGCGTCTGCGCGAGGTCGGCGTCCGGGCGCAGGTCGACCACAGCGACGACCGCATGCCGAAGAAGATCCGCACGCACACCAAGGCCAAGGTGCCGTTCCAGTTGATCGCCGGCGAGGACGACCGCGCGGCCGGGGCCGTCAGCTTCCGCTACCGGGACGGCTCGCAGGAGAACGGCGTGCCGCTCGACGAGGCGATCGCCAAGATCGTCGCCGCCATCGAGACCAAGGCCCAGGTCTGAGCGTGGTCGCCGACGGGTCTGCGGCCGAGTCCTCCGCCGACTTCGCCGCGGTCCCGGACGCGTTCCAGCGACTCTGGACGCCGCACCGCGCCGTCTACGTCGAGGCGGGCCAGGGCGCCCACGACGACTCCTGCCCGTTCTGCAGTGCCCCCTCGAGGTCGGACGACGAGGCGCTCATCGTGGCTCGGGGCGAACACGCCTACGTGTTGCTCAACCTCTACCCCTACAACCCGGGGCACCTGCTGGTCTGCCCGTACCGGCACGTCTCCACGTACGACCTCGCCACCTCCGACGAGGTGGCCGAGATCGCGTCCCTGACCCAGACCGCCGTGCGGGTCCTCACACAGGTGTCCCACGCGCAGGGCTTCAACATCGGCATGAACCAGGGGCAGGTCGGCGGAGCCGGCATCGCGGCCCACCTGCACCAACACGTGGTGCCGCGCTACGGCGGCGACTCGAACTTCTTCCCGATCATCGCTCAGACGAAGGCCGTCACGCAGCTGCTCGGCGACGTCCGCGTCGCGGTCTCCGAGGCCTGGCCGAGGGACGGCGACGGCACGACGCCGACGGCGGCGTCGGCGGTCTGATCGGGCCTAAGATAGGGGCCATCATGAGCGACACGACCCCTGCCTCCCACCAGTCCTCCACCACCGGTTCGAGCCGCGTCAAGCGCGGTCTCGCCGAGATGCTCAAGGGCGGCGTCATCATGGACGTCGTCAACGTCGAGCAGGCGAAGATCGCCGAAGACGCCGGGGCCGTGGCCGTCATGGCCCTCGAGCGCGTTCCCGCCGACATCCGGTCCCAGGGCGGTGTCGCCCGCATGAGCGACCCCGACATGATCGACGAGATCGTGGCGGCGGTCTCGATCCCCGTCATGGCGAAGGCCCGCATCGGCCACTTCGTCGAGGCCCAGATCCTCCAGACCCTCGGCGTGGACTACATCGACGAGTCCGAGGTGCTGAGCCCGGCCGACTACGTCAACCACATCGACAAGTGGAACTTCACGGTCCCCTTCGTCTGCGGGGCCACCAACCTGGGCGAGGCGCTGCGTCGCATCACCGAGGGCGCGGCCATGATCCGCTCCAAGGGCGAGGCCGGCACCGGTGACGTGTCCGAGGCCACCAAGCACATCCGCACGATCTCGAAAGAGATCGCCCAGCTCCGTGGGCTCAAGTCCGACGAGCTCTACGTCGCCGCGAAAGAACTGCAGGCTCCCTTCGAGCTCGTGAAAGAGATCGCCGAGACCGGCAAGCTCCCCGTCGTCCTCTTCACCGCGGGCGGCGTCGCGACACCCGCCGACGCGGCTCTCATGATGCAGCTCGGTGCCGACGGCGTCTTCGTCGGTTCGGGCATCTTCAAGTCGGGCAACCCCGCCGAGCGTGCCAAGGCGATCGTCAAGGCCACCACCTTCTTCGACGACCCCCAGGTCGTGGCCGACGCGTCGCGCGGTCTCGGCGAGGCGATGGTCGGCATCAACGTGCCCGACCTCCCCGCACCGCACCGCCTCGCCGAGCGCGGCTGGTGACCTCGGGGGTCGATCGTCGGTGATGCCCGAACGAACGCCCCGGGTCGGCGTCCTGGCCCTGCAAGGCGATTTCCGTGAACACCTGGCCGTCCTGACCTCGTTGGGGGCCGAGGCCGTCCCCGTACGCCGAGCCACCGAGCTCGACGAGATCGACGGTCTGGTGATCCCGGGTGGCGAGTCCAGCGTCATGGACAAGCTGTCGCGGACGTTCGACCTGGACGGGCCGCTCCGACGGGCGATCGGGTCGGGGTTGCCCGTCTACGGCACCTGCGCCGGCCTCATCATGCTCGCGGACCGCATCGTCGACGGCATCCCCGGCCAGCAGAGCATCGGGGGCCTCGACGTCTCGGTCCGGCGCAACGCGTTCGGCTCCCAGACCGACTCGTTCGAGACCGACGTCCACGTCCCCGTGCTCGACGGTCCACCCGTGCACGCGGTGTTCATCCGCGCCCCGGTGGTCGACGCGGTCGGGCCGGCCGCGACGGCGATCGGCGTCCTCGAGGACGGCCGGGTCGTCGCCGTCGAGCAAGGCCCTCTGATGGGCACCTCGTTCCACCCGGAGGTCACCGACGACCTGCGGTTCCACTCGCGGTTCCTCGACAAGGCCCGCGCGCGGGCGTCGCGGTAGACTCGTCGCGATCCACGTCAGCAGTCTGAAGGAGCACCGTGTCCGGGCATTCCAAGTGGGCAACGACCAAGCACAAGAAGGCCGTCATCGACAGTCGACGTGCCAAGTCGTTCGCCAAGCTCATCAAGAACATCGAGGTCGCGGCCAAGCAGGGCGGGGCCGACATGTCCGGCAACCCCACGCTGGTCGACGCCGTCCAGAAGGCCAAGAAGACCTCGGTCCCCAACGACAACATCGACCGGGCCGTCAAGCGCGGTGCCGGTCTCAGCGGCGAGAGCGTCGACTACCAGACGATCATGTACGAGGGGTACGGCCCCAACGGCGTCGCGTTGTTGATCGAGTGCCTCACCGACAACAAGAACCGCGCGGCCGCCAACGTCCGTACGGTGATGTCGCGCAACGGCGGCACCATGGCCGACCCCGGCAGCGTGGCCTACAACTTCAGCCGCAAGGGCGTCATCGCCGTCATGAAGACGGACGACCTCACCGAAGACGACGTCCTCGCCGCCGTCCTCGACGCCGGAGCCGAAGAGGTCACCGATCGTGGTGAAGGCTTCGAGATCGTCACCGAGGCCTCCGACCTGGTCCCGGCCCGTTCGGCCCTCCAGGACGCCGGCATCGACTACGACTCGGCCGACATCGAGTTCGTGCCCGGGCTCAAGATCGAGGTCGACCTCGAGACGGCACGCAAGGTCTTCCGACTCATCGACGCCCTCGACGACGACGACGACGTTCAGAACGTCTACGCGAACCACGACGTCCCCGCCGACGTGCAGGCCGCGCTCGACGACGAAGAATAGGCCGCCGCGGTGACGCTCCGGGTGCTCGGCATCGACCCCGGGCTCACCCGATGCGGGGTCGGGGTGGTCGAGGTCGACGCCCAGCGGCGTGCGACCCTGGTCGACGTGCAGGTCATCCGCACCGCCCCCGACCTCGCCCTCGAGTTGCGTCTCCTCGCCCTGGGTCGCGGTCTCGAGGCGCTCATCGACGAGCACCGGCCGGACGCCATGGCGATCGAGCGGGTCTTCGCCCAACAGAACGTCCGCAGCGTCATGGGGGTGGCACAGGTCAGCGGCCTCGCCCTGCGTGCCGCAGCCGAACGCGAGATCCCCGTCACGCTGCACACGCCGTCCGAGGTGAAGGCTGCCGTGACCGGGTACGGGTCGGCCGACAAGAAGCAGGTCGGCACGATGGTCGCCCGGTTGCTCGGGCTGGCCGAGGCGCCCCGGCCGGCGGACGCCGCCGACGCCCTGGCCCTGGCCATCTGCCATGCCTGGCGGGGTGCGCCCGTCGCTGCCCGCGCCTCCTCGGGTTCCCTCACGCCGGCCCAGCGAGCGTGGCGCGACGCCGAGAAGTCGGTGCGCACTCCTAGGCTGGGGGCATGATCTCCAGTGTCCGCGGTACCGTCCTGTCCGCGTCCGGCACATCGGTCGTGGTCGAGGTCGGCGGCGTGGGCCTCCGCGTCTCGGTCACCCCACAGCTCGCACTGACGGTCCGCGTCGGCGAGCAGGCGCTCGTCCACACGGCGTTGATCGTCCGAGAAGACGACCTCTCGCTCTTCGGCTTCGCCGACCGCGAAGAACTCGAGGTCTTCGACCTGCTCCGCAGCGTCACCGGCGTCGGCCCGAAGTCGGCCCAGGGCGTGCTGTCGACGCTCACGCCCCATCAGGTCGCCACCGCCGTCGCCGACGACGACGACGCCGCGTTCCGACGCGTCTCGGGCATCGGGCCGAAGACGGCCAAGCTCATCGTCCTCTCGCTCACCGGCAAGCTCGACGTGGCACCGACCGCGCCGACCGTCACGGCGGCGTCGACGACGGCTGCCGACGTGCTCGTCGCGTTGGTCGGGCTCGGGTGGTCCGACCGTGAGGCGCAGGCCGCCATCGACGCCGTCGTGGCGGACCGTGGCGACGCCGTCGCGGTGGCCGTGCCGCAGTTGCTGCGTGCCGCACTCGGTCACCTCGGTCCGCAGAAGTCCACCGGGGCCCGAGCGTGAGCGACGACGACCTGACCCGTCCCACGCTCGAGTCCGAGGCCGAGCTGGCCTTCGAAGGGGCGCTGCGGCCCACCTCGCTCGGCGAGTTCGTCGGGCAGTCCAAGGTGCGGGGCCAGCTCGAGCTGCTGCTCAAGGCCGCGACGATGCAGGGCCGCACCCCCGACCACATCCTGCTCGCCGGACCGCCCGGGCTCGGCAAGACGACCCTGGCCATGATCGTGGCCCACGAAGGGGCTCGGCCGTTGCGGATGTCGTCGGGTCCCGCGATCCAGCACGCGGGCGACCTGGCCGCGGTCCTCTCCGCGCTCGTGCCGGGGGAGGTGCTCTTCATCGACGAGATCCATCGCATGGCACGGCCGGCCGAAGAGATGCTGTACCTCGCGATGGAGGACTACCGGATCGACATCATGGTGGGCAAGGGGGCAGGAGCGACCAGCATCCCCCTCGAGTTGTCGCCCTTCACGCTCGTCGGTGCGACCACCCGCAGCGGACTGCTGCCCAACCCCCTGCGCGACAGGTTCGGCTTCACGGCGCACCTCGAGTTCTACGACGAGGCCGAGCTGACCGAGGTCCTCCGCCGGGCGGCGTCCCTCCTCGGCATCGTCATCGACGGTGCCGCCCTGGCCGAGATCGCCGGACGGTGCCGGGGCACGCCTCGCATCGCGAACCGCCTGCTCCGACGCGTCCGCGACTACGCGCTCGTCCACGGGCGGGATGCCGACCTGACGACCGTGCGCGAAGCGCTCGATCTCTACGACGTCGATTCACTGGGGCTCGACCGGCTCGACCGTGAGGTCGTCCGGACGGTGCTGACCCGGTTCGGCGGCGGACCCGTCGGCCTCAACACCCTCGCGGTCTCGGTGGGAGAAGAGGCCGACACGATCGAGTCGGTCGTCGAGCCGTTCCTCGTCCGGGTGGGCCTGCTCACCCGCACGCCGCGGGGACGCATCGCCACTCCCGAGGCCTGGCGGCACTTCGGTCTGGCGCACGCCTCAGGGGCGCTCTTCGGCGATGACCTATAATTCCTGCAGGTCCGAGGCCTTCGCTCGCTGAAGCGAGTCCCGCTCGGCCCACACCCCCAACAGCGAAAGGGAGTTCCGCATGGATCCCGCAACCCTCATCATGGTCCTCCTCCTGGTGGTCCTCGTCGTCTTCATGTTCCGCAACAAGAAGAAGCGCGACCGTCAGCAGGCCGAACTGCAGAACAAGCTCGTCCCCGGCGTCGAGGTCATGCTCTCGTTCGGCGTCTACGGCACCGTCGTCTCCATCGACGACGAGAACAACGTGGCCGAGGTCGAGGTCTCGCCCGGCACCGTCCTCAAGGTCCACCGTCAAACCCTGGGTCGCGTCGTCGAACCGGTCATCGACGAACCCGTCGCCGACGACGCCGACTCGCTGGCCGACGGCTCCACCGACCACGACCGCGTCATCGACGACGCTCCCGAGTTCGGTGAACGCGCCACGTCCGCCCCGGTCGACTCGACGGTGGCCAAGGACTCCGACACCAAGGCCTGACCCGACGACCGCCTCGGCCGCCTGGCGCGGCCGGGTCCGATCCACGGCGCGCGCTCCACGTGAGCGCGCGCTCCCATGAGAAAGCAGAGTTCCTCCGTGGCACGCTCGACGCCGGTGAAGAAAGCAATACGATCCCTGACCTGGTTGTTGGTCATCATCGCCGGCCTCACGGCCCTGAACGGCACGGCCACGTTCCTGAACGACTCCGGTCGTGACGGGTGGTGGAACGGAGCGAGTTGGGTGCCCGAACTGGCCCTCGACCTGCAGGGCGGTACGCAGATCACCCTGGCGGCCCAGCTCCAGAGCGGAGAGACGGTGTCGTCGGAGCAGCTGGACCAGGCGGTCACGATCATCCGGCAGCGCATCGACTCGGCCGGCGTCTCGGAATCCGAGATCACCAAGCAGGGCACGCAGAACATCGTCGTGTCCATCCCGGGACGACCCGACAACGCGACCCTCGAACGCATCGAGGCGTCGGCCAAGCTGACCTTCCGCCCCGTGCTCTACACCGAGGCGGTCTCGAACGCCGCGGTCGGCGGAGAAGGCGACGGCGCCACGGCCAGCCCGAGCGCCACGCCCTACACCCCCAACCCCGAGCTCGAGAGCACGCCGACCGCGTCCCCGACGAACGCGTCCGACCTGGCCTGGATCACCCCCCAGCTCGCCGACCTCTACCAGAACTACGACTGCGCGGCCGAGAACGACCTGGCCACGGCCCGTGACGACGAGCCACTGGTCACCTGCTCCACCGACGGCACGGCCAAGTACATCCTCGGCCCGGTCGAGGTGCAGGGTTCCGACATCAGCGACGCCACGAACGGCCTCGCCGCCGACTCGCAGGGCAACTCGACGAACACCTGGGCCGTGAACCTCGAGTTCAACGGCCAGGGCACCGACCGGTTCTCCCAGGTCACCTCGCGCCTCGTCTCGTTGCAGGCGCCGCAGAACCAGTTCGCCGTGACCCTCGACAACCAGGTCATCACGGCGCCGTCCGCGAACGCCGCCATCACCGACGGCCGGGCCCAGATCACGGGCCAGTTCACGCAGGACTCCTCGAAGACCCTCGCCGACCAGCTGAAGTTCGGTGCCCTCCCGCTCAGCTTCTCGGTCCAGAGCAACGAGACGATCACCGCGACCCTCGGACAGACCCAGCTGATCAGCGGCCTGATCGCCGGCCTCATCGGCCTGATCCTGGTGGTCATCTACTCGCTGATCCAGTACCGGGCCCTCGCCTTCGTGACCGTCCTGTCGCTGGTCATCGCCGCCGTGCTCACCTACCTCGTGATCGCCATCCTGTCCTGGCGAGAGGGCTACCGCCTCTCGCTGGCGGGGGTGACCGGTCTGATCGTGGCCATCGGCATCACGGCCGACTCATTCATCGTCTACTTCGAACGCATCCGGGACGAACTCCGCGACGGTCGCATCCTCGAGAGCGCCGTCGAATCGGGCTGGAAGCGCGCCATCCGCACGATCATCGCGTCCGACACGGTGAACTTCCTGGCGGCCATCACGCTCTTCATCCTCGCGGTCGGCAACGTCAAGGGCTTCGCGCTCACCTTGGGCATCACCACGGTGATCGACCTGATCGTGGTCTCGCTGTTCACCCACCCCATGCTCCAGCTCATCGCCCGGACGCGGTTCTTCGGCGAAGGCCACTCGTTCAGCGGGCTCAACCCACGCGCCCTCGGCGCCGTCTACCGGGGGCGGGCGCAGTTCCGAACCCCGGCCGTTGTCGGCCGCAAGCAAGCGGGCGGTCGCGAGGCCGTCAAGCGTCAGACCATCGCCGAGCGCAAAGCCGCCGAGAAGAACACCGAGCGCGTCGACTCGTCGACCGCCGGTGAAGGGAAGAAGGACTCCTGATGGCCAGTTTCTCGAAATTCGGCAACGACCTCTACACGGGTGCCCGGTCGTACGACATCGTCGGCCACCGCCGCCGCTGGTACTGGATCGCCGCCCTGGTCATCCTCATCTCGGTCACCGTCCCGTTCCTCCGCGGCGGCTTCCACTTCGGCATCGAGTTCACGGGTGGGTCGGAGTTCCAGGTCGCCCAGCCGGCCGAACTCGACCAGGACGTCGCCACGACGACCGTCGACGAGGTCGTACCCGGTTCGAACCCGCGGGTCACCCAGGTCGGCACCGACACGATCCGCGTGCAGACCTCGCAGCTGGAAGCCGCTCAGACGAACGACGTGGCGGCGGCGTTGGCCACCGCGTACGACGTCCCCGACGATCGAGTGACCTCGTCCTTCATCGGTGCCTCATGGGGTGCCGACATCACGAGCCAGGCCATCAAGGGTCTCGTGATCTTCCTGATCCTCGCCGCGATCGGCATGACGCTGTACTTCCGAACCTGGAAGATGTCGTTGGCCGCCATGGCAGCCCTGCTGCACGACCTCGTGCTGACCGCGGGCATCTACGGCATCGTCGGCTTCGAGGTCACCCCGGCGGCGGTCATCGGCTTCCTGACGATCCTCGGCTACTCGCTCTACGACACCGTGGTGGTGTTCGACAAGATCCGCGAGAACACCGCCGACGACGGCGAGAACTCACGACGCACGTTCGGACAGTCCGTGAACCTGGCCGTCAACCAGACGTTGGTCCGGTCGATCAACACGTCGGTCGTGGCGCTCCTCCCCGTCGCGGCGATCCTCTTCATCGGGGCATTCGTCCTGGGAGCGGGCACCCTCCGCGACATCTCCCTGGCGCTCTTCATCGGCATCCTGGTCGGTACCTACTCGACGATCTTCATCGCCTCACCGCTCTACGCCACGCTCCGCCTCCGTGAGCCGGACATCGCGAAACGCGATGCCCGCAAGCTCGAGGCACAGAAGACCGAGCCCCTCACCGTCGACGAGACGGTGGGCGCATGATCGGCGACCACCGTCGACCCGAGATCGGGGCCGACGCCGCCATCGACGCCCTGTCCGACGGCACCTACGTGCTCGACGTCCGAGAACCGCACGAATGGGATGAAGGTCATGCGCCCGGCGCGACGTCCATCCCACTGTCCGAGCTGAACGAACGGGTCGGGGAGGTCCCCACCGACCGCCCCGTCCTCGTCGTCTGCCACTCCGGCATGCGGTCGGCCCGCGCAACGGACGCCCTCCGAGGCGTCGGCGTGGACGCCCGCAACGTCGTCGGTGGGATGCTCGCCTGGCGGGACGCGGGGGGCACGGTCGTGGCAGACGACGGCCGCCCCGGGGCGTCGGTCGACTGACGGCCGACGGGTACCCTTGACCCCACGGAGTCCACGTCCGACCACGACGGCCGGCGGTGGCGCTCCGACCCGAGAGAACGAGGTGCAGCCGTGACCGAGATCACCACACGGAACAACTCCGCACCGCCCGAGACGCCCGGCGGTCAGAACACGGCCTCGTTGCGGACGCTCCTGCCTCGACTCTTCTCGCGCAGCCAACCGGCGGGCGCCGTCGACCGCTTGATCAAGACCGTGCGCATGCACCATCCCAAGGCCGACATCGTCATCATCGAGCGGGCCTACTCGGTGGCCGAGAAGGCGCACACGGGGCAACTGCGCAAGAGCGGCGAACCGTACATCACCCATCCCGTCGCGGTGGCGCAGATCCTCGCCGATCTGGGCATCGGCGCCAAGACCGTCGCGGCTGCACTGCTGCACGACACCGTCGAGGACACCGACTACACACTGGCCATGCTCCAGCGCGACTTCGGGGACGAGATCGCGATGCTCGTCGACGGGGTCACCAAGCTCGACAAGCTCAAGTACGGCGACAGCGCTCAGGCCGAGACCGTCCGGAAGATGGTCGTGGCCATGTCGAAAGACATCCGGGTCCTCGTCATCAAGCTCGCCGACCGGCTGCACAACGCTCGCACCTGGGGTTTCGTCGAGTCGGCGTCAGCGACCCGCAAGGCCACCGAGACCCTCGAGATCTACGCCCCCCTGGCGCACCGGCTCGGCATCCAGACCATCAAATGGGAGCTCGAGGACCTCTCGTTCGCGGTGCTCCACCCCAAGCTCTACGTCGAGATCGACAACCTGGTCAAACAGCGCACGCCGCAACGCGAGCAGTTCGTGCAGAACGTCATCAACGCCGTCAAGTCCGACCTCAAGTCAACGAAGATCCGCGGCGACGTCATGGGTCGGCCCAAGCAGTACTACTCGATCTACCAGAAGATGATCGTCCGGGGTCGGGAGTTCGACGAGATCTACGACCTCGTCGGCATCCGCATCCTCGTCAACTCGCTTCGCGACTGCTACGCCGTGTTGGGCTCGATCCACGCCCGCTGGAACCCGATCCCCGGCCGCTTCAAGGACTACATCGCCACGCCGAAGTTCAACCTGTACCAGTCGCTGCACACGACCGTCATCGGTCCCAAGGGACGTCCCGTCGAGATCCAGATCCGCACGCACGAGATGCACCAGCGGGCCGAGTTCGGCGTGGCCGCCCACTGGAAGTACAAGCAGCGCATGAACGGCGGGCGCGACGACCAGGGCGGAGCGAAGACCGAGACGGACATGGCCTGGCTCGCCCACATCTCGGACTGGCAGGCCGAGACGGCGGACCCCAGTGAGTTCCTGGACAGCCTCCGTTTCGAGATCGGCGCGAAGGAGGTCTACGTCTTCACGCCTCAGGGCAAGGTCATCGGCCTGCCGTCGGGAGCGACCCCGGTCGACTTCGCCTACGCCGTGCACACCGAGGTCGGACACCGCACGATGGGCGCCAAGGTCAACGGTCGCCTCGTGCCCCTCGAGAGCGTCCTGTCGAGTGGCGACGTCGTCGAGGTCTTCACCTCGAAGAATCCTGACTCGGGGCCGAGCCAGGACTGGCTCGCCTTCGTCAAGAGCCCCCGCGCCCGGAACAAGATCAGGCAGTGGTTCACGAAAGAACGCCGCGACGAGGCCATGGAGCAGGGCAAGGACGCCATCGCCCGTGCCATGCGGAAGCAGAACCTGCCGCTCCAGAAGCTGATGACCCAGGACAGCATCGCCGAAGTCGCCGCCACCATGCGGTACGACGACGTGTCGAGTCTCTACGCGGCCGTCGGCGAGGGCCACATCTCGACCCAGTCCGTCATCGAGAAGATCCTCGCCGCGGTCCACACGCAGACCGAGGTCGACGAAGGCGAGTTCGAGTTCCCCAGCCAAGGTCGAGCACGGCCGTTGCGCAACAGCGACTCGGGCGTGCTGGTCCGAGGGGCCCCGGACATCCTGGTGAAACTCGCCAAGTGCTGCACGCCCGTGCCGGGCGACCAGATCGTCGGATTCGTGACCCGCGGCCAGGGCGTCAGCGTCCACCAGGCGAACTGCCACAACGTCCAAGGTCTGTTGAAAGAGCCCGAGCGGATGATCGAGGTCGAGTGGGCTCCGTCGTCCAAGAGCGTGTTCATGGTGCAGATCCAGATCGAGGCCCTCGATCGCAGCGGATTGCTGTCGGACGTCACCCGGGTCCTGAGCGAGCACCACGTCAACATCCTGTCGGCGAGCGTCTCGACCTCTGACGAACGCCTGGCCCTCAGCCGCTTCGTGTTCGAGATGGGTGACACCACCCACCTCGATCGCGTCCTGAACGCGGTCCGACGCATCGACGCCGTGTACGACGTCTACCGGGTCAGCGCCGGCTGAGACGCTGCCTCCTCCGACGGACCGGGTGGGCCTGCGTCTCGTCGCACCTCGTCGTCGACGAGGGCCGCGTCGGCGCCGGCTGAACAGACTCGACCGAGCCGCTCCACGGTTCGCGTTCGATGGGGGAGCCGTCCACGTCGATCGAGGACGGCGATCGCGTCGGCGTACGTCACGCCCTGCTGAGACACGACGTCCCGCGCGGCCGTCTCGTCCTGAGACGCCCAGCCCTCACAGCGAGCGAGGTCGACGACGGTCCGGGCCGGTGTGGTGACGGCCACACCATGGACGGTGACGATCTCGCCCTCGTCGATGACGACCTGTCGGACGATCGAACCCCGACCACGATGCTTCACCCTGGCCGGCGACACCACCAGCCCGGAGTGGGGGAGTGGTGCCGGGCCTCGGGCACCCCAGACCCAGGCGGCACTCCGTTCGGCCGCGACGACTCCGGCGCCGAGGGCGATCCCGATCGCGATCGCCCGGCCCCCGGCATCGTCGATCTCGGCCACGCTGCGCCACGAGCCACCGACTGCGTAGACCTGCCCGTCCAGTGCAGCCGCACGCAGTTCGGGCTCGGGCAGGTCGTCGTCGGTCAGGACCAGGGGGAGACGAGCAGGCATGCGCCCAGCCTGGCCGACCCTGCCGACGACGACGAACCGCCCGACCCTCCCTGTGGAGAATCGGACGGTTCGCGACGTCGGTGGGCGGTCGGCCCCGGACGGTCAGCCCAGGGCGTCGAGCCAGACCTTCCGGGCGTCCAGAGCTTCACGAGCCTCGCGGACACGACGAGCGTCGCCGCTGGCCTCGGCCGTCGCGAGTTCGTCTTCGAGCTTGCTGATGGCGTCGTGCAGTTGGCTCGCGAGCCCCTGGGACCGTGCCTGGCGTTCGGGGTTGTTCTTCTCCCAGAACTGCTCGTCGAGCTGACGCACGTGGGACTCGACCTTGCGGAGGCGATCCTCGACCACCCGGACCTGCTCGCGAGGAACGCGACCGATCTCGTCCCATCGCAGCTGGATCGAGGTGAGGGCCTCGCGCGCCGGGACCCGGTCCGTGACCGTCAGGATCTTCTCGGCCTCGGTGAGCAGCTCGAGTTTCTGTTCGAGGTTGCCCTCGTACTCGGCGGTGTCCTGCGCGACGACCTCGGACTTGGCTGCGTAGAGGACGTCGCCTGCACGCTTGAACTTCGCCCAGAGGGCGTCGTCGTACTTCTTCCCGGCACGGCCGGCGCGCTTCCAGTCGTCGAGCAGCCCCCGGTAGGCCGAGATGCCGTCGACACCCTTCGGCGCCAGGGCCTCGGCCGCTTCGACGAGGGCTTGCTTGCGCTGACGAGCGTCACGGTGGGTCGCGTCGAGTTCGGCGTAGAAGGCCTTGCGGTGCTGGTCGATGGTGGTGCGCGCAGCACGGAATCGTTTCCAGAGGTCGTTGCCCTCGCCCTTCGGGATGCGAGGACCGTCCTGTTGATGCTTCTGCCACCGGGCGAAGATGTCGTCGAGGGTGGCCGTGACCTGCTTCCACTGGACGCGGGCGGGGTCCTGGGCCGCCAGGGCCTCGGCCTCCGTGACGAGAGCGGTGCGGTAGGCGACCGCTTCGGTGAGGGCCTTCTGTGCCTCGGCGCTCTGCTGTTGCGTCAGCTCGTCGACCGTGGAGTCGAGTGCCGACACCCGAAGGCGCAGGGCCTCGAGATCCCCGACCGCGCTCGGTTCGACGAGCTGCTCGCGCAGGTGGGTGACCGTCTTGACGACGTCGCCCGCCGATGCGCCGCGCTTGATGCGCTGCTCGAGCAACGTCACCTGCCCGGCGAGTTCGATGAACTTGCGTTCGTAGTACGCGAGAGCCTCGGCGGGCGTCGCGTCGGGGTACTGCCCCACGGCGCGTTCGCCGTCGCCCTCGCGGACGTAGACCGTGCCGTCGTCGGCGACGCGGCCCCAGGGTGCCTGATCGTCAGTAGCCACTTTTATCCCTTGCTGAACGTGCTCGTCGCGGGACCAGGACAGGCCACCACGATGGGTGCTCAGCCTATTGCACAGCGGACCGCGGCGGACTACTCGATGGTCGCGCCCGTGATCGTCGTCGGCACGACGGGAGCGCCGTCGGTCTCGCTCGTACCGGGAGTCAGGCCCGCGTCCGTGATCTGCGCCTCGAGCTGGTCGAGTCCGCTCGTGACGCGTCCGACCACGGTGTAACCACCCGTCGAGCCGTCGAGGGTGGTGTCGCCGTAGGTGATGAAGAACTGCGTCGACTGCGAGTACGGGTCGGTGCTCCGAGCCATGGCGATCGTCCCCGTCGGGTACACGCCGTCCGACGGGACGTTCTCGAGTGGGCCGAAGGTGAAACCGGCGTCGCCCGTCCCGTCGCCGTTGGCGGACCCGCACTGGATGAACTTCGCCGTCGCGGCGTCGCTCATGCGGTGGCAGGTCGTCCCCGTGTAGAAGCCCTTCTGGATGAGGTCGATGACGACGCTCGACGCCTGCGGGGCCTTCGCCCCGTCCAGTTCGATCCCGAGCTCGACGCCGTCATTGAGCGTGAGGCCGCCCGTCCAGGAGCGGCCGTCGGCGATCGCCTCGCTGGGCACGTCCCCGACGTTCTCGCCGGCGGCGGGCGTCGAGGAGGCGCTGGGCGCGTCAGACGGAGCCGCCGCGGGGGCACCGGGACCGCTGGTCGACCAGAACACCTGGGACACGGCCGCGACTCCGACCACGACCACGACGGCGGTCACGGCGAGGACGTTGTCCCGACGGCGTCGGGCGACCTGCGTCGCGTGCACCTGCTGACGAGCGGTGTACCTGCGGAGCCGGTCCCGGCTCTCACGGTCCGGGTTCTTGCTCGGTGCCACGGGTCCTCCAGCTCGGTGATGTCCAGCCTGCACTGTATCGGAGGGCCGGTCTAGCATGGGTCACCATGAGCCCGCTCCCGCAGAGCTCGACCCCTCTCGCGGTCCGCATGCGTCCCACCACCCTCGACGAGGTCGCCGGTCAACGGCACCTCTTGCGGCCCGGCTCGCCTCTGGTCACCCTGGCGTCCGGCACGGGTGCCGACCAGGGGGCCGTCTCCGTCATCCTCTGGGGTCCGCCGGGTACGGGGAAGACCACCCTCGCCCAGGCCATCGCCCGCAGCTCCGGCCGACAGTTCATCGAGCTGTCAGCCGTGACCGCGGGAGTCAAGGACGTCCGACAGGTGATGGAGAAGGCCCTGTCGAACCGTGACCTCTACGGCACGACGACCGTGCTCTTCCTCGACGAGATCCATCGCTTCACCAAGGCGCAGCAGGACGCCCTGCTGCCCGGCGTCGAGAACGGCTGGGTCATCCTCATCGCCGCCACCACCGAGAACCCGTCCTTCTCGGTCATCACGCCCCTGCTGTCCCGTTCGCTCCTGCTGACGCTCGAACAGCTCAGCGACGACGACCTGGCCCAGTTGGTCCAGCGGGCGGTCGGCGACCCCCGCGGTCTCGACGGATCCGTGCGCCTCGACGACGAAGCCCTGGCCACCATCGTCCGACTGGCCTCCGGTGACGCCCGACGTGCGCTCACGGCCCTCGAGGCGTCCGCCCAGTCGGCGTGGGCCACGAAGCTCGAGGCCGACGCGGTGCCGGCGGCCTCGGCCGACGACGCGTCCGACGCCGACTTCGATCCCGACGCCGAGTACGACGAGAACGATCCCGACGACGACCGTCCGACGATCACGTCCGAGATCGTCGCCCAGTCGGTCGACCGGGCGTTGCTGCGGTACGACCGCAACGGCGACGAGCACTACGACGTCATCAGCGCCTTCATCAAGTCCATCCGGGGGTCCGACGTCGACGCGTCGCTCCATTACCTCGCCCGCATGATCGAGGCGGGTGAGGACCCCCGCTTCATCTGCCGTCGGATCATCGTGTCGGCGGGTGAGGACATCGGCATGGCCGATCCGAACGCACTCACCGTCGCGGTCTCGGCCGCGACCGCCGTGCAGATGATCGGCATGCCCGAGGGACGCATCCCGATGGCCGAGGCCGTCGTCTACCTGGCGACCGCACCCAAGTCGAACCGGTCCTACTCCGCCCTCGACGCCGCGATCGCGGACGTCCGGGCCGGCAAGGCGGGCCGCGTGCCCAAGCACCTGCGCGACGCCCATTACCCCGGGGCACGGCGCCTCGGGCACGGGAAGGGCTACCGCTACGCCCACGACTCCGAGTTCGGGGTGGTCGAGCAGCAGTACCTCCCCGACGAACTCGTCGGCCACGAGTACTACGATCCCACCGCCAACGGCAACGAACGCGACGTGGCGGCCCGTCTCGAGAAGCTGCGCCGGATCACCCGCGGGCACTGACGGCACGACCGACCGGCTGCTCGCATCGGCGCCCGAGCTCCTGTATGCTCGGGGGGTTGCCTGTTCTCGGGCGTCGACGCGCGGCTGCTGACGACGACCCGATCAAGGTGCGACGACCTGTAGCCGGTCGCCACCGCGGCACTCACCCCTCTTGTTACGCCGCCCGGCGCTCGCGCGCTGGGGCGGTCCCTGACGAACCACCGACAAGAAAAAGGAACAAGTGTCCACCAAGTCACGTACCCGCAGCAAGACCCGTCTCTCGCGTGCCCTCGGCATCGCCCTGACCCCGAAGGCTGCTCGTTACCTCGAGAAGCGCCCCTACGCTCCCGGCGAGCACGGCCGCACCAAGCGCAAGACCGACAGCGACTACGCCGTCCGTCTGCGTGAGAAGCAGCGCCTGCGCGCCCAGTACGGCATCCGCGAGGCCCAGCTCAAGATCGTCTTCAACGAGGCCCGCAAGGCTTCGGGCCTGACCGGTGAGAACCTGGTCGAGCTCCTCGAGACCCGTCTCGACGCCCTCGTCCTCCGTGCCGGCTTCGCCCGCACGACGGCCCAGGCCCGTCAGATGGTCGTCCACCGCCACATCCTGGTGGACGGCAAGCTCGTCGACCGCCCCTCGTTCCGCGTCAAGCCGGGTCAGATGATCCACGTCAAGGAGCGCAGCGAGAAGACCGAGCCCTTCCAGGTCGCCGCGGCCGGCGGTCACGTCGACCTGCTGCCCAAGGTGCCCGGTTACCTCGAGGTCGAGATCGACAAGCTGCAGGCCCGCCTCGTGCGTCGCCCGAAGCGCGTCGAGGTCCCGGTGACCTGCGAGGTCCAGCTCGTCGTCGAGTACTACGCCGCGCGCTAGAACTCGTCACCCCGTCAGGAGCGGGCCACGGTCGTGGCCCGCTCCTTTCGCGTTCCCGGGGCCGGGTAAGCTGTCGAGTCGTCGCGCTCGCACGTCGCGGCACCAGCCCCAAGAGGAGTCCCCGTGAAGAGCCTGTTCCTGCTCGCCGTCGGTGTCGTCGGCGGCTTCGCCGTCGCCCACCAGTTCAACAAGACATCTCGGGGTCAGCAGTTCTTCGGCGACCTCGACGGCAACGTGAAGTCGTTCCGTGCCGCCGTGGTAGACGGTTACAAGGCCCGCGAAGCCGAACTGCGTTCCGACCGCGACGAGTCCTGAGCGCGCCGCCGCGCCTCCTCGTCCTGACACACGACCAACCCACCCTCGGGAGAACCATGCAGACCGCCGAAATCCGCCGCCGTTGGCTCGACTACTTCGGCGATCGGGGCCACACCGTCGTCCCGTCCGCGTCCCTGGTCAGCGACGATCCCAGCCTGCTCTTCACCGTCGCGGGCATGGTCCCGTTCATCCCGTACCTCACGGGGCTCGTCCCGACGCCGTACCCGCGTGCCACCAGCGTCCAGAAGTGCATCCGCACCAACGACATCGAAGAGGTCGGCAAGACGCCGCGGCACGGCACGTTCTTCCAGATGAACGGCAACTTCTCGTTCGGCGACTACTTCAAGGAAGAGGCGATCGGCTACGCCTGGGAGCTCCTGACCTCGAGCGAGGCCGACGGAGGACTCGCGTTCTCGCCCGACGACCTCTGGGTGACGGTGTACGAGGAGGACGACGAGGCCATCGCCCTCTGGAAGAAGGTCGCCGGTCTGCCCGACGAGCGCATCCAGCGACTCGGCAAGGACTCCAACTACTGGCACACCGGCCAGCCGGGGCCCGCAGGTCCGTGCTCGGAGATCTTCTTCGACCGTGGTCCCGCCTACGGCGCCGACGGTGGCCCGGCGACGGACGACGACCGTTACGTCGAGATCTGGAACCTCGTGTTCATGCAGTACCAGATCGAGAACGTGCGCTCGAAGGTCGACTTCGACATCGTCCGCGAGCTGCCGAACAAGAACATCGACACCGGCATGGGTCTCGAGCGCGTGGCGTTCCTCAAGCAGGGCGTCGACAACATGTACGAGATCGACCAGGTGCGCCCCGTCCTCGACAAGGCCGCCGAGCTGTCGGGACGGCGCTACGGAGCCGTCCACGACGACGACGTGCGGATGCGGGTCATCGCCGACCACGTCCGCAGCTCGCTCATGTTGATGTCCGACGGGGTCCGCCCGTCCAACGAGGGTCGGGGCTACATCCTCCGCCGCCTCCTGCGCCGCACGGTCCGGTCGATGCGCTTGCTCGGCGTCGACGGCCCCACGTTCCCCTCGCTCTTCCCCGAGTCCCGCGACGCGATGAAGGCCGCCTACCCCGAGGTCGAGACCGACTACGAGCGCATCTCGCGCCTGGCCTACGCCGAGGAGGAGACCTTCCTCCGCACCCTGGCCGCCGGGACGAACATCCTCGACATCGCCGTCGACGACACGAAGCAGCGTGCCTCGGCGGGCACGACCCCGCAGCTGCAGGGCGACACGGCGTTCCTCCTGCACGACACCTTCGGGTTCCCCATCGACCTGACGCTCGAGATCGCGGAAGAGAGCGGTCTGACGGTCGATCGCGAGGCATTCGACCGACTCATGTCCGAGCAGCGTGCCCGGGCGAAGGCCGATGCCAAGTCCCGGAAGGTGGCCCTGGCCGACCTGAGCGTCTACAGCGCGTTCCGGGCCCAGGGCGAGACGGTCTTCACCGGCTACGACGAGCTCGACACCGAGACGCGCGTGCTGGGCCTGATCGTCGACGGGGCCGACGTCGACCGGGCCGTGGCGGGTGACATCTCCGAGGTGATCCTCGCCGAGACCTCCCTGTACGCCGAGTCCGGCGGTCAGGAAGCTGACTCGGGCCGCATCGTCGGCGTGGGCTTCGACCTCGAGGTCCTCGACGTGCAGAAGCCCGTCAAGGGGCTGATCAGCCACCGCGTCCAGGTGACGTCCGGCGAGGTGGGGGTCGGCGACACGGCGACCAGCGTGGTCGACCCGGCCTACCGCCGCGGCGCGACGCAGGCGCATTCGGCGACGCACCTGATCCACGCCGCCCTCCGGGAGGTGCTCGGCCCGGAGGCGCACCAGGCGGGGTCGTACAACAAGGCCGGATACATGCGGCTCGACTTCAACTGGAACCAGGCGCTGAGCCCGCAGACACGCTCCGAGATCGAGGAGATCGCGAACAACGCCATCCGCGACGACCTGCAGGTCGTCACCCGCGAGATGCCCCTCGACGACGCCCGCGCGCTGGGCGCCATGGCGCTGTTCGGTGAGAAGTACGGCGAGACGGTCCGCATGGTCGACATCGGTGGTCCCTGGTCGCGCGAGCTCTGCGCGGGCACCCATGTCTCGACCAGCTCGCAGGTCGGCCTCATCAACCTCGTCAGCGAGAGCTCGGTGGGGTCGACCAACCGCCGCGTCGAGTCCCTCGTCGGCATGGACGCATTCCGTGACTTCGCCGCCGAGCGGGCTCTCGTGTCCCAACTGACCTCGTCGCTCAAGACTCCCCGTGATCAGCTGGCCGACCGCATCGGCGACCTGGTCACGAGCCTCCGGACGGCAGAGAAGAAGATCGCCGAGTTCGAGTCCGCCCGCCTCGCCACCCGCGTCCCGGCGCTGGCCGAGACGGCGAGTCGGATCGGCGACCTCACGGTCGTCGCCGAATCGGTCGGGTCGCTCGCTTCGACCGACGACCTGCGGTCGCTCGCCCTGTCGGTCCGCGAACGCCTGGGCGCGTCCAGCGCCTCCGTCGTCGCCCTGGCAGCCGACGTCGCGGGCAAGCCCGCCGTGATCGTGGCCACCACGGACGGCGCGCGCCAGGCCGGCGTCAAGGCCGGCCGTCTCGCCAAGGGCGCCGCCGCGGCTCTCGGTGGCGGGGGCGGCGGCAAGGACGACCTCGCCCAGGGCGGCGGATCCGACGTCTCGGCCATCCCCACCGCGCTGGCCGGCATCGTCGCCGAGCTCGGGTCCTGAGGACGCTCGTGCGGCGCGGAGTCCGGATCGGCATCGACGTGGGCAAGGCCCGGGTCGGTGTCGCCCGCACCGATCCCGACGGTCTGCTCGCCACCCCGGTCGAGACGCTGGCGCGTTCGGCCGACGGCGTGGCCGACATCGGTGCCGTCCGGGACCTCGTCGTCGGACTCGACGCGCTCGAGGTGATCGTCGGGCTGCCCATCGCCCTATCGGGTCGCGACACGGCCTCCACCCAGGACGCCCGGGACTTCGCCGCGGCCGTCGCCCAGGCCGTGGCCGTGCCCGTGCGCCTCGTCGACGAGCGCCTGTCGACCGTGAGCGCCCAGGGCGCCCTCCGGGCCTCGGGCCGGAAGGGCAGGAGCCAGCGGTCCGTCATCGACCAAGTGGCCGCTGTTATCATCGTCCAGCACGCGCTCGACCTCGAGCGCTCGAGCGGTCGACCGCCCGGGCGGATGGTCGACGTGACCCGAGAGGCGAGCGGCGACGGTGCCGCACCCGCCACCGACGAGAGACAGTGATTCGTGGCCGACGAACCCGACTGGGACGACATCTTCGCGTCCCAACCCCAGAACGACCGCCCTGCCGACACCTCCGGACGACGACGGGGTGATCCGGGTGATGGTCGACCGGGCGACGCCGACGGTGCACCCCTCCGCCGCAGCACCCACGTCGACGCCCCCGCCCTGTCCCGCCGCGAACAGCGTGAGCGCGAGCGACAGGCCGAACCCGCCGTCGTTCCCTCCTCCGACGGTGGGGGGGACCGCCCCCGCGGACGCACGACGCGCGAACCGCGCGAACGGCGTTCCAAGAAGGGCCCGATCGTCCTCGCGTCCATCCTCGTGCTCGTCCTGGCCGGCGGAACCGCCGGCGTCGCCGCCGCCTGGGGGCAGGTACAGCCCCTGATCGCCAAGTTCACGGGTGACGACGAACCGGCCGACTACGCCGGCAGCGGGAACGGCACGCCCGTCGAGTTTGCCATCGTCTCGGGTCAGGTCGGCTCCGACATCGCGCAGAACCTCGCGGACGCGGGCGTCACGCAGAGCTACGAGTCGGCCTACTCGCTCCTCCTGTCGAACCCGTCGATGACCTTCCAACCGGGCACCTACACCCTGCAGCAGCAGATGAGCGCCCAGTCGGCCCTCGATGCACTGCAGGACAGCGCCAACCGCATCACCAACAAGGTCGTCATCCCCGAGGGGACCGTGGCGGCGGACGTCTACGAACTCCTGGCCACCGCGACGTCGATCCCCATCGCCGACGTCCAGGCCGCCGCTGCGGACTACACGTCGTTCGGGCTGCCCGCCGAGGCCACGAGCCTCGAGGGATGGCTCTTCCCGGCGACCTACGAACTCGACCCGGGCAAGACCGCCCACGACTACCTGCAGGACATGGTGACGACCATGACCCAGCACCTGCAGTCCGCCGGCGCACAGCCCGCCGACTACCAGAAGACCATCGTCTTCGCGTCGCTCGTCCAGAAAGAGGCCGGTCTGGCCGACGACTACCCGAAGGTCGCGCGGGTCTTCCAGAACCGTCTCGACCAGGGCATGCTCCTCCAGTCCGACGCGACGGTGGCCTACGGCACCGGCAACACCCACCGGGTCACGACGACCGACGAAGAGCGCGGTGACGCGAACAACGCCTACAACACCTACGTCCACGAGGGTCTGCCGGTCGGGCCGATCTCGAACCCCGGTGATCTCGCCCTGAACGCCGCCCTCAAGCCGGCCGACGGCACGTGGCTCTACTTCGTCACGGTCGATCTCGACTCGGGCGAGACGGCGTTCTCGACCACGTTCGCGGAGCACCAGGCCGCGGTCAAGCAGTGGCAGGCCTGGATGCGGGAGCACCCCGAGTACCAGTGACCGACCCACGGGACCCCTGGGCAGACCCACCGGTCCCGAGGGGCCGATCGACCGTCACACGGTCGGTCGGCCCCTCTCTCTGTGGGAAGATCGACACCATGCTTCGTTGGTTGACCGCTGGAGAATCTCACGGGCCCGAGCTCGTCGCCGTCCTCGAAGGGCTGCCGGCCGGCGTGCCGGTGTCGCTCGACGCGATCCGTGCCGACCTCGCCCGACGCAAACTGGGCTACGGCCGCGGCTCCCGCATGAAGTTCGAGCAGGACGAACTCAACATCTCGGGCGGCGTCCGTCACGGTCTGACCATGGGCAGCCCCGTGGCCCTGCGGATCGGCAACACCGAATGGCCGAAGTGGGTCGAGGTGATGAACCCCGAGCCCGTCGAGGTGAGTGAGGCCTCCCGGGGGCGGAGCGCGCCCCTCACCCGACCCCGTCCCGGCCACGCCGACCTCGTCGGCATGCAGAAGTACGACTTCGACGAGGCCCGTCCCATCCTCGAGCGGGCGAGCGCACGCGAGACGGCAGCGCGCGTCGCGCTCGGAGCCGTCGCCCGGTCGTTCCTCTCCGAGCTCGGCATCGAGCTCGTCAGCCACACCCTGTCGATCGGGCCCGTGCGCGTGCCCGACGGCAGCCCGGTGCCCGTCCCGACGGACGTGGACCGTCTCGACGACGACCCGTTGCGCTGCTTCGACCAGGCGACCAGCGCCCTCATGGTCGACGAGGTCGAGGCCGCCAAGAAAGACGGCGACACCCTGGGCGGCGTCGTCGAGGTGCTCGCCTACGGGGTGCCGCCCGGGCTCGGTTCGCACGTCCAGTGGGACCGTCGCCTCGACTCGCAGCTGGCCGCCGCGTTGATGGGCATCCAGGCGATCAAGGGAGTCGAGGTCGGCGACGGCTTCGAGACCACCCGGAGGCGCGGTTCCGTCGCCCACGACGAGCTCCACCGCACGGGAGGGGTCATCTCGCGTGACACCGATCGAGCCGGCGGCACCGAGGGGGGCATGAGCACCGGCACGGTCCTCCGCGTGCGTGCCGGCATGAAGCCCATCGCGACCGTGCCCCGGGCGCTGGCCACCGTCGACGTCACGAGCGGCGAAGAGAGCAAGGCGCACCACCAGCGCTCGGACGTCTGCGCGGTCCCGGCCGCCGGCGTCGTCGCCGAGTCGATGGTCGCCCTCGTCCTCGCGAACTCGATCCTGGAGAAGTTCGGCGGCGACTCGCTGGGCGAGACGGCGCGCAACCTGCGGGGCTACCTCGACGCCATCCCCGAGAACCTGCGGACTCAGCCGGCGTCCGCCGCCGAGTGACGGTCGCGCGGCCGGTCGTCCTGATCGGGCCCATGGGGGCGGGCAAGACGAGCATCGGCAAGAAGCTCTCTCGTCGTCTCGGCGTCCCGTTCGTCGACAGCGACCGTCTCGTCGTCCGGCGGCACGGGCCCATCGCCGACCTGTTCGACCGTCACGGCGAGGCCCACTTCCGGGCACTCGAACACGAGGCCGTGCTCGAGGCCCTGACCGGCGACGGGGTGGTGTCGCTGGGCGGGGGAGCCGTCCTCGACGAACGCACGCGCGCCTCCTTGTCCGGGTTGCCCGTCGTCCTGCTGACCGTGACGGCGGAGGCCGTCGAGTCGAGGCTGGCCGGGAGCACCCGGCCGCTGCTGCAGAGGGGCGGGATCGAGGCCTGGCGAGCCATCGCCGCCGAGCGCGATCCGGTCTACCGGGCACTGGCGTCCGCCGTGTTCGACACGTCCCACCGACCCGTCTCGACCGTCGTCGACGACATCGAGACCTGGCTCGACTCCGAGAGAGGCACCGCATGACCGACGCGACCGACACCACCACCATCCACGTCGGGGGAGACGCCCCGTACGACGTCCTGATCGGTCGGGGCCTCACCGGCCACCTGCCGGCGGTCCTGCACCCGCAGACCAAGAAGGTGCTGATCGTCCACGCCCCCACCTTGGGCCGCAAGGCCGGAGAGGTCCGCGACGCGCTCGTGGCGGCCGGCTACGAGGCCCTCATCGCCGAGGTGCCCGACGCCGAGGACGCCAAGCGCGTCGAGGTCGCCGCCTTCTGCTGGCAGGTGCTGGGCCAGGCCGACTTCACCCGCACCGACGCCGTCATCGGTCTCGGCGGCGGGGCGATCACCGACCTGGCGGGCTTCGTCGCCGGCACCTGGCTCCGAGGCGTCCCGCTGGTCCAGATGCCGACCAGCGTGCTGGGGCTCGTCGACGCGAGCGTCGGCGGCAAGACCGGAGTGAACACGGCCGAGGGCAAGAACCTCGTCGGTGTCTTCCACCCGCCCGTGGCGGTGCTCGCCGACCTCGACCACCTCGACACGCTCTCGAAGAACGAGATCCTCGCCGGTTTCGCCGAGGTCGTGAAGGTCGGGTTCATCGCCGAACCCGAGATCCTCGACATCGTCGAGGCGGACGTCGACCGGGCGACCGACCCGACCACGCCGGAGTTCCGACGGGTGGTCGAACTGGCGATCGGGCTCAAGGCCCGCGTCGTGGGCGAAGACCTCACCGAGCAGGGCCTGCGCGAGATCCTGAACTACGGCCACACCCTCGGCCACGCCGTCGAGCACGCCGAGCGTTACCAGTGGCGTCACGGGGCCGCGGTGTCGGTGGGCATGGTGTTCGCCGCCGAGCTCGCCCGCCTGACCGGCCGGCTGTCCGACGAGGCGGTCGACCGTCATCGCCGCATCCTCGAGTCACTGACCCTTCCCGTCTCGTATCCGCTCGGGCGCTGGAACACCCTGCTCGCCACCATGCAACGGGACAAGAAGGCGCGCGCGGGCCTGTTGCGCTTCATCGTCCTGGACGAGATCGGTCGGCCCACCGTGCTGCAGGGGCCCGACCAGAGCCTGCTCTTCGCGGCGTACCAAGAGATCGGTTCGTAGCCCTTCGGCCCTTCGGGGCGTCCGCTACACTCGACGATGGCCGATTCCGGCCGACCTCCCACCACCCCGAACGGATCATCCGCGCATGGCGACTACCAACGACATCAAGAACGGTGCCGTCCTCAACCTCGACGGTCAACTCTGGAACGTCATCGAGTTCCAGCACGTCAAGCCGGGCAAGGGTGGCGCGTTCGTCCGTACCAAGATGAAGAACGTGATGTCGGGCAAGGTCGTCGACAAGACGTTCAACGCCGGCACCAAGATCGATTTCGCCAACGTGGACCGTCGCGAGTACACGTACCTCTACGCCGAGGCCGACGGCTACGTGTTCATGGACACGAGCGACTACGACCAGATCAACGTGCCCGCCACGATCGTCGGCGACGCGAAGAACTTCATGCTCGAGAACCAGAACGTTCAGATGGCCCTGCACGACGGCGACCCGCTGTACATCGAGTTGCCCGCCTCGGTCATCCTCGAGGTCACGTACACCGAGCCCGGCCTCCAGGGCGACCGCTCGACCGGCGGGACGAAGCCCGCCACCGTCGAGACCGGCTACGAGATCCAGGTGCCGCTGTTCCTCGAGACCGGCACCAAGGTCAAGGTCGACACCCGCGACGGCGGCTACCTCGGCCGCGTCAACGACTAGTCGGTGAGCGCACGCACCAAGGCGCGCAAGCGCGCCCTCGACGTCCTGTACGTCGCCGACATCCGTCAGATCAGCATGACCGACGCACTCGTCGCCGAGACCCAGCGGGCCCTCGACCAGCCCGAGCGGGGTTCGAGCTGGGGCTATGCCCGCGACATCGTGCAGGGCGTCATCGACCACCGCGACGAGATCGACGAACTGATCGAGACGTACTCGCAGGGCTGGACCCTCGCGCGCATGCCCACCCTCGACCGCGGCATCATCCGGATCGGCATCTGGGAGCTGCGTCACAACGACGAGATCCCCGACGCCGTGGCGATCAGCGAGGCCGTCGAACTGGCCCAGACCCTCAGCACCGACGACTCCGCCTCGTTCGTCAACGGACTGCTCGGTCGGATCGCGACCGCGGACTGACCGCCGACCGGCCGCCGTCGTCGCCGGCCGGCTCGTCGGGCGTCCGACGAACCGCTAGGGTTGAGCGACCCACACCGACATCCTTTAAATTCCGTCCCGAGAGGCGGGGAAGGAGGTCCGATTGAGCACCCGTACCGTGCTGAGTCAGGCTGACATCGCGCGTGCCCTCACGCGCATCTCGCACGAGATCCTCGAGTCGAACAAAGGTGCCGACGACCTGGTCGTCCTGGGCATCCCGACGCGGGGGGTCGTGCTCGCCGACCGGCTCGCCGCGATCCTCTCGTCCATCTCGGGCAGCACCGTTCCCGTGGGGTCGGTCGACGTGACGATGTACCGGGACGACCTCCGGCGCCAGCCCACCCGGTCGCCCCGCCCCACGTCGGTGCCCTCCGGCGGCATCGACGGCAAGACCGTCGTCCTCGTCGACGACGTCCTCTACTCGGGCCGTACCATCCGTGCCGCGTTGGACGCCCTGAGCTCGATCGGTCGGCCGCGGGCCGTCCGCCTCGCGGTCCTCGTCGACCGCGGCCACCGAGAACTGCCCATCCGTGCCGACTTCGTGGGCAAGAACCTGCCGACCTCCACCGCCGAGCGCATCTTCGTGCGGCTGCACGGCGTCGACGACGACGAACTCGTCGCCATCGACGACGCCACGACCGCAGGAGGCGCGGGTGCCGCCTCCGCGCCCGTCACCACCCCGGGGGCGAATCGATGAGGCACCTGCTCAGCACCGCCGACCTCTCGCGCGACGAGTCGATCCGCGTCCTCGACGTCGCGGAGGACATGGCGGACGTCGCCACCCGCGAGGTGCGCAAGCTGCCGACGCTCCGCGGCATCACGGTCGTCAACCTGTTCTACGAGGACAGCACCCGTACGCGCATCTCGTTCGAGGCCGCCGCCAAGCGGCTCAGTGCGGACGTCATCAACTTCGCCGCCAAGGGGTCGAGCGTCTCCAAGGGCGAGTCCCTGAAGGACACGGCCCAGACCCTCGCCGCCATGGGGGCCGACGGCATCGTGATCCGCCACCCGTCGAGCGGCGCACCTCGTGTGCTGGCCGACAGCGGCTGGGTGGACGCCGGCATCGTCAACGCTGGCGACGGCACCCACGAACACCCCACGCAGGCCCTGCTCGACGCGTTCACGATCCGCCGGCGCGTCCACGGCGCGGCGAGCCGGGGGCGCGACCTCGACGGCGTCGAGGTGATGATCGTCGGTGACATCCTGCACTCGCGGGTGGCCCGTTCCAACGCGTGGTTGTTGCGGACGCTCGGGGCGCACGTCACGGTGGTCGCGCCTCCCACGCTGATCCCGGTGGACGTCAGCCGCTTCGGCGTCTCCGTCCGCTACGACCTCGACGAGGCCCTGGCCGAGGTGCGACCGGACGTCGTCATGATGCTGCGCATCCAACAGGAGCGCATGAACGACGCGTTCTTCCCCAACCCCCGCGAGTACGCCCGGTCCTGGGGGCTGGGTGCGATGCGGTTCCGGGCTCTGCCCGAGTCCACGCTCGTCATGCACCCCGGCCCGATGAACCGAGGCCTCGAGATCAGCGACGAGGCCGCCGACTCGCCGCGGTCCACCGTCCGTGAGCAGGTCACGAACGGCGTGGCCGTCCGCATGGCCGTGCTCTACCTCACCCTCGCCGGCGACCGGGAGGACGCATCGTGACCACCACCCACCTCATCCGGGGCGCCGAGACCGTCGACGGCACCCGCACCGACGTCGTCGTCAGTGACGGCGTCGTCGCCGAACTCGGCACCGGCCTGACCGCCGCCGGTGCGACGGTCACCGACGCCGACGGCCTGCTCCTGCTCCCCGGCCTCGTCGACCTCCACACCCACCTGCGCGAGCCGGGGGGAGAGGGCAGCGAGACCGTCCTGACCGGATCGCGCGCAGCGGCCGCCGGCGGGTACACCGCGGTCAACGCGATGGCCAACTCGTCACCCGTGGCCGACACCGCGGGGGTCGTCGAACAGGTGCAGGCGCTGGGGGAGCGGGCCGGCTTCGTGACCGTCCGCCCGATCGGCGCCGTGAGCCAGGGGCTGAAGGGGACCCACCTCTCCGAGATCGGTGCCATGGCCCGCTCGCGGGCCGCCGTCCGGGTCTTCTCCGACGACGGTTCCTGCGTCGCCGACCCATTGCTGATGCGTCGGGCCCTCGAGTACATCAAGGGGTTCGGGGGAGTCCTCGCCCAGCACGCCCAGGAGCCGAGGCTCACGGAGGGCGCCCAGATGAACGAGGGCGCACTGTCGGCCGAACTGGGCCTGGGAGGCTGGCCCGCGGTCGCCGAAGAGGCCATCATCGCCCGCGACGTCCTGCTCGCCGACCACGTCGGCGCCCGGCTGCACGTCTGCCACGTGTCGACGGCGGGCAGCGTCGAGGTCATCCGCTGGGCCAAGTCGCGCGGCATCGAGGTCACGGCCGAGGTGACGCCGCACCACCTCCTGCTGACGGAGGACCTCGTGTCGGGTTACGACTCACGGTTCAAGGTCAATCCGCCGCTGCGTCGCTCGGAAGACGTCGAGGCGTTGCGTGCCGCCCTGGCCGACGGCACGATCGACATCGTGGCCACCGACCACGCCCCGCACACGTCCGAGGCCAAGTGCTGCGAGTGGGACGCCGCCGCGAACGGCATGGTCGGCCTCGAGTCGGCCCTGTCGGTCGTCCACCACACGATGGTCGACACGGGGCTCGTCGGCTGGGCCGACGTCGCCCGCGTCATGTCGATCGCCCCGGCCGAGATCGGGCAGGTCGCCGGCCACGGTCGTCCCCTCGCCGTGGGCGAGCCCGCCGAGCTCACGCTCTACGATCGTGGGGTGACCCGCACGTTCTCGACCGAGCACCTCGCGGGCAAGAGCCGCAACTCGCCCTACCTCGGTCGCGTCCTGCCCGGACGGGTGCGGGCGACCTTCCACCAGGGCTACGCGACGGTGGTCGACGGGCACGTCGTCGAGAGCGAGGTCGTCGCCCACGCGGCTCGACTCGTCGACAGCGCCGCCGCCCTCGCCTCCGAGGGGACGCCCGCCCGATGAGCCAGTGGATCATCGCCGCGCTCATCCTCGTCGGCGTCGGACTGCTGATCGGTCTGATGGCCCGGTCCTGGCGCGCCAGGGGGCGGCGTCAGTCCGACATCCCCGCCCCCGACCGGGCGCCCGACGACCTCTCGGCCCCCGTCCTCGCCGTCGATGCCCTCTACGTCGCCACGTCACGGGGCGGTGACCCGCTCGACCGCGTCGTCGTGCACGGCCTCGGGTTCCGCGGTCGGGCGATCGTGTCCGTCCACGCCGAGGGCGTGCGCCTGGAGATCGCGGGCGAACCGGCCGTGCTGATCCGCGCCTCCTCGTTGCGGGGCGTCGACCGTGCGACCTGGACCATCGACCGCGTCGTCGAGCGGGACGGCCTCGTCCTCGTCGGCTGGCGCCTCGGCGACGTCGACCTCGACACCTACCTGCGCATCACCGACGACCCGGCACCCGTCGTCGCCGCGATCCGCCCCCTCGTCCCCACGGCCCCCGGGGCCGGCACCACCAAGGAGAAGACCATTGACTGACGCCGCCACCACCGAGAGGGCCGTGCTGGTCCTCGCCGACGGCACCCGGTACACGGGCCGTGCCTACGGCGCCGTCGGACGCACCCTCGGCGAGGTCGTCTTCGCGACCGGCATGACCGGCTACCAGGAGACCCTCACCGACCCGTCGTACGCCGGGCAGATCGTCGTCATGACGGCACCGCACATCGGCAACACGGGCGTGAACGACACCGACCCCGAGTCACGCCGCATCTGGGTCGCCGGGTACGTCGTGCGGGACGCGAGCCGGGTGGTCTCGAACCACCGGGCGCAGGGCAGCCTCGACGACCAGCTCGTCGCCGACGGCATCGTCGGCATCCGCGGCATCGACACCCGCGCCGTCACGCGCCGTCTGCGCGAGGTCGGCTCGATGAAGGGCGGGGTCTTCAGCGGTCCCGACGCGGAGCTCGACCCCGACGAGCAGCTGTCCCTCGTCACCGCCGGGGCGGACATGCGCGGCCTCAACCTCTCGAGCCAGGTGTCGACGGTCGAGCCGTACGTCCTGCACGCCGAGGGCGACCGCATCGGCTCCGTCGCGGTGCTCGACCTGGGCGTGAAGACCTCGACGCTCCGCTACCTGGCGCAGCGCGGCTTCGAGGTGCACGTGCTGCCGCAGTCCACGACCCTGGACGAGCTCCGTGCCCTCGCCCCCGACGCGCTCTTCTACTCGAACGGCCCGGGCGACCCGGCGGCGAGCGACTCCCAGGTCGAACTGCTGCAGGGTGCCCTGCGGGACGGGCTGCCCTACTTCGGCATCTGCTTCGGCAACCAGCTCTTCGGCCGGGCCCTGGGATTCGGCACGTACAAGCTGCCCTTCGGCCACCGTGGCATCAACCAACCCGTGCTCGACAAGACGACGAACAAGGTCGAGATCACCAGCCAGAACCACGGCTTCGCGGTCGACGCACCCATCGACGGCGTCCTCGACTCCCCGGCCGGCTTCGGTCGGGTCGAGGTCAGCCACTACAGCCTGAACGACCAGGTCGTC
Organism: Frigoribacterium sp. CFBP 8759; assembly: GCF_014841655.1. Taxonomy (NCBI): domain Bacteria; kingdom Bacillati; phylum Actinomycetota; class Actinomycetes; order Micrococcales; family Microbacteriaceae; genus Frigoribacterium; species Frigoribacterium sp. CFBP 8759. The sequence goes on from NZ_JACYUH010000002.1 coordinate 644,997, forward strand.
GAGGGCCTCCGTGCCCTCGACATCCCCGCGTTCTCGGTGCAGTACCACCCCGAGGCCGCCGCGGGCCCCCACGACAGCAACCACCTCTTCGACCGCTTCCGCGAGGCGGTCGTCGCCCGCACGAACGGCCAGGCCGTCGACTTCGGCTCCGACATCGAAAGCAGCAACTGATGCCCAAGCGTGACGACATCAACTCCGTCCTCGTGATCGGCTCCGGGCCGATCGTCATCGGCCAGGCGGCCGAGTTCGACTACTCGGGCACCCAGGCGTGCCGCGTGCTGCGTGAAGAAGGGGTCCGGGTCATCCTCGTCAACCCGAACCCGGCCACGATCATGACCGACCCCGACTTCGCCGACGCGACGTACATCGAGCCCATCACGTCCGAGGTGCTCGAGGCGATCATCGTGAAGGAGCGCCCCGACGCGATCCTGCCCACCCTCGGCGGGCAGACGGCCCTGAACGCCGCCATCGCCCTCGACGAAGAAGGCATCCTCGCCAAGCACGGCGTCGAGTTGATCGGCGCCAAGGTCGAGGCCATCCAGAAGGGCGAGGACCGCCAGCTCTTCAAGAAGCTCGTGCTGGAGTCCGGTGCCGACGTCGCCAAGTCGTACATCGCCACGACGGTCGACCAGGCCGTCGAGTACGCCGAAGACCTCGGGTACCCGCTGGTCATCCGGCCCTCGTTCACCATGGGCGGGCTCGGATCGGGCTTCGCCTACACCCGTGACGAGCTCGTCCGCATGGTCACGGACGGCCTGCACCAGAGCCCGACCACCGAGGTGCTCCTCGAGGAGAGCATCCTCGGCTGGAAGGAGTACGAGCTCGAGATGATGCGGGACACGGCCGACAACACGGTCGTGGTCTGCTCGATCGAGAACGTCGACCCCGTCGGCGTCCACACCGGCGACTCGATCACCGTCGCCCCGGCGCTCACCCTGACCGACCGCGAGTACCAGAACCTGCGCGACATCAGCATCGACATCATCCGTCGCGTGGGCGTCGACACGGGCGGCTGCAACATCCAGTTCGCGGTGGACCCCGCGGACGGCCGCGTCATCGTCATCGAGATGAACCCCCGCGTGTCGCGCTCGAGCGCCCTGGCGTCGAAGGCGACCGGCTTCCCGATCGCCAAGATCGCGGCGAAGCTCGCCCTCGGGTACCGTCTCGACGAGATCCCGAACGACATCACGAAGGTGACCCCCGCCTCCTTCGAGCCGACGCTCGACTACGTCGTCGTCAAGGTGCCCCGGTTCGCCTTCGAGAAGTTCCCGGCGGCCGACACGACGCTGACCACGACGATGAAGAGCGTGGGCGAGGCCATGGCCCTCGGCCGCAACTTCACGCAGGCGCTGCAGAAGTCGCTCCGGTCGCTCGAGAAGCGTGGCTCGAGCTTCCACTGGCAGGGCGAGCCCGGAGACGAGGAGGCGCTGCTCGCGTTGTCGTCGACGCCCACGGACGGCCGCATCGTCACCGTGCAGCAGGCCCTGCGGGCCGGCGCCACCGCCGAGCAGGTCTTCGACGCCACGAAGATCGACCCCTGGTTCATCGACCAGGTCGTGTTGATCAACGAGGTCGCCGAGCAGGTCGCCGCGGCGGCCGAGCTCGACGCGGACGTGCTCGTCCTCGCGAAGGACCACGGCTTCAGCGACGACCAGATCGGCCAGTTGCGCGGTCTCTCCGAGCAGCAGGTCCGCGATCACCGGCACGCCCTCGACGTGCGTCCCGTCTTCAAGACCGTCGACACCTGCGCGGGGGAGTTCCCCGCGCTGACGCCGTACCACTACTCGAGCTACGACGCCGAGACCGAGGTCGTGGCCAGCGATCGCCGCAAGGTGATCATCCTCGGCTCCGGGCCGAACCGCATCGGGCAGGGCGTCGAGTTCGACTACTCGTGCGTCCACGCGAGCTTCGCCCTGAGCGACGCCGGGTTCGAGACGATCATGATCAACTGCAACCCCGAGACGGTGTCGACCGACTACGACACGAGCGACCGGTTGTACTTCGAGCCGCTCACCCTCGAGGACGTCCTCGAGGTGGTCCACGCCGAGAGCGCCAGCGGCGAGCTCGTCGGCGTCGTCGTGCAGCTCGGCGGCCAGACGGCCCTCGGCCTGTCGAAGGGCCTCGAGGCCGCGGGCGTGCCCATCCTCGGCACGACGCCCGACGCGATCGACTCGGCCGAAGAACGAGGCCTCTTCCAGGGCATCCTCGACGCCGCCGGCCTGCTCGCGCCGCGCAACGGCACGGCGACCGACTACGACAGCGCCGTCGCCGTCGCCGAAGAGATCGGCTACCCGGTGCTGGTGCGTCCGTCGTACGTGCTCGGTGGCCGCGGCATGGAGATCGTCTACGACAGCCCCTCGCTCGCCGACTACTTCGAACGGGTCGCCGACCAGGCCATCATCGGACCGGAGGCACCCCTGCTGGTCGACCGGTTCCTGGACGACGCCGTCGAGATCGACGTCGACGCGCTCTACGACGGCACCGAGCTCTACGTCGGCGGCATCATGGAGCACATCGAGGAGGCCGGCATCCACTCCGGGGACTCGAGCTGCACCCTTCCGCCCGTCACGCTCGGGAAGGGCGAGATCGACCGCGTCCGCGACGCGACCCTCGCCATCGCGAAGGGCATCGGCGTGTCCGGTCTGCTGAACGTGCAGTTCGCGATCGCAGCCGGCGTGCTCTACGTCATCGAGGCCAACCCCCGGGCGAGCCGCACGGTGCCCTTCGTCTCGAAGGCCCTCGGCATCCCGTTGGCCAAGGCGGCCTCGCTCATCATGGTCGGCCACAGCGTGCGCGACCTCGTGGAGACCGGTCTGCTGCCCGAGCAGGACGGATCGGACGTCCCCCTCGACTCGCCGATCTCGGTGAAGGAAGCCGTGCTCCCCTTCAAGCGGTTCCGCACGAAGGAGGGCCAGGTCGTCGACAGCGTCCTCAGCCCCGAGATGCGCTCCACGGGCGAGGTCATGGGCATCGACCGCGACTTCCCCCGGGCGTTCGCGAAGAGCCAGACGGCGGCGTACGGCGGCCTCCCCACCTCGGGCACCGTCTTCGTCAGCGTCGCCGATCGCGACAAGCGGGCCATCGTGTTGCCGGTGCTGCGCCTCCAGCAGCTCGGCTTCCGCATCCTGGCGACCGAGGGGACGGCCACCGTCCTCGTCCGCAACGGCATCCACGCCGACACCGTCGACAAGTTCAGCGCCGGAGGCCACTCGGTCGTCGACCTGATCAACGCCGACGAGGTCGACATCGTGATCAACACCCCGAGCGGCTCGAGCGCGAGGGCCGACGGCTACGAGATCCGTGCGGCGACGGTCGCAGCCGACAAGGCGCTCTTCACGACCATCGCCCAGCTCGGTGCGGCCGTCGCCTCGATCGAGGCCGTCCAGAGCGACCTCGAGGTGACGAGCCTGCAGGACTACGGCCTCGCCCGGGCGGCCCGACGGTGAGCTCGACGTTCGGCGACCGGCTCGCGGCGGCCTTCGCCGCGACCGGTCCGCTCTGCGTCGGCATCGATCCCCATCCCTACCTCCTCGACCAATGGGGCCTGCCGTCCGACGCCTCGGGTGTCCGTGAGTTCGGCCTGCGCGTCCTCGACGGTCTGGTCGGCTCGGCGACGATCGTGAAACCGCAGGTCGCGTTCTTCGAACGGTGGGGCTCTGCGGGGTTCGCAGCCCTCGAAGACGTCCTCGAGGCCGGTCGCGAGCGGGGCCTGGTGCAGATCGGCGACGCGAAGCGGGGCGACATCGGCTCGACGATGGACGCCTACGGTGAGGCTTGGTTCGGGGCGTCGTCACCGCTGCGGGTCGACGCGCTGACGGTCTCGCCCTATCTCGGCTTCGACTCCATGACCGGACTGGTCACCCGGGCACGGGCCGTCGGCGCCGGCGTCTTCGTGCTGGCCGCGACGTCCAACGTCGAGGCCCTCGCCACCCAGACGGCCGTCCGGACGGACGACCACGGCGCGGAGGGCACCGTCGCGAGCGGTATCGTCGACGACGTGCTCCATGACAACCAGACGGCGGGCGACGCTCCGTTCGGCAGCGTCGGCCTCGTGCTCGGCGCGACCGTCGACCTCGACGACTACGGCATCGACGCCGCCCGACTGACGACGACGCCGGTGCTCGCCCCGGGGTTCGGCCACCAGGGCGCGACCTATGCCGACCTGCCGCGGCTCTTCGGCCCCGCGGCCGGTGCCGTGCTGGTCTCCGCCTCCCGAGCCCTGCTCTCGGCGGGTCCGGAAGGGTTCGCCGACGCGGTCCGTCGTGATGCCGACGAGGTGCGTTCGTGCCTCGTCTGACCCCGCCTCCCGTCGACCGTGCCGCTGCGGCCCGAGCCGCCGTGGCCGCGCGTCGCGGTCGCGCCGCCGTCAAGAACGCCGTCGCCTCCCGGACCCGCAGCGCCCTCGACGTCGCCGAGTCCGCCTGGGCCGGTGAACCCACGAGCCCCGAGGGGTCGCTCAGGGTCCGCGAACTCCTGACCAGCATCCCGGGCATCGGTCCGACCCGCGTCGCCCGCATCATGACCGAGCTCGGCATCGCCGAGTCGAAGCGCGTCGGCGGACTCGGGGTGAGGCAACGCCGCATCCTCGGCGACTGGCTGGCCGTCCGCGAGTCGAAGGGGCGCCTCCGGTCCCGGCTGGTCGTCCTGGCGGGCCCCACGGCCGTGGGCAAGGGCACGGTCTCGACCTACATCCGCGAGAACTACCCCGACGTGCACCTCAGCGTGTCGGCGACGACCCGTGCCCCGCGACCCGGCGAGGTCGACGGGGTCCACTACTACTTCGTGGACGACGCGGAGTTCGACCGCATGATCCGCGACCGCGAACTGCTCGAGTACGCCACGGTGCACAACTCGTACCGCTACGGCACGCCCCGCCCTCCGTTGGACGCCGCGTTGAACGAGGGGCGCAGCGTGCTGCTCGAGATCGACCTGCAGGGCGCTCGACTCGTCCGGGCCGCCATGCCCGAGGCCGTGCTCGTGTTCCTGCTGCCCCCGACCTGGGACGAACTCGTCCGTCGACTCATCGGTCGGGGTACCGAGGACGCCGCCGAACAGCAACGCCGACTCGAGACCGCGAAGGTCGAACTGGCCGCCCAGGACGAGTTCGACGCGCGTGTCGTGAACCACGACGTGGCCGAAGCGGCCCGGGAGGTCGTAGAATTGATGACTGCGCCCGAACCGGGCCGCACCCGCGCGTGACCCGCGCCCCCATCTTGGTGCCCACGCTCGTCCCGAGCGGAGCCGGCACCGTCCCCCATCGACACGAGGAGCAACCAATGGCCGACAAGAACCAGGGCATCATCGATCCCCCCATCGACGAGCTGCTGTCGAAGGTCGAGTCGAAGTACGCACTCGTCATCTTCGCCTCCAAGCGCGCGCGTCAGATCAACGACTACTACGCCGACCTGCACGAGGGCAGCCTGTTCGACAACGTCGGCCCCCTGGTCGACAGCTCCATCGACGACAAGCCCCTGTCGGTCGCGATGCACGAGATCAACGAGGACAAGCTCGAGGTGAAGCCGCTCGCCGTCCCCTCCGAGTAGCGGGGCGACACGACCAGCCCCTCTGACGGTGGTCGGTCCTATCATCTGACGAGGCCCCCGGGAGTCCATCCCGCGGGGCCTCATCGCGTCCCCACCCAGAACGACACCCAGAGGAACACCGTGACCCCGACCGACACGACGACCGCCCCCGCCCCGACGGCATCGACCTCCCTTCGACTCTTCACCTCCGAGTCGGTCACCGAGGGCCACCCCGACAAGATCTGCGACCAGATCTCGGACGGCATCCTCGACGCGCTGCTGGCTGTCGACCCCGCCAGCCGGGTCGCGGTCGAGACCATGGTCACGACGGGACTCGTGCACGTGGCCGGCGAGGTCACCACCAAGGGCTACGTCGACATCCCCACGATCGTGCGCGACCTCATCGTGGGCATCGGCTACGACTCGTCGGCCGTGAGCTTCGACGGCCGTACCTGCGGCGTCGAGGTGTCGATCGGGTCCCAGTCGCCCGACATCGCCCAGGGCGTCGACACCGCCCTCGAGGCGCGTGGCGGCGACGACGACCTGCTCAACCGCCAGGGTGCCGGCGACCAGGGCATCATGTTCGGCTACGCCACCAACGAGACCCCCCAGTTCATGCCGCTCCCCGTGTGGCTGGCCCACCGGCTCGCCGAGCGACTGGCGGCCGTGCGCAAGTCGGGCACCCTCGACTACCTCCGGCCCGACGGCAAGACGCAGGTGACGGTCGGCTACGACGGGGTCGTGCCCACGACCGTCGACACCGTCGTCCTGTCGACCCAGCACTCGCCTGCGGTCTCGAGCGCTCAGCTCGAGTCCGACGTCATCGAGCACGTCATCCGCCCCGTCCTCGACGAGGCAGGGTTCTCGTCCACGGACACCCGGTTCATCATCAACCCGACCGGCAGGTTCGAGATCGGCGGCCCGCAGGGCGACGCCGGACTCACCGGCCGCAAGATCATCGTCGACACCTACGGCGGGGCGAGCCGTCACGGTGGGGGCGCGTTCTCGGGCAAGGACCCCTCGAAGGTCGACCGGTCCGCCGCGTACGCCATGCGGTGGGTGGCCAAGAACGCCGTCGCCGCGGGCCTCGCCGACCGGCTCGAACTCCAGGTGGCCTACGCGATCGGGCGGGCCGCACCCGTCGGCCTCTACGTCGAGACCTTCGGCACCGGGCACGTCGGCGACGACGTCATCACGGCCGCCATCGAGAGCGTGTTCGACCTCCGCCCGGCGGCGATCATCCGCGACCTCGACCTGCTGAGGCCGATCTACGCGGCGACGTCGACCTACGGCCACTTCGGTCGCGACCTGCCCGACTTCACCTGGGAGGCGCTCGACCGCGTCGACGCCCTCCGGGCCGCCGCCGGGCTCTGACCGTGGCGGCGGTCGCCGACGTCCCCGTCGACAGCGTGCCGCGCGTCGTCCGGGTGATGGTCGAATCGCCGCTGCCGCAACTCGACCGGTTGTTCGACTACGCCGTGCCCGAGCGGCTGCGCGACCAGATCGCCCCGGGCATCCGCGTCAAGGTTCCGCTCCGCTCCGCCGGGCGCATCGCCGACGGCTTCGTCGTCGAGGTCGCGTCGTCGTCCGAGCACGGCGGCGACCTGTCCGAGATCGAGGACGTCGTGTCGACCGTGTCGGTCCTGGCACCCGAGGTGTGGCGCCTCGCGCGCGCCGTGGCCGACCGGGCCGGCGGATCGGCCAGCGACGTCGTGCGGCTCGCGATCCCACCGCGTCAGGTCCGGGTCGAGAAGGCCCACCTGGCCGCCGCTGACAACTCGTCCTCACCGGCCTCCGGCCCCACCGGCCCCACTGCCCCGACCGTGGCTCCCGTGGCACCCTCGACTCCCGACCACGACGCCGACGCCCACCCCGAACCCGTCCCGGTCGTCGTCGGCTATCGGTCGACCGACCTCGCCGGGCTCGTTGCGGCCCGCGGTCGCGCGGCGGTCGACGCCGTTCCGCTGCTGGTCGAACTGCCCGACGGGGCATGGGTGGGTCATTGGGCCCTCACGGCCGCCCAGCTCGCTGCGGTCGCCGTCGGCGCGGGCGACAACGCCGTGGTCGCCGTCCCCGACTACCGCGACGAAGAGCACGTCCTCCAGGCCCTCGCCGCCGTCCTCCCGCCCGACCGCGTCGTCCGGCTCGACTCCCGACAGTCGAACGCCGACCGCTACCGAGCGCTCCTCCGTGCCCGAGGCGACGAGCCCGTGGTCGTCGTCGGCAACCGGTCCGTCCTGCTCGCCCCCTCGGCCAGGCTCGGGGTCGTCGTGGTGTTCGACGACGGTGACCCGTCCTTCGGCGAGCCGCTCGCCCCGTACGTGCACGCCCGCGACACCGCGCTGCTCCGGCAGGCCCAACAAGACAGCGCCCTGGTGTTCCTCGGCCACTCCCGCAGCACCGACGTCCAGCGCCTGGTCGAGATCGGCTTCCTGGCCGAGGTGCGTCCCGATCCGCGCTACCAGCCCCGGGTCGTGCCGACCGTCCGTCAGGCCGCCACGGACGGATTCGCCGCGCAGGCCCGCATCCCCTCCTCGGCCTACGCCGAGGCGCGGGCCGCGGTCGAGCACGGACCGGTCCTGATCCAGGTGGCCTCGCCCGGCTACTCGCCACGCCTGGCCTGCGTCGACTGTGGCGACACGGCACGCTGCCTGCGCTGCAACGGCCCACTCCAGCAACGCGAGCGAGGGGTGACCCCGGCTTGCGCCTGGTGTGGCGCCCTGGCCGTCTCGTGGCACTGCCGCACCTGCGAGGGAACGCGCATGCGGGCCGTCGGCACCGGCGCGTCGCGGACGGCCGACGAACTCGGCAAGGCGTTCCCCGGGGTGCGCGTCATCGTCTCGGACGGCGCGAGGGCCCTGACCCACGTCGACGCCGACCCGGCGATCGTCGTCGCGACCCGCGGGGCCGAGCCGATCGCCGCCGGCGGTTACCGAGCCGTGCTGCTGCTCGACGGTGAGCGCATGCTCGCCCGAGAGAGCCTCCGCGTCGCGGAGGACTGCCTCCGCTGGTGGGCCAACGCCACGGCCCTGGCCGCACGTCGCGCCCCGGTCGTGCTGGTCGGGGTGGGTGGCGCCATCGCCTCTGCCCTCGCGACGTGGGAGCTCGCCCGCTTCGTCTCCTCGGAGCTCGCCGACCGTCGCGTCCTGCGCTTCCCCCCGGCCGTCCGAGTGGCGACCGTGACCGGCACGGTCGACACCGTCGCGCGTGCGCTCGATGACCTTCCCGACGAAGTCCGTGCCGAGACCCTCGGCCCGGTGGACGTCGAGTCCGCCGGCGTCCGCGCCATCGTCCGCTTCGACTACTCGCGCGGTCACGACGTGGCGCTGGCCCTCCGCTCCCAGGTCATCCGGGCGGCCACGGACCGACGCAAGGCGCTCGGTCAGAAGCGTGCGCGGGCCGTCCCTACACTCAGAGTGCGGTTCGACGACGTCGAGCCGTTCGCCGACTGACCCGCCAGGAACCCCATGCGCCTCGTCTTCGCCGGCAGCCCCGCCGCTGCCGTGCCCTCGCTCACCGCCCTCGCCGACGGTCCTCACGAGATCGTCGCCGTGCTGACCCGCGACGACACCCCGCAGGGACGCAGACGTGTCCTGACCCCCACCCCCGTCGCCGTCGAGGCCGACCGCCTCGGTCTCCGCGTCGTCAAGGCCCGCCGCATCACGCCTGAGGTCACGGCCGAGCTCACGGGACTCGATCCCGACCTCGGCGTCGTCGTGGCCTACGGTGCCCTGCTCCGCGAGCCCCTCCTCGGCGCCCCCCGGCTCGGCTGGGTCAACCTGCACTTCTCCCTCCTTCCCGCCTGGCGCGGCGCCGCCCCCGTCCAGCGGTCGCTCATGGCGGGCGACGCCGTGTCGGGCGCCGCGGTGTTCCAGCTCGTCCCCGAGCTCGACGCGGGGGACGTCTACGGCACCCTCGAGCGCCTCCTCGACGGCACCGAGACCGCAGGCCAGCTCCTCGCCGAGCTCGCGCGTTCCGGTGCCGGCCTGCTGGTCGACGTCGTCGACCGCCTCGCCGACGGCACGGCCACGGCGACGCCCCAGACCGGCGCGGTCACGCTCGCCCCCAAGCTGACCCTCGCCGACGGCGTCCTCGACGCCTCGCGACCGGCGACCGAGGTGATCGCCCGTTTCCGAGGCGTCACGCCGGAGCCCGGCGCCCGCGTCGACCTCGACGGCTCGGGCCTCAAGATCACGGAGGCGCGGACGACGTCGAACGACGAGGCACCTCTCGAGGCCGGTCGCCTCGAGTCCCGGGGCCGCCGTGTGCTGTTGGGCACCGCCTCCTCGCCCGTCGAGCTGGTCCGGGTGCAACCGGCGGGCAAGAAAGAGATGTCGGCGGCCGACTGGTGGCGGGGGCTGCCCCGCGGGGTCGACCGTCGCGTGACCCCGCCCACCCCGCCCGTCCCGGCCGACACCGACACCGACACCGACCCGAAGAGCACCTCATGAGCCGAGTCCAGCCCGCCCGCCAGGTCGCCCTCGACGTCCTCCGGGCCGTCGAGCAGGACGACGCCTACGCCAACCTCCTGCTGCCGCAGCGCATCGTCCGGGCCCGTCTTGGGGCCCAGGACGCGGGGCTCGCGACCGAACTGACCTACGGCACCCTGCGCCTCCGGGGCTACTACGACCGCGTCATCGCGCTGGCCGCCCGTCGGGGCACCGATGCGATCGACCCGGCACTCCTGGACGTCCTCCGCCTCGGCGCGCACCAGCTCCTCTCGACGCGCGTGGCCGTCCACGCCGCCGTCGACGAGAGCGTCGAGCTCGCGCGTCAGGTGGGCAGCCGATCGGGGACCGGATTCGTCAACGGCGTCCTGCGCACCATCTCGCGGTCGACGCCCGACGAGTGGCGCGAGCGGGTCCTGGCCGGCACGACCGGGGACGACGACCGTCTGGCCGCGGAGTGGTCGCACCCCGCCTGGGTGGTGCGGGCGTTCCGTCGTTCGCTGGCCGCCGAGGGGCGGGAGGGCGAGCTCGTCGATCTGCTGTCGGCCGACAACGACGCCCCGAAGGTCAGCCTCGTCGCCCTGCCGGGCCTCGCCGAGGTGTCCGAGCTCGGCGCCCCGAGCGGGCGCCTGTCGCCGCTGGCGGCGACGAGCGGTGGGGGTGATCCGGCCCAGCAGACGGCCGTCCGCGAGGGGCGTGCCCGCGTTCAGGACGAAGGGTCGCAGCTCGCCGCACTCCTCCTCAGCCGCCACCGCCCCGCCACACCCGGAGAACGGTGGCTCGACATGTGCGCCGGGCCCGGCGGCAAGGCCGCCCTGCTCGGTGCCGAGGCCGCTCGGGCGGGTGCCCACCTCGTCGCCAACGAGCTCGTCCCGGCACGGGCGGGGCTCGTCCGACAGGCGCTCGAGGCCGTCCCGGGCGACGTCGAGGTCCTCGAGGGTGACGCCACCCGCTTCGGGGCGGAACGGCCCGGAGGTTTCGACCGCATCCTGCTCGACGCCCCCTGCACCGGTCTCGGGGCCCTGCGGCGGCGACCCGAGGCCCGGTGGCGCAAGCAGCCGGCCGACGTCGGTCAGCTCACGGCCCTCCAGTCGCGCCTGTTCGCCAGCGCCCTGGACGCGCTGGCGCCCGGGGGAGTCCTGGCCTACGTGACCTGCTCCCCGCACACGGCCGAGACGCGCGGAGTCGTCGAGGCGGGCCTCCGAGGCCGCGACGACGATCTCGTCCTGCTCGACGCGACGGCCGGCGTCGAGCGCATCGCCGGCCGCGCCGTCGACCTGGCGTCGGCACCGTTCGTCCAGCTCTGGCCGCACCGTCACGGCACCGACGCCATGTTCGTCGCCCTGATAGAGAAACGTGCCGGACGGTAGGCTCGTCCCGTGTCGATCCGCATCAGCCCCAGCATCCTCTCGGCCGACTTCGCGAACCTCGAGCGCGACCTCGAGCGCATCTCGACCGCCGACCTCGTGCACGTCGACGTGATGGACGGCCACTTCGTGCCCAACCTCACCCTCGGACTCCCCGTCGTGCAGCGTCTCGGCGAGGTCAGCCCCGTACCGCTCGACCTGCACCTGATGATCGACGACGCCGACCGCTGGGCACCCCGCTACGCCGAGACGGGCGCCTTCTCGGTGACCTTCTCCGCCGAGGCGGCGTCCGATCCCGTCTCGACGGCGCAGGCCATCCGCAGCAACGGCTCCCGCGCCTCCGTCGCCGTGAAGCCGGGCACCGACCTCGAGCCCTACCTCCAGACCCTCGACTCGTACGACATGATCCTCGTCATGACGGTCGAGCCGGGCTTCGGCGGGCAGTCCTTCATGCCCGAGACGATGGCCAAGCTGGCCCGTGCCCGTGAGGCCGTGCGCGCCTCCGGGCTCGACGTGTGGCTCGAGGTCGACGGCGGCATCACGACCGAGACCATCGTCACGGCCGTCGAGAACGGTGCCGACACGGTGGTCGCCGGGTCCGCCGTCTACGGTGGGTCGCCCGTCGACAACATCGCTGCACTCCGGGCCGCCGCCGCGACGGTAGCCTTGACGTCGTGAAATCCTTCGACGACCTGTACCTCGAGCTCAGCGACAAGGCCCGCGACCGGCCCGAGGGGTCGGGCACCGTGGCCGAACTCGACGCCGGCGTGCACCAGATCGGCAAGAAGATCGTCGAAGAGGCCGCCGAGGTCTGGATGGCCGCCGAGTACGAGGGCGACGTCGCGACCGCCGAAGAGATCTCCCAGCTGCTCTACCACCTGCAGGTCATGATGATCGCCAAGGGCATCACCCCGGCCGACGTCTACCGACATCTCTGAGTCGGCCTCCGTCACCCCCGTTCGTCACGCCGCTCGCGCGGCGCCCCAGCAGACAGAGAACCCCATGCTCCGCGTCGCAGTGCCCAACAAGGGATCGCTCAGCGAGACCGCCTCCGCCATGCTCGCCGAGGCCGGCTACACCGGTCGCCGAGACCCCAAGACCCTCCACGTCGAGGACCCGCGCAACGGCGTCGAGTTCTTCTACCTCCGCCCGCGCGACATCGCGACCTACGTGGGGTCGGGCGCCCTCGACGTGGGCATCACGGGTCGCGACCTGCTGCTCGACTCGCACTCGCCGGCACACGAGGTCGCACCCCTCGACTTCGGCGGCTCGACCTTCCGTTTCGCGGGCCCTCCCGGCCGTTTCGCCGACCTCCGCCAGCTGCAGGGCACCCGGGTCGCGACGAGCTACGCCGGCCTCGTCGGCTCGTTCCTCGAGAGCCACGGCGTCACCGCGACCCTCGTGCCGCTCGACGGAGCGGTCGAGAGCGCCGTGCAGCTGGGCGTCGCCGACGCCGTGGCCGACGTCGTGTCGACCGGTGCGACCCTGCGGGCGGCCGGGCTCGAGATCTTCGGGCCGGTCATCCTCGAGTCGACGGCCGTCCTCATCTCGTCCGACGCCGAGGTGGACGGTCTGGCGGTCCTCCACCGTCGCCTGCAGGGCGTCCTCGTGGCCCGGCAGTACGTCCTCATGGACTACGACGTCCCGGTCGACAAGCTGGACGCCGCGACCGCCGTCGCCGGCGGCATGGAGTCGCCCACCGTCTCCCCGCTGCACGACCGCGACTGGGCAGCCGTCCGCGTGATGGTCCCGCGGTCCGACACCAACCAGGTCATGGACGCCCTCTACGACCTCGGCGCGCGGGCGATCCTGGTCAGCCCGATCCACGCCGCGAGGCTGTAGCCGTGACCGCCGACGACGCGGTCGTCCCCGGCGCGGTCGCCGCCGACGCCTCCCTCGCCGTCCGGGTCATCCCGTGCCTCGACGTGGCCGCCGGCCGCGTGGTGAAGGGCGTCAACTTCCTCGACCTGCGCGACGCGGGCGACCCGGTCGAGCTGGCCCGCACGTACTACGAGCAGGGTGCCGACGAGATCACCTTCCTCGACGTCACCGCCACGGTCGACGAGCGGTCGACCACCTACGACGTCGTCCGGGCGACGGCCGAGCAGGTCTTCATCCCGCTGACGGTCGGGGGCGGCGTGCGCACCACCGACGACGTCGCCCGGCTGCAGGCGGCGGGGGCCGACAAGATCGGCGTGAACAGCGCCGCCATCGCGCGGCCCGACCTGATCGGCGAGATCGCCGACCGGTTCGGAGCCCAGGCGGTCGTCCTCTCGCTCGACGTCAAGCGTTCGAGCGGCACCCCCTCCGGCTTCGTCGTCACGACCCACGGCGGTCGCACCGAGACGACCCTCGACGCGCTCGCCTGGGCGCGTGAGGCCATCGAACGCGGGGCGGGCGAGTTGCTCGTCAACTCGATCGACGCCGACGGCACCAAGCAGGGCTTCGATCTCGAACTCGTCCGCGCCATGCGCGAGCTCAGCCGGGTGCCGGTCGTCGCGTCCGGAGGGGCGGGTCGGCTCGAGCACTTCGCCCCGGCCATCGAGGCGGGTGCCGACGCCGTGCTCGCGGCGTCGGTCTTCCACAACGGCGAACTCACCATCGGCCAGGTCAAGGACGAGCTGGCCCGGTCGGGGGCCGTCGTCCGCTGAGGCGGGCCGTCACCGCACCGGTCCGAAGCCGACCAGCCGACATCGCACCGCATCGCATCGCATCGCATCGCATCGAGGAGCACACCATGACCGACCAGCTGACGCGTGAGACGGTCGAGCCCGTCGTCGCCCGTGCCCGGTTCGACGCGTCGGGCCTGCTGCCCGCCATCATCCAACAAGAGGGCACGAAAGACGTGCTCATGATGGGGTGGATGGACGCCGAGGCGCTCCGCCGCACCCTCACCGAGGGGCGCGTCACCTTCTGGTCCCGCTCTCGACAGGAGTACTGGCGCAAGGGCGACACGTCCGGTCACGCGCAGTTCGTCCGCGCCGCCGCCCTCGACTGTGACGACGACGTGCTGCTCGTCACGGTCGAACAGATCGGCGCCGCCTGCCACACGGGCTCGCACTCCTGTTTCGAGGTCGACCCGCTCGAGCCGGCCACCGCCTCCTCGTCCCTGCCGTCCGGCGACACCGACCCCACCGGAGGCCTCCGTGGCTGACGCCCCGATCCGCACCTCGACGACCCGGGCCCAGTTCGACGAGCGGCTGGCCGGGCACCGGGTCGTCCCGGTCGTCCGCGACCTGTTCGCCGACGGCGAGACGCCCGTGGGGGTGTACCGCAAGCTCGCCGACGGCAGGCCCGGCAGCTTCCTCCTCGAGTCGGCGGCCCAGGGCGGGATCTGGTCCCGGTGGTCCTTCGTCGGCGTCTCGTCGTTCGGCGTGCTCACGACCGACGACGGCGAGGCCCGCTGGATCGACTACGGCATCGACCGCGACCGGGCGCTGGGCGATGCCGTCGGCCGTCCCCTCGAGGTGCTCTCCGCCCTGCACCACCGGTGGGCGACCCCGCGCATCGACGGCATGCCGCCCCTCACCGGCGGCCTCGTCGGGTTCATCGGCTGGGAGGCCGTGCGCGAGCTCGAACACCTTCCCGACGCGCCGCCGGCCGAGTTCACGGTGCCCTCCCAGGCGCTCAGCTTCGTGTCCGAGCTCGTGGCCCTCGACCACCGCACGGGTGCCGTCCTGCTCGTCGCCACCGCGTTGAACGACGGAACCGACGAGCCCGACGTCCTGTGGGCCGACGCGCAGTCCCGACTCGACGACCTCCAATCCCGACTCGCGGCCCCGAGCGAGGCGTTCCTGTCCGACGTCGACCTGACGATCGAGGCCACGCCGACCCGCCGTTCGACCGACGACGAGTACGCGCACGCGATCCGGCGGTCGAAGCAGTTCATCCACGACGGCGACGTCTTCCAGGTCGTCGTCTCCCAGCGCTTCGACCACGAGGTCACGGCCGAGCCGCTCGACGTCTACCGGGTGCTGCGGACGCTCAACCCGAGCCCGTACATGTACCTGGTGACCCTCGACGACGTGCAGGGCCGGCCGTACACCATCGTGGGCTCGTCGCCCGAGGCGCTGGTCAAGGTCGACGGCCGGCGGGCCTACACGCATCCCATCGCCGGGTCGAAGCCCCGCGGAGCCTCGCCCGACGAGGACCAGCGCTTCGCCGACGAACTCGCCTCGGACGAGAAAGAACGCGCCGAGCACCTCATGCTCGTCGACCTCGCCCGCAACGACCTGCTCAAGGTGTGCACGCCGGGAACCGTCGAGGTCACCGAGTTCATGCAGGTCGAACGGTTCAGCCACATCATGCACCTCGTCTCGAGCGTCGAGGGCGACCTCGCTCCCGGCAAGGACGCCATCGACGCGTTCCGTGCCACCTTCCCGGCCGGCACGTTGTCGGGTGCTCCCAAGCCCCGGGCCCTCGAGATCATCGACGAACTCGAGCCCGCCCAGCGGGGCGTCTACGGGGGAGTGGTCGGCTACTTCGACTTCGCCGGCTCGGCCGACGTCGCGATCGCGATCCGCACCGTCCTGTTGCAGGACGGCGTGGCCCGCGTGCAGGCGGGTGCCGGTCTCGTCGCCGACAGCGACCCGGTCGCCGAGAACCAGGAGGCGCGCAACAAGGCCGCGGCCCCCTTGCGTGCCGTCGCGGTCGCGAACGCCATGGCACGGCTCCGCTGATGCCCGCTCGTCGCCTGAAGCTCACGACGATCCTCGGGGGCATCCTGCTCGCGGGACTCGCCCTGCTGTCCTGGACGCAGGACTGGTTCCACGTCGTCGTCGCCTCCCCCCAGGGCGGAGACCTCCCGCTCGACGTCGCCGGCGACGTCGCCGGTGCGCCGTTGTCCGCCCTGTCGCTGGCCAGCCTGGCGCTCTTCGGGGCGCTCACGATCGCCGGCCGCGTCTTCCGCGTCGTCCTGGGGGTTCTCCAGGTGGCACTGGGCGTCAGCGTGGTCGTCACGACGTCGACCGCCCTGGCCGACCCCGTGCGCGCCTCGGGGAGCGCCGTGACGACCGCCACGGGCGTCGACGGCACCGACTCGATCCGGGCCATCGTCTCCTCGGTCGAGCCCACGGCCTGGCCCTGGCTCGGGCTCGTGGCCGGCGTCCTCGCCGCGCTCCTCGGAGTCGCCACCGTGCTCCTCGCGGGCGCCTGGCCCCAGGCCACCCGCAAGTACTCCGCCACGCGACTGGTCGCCGCGGATCCCTCGGCCGATCCGGCGGCCGCCTGGGACGCGCTGTCGGGTGGCGACGATCCCACCGACGACCCGGCGCACCTCGACGAGGGCGGGTCGGGCCCCACCGAGCCGGGTCGTACCCGGTAGACTCAGCCCTCGTACCGACCTGATCCAAGGAGCACTGTGAGCACGAACACGACGAGCACCCCGTCCGGTGGCGACGCGCCCCTCGCGAACGCCCCCGCGAAGGTCGACTCCGGCTCGAAGGGCCGCGACACCGAGACGGCCGACGACCTCGGGCACGGCAACTCGCCCGCCGCCTGGACCGCCGTCGTCATCATGCTGGTCGGCTTCGCCATCGGCACGCTGGCCTTCTTCCTCGACGTCCCGTGGATCGTCTGGGCCTCGGCCGGCCTGGTCGTCGTCGGACTGATCGTCGGTCTCGTGCTCAAGAAGGCCGGTTACGGCGTCGGTGGTCACCGCTACGTGCCGAAGGCCCACAACTAGGTGCTCGACGACCTCTACGCGGGTGCCGTGGCCGACGCCGCAGCACGCCGCGAGTCCCTCCCGTTCGCCGCCGTCGAGGCAGCGGCGCTCTCTCGTGAGCCCGCACTCGACGCCCGCACCGCCCTCGCCCCCGGCGACCGTGTCAAGGTCATCGCCGAGGTGAAGCGCGCCAGCCCGTCACGGGGCCACCTCTCGACCATCGCCGACCCGGCGTCTCTGGCCCGCTCCTACGCGGCCGGGGGAGCGAGCGCGATCAGCGTCCTCACCGAGGGCCGGAAGTTCAAGGGCTCCCTCGCCGACCTCGAGGCCGTTCGCACCGCAGTCGACGTGCCCGTCCTCCGCAAGGACTTCATCGCCGACCCGTACCAGGTGTTCGAGGCCCGGGCGGCCGGTGCCGATCTCGTGCTGCTGATCGTCGCCGGGCTCGAACAGCCTCGCCTCCTCGAATTGCACGACCTCGTGAGGCAACTGGGCATGACCGCACTCATCGAGGCGCACTCCGCCGACGAGGTGTCGCGCGGCCTCGACGCCGGTGCCACCGTCCTCGGCGTCAACGCCCGCGACCTCACGACCTTCGAACTCGACAGGGACCTCTTCGGTCGCCTGTCGCACTCGATCCCGACGGGCGTCACCCGCGTCGCCGAGTCGGCGGTCTCGTCGCCCGACGACGTCGCCCACTACCGTCGCTCCGGTGCCGACGTCGTGCTCGTGGGCGAAGCCCTCGTGACCCACGGCGACCCCGCCGACGCCATCACCCGCTTCCTGGAGGTCTGACCATGGCACTGCGCGACGAGACAGGTCCGTATTTCGGTTCGTTCGGGGGTCGCTTCGTCCCCGAGTCCCTGGTGGCCGCCCTCGACGAGCTCGACGCGGCCTACAAGGCCGCGGCCGTCGACCCCGAGTTCGCCGCCGAGCTGACGGCTCTCCACGCCACCTACACGGGCCGGCCGTCGATCATCACCGAGGTTCCGAGGTTCGCCCAGCACGCCGGTGGTGCCCGCATCATCCTCAAGCGTGAAGACCTCAACCACACGGGGTCCCACAAGATCAACAACGTGCTCGGACAGGCGCTGCTGGCCCGAAAGCTCGGCAAGACTCGCCTGATCGCCGAGACCGGAGCCGGTCAGCACGGCGTCGCGACGGCCACCGCCGCCGCCCTCTTCGGCATGGAGTGCGTCGTGTACATGGGGCAGGTCGACACCGAGCGCCAGGCGCTCAACGTCGCGCGGATGCGCCTGCTCGGAGCCGAGGTCGTCTCGGTCACGACGGGCTCCCGCACCCTCAAGGACGCCATCAACGACGCCATGCGCGACTGGGTCTCCAGCGTCGACACCACGCACTACGTGCTGGGCACGGTCGCCGGTCCGCACCCGTTCCCGGCCATGGTGCGCGACTTCCACAAGATCATCGGCGAAGAGGCCCGCCAGCAGGTCCTCGACCTGACCGGAGCACTGCCCGACGCCGTGACGGCCTGCGTCGGCGGCGGCTCGAACGCCATGGGCATCTTCCACGCGTTCCTCGACGACCCCTCGGTGCGGTTGTTCGGCTTCGAGGCCGGCGGGGACGGCGTCGAGACGGGCCGTCACGCGGCGTCGATCACCCTCGGCCGCATCGGCAACCTCCAGGGCACCAAGTCGTACCTCATGCAGGACGAAGACGGTCAGACGCTCGAGAGCCACTCCATCTCCGCGGGCCTCGACTACCCGAGCGTCGGCCCGGAGCACGCCTGGTTGTCCGAGTCGGGCCGGGCCGAGTACCAGCCGATCACCGACGACGAGGCGATGCAGGCCTTCCGACTGCTCTCGCAGACCGAGGGCATCATGCCCGCGATCGAGTCGGCACACGCCCTGGCGGGCACGATCAAGCTCGGTCTGGAGCACCCCGACTGGACGATCCTGGTCTCGCTCAGCGGCCGTGGCGACAAGGACGTCTCGACCGCGAGCCGGTACTTCGGCGTCCTCGACGAGAAGGCACAGCAGCTGTGACCGCCGCAGTCCCCGCCGGGACGAGCAAGGTCGGCGACGCGATCCGGGCCCGGCGAGACGCCGGGAGCGGCGCCGTCGTCGGATACCTGCCGGTCGGGTTCCCCGATCTCGACACCAGCATCGAGGCCGCGGTGGCGATGGCCGAGAACGGCATCGACGTCATCGAACTCGGCATCCCGTACTCCGACCCCGTGATGGACGGCCCGGTCATCCAGGCAGCCACACAGCGGTCCCTCGCCGAGGGGTTCCGCGTGCGCGACGTCTTCACGGCGATCCGTGAGATCACCTCCCGCGTCGACGCCCCGGTCATCCCGATGACCTACTGGAACCCGGTCGAGCAGTACGGCGTCCAGCGGTTCGCCGACGACCTCGCGGCCGCGGGCGGTGCCGGGCTCATCACCCCCGACCTCATCCCCGACGAGGCCGACGCGTGGATGTCCGCGGCCGAGGCCGCCGACCTCGACCGGGTGTTCCTGGCCGCTCCGTCGTCCAGCGACTCGCGCCTCCGGCAGGCCGTGGCCAGTAGTCGCGGCTTCGTCTACACCGTCTCGACGATGGGCATCACAGGAGCCCGAACCGACGTCGACGCGGCGGCGAGCACCCTCGTCGCCCGACTCCGCGAGGTGGGCGTCGAGAACGCCTGCGTCGGTCTCGGCATCTCCACGGCCCAGCAGGTCCGCGAGGTGCTCGACTACGCCGACGGTGCCATCATCGGTTCGGCCTTCGTCCGTGCCCTCGCCGACGGCGGGGTCGAACGCCTCGCCGAGGTCTCCGCCGACCTGTCGTCCGGCGCGGCCCCCTCCGCCTCCTGACCCCCTCGGGTCCGACGCCCTCGCGCTAGAGTCGTCACCCGTCGGGTGACCGACGCTCCGCACCCCCTCCGAAAGGCATCACGCCCGTGTTCGTTCCCTTGAGCATCCCGAGCCCGTCGGCCGCCTGGCAGTACTTCGACGTCACCGCCTGGTTGAACTCGACCTTCGGGGCGTCGTTGCCTGGCTCGCTGCGGATACACGCCTACGCGATCTGCATCCTCGTCGGCATCGTCGCAGCGGTGGTCATCACGAACCACCGTCTGAACCGGCAGGGGGCGGAGAAGGGCATCGTCATCGACGTGGCCATCTGGGCCGTGGTGTTCGGCATCGCGGGGGGACGCCTGTTCCACGTCATCACCCACCCGGCGGACTACTTCTCCTCGCCCGACCAGTACATCCACGTCCTCTTCGTGTGGGAGGGCGGCCTCGCCATCTACGGCGCCCTGCTGTTGGGTGCCGTCGGCGTCTGGCTCGGTTGCCGCTTCACCGGTCTCCGGTTCACGGTCTTCGCCGACGCCCTCGCCCCCGGCCTGCTCGTCGCGCAGGCCTTCGGACGCCTCGGCAACTGGTTCAACCACGAGCTCTTCGGCATGCCGACCGACCTGCCCTGGGGCCTCGAGATCGAGTCCACGAACGCCGCCTACCCCACCGGCCTGCCCGAGGGCACGCTCTTCCACCCGACCTTCCTCTACGAGATCGTCTGGATGCTCGCCGGCGTCGCGATCCTCGTGCTCCTCGAGAAGAAGGCCCCCATGCAGTGGGGTCGGTCGTTGGCCTTCTACCTGGTCTGGTACGGCATCGGACGGGCCTGGTTCGAGTCGATCCGCACCGATCCCAGCCTGCTCTTCTTCGGCATCCGCACCAACGTCTGGATGAGCTTCTTCGCCATCGTCCTCGGGATCGTCCTCTTCGTCCTCGCCTCCCGCCGCCACACCGGCACGGTCCCCGGCCCCTACGTGCCCGGCCGTGCGCCGAGCGAGCGGGCGGCTGCTGTAGACTCTGACGGCACGTACACGGAGAACGACGAACCCGAGTTGGTCACCGTCGGCGCATCGGACGACAACACCGATCGCTCACCGCGTCCCTAGGTCGTCCACTCCACGACGACCGCGGGCCCGGCGCCCCACCGTCGTGGCGCCCGATCCCCTCCACCCCATCCCGGTGCGAACGATCCGCCCGCGACACGGTCCCGTGCACGCACCCGCGCCTCGTAAGATCGAGCGCAGTCGGCCCCTCCCGCCGGCGTGCACGCCCACGGTCGCCACGAGCCGACCTCTCCCGCCGAGTCGGGGCCGCCCACAGAAGCCGGCCCCGTCAGGCACCTCGGGCCGACGTCGTCCCGCCCCCTGTCGGATCTCTTCGTGAGGACGGATTCCATGGCTCTCACGCCAGCACACCAGCAGTTCAGCACGGTCCCCGAGGCCAGCGGCCTCTACGACCCGCGCAACGAGAAGGACGCCTGTGGCCTCGCCATGGTGGCGACCCTCCGTGGAACCCCCGGTCACGACATCGTCGACACCGCCCTGCGGGCCCTCCGGAACCTCGAGCACCGAGGTGCCGTGGGTTCCGACGCCGGCACCGGGGACGGTGCGGGCATCCTCTGCCAGGTGCCCGACGAGTTCCTGCGCCACGAGGTCGACTTCGACCTGCCGCCGGCCGGCCAGTACGCGGTGGGCATCGCCTACCTGCCCCTCGACGAGCAGGAGCGCTCCGAGCTGAAGACGGGCATCGAGCGCATCGCCGACCTCGAGCACCTCGACGTCCTCGGCTGGCGCGAGGTCCCCGTGCGCCCCGAAGAACTCGGCACGTTGGCGCGCAACGCGATGCCCGCCTTCGAGCAGCTCTTCGTCGCCAGCAGGCACCACGACGCCGACGGCGTCCCGCTCGCCGGCGTCGCGCTCGACCGCCAGGCGTTCCGGCTGCGCAAGCGTGCCGAGCGCAAACTCTCGGCCTACTTCACCTCTCTGGGCAGCCGGACCATGGTCTACAAGGGCATGGTCACCACACTTCAGCTCGAGCCGTTCTACCCCGACCTGAGCGACGAGCGCTTCGCCTCGAAACTCGCGATCGTGCACTCGCGCTACTCGACGAACACGTTCCCGTCGTGGCCGCTGGCACAGCCGTTCCGCATGATCGCCCACAACGGCGAGATCAACACGGTCCGGGGCAACCGCAACTGGATGCGTGCCCGGCAGTCCCAGCTCGAGAACGAGCTCATCGGCGACCTGAAGCCCATCCTCCCCATCGTCAGCCCCGGGGCGAGCGACTCGGCGTCGTTCGACGAGGTCGTCGAGTTGCTCAGCCTGACCGGCCGGTCCCTGCCGCACGCGGTCATGATGATGGTCCCCGAGGCGTGGGAGAACCAGGTCGACATCGACCCCACCCTGCGCGACTTCTACGAGTACCACTCGATGCTCATGGAGGCGTGGGACGGCCCCGCGGCCATCACGTTCACCGACGGCACGCACGTCGGCGCCACCCTCGACCGCAACGGCCTGCGGCCGGGCCGCTACCTCGTCACCGACGACGGCCTCGTGGTCCTCGCGAGCGAGATCGGCGTCATCGACGTCGACCCCGCCAAGGTGGTCCGCAAGGGACGGCTCCGCCCCGGCAAGATGTTCCTGGTCGACACCGAGGCCGGCCGCATCATCGAGGACGACGAGATCAAACGCGACCTCGCCACGGCCGCGCCCTACGGCGAGTGGCTCGCCGAGGGGCGCATCCACCTCTCGGAGCTGCCCGAACGCGAGCACATCGTGCACACCCCGGCGTCGGTCACCCGCCGTCAGCGCACCTTCGGGTACACCGAAGAAGAGGTCCGCATCCTGTTGACGCCGATGGCGAAGACCGGCGCGGAGCCCCTGGGTGCCATGGGAAGCGACACGCCGATCGCCGTCCTGTCCGAGCGCCCGCGCCTCCTGTTCGACTACTTCACGCAGCAGTTCGCCCAGGTGACGAACCCTCCGCTCGACTCCATCCGCGAGTCGGTGGTCACGTCGCTCAAGCTGGGTCTCGGTCCCGAGCGCAACCTGCTCGCCGCGACCCCCGAGCACGCCCGCCAGGTGATCCTGGACTTCCCCGTCATCGACAACGACGAGCTCGCCAAGATCCAGCACATCGACCCGAGCCCCGGCTCCCGCAAGACGTCGACCATCCGCGGGCTGTACCGCGCCGACAAGGGCCCGCGGGCACTCGAGAAGCGCATCGCCGCCATGTGCAACGAGGTGGACGACGCGATCGAGGCCGGTGCGGAGTTCATCGTCCTCTCCGACCGCGACTCGAACGCCGACTTCGCCCCGGTGCCGTCGCTGCTCATGATCGCCGCGGTGCACCACCACCTGATCCGCACCGAGAACCGCATGAAGGTCGGCCTGATCGTCGAGGCCGGTGACGTGCGCGAGGTGCACCACGTGGCCACGCTGATCGGCTACGGCGCGTCCGCGGTCAACCCGTACCTCGCGATGGAGACCTGCGAGAACCTCGTGAGGGCCGGGATGATCACCGGGCTGAGCCCCGAGGACGCCGTGCACAACTTGATCAAGGCTCTCGGCAAGGGCGTGCTCAAGATCATGTCGAAGATGGGCATCTCGACGGTGTCGAGCTACGCCGCGGCGCAGGCGTTCGAGGCCGTGGGCCTCAGCCAGGAGTTCGTCGACACGTACTTCACCGGTACCTCGTCGATGCTCGGAGGCGTGGGGATCGACGTCATCGCGGCCGAGAACAAGCAGCGACACACGAGCGCTTACCCCAGCGACGGCTCCGTCATCGCGCACGAGCGGCTGGCCACAGGCGGCGAGTACCAGTGGCGCCGCGAGGGTCCCCGGCACCTCTTCAACCCCGACACCGTGTTCCGGCTGCAGCACGCCACGCGCACCCGCCGCTACGACATCTTCCGCGAGTACACCAAGCTCGTCGACGACCAGGCCGAGCAGCTGATGACGCTGCGCGGGCTGTTCCGGCTCAAGCACGGCGTCCGCCCGGCCGTCCCGCTCGACGAGGTCGAGCCCATCGAGTCGATCGTGAAGCGGTTCTCGACGGGGGCGATGAGCTACGGCTCGATCTCGCAGGAGGCGCACGAGACCCTCGCCATCGCGATGAACCGCCTCGGCGGCAAATCCAACACCGGCGAGGGCGGAGAGGACGTCGACCGCCTCCTCGACCCCGAGCGCCGCAGCGCCGTGAAACAGGTGGCCTCCGGGCGCTTCGGGGTCACCAGCATGTACCTCACGCACGCCACCGACATCCAGCTCAAGATGGCCCAGGGCGCCAAGCCGGGCGAGGGCGGTCAGCTCCCGCCGACGAAGGTCTACCCCTGGGTGGCACGAACGCGTCACGCGACGGCCGGCGTCGGTCTCATCTCGCCGCCGCCGCACCACGACATCTACTCGATCGAGGACCTCAAGCAGCTGATCTTCGACGTCAAGCGCGCCAACCCCAAGGCCCGCGTCCACGTCAAGCTCGTGAGCCAGTCCGGCATCGGCGCGGTCGCGGCAGGGGTCACGAAGGCCCTGGCCGACGTCGTGCTCGTGTCCGGCCACGACGGGGGCACCGGCGCGAGCCCGTTGAACTCGCTCAAGCACGCGGGCACGCCCTGGGAGATCGGCCTCGCCGAGACCCAGCAGACCCTCATGCTGAACGGGATGCGCGAGCGTGTCGTCGTCCAGGTCGACGGTCAGATGAAGACCGGCCGCGACGTCCTCATCGCCGCCCTGCTCGGCGGCGAGGAGTTCGGCTTCGCCACGGCGCCGTTGATCGTCGAGGGCTGCATCATGATGAGGGTCTGCCACCTCGACACCTGCCCGGTCGGTGTGGCGACCCAGAACCCCGAGCTCCGTGCCCGCTTCTCCGGCAAGCCGGAGTTCGTCGTCAACTTCTTCGAGTTCCTCGCACAGGAGGTGCGCGAGTACCTCGCCGCGCTGGGCTTCCGCAGTCTCGACGAGGCCATCGGCCGGACGGACGTCCTCGACGTCGACCGCGCCGTCGACCACTGGAAGGCCTCGGGTCTCGACCTCGCCCCGGTGCTGGTCGGTCCGACGTTCTCCGACGACGAGCCCCGACGCAACCGCACCTCGCAGGACCACGGCCTCGACGGGCACTTCGACGTGCAGCTGATCGAGCGCAGTGCCGACGTGCTGGAGAACGGTGGGCACGTCGAGATCACGCTCCCGATCCGCAACACCGAGCGGGCGGTCGGCACCATGCTCGGGCACGAGGTCACCCTGCGACACGGTGAGCACGGCCTGCCCGACGGCAGCATCGAGATCAACCTCAGTGGTTCGGCCGGTCAGTCGCTCGGTGCGTTCCTGCCCGCCGGCATCACCCTGCGCCTCGAGGGCGACAGCAACGACTACGTGGGCAAGGGCCTCTCCGGCGGCAACGTCGTGGTGCGTCCGCCCCGCGGCAGCGCCTTCGCCGCCGAGGAGAACGTCATCGCCGGCAACGTCATCGGCTACGGCGCGACCCAGGGCAGCATGTTCCTGCGGGGCATCGTGGGGGAGCGCTTCCTGGTCCGCAACTCGGGGGCCAGCGCGGTCGCGGAGGGCGTGGGCGACCACGCGCTCGAGTACATGACGGGCGGTCTCGCCGTCATCCTCGGCGACACGGGCCGCAACCTCGGAGCAGGCATGTCCGGAGGGACGGCCTACGTGCACCGGCTCAAGCCCGAACGGGTCAACGCCGAGGCGCTCGCTTCGGGTGAACTCGAACTCCACCCCCTCGGCAGCGCCGACGTCGAGATCCTGACCGACCTGTTGCGCCGGCACCTCGCCGAGACCGGGTCACCCGTGGCGGAGCACATGCTCGACGACCTCGACGCCACGGTGGCCGAGTTCGTGAAGGTGCTGCCCCGCGACTACGCCGCCGTCCTCGCCACCCGGCAGACGGCCGTCGACGAGGGTCTCGACCCCGATGGCGACGAAGCATGGAAGAGAATCCTGGAGGTGACCGGTGGCTGACCCCAAAGGCTTCCTGAAGACGCAGACCCGCGAGCTGCCCAAGCGCCGACCCGTGTCGGTCCGGCTCATGGACTGGAAAGAGGTCTACGAGCAGCAGGAGAGCGGCGAGCTCCGACGTCAGGCGGGCCGTTGCATGGACTGCGGCGTCCCGTTCTGCCACCAGGGCTGCCCGCTCGGCAACCTGATCCCCGAGTGGAACGACCTCATGTGGCGTGGAGAGGGCCGTCAGGCCGTCGAGCGCCTGCACGCGACCAACAACTTCCCGGAGTTCACCGGTCGTCTCTGCCCCGCGCCGTGCGAGTCCTCCTGCGTCCTGGGCATCAACCAGCCCCCGGTGACGATCAAGCAGGTCGAGGTCTCGATCATCGACCAGGCGTTCGCCAACGGATGGGTCACCCCGCACCCGCCCGAGCGCCTGACGGGCAAGACGGTCGCCGTCGTCGGTTCCGGCCCCGCCGGGCTGGCCGCCGCCCAGCAGCTCACGCGTGCCGGCCACACGGTCGCCGTCTACGAGCGCGAGGACCGCATCGGTGGCCTGCTGCGTTACGGCATCCCCGACTTCAAGATGGAGAAGAAGCAGATCGAGCAGCGCATCGCCCAGATGCAGGCCGAGGGCACGCGTTTCCGCGCCCGGGTCGAGATCGGTCGGGACATCGCCTGGGACGACCTCCGGGCCCGCTACGACGCCGTGGTCGTCGCGACGGGCGCGACGGTTCCCCGTGATCTGCCGATCCCGGGACGCGACCTGTCCGGCATCCACTTCGCCATGGACTACCTCGTGCAGCAGAACAGGGCCGGAGCGGGCGACACGGTGGCCGACCAGATCACGGCCGAGGGCAAGCACGTCGTCGTGCTGGGCGGCGGCGACACCGGTGCGGACTGCATCGGTACCGCCCACCGGCAGGGTGCCCTCTCGGTGACCAACCTCGCGATCGGCCAGCAGCCCCCGGAAGAACGCCCCGAGGCACAGCCGTGGCCGATGTTCCCCACGCTGTTCGAGGTGTCGAGCGCCCACGAAGAAGGCGGCGAGCGGGTCTACCTCGCGTCGACGGTCGAGTTCCTGACCAACGAGGTCGGCGAGGTGCGGGCCATCCGCGTCGCCGAGACCGAGTACGTCGACGGGCGACGGGTCCCCAAGGCGGGCACCGAGCGCGAGGTCCCCGCCGACCTCGTCCTGCTCGCCCTCGGCTTCACGGGACCCGAGCGCGACACCATCGAGGAGCAGCTGCGGCTCACCTTCGACGGTGGCGGCTCCCTCGAGCGCGGTGCCACCTACGAGACGGGCGAACCCGGCGTCTTCGTGACCGGCGACGCCGGGCGCGGTCAGTCGCTCATCGTCTGGGCGATCGCCGAGGGCCGCGCCACGGCCTCCGCCGTCGACGCCTACCTCGAGGGCCAGACCGTGCTGCCCTTCCCGGTGAAGCCCACCGATCGGTCCATCTCGGTCTGATCCGGCCATCCGACGGGAATAGGGTGGGAGTCGGGCTGTAGTCGTCCCACCCCCTTTCCCCCCACACGAACGGAACACATGAGACGCGCAAAGATCGTCGCCACCCTCGGGCCGGCGACGTCGAGCTACGACGACATCCGGGCGATCATCGACGCCGGCGTCGACGTCGCCCGCATGAACCTCAGCCACGGCAGCTACGACGTCCACGAAGGCGTCTACGCGAACGTCCGCCAGGCGTCGGCCGACTCGGGCCGCGCCGTCGCGGTCCTCGTCGATCTGCAGGGCCCCAAGATCCGCCTCGGCAAGTTCGCCGACGGTCCGCACGACCTCGAGGTCGGCGACGTGTTCAAGATCACCACGGACGACATCCTGGGTTCCAAGGAGATCTGCGGCACGACGTTCAAGGGCCTCCCCGACGACGTCACGGCGGGAGACCCGCTCCTGATCGACGACGGCCGCGTCAAGCTCCGCGTCCTCGAGACCGACGGCACCGTCGTCACGACCGAGGTCGTCGTCGCCGGCACGGTGTCGAACAACAAGGGCATCAACCTCCCCGGCGTGGCGGTCAACGTGCCCGCCCTCTCCGACAAGGACGAGGCCGACCTCCGCTGGGGTCTCCGACTCGGCGCCGACCTGATCGCCCTGTCGTTCGTGCGCGACGCGGACGACGTCGTGCGCGTGCACGAGATCATGGCCGAAGAGGGCCGCAAGGTCCCCGTCTACGCGAAGATCGAGAAGCCCCAGGCCGTCGACAACCTCGAGGCCATCATCGACGCGTTCGACGGCATCATGGTCGCCCGTGGCGACCTGGGCGTCGAGTTGCCCCTCGAGGCCGTGCCCATCGTGCAGAAGCACGCGGTCGAGCTCTCGCGTCGCATGGCGAAGCCGGTCATCGTCGCCACCCAGATGCTCGAGTCCATGATCTCGAGCCCGATCCCGACCCGCGCCGAGACCTCGGACGTCGCCAACGCCGTCCTCGACGGCACCGACGCGGTCATGCTCTCGGGCGAGACGAGCGTCGGCGAGTACCCGGTCATCACGGTGCAGACCATGGCGCGCATCGTGGCCTCCACCGAAGAGCACGGGCTCGAGCGCATCCCTCCGCTCGGCACGCGTCCGCGCACGCAGGGCGGCGCCATCACCCTGGCAGCGGCCGACGTCGCCGACTTCGTCCAGGCGAAGTTCCTCTGCGTCTTCACCGAATCGGGTGACTCGGTGCGTCGCATGTCGCGCCTGCGTCACTCGATCCCCATCCTGGCCTTCACACCCAACGAGGCGATCCGACGCCGCATGGCGATCAGCTGGGGCGTCCAGTCCTACCTGGTCGAGACCGTCACGCACACCGACGCCATGTTCGCGCAGGTGGACGACATCCTGCTCGGCAACGACCTCGCCGAATCGGGCGACAAGGTCATCGTGATCGCCGGGTCCCCTCCCGGGATCGCGGGCTCGACGAACGATCTCCGGGTGCACCGCGTGGGTGACGCCCACGGGGAGGCCGCTCCGGCCTACGCGTCGCAGCCCTGACGCACCGCGACACCCCTGGCGAAGCCGGGGCGATCCCCTCGGATCGCCCCGGCTTCGTCGTGTCGGCGGGGCGTACGCTCACGGCATGTCCGTGGACGCCCGTCATCCCTCGTGCTTCGAGTTCGAGGCCCGCTTGTACGTGGTGCCGTCCTGGAGCGGTCACGGTGTGGTCGAGACTCGTCGCAGCCTCGGCCCCGAGATCCGAGAGACCAGCCGAGGAGGCGCGGGGGTGGGCCGGTGGGCAGCTCTCGGTGCCCTCGTGGGCGGCTCGTTCCTCGGGGGAGTGGCGGCGACCGTGTGGCGGGTCGACGGCCTCTGGGCCCTCTCGCTGATCTTCGTCCTCGGCGCCGCGGTCGGGGCCGTGCTGGCGATCGGCACCCGGACGATCTTCCAGGAGGGGGCGGGTGACCAAGCTCGTGGGACCGCGGCGCCGAGTCCACCGGAAGGACCTCTGCCTGCCGTCGAGGTGCCGTGGGACGTCGCCCGGGCGGCGCCCGAGGACTCCACCGGGGACGAACTGGTCCTCTGGGCGACCTTGACCAGCCGATACCGCGAGGCGCGGGAAGCCCTCGTCGCCGGTGGCGGCGAGGACGACCGGTTCACCGACCCGAGGGAGGCCGGAGCACGGATCGCCGAATGGGAGAGCGCCTACCGGACTGCGAGCCGGGACTACGAGCCGGTGGCGCGCCTCCTCGGCTTTCCCCTGCCGTGAGATGGCCGACCCTCCCACCCGAGACGGGAACGGAGAAAGCCCCGACCCGCCGGAGCGGATCGGGGCTTTCGGTTCAGTGGCGGGCGAGCCCGCCGACTGACGGCGTCACGAGGACGCCACCGAGTCAGATGACGCGGATGTTCTCGGCCTGGAGGCCCTTGTTGCCCTGAGCCGTGTCGAACTCGACCTTCTGGTTCTCTTCCAGGTTGCGGTAGCCGTCGCCGGCGATCGCGGAGAAGTGCGCGAAGACGTCAGTGGTTCCGTCGTCGGGGGTGATGAAGCCGAAGCCCTTTTCGGAGTTGAACCACTTAACGGTGCCTGTTGCCATTTTTCTTGTTCCTTCAATCAGAGTTGTCGATCTCGATTTCGAGATCGCTCGTCGCGGTGCCTTTTTGTCCGCTCCCTCTGAGAACGACGCCACCGTCGGAACCCCTCTCGGTGAGAGGAGGCCTTCGGCACGTCGCGAGATACAAATGCGTAACACAACAACCAGTCCCATCAGCGTAGTGCACGGATGCCCACGAACACACCCTCTGAGCAGAACTCGTGTCGGTGTGTCGGCCCGATGACCGGACGAGGCAAGGAGAGCCACATCTCGTCGGTCGGCTTCGCGCCGGGGCTGGTGCCGGATGTGGGACTCGAACCCACACGCCCTCACGGACAGAGCATTTTGAGTGCTCCGCGTCTGCCATTCCGCCAATCCGGCGCACAACAACCAGGTCGACAATACCGTAGGCTTCACGTCGTGAGTGACCAGGAAGCAACCCCAGCAGCACCCCGTCGCGTCGTCGTGGCCGAAGATGAGTCCCTCATCCGCCTCGACATCGTCGAGATCCTCCGCGACAACGGTTTCGAGGTGGTGGGAGAGGCCGGGGACGGCGAGACCGCCGTCGCCCTCGCCACCGAGTTGCGCCCCGACCTCGTCATCATGGACGTCAAGATGCCCCAACTGGACGGCATCTCCGCCGCCGAGCGGCTCTCGAAGGCGCACATCGCGCCGGTCGTCCTCCTGACCGCGTTCAGCCAGAAAGAGCTCGTCGAGCGGGCGAGCGAGGCAGGCGCCCTCGCCTACGTCGTGAAACCCTTCACCCCCAACGACCTGCTGCCCGCGATCGAGATCGCCCTCTCGCGGTACGCACAGATCATCACCCTCGAGGCCGAGGTCGCCGACCTGGTCGAGCGCTTCGAGACCCGCAAGCTCGTCGACCGGGCGAAGGGGCTCCTCAACGAGAAGATGGGGCTCACCGAACCCGAGGCCTTCCGATGGATCCAGAAGGCGTCCATGGACCGCCGCCTGACGATGCACGACGTGGCCCAGGCGATCATCGAACAGTTGAGCGCCAAGAAGTAGTCGTCCGCGACGAGAGAAGGCCCGCCCCGACGATCGGGGCGGGCCTTCTCTCGTCGGCTCACCGGTCGCGGGCGTCCGTGAGGAAGTTCGTGATGCGGACCGTCGACAACAGCCGACCGCGATCGTCGGTCATGACGACCTGGTGCGTCGTGAGCGTGGAACCGAGATGGATGGCCGTGCAGGTGCCCGTCACCCACCCGGTCGCCGCCGAGCGGCTGTGGCTCGCGTTCAGTTCGATGCCCATCGCGACGCGTCCCGCTCCCGCGTGCACGTTCGCCGCCACGGACCCGAGGGTCTCGGCCAGGACGACGTGCGCGCCGCCGTGAAGGATGCCGACGGGTTGGGTGTTGCCGTCGACGGGCATCCGACCCACGGCACGCTCGGCGCTCATCTCGTCGATCACGATGCCCATCTTCTCGGCCAGGGCACCGACACCCCGTCGTCGGAACAACTCGACGGCGGCATCGCTCAGGGACGCGTCCGACGCGACGGTCCTCTCGGCGTCGTTCGGGACGGCGGACGGAGTGCTCATGGTTCTCCGGTGGATCGGACCGGGGCGCCCGGCGACGGTGTCGGGGGTGCCCGCTAGGCTGACGTGGTGACGGACGACACGAAGCCTACCCTCCTGGTCATCGACGGCCATTCCCTGGCGTTCCGGGCCTTCTACGCCCTCCCGGTCGACAGTTTCGTGAACCGCGAAGGTCAGCACACCAACGCCATCCACGGCTTCATCTCGATGCTGCTCAGCCTGCTCAAGGCCGAGAAACCGACGCACCTGGCCGTCGCCTTCGACATCTCTCGCTTCTCCTTCCGCACCCGCGAGTACCCCGAGTACAAGGGCACGCGGTCCGAGACCCCGCCCGAGTTCGTGGGCCAGATACCGCTTCTCCAAGAGGCGTTGCACGCCATGGGCATCACCACGATCACCAAAGAGGACTTCGAGGCCGACGACATCCTCGCGACCCTGGCGAGCCGCGGTCGCGACGACGGGTACCGGGTCCTGGTGGTCTCCGGCGATCGCGACGCCATCCAGATGGTCAACGACGACGTCACCCTCCTTTATCCCTCGGCCCGCGGCGTGAGCGAACTCACCCGGTACGACCGCGACAAGGTCTTCGAGCGATACGGCATCGAACCCCACCAGTACCCCGAGGTCGCCGCTCTCGTCGGCGAGACGAGCGACAACCTCATCGGCATCGACAAGGTGGGGGAGAAGACGGCCGTCAAGTGGATCAACCTCTACGGGGGTCTCGACGAGATCATCGCTCGTGCGGACGAGATCAAGGGCGTCGTCGGGCAGAAGCTCCGCGAGCAGAAAGAGAACGCC
This sequence comes from Frigoribacterium sp. CFBP 8759, assembly GCF_014841655.1. Classification (NCBI taxonomy): domain Bacteria; kingdom Bacillati; phylum Actinomycetota; class Actinomycetes; order Micrococcales; family Microbacteriaceae; genus Frigoribacterium; species Frigoribacterium sp. CFBP 8759. Next base: position 677,135 of record NZ_JACYUH010000002.1, read on the forward strand.
ATCCGCAACCGCCGGCTCAACCGGCTGGTGACCGACGTCGAGCTCCCGGTGGGGCCGGGTGACCTCGAGCGCCGGGCGATCGACGAGGCGGCCGTCCGAGAGCTCTTCGACAAACTGCAGTTCCGCACCCTGCTCGAGCGCGTCCTGGCCCTGTCGGGATCGACCGAGCCCTCCGCGGCGAACGCGGGTGAGACAGCGGTGACGGCGGCCCCCGAAGGCCTCCCCGTCGTCCGGACCCTCATCGACGAAGAACTGGCCTTCTGGCTGAAGAAGCATGCGTCCGACCCCGAGAAGCCCGTCGGCCTCACGGTCGAGTACGGCGCGGACGGCATCGTCGGGCTCGGCATCTCGTCCCTCGACGAGTCGGCGTACGTGCCCTGGGCCGCGGGTCGCGGCGACTACGTGGCCCTCGAGGCCTGGCTGGACGACGCCACGCCCAAGGTGGTCCACGACGCGAAGCGCGCCTACAAGGCGCTGTCGCGGGCCGGCCTCACGCTGACGGGCATCGCCGGCGACCCGCGGATCGCCGCCTGGCTGCTGCGCCCGGGCCGCACCTCGTTCGCCCTGTCCGACCTCGTCTACGAGCAACTGGGAGAAACGCTGCCCGTCGGCGATCCCAACCAGCTCGTGTCGGCGGACGACGACGTCAACGTGGCCTCCGAGGCCTGGTACGTCCTCCGATTGTCCGAGTCGTTGGTTGCCGCCCTCGACGAGGGCTCCCGTCGGGTGCTCACCGAGATCGAGCTGCCCCTGGTGCCGGTGCTCGGAGACATGGAACTCACCGGTGTCGCCGCCGACCGCGACACGCTCAAGGCGCTCTCGCTCCGTCTGGGTGAACAGGCCGGCGAACTGGCCGCGGCGGCGTTCGCCGAGATCGGACGCGAGGTCAACCTCGGCTCACCCAAGCAGCTGCAAGAGGTGCTGTTCGAGCAACTCCAGATGCCCAAGACCCGAGCGACCAAGACGGGCTTCTCGACCGACGCCGCCTCCCTCGCCGATCTGCAGGAGAAGCACCCGCACCCCTTCCTCGACCTGCTCCTGAAGCACCGCGACGCGACGAAGCTGCGCCAGATCATCGAGACCCTCGAGAAGTCGATCGCCGACGACGCGCGCATCCACACGACGTACGACCAGACGGGCACGACGACCGGGCGCATCTCGTCCGTCGACCCGAACCTCCAGAACATCCCGGTCAAGGCCGCCGTCGGTCGCGAGATCCGCGCCGCGTTCGTGCACGGTCCCGATTACGAGACGCTCCTCACGGCCGACTACTCGCAGATCGAGATGCGCATCATGGCGCACCTCTCGGGCGACGAGGGGCTGATCCAGGCGTTCAACGAGGGCGAAGACCTGCACCGGTTCGTCGGTGCCCGCATCTTCGGGGTCGAACCCGCCGACGTCAGCCCGGCCATGCGCACGAAGGTCAAGGCCATGTCCTACGGCCTCGCCTACGGGCTCAGCGCCTTCGGCCTGTCGAAGCAGCTGCGCATCGAGACCGCCGAGGCACGCCAGCTCATGACCGACTACTTCGCCCGGTTCGGTGCCGTACGGGAGTACCTCCGCAACGTCGTCGAGCAGGCGCGCGAAGACGGCTACACCGAGACCATCTACGGTCGGCGCCGCCCCTTCGCCGACCTCAAGTCCCCGAACCGCGTCCTGCGCGAGAACGCCGAGCGGGCCGCCCTGAACGCCCCGATCCAGGGCTCGGCCGCCGACATCATGAAGATCGCGATGCTCGGTGTCCGATCCGAACTGGACGAGCGAGAGATGGGGTCGCGCGTGCTGCTGCAGGTGCACGACGAACTCATCGTCGAGGTCGCACCGGGCGAGGTCGACGACGTGCGCGAGATCGTGCGTCGGCGCATGAGCGGGGCGGCCGACCTGCGCGTGCCGCTCGACGTCAGCGTCGGCCTCGGCGAGAGTTGGGACGCAGCGGCCCACTGAGCCCCGGGCGCCGCGGCGCCGAACGGCCACGGACCCTGAGGTCCATCTCGGCGACGTCGCACGTCGCACGTCGCACGTCGCGCGTCGCCCGTCGCCCGTCGCACGTCGCACGTCGCCGAGACGGTCCGTCCTGCCCTTCTGCGCGCGCCTCCTGTCCCCGGGGTCCTACGACCCGGCCCGAGCGGCCCCGCTCGGGCACGTGCTGCCCGTTCATCGGGCATCGGTTGCCCATCGGGCAGCCAATCGACGCCCCACTCGGGCACAAACGGACACGACACGCGGTACAGACTTGACCGGGCCACACAAACGGACTTATATAAGCGCAGATCAACAACAGTTGAACTCCTTCCGCACTTCCGCACCACCGGTCAGCCCCCGAGGCGGCCGTGCAGTCCGACGACGAGGTCTCCCATGTACGCACCGGAGCGTCACCAGCAGATCCTCGACACGGCCCTGTCCCGGGGCCGAGTCGAGGTGGCCGGTCTCGCACGAGAGCTCTCGGTCGCGCCCGAGACCGTGCGCCGCGACCTGACCGCCCTCGAGCGCCGGGGCGTCCTCCGCCGCGTCCACGGAGGCGCCATCGCCGTCGAGCGCCTCGGCATCGAGCCTCCCGTGGTCGACCGGGAGGGAACGGCCGCGTCCGAGAAGGAGCGCATCGCCCGGGCCGCCCTCGACGAACTGCCCGACGGCGGCTCGATCATCGTCGACGCCGGCACCTCGACCATCCGTCTGGCCGAACTCCTGCCCCTCGACCGGGAGCTGACCGTGGTCACCCACTCGCTCGCCGTCGCCACCATCCTCATCAGCCGACCGAACGTCACGCTCCACCTGCTCGGCGGCCTCATCCGCACCCGCACGTACTCCGCGGTGGGGGACTGGACGCGGGCCCAGATCGCCGACGTCTTCGCCGACGTCGCGTTCATCGGGACGAACGGCGTCTCGGTGGAGCGTGGGATCAGCACCCCCGACCTGGCGGAGGCGCGGGTCAAGCGCGCGCTCATCGCCGCGTCACGACGCACAGTCGTCCTCGCCGACCACACCAAGTTCGGTCGCGAGGACTTCGCCAAGGTCGCACCGCTCACCGACGTCGACACCGTCATCACCGACTCCGGCGTGGACGCCGAGCTGGCCGACGACGTCGAACAGGCCGGCCCCCGGGTCGTGATCGCATGACGCGACCCCGACCGGCCCCCCTCGTTCCCTCCCGACGCACCACAGCACCTCGCACCACCTCCATCACCCCACACCCCTCTCGTCGCTGAGAGAAACAAGGAGAAGTCGTCACCATGTCCGAATTCACCCCCACCGTCACCGGTACGGGAGCCCGAGCGCGCGTCCAGCGCTTCGGCGGCTTCCTGGCCGGCATGATCATGCCGAACATCGGCGCCTTCATCGCCTGGGGCCTCATCACGGCCCTGTTCATCCAGACCGGTTGGACGCCGGTGCCCCAGCTCGGCGGCTTCGGCGAGATGTCCGACGGCACCCCGTGGCCCGGCCTCGTCGGTCCCATCATCAAGTACCTGCTGCCGATCCTGATCGCCTACACGGGTGGTCGCATGGTCCACGGTCAGCGCGGTGCCGTCATCGGCGCCGTCGCCGTCATGGGCGTCATCGTCGCGACCGACGTGCCCCAGTTCCTCGGCGCGATGATCGTCGGCCCGCTCGCCGCCTGGGTCCTCAAGCAGTTCGACAAGCTCGTCGACGGCCGCATCAAGTCCGGCTTCGAGATGCTCGTCAACAACTTCTCGCTCGGCATCATCGGTGGCGCCATGGGCGTGCTCGCCTTCTTCGGCCTGGCCCCGGTCACCACCGCGATCACGAACGTCTTCGGCGGCGCCGTCGGCTTCCTCGTCGACCGTGGCCTGCTGCCCCTGGCGTCGATCATCATCGAGCCGGCCAAGGTCCTGTTCCTCAACAACGCCATCAACCAGGGCATCCTCACCCCCCTCGGTGGCACGCAGGTGCAGGAGGCCGGCAAGTCGATCCTCTTCATGCTCGAGTCGAACCCCGGCCCGGGTCTCGGCATCCTCCTCGCGTACCTCTTCTTCGGTCCGCGCGCCATCCGCCCCTCGGCCCCGGCCGCGATCATCGTGCACTTCTTCGGGGGCATCCACGAGATCTACTTCCCGTACGTGCTGATGAAGCCGATCCTGCTCGTCGCCGCCGTCCTCGGTGGAGCGACCGGCATCGCGACGTTCGCCCTGTTCAACGTCGGGCTCGTCGGCCCTGCCTCGCCCGGCAGCATCATCGCCTACACGCTCGTCGCCGCCCGCGGGGACCTTCTCCCGATCTACCTGGGTATCCTGCTCTCGGCGGCCGTCTCGTTCGTCGTCTCGTCCCTCCTCATGGGCTTCGGTCGCAAGGAGAACCGCGAGGCCCGTGCCGAGGACTCCGCCGCACAGGAGCAGGCTCTCGCCGACGCCCAGGCCGCCACCGCGGCCAACAAGGCCACCAGCAAGGGCACCGCGGCACCCACCGCCTAGCCCGCCCACACCACCAGTCAGCACCACCACCACACAAGGAGAAGGTCATGGCAACCCTCGACGGTTCCAGCATCAAGAAACTCATCGTCGCGTGCGACGCGGGCATGGGCAGCAGCGTCATGCTGGCGTCCACGCTCAAGAAGCAGCTGAAGAAGAGCGGTGTCACCGTCGAGCACTCGCCCGTCGCGTCGATCCCGTCGGACGCCGACGTCGTCGTCACCCAGAACAACCTCGCCGAGCGTGCCCGCGGCGTCGTGCCGAACGTGCCCGTCGTGCCGTTCCAGCTGTTCATGGGAGACCCCAACGTCGCCAAGGTCGTCAAGGCGATCCAGGACGGCTCGACGGTCGAGGTCTGACGATGACCGACCAGCAGGCACCCGAGCTCTCGGCGCTCCTCGCGGAGTCGTCCATCCGACTCGACGAGGTCGCCGCCTCGCGTGACGAGGCCATCCGCAAGACGGGTCGGGCCCTGATCGACGCGGGTGCGATCGACGAGTCGTACGTCGACGCCATGTTCGAGCGCGAGAACTCGGTGTCCACCTACGTCGGCGAGGGTGTGGCGATCCCGCACGGCACCCTCGCCGGCAAGGACTCGGTCAAAGAGGACGCCCTCGTCGTGCTGCGGTTCCCGACCCCGGTCGACTGGGACGGCAACGAGGTCTCGGTCACGGTCGGCATCGCCGCCAAGGGCAACGGCCACATCGCCATCCTCAGCCAGCTCGCCAGCATCCTGATGGACCCCGACAAGGCCGCCGCCCTGCGCGGGTCGACCACGACCGCCGAGGTCTACGAGTTGCTCGCGTCGACCGACGACGACGACTGATCCCCACCCCCTCCAGAGGAGAAGACATGCCAGAACGTTCCGTCACCATCGCCTCGAGCGTCGGGCTGCACGCCCGCCCCGCCTCGTTGTTCAGCCAGGCCGCCGGCAAGACCGGCGCCAAGGTCACGCTGACCTCCGCGGCCGGCAAGAGCGTCAACGCCGCCAGCATCCTCGGCGTGCTCTCGCTGGGCATCGGCCACGGTGAAGAGGTCGTCGTCGCGACCGAGGGCGACAACGCCGAGGCCGCCCTCGACGAACTCGTCGCGCTCCTGGCGACCGACCTCGACAAAGAGTAGGTACCGACACCAGAACGNTCCTGCGTCACTAGGCTCGTCGGCATGACCGATGCCGCGACGACGCCGACCCCTCGCACGCCCACCCCCGTCGACGGGGTCGCCGAACGCTGGGTGGACACCCTCTGCGAGCTCGACCCCACGACCGCGACCTGGATCGGCCGTGAGGGCCGGACGGGCGAGTACGGCGACTACTCGCCCGACGGTCATGCCCGACGCGTCGAGGCCGTCCGGGCCACGCTGGCCGAACTGCGGGCCACCACCCCCGTGGACGACGTCGACCGGGTCACCCGGGACGACCTGACGAGCGAGCTCGAGCTCGAGCTGCTCTACGCCGAACAGCGCCTCGAGTTGCGCGACCTCAACGTGATCGCGTCACCCGCCCAGGGCATCCGCGACGTGTTCGACCTCATGCCCACCGCCTCCGAGCGCGACTGGGTCGACGTCGCGACCCGCCTCGGCCGGGTACGGACCGCCGTCGACCAGTACGTCGAGACGTTGCGCGCGGGCATCGCCGGGGGAGTCACCCCCGCCCGGCGCCAGGTCGAGAAGGTGGCCGAGCAGTGTGCCCGCATCGGTGCCGACGACGGCTTCTTCGCCGAGTTCGTGCGGGACGCCCGGCTCGGTGACGGCACCGAACCCGGAACGGCGCTCGGCCGGGACCTCTCGTCGGGCGCCTCGTCGGCGGCGGAGGCCTACGTCGACCTCCGACGCTTCCTGCTCGACGAGTTGCTCCCCGCGGCGACGGCCGACGACGCCGTCGGGCGCGACGCCTACGCCCTGCACTCGCGACGGTTCCTCGGAGCGACGGTCGACCTCGACGAGACCTACGAGTGGGGGATCGACGAGCTCGCCAGGATGACGGCCGAACAAGAAGAGGTCGCCCGGTGGATCGAACCCGGGGCGTCGGTCTCCCGGGCCATCGAGCTGCTCGATGCCGATCCCGCACGCCAGCTCGACGGCACCGACGCACTCCGCGCCTGGATGCAGGAGCTCAGCGACCGCGCGGTCGCCGAGCTGGGTCGGGACCAGTTCGACATCCCCGAGCCGGTCCGCCGGCTCGAGTGCCGCATCGCACCGACCAAGGACGGCGGCATCTACTACACGAGCCCCAGCGACGACTTCTCGCGTCCGGGCCGCATGTGGTGGTCCGTGCCCGAGGGGGTCACCCGTTTCGGCACGTGGCGCGAGACGACGACGGTCTTCCACGAGGGGGTCCCCGGCCACCACCTCCAGCTCGGTCAGGCCGTCCACAACCGGGCCACGCTGAACACGTGGCGTCGACAACTGGCCGGCACCTCCGGGCACGCCGAGGGCTGGGCCCTGTACGCGGAACGGCTGATGGACGAACTCGGTTGGCTCGGTGACCCGGGCGACCGGTTGGGCATGCTCGACGGTCAGCGCATGCGTGCCGCGCGTGTGGTGCTCGACATCGGTGTCCACCTCGGCAAGCCGTTCCCCGGCGGCGGCGGGCGGTGGGACGCGACGAACGCCTTCGCCTTCATGTCGGAGAACGTCAACATGGACACCGAGTTCGTGCGCTTCGAGGTCGACCGGTACCTCGGCTGGCCGGGGCAGGCGCCGTCGTACAAGGTCGGTCAGCGCATCTGGGAAGACCTCCGTGCCGAACGAGCCCGTCGAGACGGCGCCACCTTCGACGTCAAGGCCTTCCACCGCGACGCCCTTCAGCTGGGCGGGGTCGGGCTCGACACGCTCAGGCGGGCACTGCTCGCGTGAGTCGCCGCGACCCGCGACACGCCGTTGCCCACACCTGCGGCGCCGCGCTAAGATGACCGAGCGCTATCTGCGTCGACATTTCCGCACGCCGCGTTCGACACACCCTCCCGGACACCGTTCGAGGGACGAGCACGGCCCGATTCATGCCCGTACTGGAGCACTAACTACATGACAACCGTAACGACCAAGGCACCCAAGCAGGTCGCCATCAACGACATCGGATCCGCTGATGACTTCCTGGCCGCGGTCGAGAAGACCCTGAAGTTCTTCAACGACGGCGACCTCATCGAGGGCACCGTCGTGAAGATCGACCGCGACGAGGTCCTCCTCGACGTCGGCTACAAGACCGAGGGCGTCATCCCCTCGCGCGAACTCTCGATCAAGCACGACGTCGACCCCACCGAGGTCGTCGAGGTCGGCGACACGGTCGAGGCCCTCGTCCTCCAGAAGGAAGACAAAGAAGGCCGTCTGATCCTGTCCAAGAAGCGCGCTCAGTACGAGCGTGCCTGGGGCGACGTGGAGAAGATCAAGGACGCCGACGGCGTCGTCACCGGTACGGTCATCGAGGTCGTCAAGGGTGGCCTCATCGTCGACATCGGCCTCCGTGGCTTCCTCCCCGCATCGCTCATCGAGCTGCGCCGCGTCCGCGACCTCACGCCCTACCTGGGCCAGGAGATCGAGGCCAAGATCCTCGAGCTCGACAAGAACCGCAACAACGTGGTCCTGTCGCGCCGTGCCCTCCTCGAGCAGACGCAGTCCGAGAGCCGCACGACCTTCCTCAACAACCTCCACAAGGGTCAGGTCCGCAAGGGCGTCGTCTCGTCGATCGTCAACTTCGGTGCGTTCGTCGACCTGGGCGGCGTGGACGGCCTCGTGCACGTCTCCGAGCTCAGCTGGAAGCACATCGAGCACGCCAGCGAGGTCGTCGAGGTGGGCCAGGAGGTCACCGTCGAGATCCTCGAGGTCGACCTCGACCGTGAGCGCGTGTCGCTCTCGCTCAAGGCCACCCAGGAAGACCCGTGGCAGGTGTTCGCCCGCACGCACGCGATCGGTCAGGTCGCTCCGGGCAAGGTCACCAAGCTCGTCCCCTTCGGTGCGTTCGTCCGCGTGGCCGACGGCATCGAGGGCCTCGTGCACATCTCCGAGCTGTCGGCGAAGCACGTCGAGCTGGCCGAGCAGGTCGTCGCCGTCGGCGACGAGGTGTTCGTCAAGGTCATCGACATCGACCTCGACCGCCGTCGCATCTCGCTGAGCCTCAAGCAGGCCAACGAGGGCGTCGACCCCGAAGGCACCGAGTTCGACCCGGCGCTCTACGGCATGCTCACCGAGTACGACGACCAGGGCAACTACAAGTACCCCGAGGGCTTCGACCCCGAGACGAACGAGTGGCGCGAGGGCTTCGACTCGCAGCGCGAGAAGTGGGAGCAGGACTACGCTGCCGCCCAGGCGCGCTGGGAAGCCCACAAGAAGCAGGTCGCTGCCTCGCTCGTCGAAGAGACGACGTTCGACGCTCCCACGGGTTCGTCGTTCTCGGCCGAGTCCGCTTCGGGCGCCGGCACCCTCGCCGACGACGAGTCGCTCGCCGCTCTGCGCGAGAAGCTGTCGAACAACAACTGAGTCCCTCCGGTCTCGACCAGAAGGCGGTTCCCCCTCGGGGGAGCCGCCTTCCGGCGTTTCCGGCGTAGTCTCGACGTCGTGTTCGTCTGTGGATTGACCGGTGGCATCGCCGCCGGCAAATCGGTCGTGGCCCGTCGACTCGCCGAACGGGGCGCGGCGCACATCGACGCCGACGCCCTCGCCCGCGAGGTGGTCGAGCCCGGATCCGCCGGACTCGAGGCCGTCGTCGCCCGCTTCGGGTCCGACGTCCTGCAGCCCGACGGCTCCCTCGACCGAGCCGCCCTGGGGGCGATCGTCTTCGCCGATGCCGCTGCACGCCGCGACCTCGAGGGGATCACCCACCCGGCCGTGCACGAGCTCTCGGTCCGGCGCATGTCCGACGCCGTCGCGGACGACGCGGGTCGCGTCGTCGTCTACGACGTGCCGTTGCTCGTCGAATCGCGGGGGACCGACGGCTTCGACGTGGTCGTCGTCGTGCACGCCCCGCGCGAGGTCCGCCTGAGGCGACTCGTCGAGCTCCGCGGGATGGACGACGAGGAGGCGCGGCGTCGCGTGGACGCGCAGGCGGACGACCGGACGCGGCTCGCCGTGGCGGACCTCGTCGTCGACTCCTCCGGTTCGCTCGAGAGCACGCTGGAACAGGCGGACGACCTCTACGACCGTCTGCGTTCGCTGTCAGCGGCGAAGCAGGCGGCCTCCCACGACACGAGTGTCGGTGGTCCCTCCTAAGCTGGAATCCATGGAACCGACCCGCAGTGTGCGCCCGTTCGAAGTCATCAGCGAATTCGAACCCAGTGGCGACCAGCCGGCCGCCATCGCCGAACTGGCGGGGCGCATCAACGCCGGCGAGACCGACGTCGTCCTGCTCGGCGCCACCGGAACGGGCAAGTCGGCGACCACCGCCTGGCTCGTCGAGCAGGTGCAACGGCCCACGCTCGTGCTCGCCCACAACAAGACGCTCGCGGCCCAGTTGGCGAACGAGTTCCGATCGCTCTTCCCGAACAACGCCGTCGAGTACTTCGTCTCGTACTACGACTACTACCAGCCCGAGGCCTACGTCCCGCAGACCGACACCTTCATCGAGAAGGACAGCTCGGTGAACGCCGAGGTCGAGCGGTTGCGGCACTCGACGACGAACTCGCTGCTGAGCCGACGCGACGTCATCGTCGTCTCGACGGTCTCCTGCATCTACGGGCTCGGCACCCCCGAGGGCTACATGGAGGCCATGATCGCCCTCCAGGTCGGCATGCGGATCGATCGCGAGACGCTCATCCGGCGGTTCGTCTCGATGCAGTACCAGCGGAACGACATCGACTTCTCCCGTGGCAACTTCCGCGTGAGGGGAGACACGATCGAGATCATCCCGATGTACGAAGAACTGGCCATCCGCATCGAGATGTTCGGCGACGAGGTGGAGGCGCTGTACGCCCTCCATCCGCTCACGGGCGACGTCGTCAAGACGATGGACGCCGTCTCGGTCTTCCCCGGTTCGCACTACGTCGCGGGCACAGATGTCATGCACCGCGCCATCGGCACCATCAAGGACGAACTCGCCACCCGCCTCGACGAGCTCGACAAGCAGGGAAAGCTCCTCGAGTCCCAGCGCCTGCGCATGCGCACGACCTTCGACCTCGAGATGATGGAACAGATCGGCTTCTGCAACGGCATCGAGAACTACTCCGCGCACATCGACGGTCGGTCGCCCGGCGAGGCACCCCACTGCCTGCTCGACTACTTCCCGGACGACCTGCTCGTGGTGATCGACGAGTCGCACGTCACCGTGCCCCAGATCGGCGCCATGTACGAAGGCGACGCCTCGCGCAAGCGCACCCTCGTCGACCACGGCTTCCGGCTTCCCAGCGCCCTCGACAACAGACCCCTCAAGTTCGAGGAGTTCCTCGACCGGGTCGGCCAGAAGGTCTACCTCTCGGCGACGCCCGGCAAGTACGAGCTGGGCATCACCGACAGCGTCGTCGAGCAGATCATCCGACCCACCGGGCTCATCGATCCCGAGATCGTGGTCAAGCCGTCCGCGGGCCAGATCGACGACCTGCTCGAAGAGATCCGCACACGGGTCGAGATCGATGAACGTGTCCTGGTCACCACCCTGACCAAGAAGATGGCCGAAGAACTCACCGACTTCCTCACCGAGGCCGGAGTGCGAGTCCGCTACCTGCACTCCGACGTCGACACGCTCCGGCGGGTCGAACTGCTCACCGAACTGCGGCAGGGCGTCTACGACGTGCTCGTCGGCATCAACTTGCTCCGTGAGGGCCTCGACCTCCCCGAGGTGTCGCTCGTCGCGATCCTCGACGCCGACAAAGAGGGCTTCCTCCGTTCGTCCACGTCACTCATCCAGACAATCGGCCGTGCGGCACGAAACGTCTCGGGTCAGGTCCACATGTACGCCGACGTGATGACCGACTCGATGAAACAGGCGCTCGAAGAGACCGATCGTCGTCGAGAGAAGCAGGTCGCCTACAACCTCGAGCGAGGCATCGACCCCCAACCGCTCCGCAAGAAGATCGCCGACATCACCGAGGTCCTGGCCCGAGAAGGTGCCGACACCGCACGCCTCCTCGCGGATCGCCAGGGTGGCAAGCGCGCCCCCACGCCGAACCTCCGCCGCGAGGGCAAGGCCGCCAGCGCCGCGAACGGCCTCGAAGCGATCATCGCCGACCTCAACGAGCAGATGCTGCAGGCCTCGGCCGAGCTCAAGTTCGAGTTGGCCGGTCGGCTCCGCGACGAGGTCGCCGACCTGAAGAAAGATCTGCGACAGATGGAGGCGGCCGGTCATGCCCGGTGATCGTCGACGCGTCGTCGTCACGGGTGCGACCGCAGGGCTCGGCTATTACTCCGCCGAGCGGCTCGTCGCGGCCGGTCACCAGGTCGTCCTCGCGGCCCGCGACGCCGAGAGGGCCGTGCGGGCCGCCGATCTCCTCCGCAGCCGCGTGCCCGGGGCGGACGTCGACACGGTCGCCCTCGACCTGGCCGACCTCGCGTCGGTCCGCACGGGTGCATCCGCCATCGCCGCCGGCGGACCGGTCGACGGCCTCCTGGCCAACGCCGGCGTCGTCGGCTCCCGTCGGCGTCAGACGACGACCGACGGGTTCGAGCTCCAGTTCGGCACCAATCATCTCGGCCACTTCGCCCTGGTCTCGCACCTCATGCCGGCCCTCGAGTCGGCAGGGCGGGCTCGAGTCGTGCACCTCGGAAGCATCAGCCATCGGTGGGTGCGACTCGACCTGGACGATCCCATGATGGTCTCGAGCTACTCCGGCGCGGTCGCCTACGCACGTTCCAAGCTCGCGGTCATGACCTTCGGCTTCGACCTCGACCGTCGCCTCCGGGCCGCCGGATCCTCGGTCTCCAGCGTCGTCGCCCACCCCGGGTTCTCGTGGGACTCGCTCAGCGACCCGCGCCCGCCCGTCGTCGAGCCCCGCCGCCCTCCCGCCGTCCTCACCTCGATGATGCACGTCTTCTCCCAGGGCAAGGAGGTCGGAGCAGAGCCTCTCGTCCACGCCCTCGTGGGCGAAGACGTCCACGGCGGGGAATACTGGGGTCCGGCCGGATGGTTCCAGTTGACCGGCGCTCCGGCCCGCGTGCCCGCGAAACGTCACAGCCGTGACGAGTCGGTGGCATCGCGTCTGTGGCAGGTGTCCGCCGGCCTGACGGGCGTCCAACCGACCGTCTCGTCCCCGGCCCCCTGACCCTGCGCCGCCGGCTGCACCTCCCGCGGGCCCGCCCGCCACGACGACGAGTGTCGTCCACATCGACAGAATGGTAAGAGTGTCCATCTCACCTGTAGAAGGTTCCTCCACGCTGAGCGTCCGGGGTGCCCGAGTGCACAACCTCAACAACGTCGACCTCGAGATCCCACGTGACTCGTTGGTCGTCTTCACCGGGTTGTCCGGCTCGGGCAAATCGTCCCTGGCGTTCGACACGATCTTCGCCGAGGGGCAACGTCGGTACGTCGAGTCCCTGTCGGCCTATGCGCGGCAGTTCCTGGGTCAGGTCGACCGTCCCGACGTCGATTTCATCGAGGGCCTGAGCCCGGCCGTCTCCATCGACCAGAAGTCCACGAACCGCAACCCGCGGTCCACGGTCGGCACGATCACCGAGATCTACGACTACATGCGCCTCCTCTGGGCACGCATCGGCGTTCCGCACTGCGCCGTCTGCGGCGAGAAGATCAGCAAGCAGAGCGTGCAGCAGATCGCCGACCAGCTCATGACCCTCGAGTCGGGCGTCCGGTACCAGGTGCTGAGCCCCGTGGTCTCGCAGAAGAAGGGCGAGTTCGTCGACCTGTTCGCCGAGCTCGCGTCCACGGGGTACTCCCGGGCCATCGTCGACGGTGAGCAGATCCAGCTCAGTTCGCCGCCCAAGCTGAAGAAGCAGATCAAGCACGACATCTCGGTCGTGGTCGATCGCCTGGTCGCCTCCGACCAGGCGCTGACCCGTCTGACCGACTCGCTCGAGACCGCCCTGCGCCTGACGGACGGCCTGGTCACGATCGACTTCGTCGACACCGACGAGGGCGCGGCCGGCAAGTACCGGACGTTCTCCGAGAAGCTCTCGTGCCCGAACAACCACCCGGTCCAGCTCACCGAGATCGAACCCCGCACGTTCTCGTTCAACGCCCCCTTCGGCGCCTGCCCCGAGTGCTCCGGTCTCGGCACGAAGATGTCGGTCGATTCCGACCTGCTGCTCGGCGACCCCGAGCTCAGCCTCGCCGACGGCGTCATCCTCCCCTGGACCCAATCCGGCAAGGGGCTCTACAACTACTTCCAGAAGCTCCTCGAGGGCCTGGCCGGCGATCTGGGCTTCAGCCTCAAGACGCCCTGGCACGAGCTGCCCGAGAAGGTCCGACAGGCCGTCCTGCAGGGCAACGACTTCGAGGTCACCGTGAAGTGGCGCAACCGCTTCGGCCGAGAGATGACCTACTCGACGGGCTTCGAGGGCGTCATGCCCTTCATCGAGCGCAAGTACGCCGAGGCCGAGACCGACACGCAGCGCCAGCGCTACGCGTCCTACCTCCGCGAGATCCCGTGCGTCGTCTGCAAGGGCAAGCGGCTCAAGCCCGAGGTCCTCGCCGTCCTGGTCGACGGGCACGACATCGCGAGCGTGTCCGAACTCAGCCTCGCCGACGCGTTCGGGTTCATGAACAGCCTCACCCTCACGACCCGCGAGGCGCGCATCGCGGCCCAGGTGCTGCGTGAGATCCGGGTCCGACTCGAGTTCCTGCTCGAAGTGGGTCTCACGTACCTCTCCCTGGCCCGCGCCGCGGGGTCCCTCTCCGGTGGAGAAGCCCAGCGCATCCGCCTCGCGACCCAGATCGGGTCGGGTCTCACCGGAGTCCTCTACGTCCTCGACGAGCCGAGCATCGGCCTCCACCAGCGTGACAACCGCCGACTCATCGACACGCTGGTCAAACTCAAGAACCTCGGCAACACGTTGATCGTCGTCGAACACGATGAAGACACCATCAAGACGGCCGACTGGGTCGTCGACATCGGCCCGGGTGCCGGCGTCAACGGCGGCACGGTCGTGCACTCGGGCAGTTACGAGGACCTCGTCGCGAACACCGACTCGTACACCGGCGACTACCTCGCCGGGCGGCGCTCCATCGAGACCCCGACCAGCCGTCGCCCCGTCGACAAGAAGCGCATGATCTCGGTCGTGGGCGCCAAGGCCAACAACCTGCGCGACGTCACCGTTGACTTCCCCTTGGGCACCTTCGTCGCGGTGACAGGCGTCAGCGGCTCGGGCAAATCCTCGCTCGTCAACGACATCCTGTACAAGGTCCTGGCCAACCAGCTCAACGGAGCCCGTCAGATCCCCGGCAAGCACACGCGGGTCACGGGCCTCGACGCCCTCGACAAGGTCGTCCACGTCGACCAGGCGCCGATCGGTCGCACCCCGCGCTCGAACCCGGCGACCTACACGGGTGTCTTCGATCGCATCCGTACCCTCTTCGCCGAGACGACCGACGCGAAGGCCCGCGGCTACCTGCCGGGCCGGTTCAGCTTCAACGTCAAGGGCGGCCGCTGCGAGAACTGCGCAGGTGACGGCACGATCAAGATCGAGATGAACTTCCTTCCCGACGTCTACGTCGCCTGCGAGGTGTGCGGTGGTGCGCGGTACAACCGCGACACCCTGGCGGTGCGGTACAAGGGCAAGAACATCTCCGAGGTCCTCGAGATGCCGATCAGCGAGGCCGCCGAGTTCTTCGCCCCCATCTCGGCGATCTCCCGGTTCATGTCGACGCTGGTCGACGTCGGCCTGGGCTACGTGCGACTCGGCCAGAGCGCCACCACGCTGAGCGGGGGCGAAGCGCAGCGCGTGAAGCTCGCGACCGAGCTGCAGAAGCGCTCCAACGGGCGCAGCGTCTACGTGCTAGACGAACCGACGACCGGCCTGCACTTCGAGGACGTCCGCAAGCTCCTGCTCGTGCTGAACGGTCTGGTCGAGAAGGGCAACACCGTCATCACGATCGAGCACAACCTCGACGTCATCAAGTCCGCCGACTGGCTGATCGACATGGGCCCGGAAGGAGGTGCGGGTGGCGGAACCGTCATCGCCACCGGAACCCCCGAGCACCTCGCGAACGTGCCCGAGAGCCACACGGGCGTCTTCCTGAAGGAGATCCTCGAGTCGGGTCACACCGTGCCGCGGGTGCAGAAGAAGAAGGCCACGTCGACGCGACGCCGGGAGGCCGTCGAAGCACGATGAGCAACACCGTCTCCTGGCGTCCGAAAGCGGGCGAGATCCCCACCGACCCCGGCGTCTACCGCTGGCGTGACGAGCGGGGGAGGGTGCTGTACGTCGGCAAGGCCAAGAACCTCCGGGCCCGGCTGAGCAACTACTTCGCACCGCTTCCGTCGCTGCACGAACGCACCCGACGAATGGTCCTCACCGCTCGATCCGTCGAATGGACCGTGGTGGGCAGCGACATCGAGGCCCTGCAGCTCGAGTACACGTGGATCAAAGAGTTCGACCCGCCCTTCAACGTCAAGTTCCGCGACGACAAGACCTACCCGTTCATGGCCGTCACCCTGGCCGACGAGGCCCCTCGGGTGATGGTCACGCGCAACCCGCGCATCAAGGGGGCCAAGTACTTCGGGCCGTACCCGAAGATCTGGGCCGTCCACGACACCATCGACCTGATGATCAAGGTCTTCCCGATCAGGACCTGTTCCGACAGCAGCTACAAGAAGGCCATGCAGACGGGCAAGCCCTGCTTCCCGGGGCAGATCGGTCGTTGTGGGGGGCCGTGTTCGCACAAGGTGTCGATCGACGAGCACCGGGCGATCGTCGACGAGTTCGTCAAGTTCATGGGCAGCTACGACAAGAGGGTGATCGCCGACCTGCAGCGCTCCATGAAGACGGCCGCCGTCGAGCAGCGCTTCGAGGACGCGGCCACGTACCGCGACCAGGTCCAGGCCCTCGAGGCCGTGCTCGACAAGTCGGCGGTCGTCCTCCGCGACAACGTCGATCTCGACCTCTACGCCCTCGCCGAGGACGAGCTGGCGGCCGCCGTCCAGCTCTTCACGGTGAGGGGCGGTCGCATCCGTGGTTCCCGCGGCTGGGTCGTCGACAAAGAGATCGACATCTCGACCGGCGACCTCGTCGAGCAGGTCCTGCAGGGCATCTACACCGCCGGCGCCGAGCTTCCCCGCGAGATCGTCGTGACCGAGACGCCGGACGACAACGACGCCCTCGAGAGCGTGCTCAGCACACTCCGCGGGCGGGGACGGGTCCAGATCCACACGGCACAGCGCGGCGAGAAGGCCAACCTGATGCAGACGGCGACCCTCAACGCGCAGCAGTCGCTCATGCTCTACAAGACCCGTCGCAGCGCCGACTTCGCCACCCGGTCGACCGCCCTGGCCGACATCCAGGAGGCCCTCGGCATGAGCGACGCGCCCTTGCGCATGGAGTGCTACGACGTGTCCCACCTCTCGGGCACGAACATCGTCGCCTCGATGGTGGTCTTCGAGGACGGCCTGCCGCGGAAGGACCAGTACCGGCGTTTCAACATCCCCCGGTCGACCGACGACACCGAGTCGATCTACCAGACGCTCAGCCGCCGTCTCTCTCGCCTCGACGACGAACTCGCTCCCGTCGAGGAGGTGGGAGAGCAACGCAAACGGTTCGCCTACCGCCCCAACCTCCTCATCGTCGACGGCGGACAACCCCAGGTGGCGGCGGCCCGACGAGCACTCGACGACGCCGGCGTCACGGACATCGCGCTCTGCGGGATCGCGAAACGGCTCGAGGAGATCTGGCTGCCCGACGACGACTTCCCGGTCATCCTCCCTCGCAACAGCGACGCGCTGTTCCTCATCCAACGCATCCGCGACGAAGCGCACCGGTTCGCGATCACACACCAGCGACAGCGTCGTAAGCGCGACATCTCGACGCAGCTCGCGGAGATCCCGGGGTTGGGGCCCTCCCGGGTGGCCGTGCTCCTGAAGCACTTCGGCTCGGTCAAGCGGTTGAAGGATGCCGAGGCAGCGGACATCTCGGCCATCCGCGGCATCGGCCCGACGCTCGCCGCCGCAGTCGTCGAGCGGCTTCGCGGAGCCGAGGACGTGGCGGCCGACGACGTGGCGGCCGACGACGTCGTGCCCCCCACGAGCCCCGCCTAGACTCGATGCACCGCATGCCGACCCGGAGGACACCACCGACATGAGCGACGTCAGCGAACAGCAAGAGGTCCTGATCGTGACGGGGATGTCCGGCGCCGGACGGTCGACCGTCGGCAACGCCCTCGAGGACCTCGACTGGTACGTGGTCGACAACCTGCCGGCGCAGATGTTGCGACCGCTGCTCGACCTGGCCGAACGTGCGGGGGACTCGCTCCCCAAGATCGCTGCCGTGGTCGATGTCCGCGGGGGACGCCTCTTCAGTGAGGCCCAAGAGGCCGTGCGCACCTTGCGGGCGAGCATGCCCAGCAAGGTGCGGGTGCTGTTCCTCGACGCGACCGACGCGGCGCTGGTCCGGCGTTTCGAGCAGGTCCGGCGACCGCACCCGTTGCAGGGTGACGGCACCTTGCTCGACGGCATCCTCGCCGAGCGTGCGCGCATGGAAGAGCTCCGCGAGACGAGCGACGTGATCATCGACACGTCGGAACTCAACATCCACCAGTTGGCCACGACGATCTCCGAGAAGTTCGCCGAGTCCGACCGCGCCGGGGTCCAGGTGACCGTCCTCAGTTTCGGGTTCAAGTACGGCCTGCCCACCGACGCCGACATGGTGGGCGACGCGAGGTTCCTCCCCAACCCGTTCTGGGTGCCCGCGCTCCGGCAGCAGTCCGGGCTCGACGAGCCGGTCACGTCGTACGTCATGCAGCAGGACGGGGCCCGGGAGTTCGTCGACGCCTTCGCCGCTTCGCTCGTCCCCGTCCTGTCGGGCTATCAGCGTGAGAACAAGAGACACGCTACGATCGCCATTGGCTGCACCGGGGGCAAACATCGATCGGTCACCCTCGTGGGTGAACTGGCGGCGCGTCTGCGTGGACTCCCCGGCGTGGCCGTCAGCGTGAAACACCGCGACCTCGGCCGAGAATGACCCACCGAGGTGCTTCAGCACGCCCGTGCACCGACGACACCTCGACCTGACGAAAAGGAACAACCGGAGTGGCCCAGACTGCCGACGTCAAAGAAGAACTCGCCCGCGTCGAGGTGAGCAGGACGACGATCCGGGCCGCTGAGCTCGCCACCGTCCTCCGTTTCGCCGGGGGACTGCACCTCATCTCCGGTCGGATCGCCGTCGAGGCGGAACTCGATTCCGCGCTCATCGCCCGACGGGTCCGGAAGGACCTGGCCGAGCTGTACGGAGCCAGGAGCGACGTCGCGATGACGGCTCCTGCCGGCTCACGCCGCACCCCCGGGTTCCTCGTCCGGGTCCACGAGGCCGGTGAGACGCTGGCCCGTCAGACCGGGCTCATGGACGCCCGCCGACGACCCGTCCGTGGCCTGCCGAACCGGCTCACGACCGGCTCGCGCGACGATCTCGCCGCCATCTGGCGAGGGGCGTTCCTCGCGCAGGGCTCGTTGACCGATCCCGGTCGGTCCGCCTCGCTCGAGGTCGTGTGCCCCGGCAACGAGACCGCCATGGCGCTCGTCGGGGCCGCTGGCCGACTGGGCGTCGCGGCGAAGGCCCGAGAGGTCCGCGGCGTGCACCGGGTCATCATCCGCGACGGCGAGGCCATCGGCACCATGCTCAAGGTGATGGGCGCCGAGAAGAGCGTCACCGACTGGGAAGAGATGCGCCAGCGCCGCGAGGTGCGCGCGACGGCGAACCGACTCGTCAACTTCGACGACGCCAACCTGCGACGGTCGGCCCAGGCCGCCGTGGCCGCGTGCGCCCGCGTCGACCGGGCGATGGAACTGCTCGGCGACGACATCCCCGAGCACCTCAAGTACGCGGGCGAGCTGCGACTTGCCCATCGCGACGCCAGCCTGGACGAACTCGGCCACCACGCCGACCCCCCGATGACCAAGGACGCCGTCGCGGGTCGGATCCGTCGCCTGCTCGCCATGGCCGACAAGAAGGCCGGCGACCTGGGGTTGCCGGGTACGGACGCCAACCTGCCGCACGACCTCGACCTCGACTGAGGGGCGGCGGAGGGTCTTCACGACGTCACCGGAGGACGAATTCCGGAGGGCTGCTGCTACTGTCGTAAGCGGTGTCCGACCCGAGGTCATCGAGAGTTCGGGCGTCGCCACGGGCCTGGTCGCCCACACCCTCCACGCGTCCCCACGACGCCTGATCATCAGGAGTTTCATTGACCGTCAAGATCGGCATCAACGGCTTCGGTCGCATCGGCCGTAACTACTTCCGCGCGGCGCTCGCCAAGGGAACCGACATCGAGATCGTCGCCGTCAACGACCTGACCGACAACGCCGCCCTCGCGCACCTCCTCAAGTTCGACTCGATCACGGGACGTCTCGACGCGACCGTCGAGCTGGACGGCGACTCGATCGTCGTCGACGGCAAGCCGATCAAGGTCCTCGCCGAGCGCGACCCCGCCAACCTGCCCTGGGGCGAGCTGGGCGTCGACATCGTCGTCGAGTCGACCGGTTTCTTCACGAAGGCCGAGGACGCACGCAAGCACATCACCGCCGGCGCGAAGAAGGTCCTCATCTCGGCTCCGGCCACGGGTGACGACGCCACCATCGTGCTGGGTGTGAACGAGGGCATCTACGACCCCGCCAACCACCACATCATCTCGAACGCGTCCTGCACGACGAACAGCCTGGCCCCCCTGATGAAGGTGTTCCTGGACAACTTCGGCGTCGAGCGCGGTCTCATGACGACGGTCCACGCGTACACGGCCGACCAGAACCTGCAGGACGGTCCGCACAAGGACCCCCGCCGTGCCCGTGCCGCCGCGCTCAACATCGTCCCGACGTCGACCGGTGCCGCCAAGGCCATCGGCCTCGTGATCCCCGAGCTCGCCGGCAAGCTCGACGGTTACGCCCTGCGCGTGCCCGTGCCCACCGGCTCGATCACCGACGTGACCCTCGAGACCAGCACGCCGGTGACGGTCGAGCAGATCAACGCCGCCTACAAGGCCGCCGCCGAGGGTGAGCTCAAGGGCATCCTGGCCTACTCCGAAGACCCTCTGGTGTCGACCGACATCACCACCGACCCGCACTCGTCGATCTACGACTCGGGCCTGACCAAGGTCATCGGCAACCTCGTCAAGATCACCTCGTGGTACGACAACGAGTGGGGCTACTCGAACCGTCTCGTCGACCTGACGAAGTACGTGGCCGACCGCCTCTAGTCCGACCTCGGTGCCCCGGCCCTCACGGGCCGGGGCACCGTCCTCCGAACCCGAAACGAACCCATGAGCCTGCGTACCCTCGATTCCCTCGGTCCCCTGTCGGGCAGACGCGTCATCGTCAGATGCGACCTCAACGTCCCTCTGAAGGACGGCGAGATCACCGACGACGGACGCATCCGTGCCTCCCTCGAGACCCTCGACCTGCTGATCAACCAGGGGGCCAGGGTCGTGGTCATCTCGCACCTCGGCCGCCCCGACGGCGAAGCGAAGCCCGAGTACAGCCTCAGACCGGTCGCCCAACGCCTCAGCGAACTCCTCGGGAAGAGCGTCGGCTTCGCCGCGGACACCGTGGGTGACGAGACCGCCGCAGCAGTGGACGACCTCACCGACGGCCAGATCGTCGTCCTCGAGAACCTCCGCTTCAACGCCGCCGAGACGTCGAAGGACGAGCCCGAGCGTCAGGAGTTCGCCGCACGCCTGGCCGAGCTCGGTGACGTGTTCGTCTCCGACGGCTTCGGGGTCGTGCACCGCAAGCAGGCGAGTGTGTACGAGTTGCCCGCGCTCCTCCCGAGTGCGGCCGGGACGCTCATCTCGCGCGAACTCGAGGTCCTCGACAAGCTGACCGAGAACCCCACGCGCCCCTACAGCGTCGTCCTCGGCGGCTCGAAGGTCTCCGACAAGCTCGGCGTCATCGAGCACCTCCTTCCCCGGGTCGACAACCTGCTCATCGGTGGAGGGATGCTCTTCACGTTCCTCGCCGCCCAGGGACTCCCCGTCGGCAAGAGCCTGCTCGAGAAGGACCAGCTCGACCGGGTCCGCGGCTACGTCGACGAGGCCGCGCGCCGGGGCGTCAACCTCGTGCTCCCCGTCGACGTGGTGGTCGCCTCGTCCTTCAGCGCGGACGCCGAGCACACGGTGGTCGCCTCGGACGGCATCGAATCCTCTGCTCTGGGCTCCGAGGCCCTGGGCCTGGACATCGGCCCCGAGACGGCCGCGCGCTTCGCGGAGACCGTCCAGACGTCGTCCACGGTCTTCTGGAACGGTCCGATGGGAGTCTTCGAGTTCCCCGCCTTCGCACACGGCACCCAGAAGGTCGCCGACGCGTTGACCCGGGTCTCCGGTCTCGGCGTCGTGGGCGGCGGCGACTCGGCCGCGGCCGTTCGTGCCCTGGGGTTCTCCGACGACCAGTTCGGCCACATCTCCACCGGCGGTGGAGCCAGCCTCGAGTTCCTCGAGGGCAAACGACTCCCCGGACTGGAGGTCCTCGGATGGTGACCACACGCACGCCCCTCATCGCCGGCAACTGGAAGATGAACCTCGATCACCTGCAGGCGATCGCGTTCGTCCAGAAGCTCGCATGGTCCCTCAAGGACGCCAAGCACGACTTCGACGCGGTCGAGACCGCGGTGTTCCCGCCGTTCACCGACCTCCGAAGCGTGCAGACCCTGCTCGACGCCGACAAGCTCGAGTTGGCTCTCGGAGCCCAAGACCTGTCCGCTCACGACTCGGGCGCCTACACGGGCGAGATCTCGGGGCAGTTCCTCGCCAAGTTGGACGTGCGCTACGTCCTGGTCGGGCACTCTGAGCGTCGGACGCTCCATGCCGAGGACGACGAGGTCGTGGCGACGAAGGTCGCCGCCGCGCACCGCTCGGGCCTCGTCCCCGTCGTCTGCGTCGGTGAGACGGCCGACGATCTCGAGCAGCACGGCCCCAGCGCGGTGCCGGTCGCCCAGCTCCGTGCGGCGCTCGCCCAGGTGCCGGCCGCCGCCGAGATCGTCGTCGCCTACGAGCCCGTCTGGGCCATCGGCTCCGGACAGGCCGCCACGGCCGAGCAGGCCGAGCAGGTCTGCGCGGCCCTGCGGGCGGCCCTGGTCGAGATCGTCGGTCCGGACGCCGCCGCCACCACCCGCGTCCTCTACGGCGGCTCGGTCAAGTCCACGAACATCGCATCGTTCATGCGAGAGCCCAACGTCGACGGAGCCCTCGTCGGTGGGGCGAGCCTCGACGTGTCCGAGTTCGCCAACATCGTCCGCTTCCAGGCGCACGTCGGCGTCTGACGGGCCGGGTGCGTCGCCCGTCGGCGCCCCTCCGACTCGGCCTGCCAGGGCGACGGCCTCTCGCGGTTATACTGTTCAGCGGTCTCACCGCATCGAAAGGTCCTACGTGGAAATTCTCCAGGTCATCCTGCAGGTGTTGCTCGGCATCACGAGCCTCCTGTTGACCCTCCTCATCCTGCTCCACCGCGGCCGTGGTGGCGGTCTCTCCGACATGTTCGGCGGTGGCGTCACGAGCAACCTCGGGGCATCCGGCGTCGCCGAACGCAACCTCAACCGCATCACGGTCTTCCTGGGTCTCGTCTGGATCACCTGCATCGTGGTCCTGGGCCTCATCACCAAGTTCGCGGCGGTCAGCTGATGGCCTCGGGCGGTAGCGCAATCCGCGGCTCGCGCGTCGGCGCCGGTCCCATGGGTGAGCAAGATCGCGGCTTCCACGCCGAGCGGATCACCATCTCGTACTGGGATGCCCTCGGCAACGAGGTCGTCCGTCACTTCGCGGCCAACGTGCCCGACGAAGAGATCCCCGAGACCGTCGACTCACCCTCGAGTGGATTGCCGGCAGGGCGCGACAAGGCGAACCCGCCGACGGTCGCGAAGCTGGAGCCGTACAAGACGCACCTCGCGTACGTCAAAGAGCGACGGACCGAAGAAGAAGCCGAGCAGTTGCTCGAAGAGGCTCTGCAGCAGCTGCGAGTCCGACGCGGCAAGGCCTGATCCAGCCGATCGCGCCTCCCGGTGTCTCCACACCGGACATGACGAAGGGCCCCGCAGCCGCGAGCTGCGGGGCCCTTCGTCATGCCGGCGTCGGTGCGCCCGCGGCGGGACTCAGTAGGTGGAGGCGATCAAGTTCTCGGGGACCTCAGCCGCCGCGTCCTGGTCGACGAAGAAGACCGTCCGCTTGCGTCCCTTGACCCCTGCCACCGGCACCTGGTCTGCGCCGGCACCCGCCAGGGCGAGCCCCAACGACGAAGCCTTCTCGGCTCCGGCGAGGATCATCCAGACGCGCTGGGAGTTGTTGATGACCGGCAGGCTCAACGTGAGGCGTACGGGCGGAGGCTTGGGGGAGTCGTCTATCGTGAGCACGGTCGGCTCGAGCTGACGGATCTGTGCCTTGTCCGGGAACAACGAGGCGACGTGACCGTCGGGACCGACCCCGAGGAGCGTGATGTCGAAGCGGGGGGCCGCGTCGTCGGCCTGTGCGTGCTGCAGCAATTCGTTCCGGTAAGCGTCGGCGGCCGCCTCGACGTCGTCGAAGTCGCCGACCGCACCGAATCGGTGGACGTTCTCGGGCAGCAACCCGATGTGGTCGAGCAGGTCGATGCCGGCCTGGGTGTCGTTTCGGTCCGCGTCCCCTGCGGGGACCCAGCGCTCGTCGGCCCACCAGATCGAGACCTTCGACCAGTCGACGCTGTCACGAGCCGGCGACGCGTTGATGGCCGCCAGCACGAGGGTGCTCACCGAGCCACCGCTGACGACGACCGACGCGTAGTTCTGCTCTTCGAGCACGTCGATGATCTTGGTGATGAAGCGGGCGGCCACGGAGGCACCCAGCGATTCTTTGTCGGGGTGGACCAGCACCCGGCGTTCGTTCGTCACGGTTCTCTATCTGCTCTAGTTGCTCTGGACGGGTTCGCTCAGTTGGCCGACCCCGTGTCTCACGACGTTCCCGAACAGGTCGTCGGGGTCGAGTCTACGGAGTTCCTCGGCCAGGCAGTCGCGCAGCGAGCGGCGTGGCAGCGCGAGGTCGTGCGTGGGTTGACCCGGTTGGGTGAGCGTCGCCACGTCGTCCAGGGAGCGTTCGAGGACGATGGACCCGGAGGCGCGGACCAGTTGGACACCGTGGATGCCGCTCGATCCCGTCGCCCGGGTCGTCAGCTCACCGTCGACGGGTACCTGGAGCTGCAGACGCAACCAGGCGGCCAAGAGCAAAGTCGACGGAGAATCGGGTGCGCCGGAGACACCGACCTCGGTGACCGATTCGTAAGGCGGTTGGTCGAGCACGGCAGCCAGTTGCGCCCGCCAGAGGGTGAGCCGGGTCCAGGCGAAGTCGGTGTCGCCGGGAGCGTAGCTCCGGGCGAGGTCGATGATCGACTGGCGTGGGTTGGACTGGCTCGCCGCATCCGTGATCCGCCGTTGCGCGATGCGCCCGAGGGGAGACTCGGAGACGACGGCGGGAGCGGTCTTCGGCCACCAGGCGACGACGGGAGCGTCGGGCAGCAGGAGCCCGGTCACGAGCCCCTCCTCGTCGCTCGCGGTCTCTCCGTAGGCCCGGAGCAGGATGACCTCGCTGGCACCGGCGTCGCCGCCGACCCGGATCTGCGCGTCCAGTCGCCCGTCGACCTCGTCGAGATCGAGGTCGGTCGACGTGGAGACGACGATGACCCTCATGGGGTGCTCTCGCGAGGCGTCGTTCGCGGCCTCGATGGCTTCCTCCTCGTCACCGAGACGGGTGGAGATGATCAGGGTGAGGACTCGGCCCAGCGCGACCGCGCCTCCTTCTTCCCTGATCTTGACCAGCGTCTTCTGGACGCGGCTGATGGTGCTGTCGGGCAGGTCGACGATCACGGACGCCTCCAGGTACGGCCGTCACGGGCCATGAGTTCGTCGGCAGAGGCGGGTCCCCACGTGCCGGGTCGGTACTGCTCGGGCTGACCCTGAGTCGCCCAGAACTCCTCGATCGGGTCGAGGATCTTCCAGGAGAGCTCGACCTCCTCGTGCCGGGGGAACAGGGGCGGGTCGCCCAGGAGGACGTCGAGGATGAGACGCTCGTAGGCCTCCGGGCTCGCCTCGGTGAAGGCGTGCCCGTATCCGAAGTCCATCGTGACGTCACGGACCTGCGTGCCGATCCCGGGCACCTTGGACCCGAAGCGCAGGGTCACTCCCTCGTCGGGCTGGACCCGGATCACGAGGGCGTTCTGCCCCAGCGACGTCTGCGTGCCGAAGATGTTCTCGGGCACCTGCTTGAAGACGACGGCGATCTCGGTCACGCGACGGCCGAGACGCTTTCCGGCCCGGAGGTAGAAGGGGACTCCCGCCCACCGCCGGGTCGCGATCTCGAGCTTGATGGCGGCGAACGTCTCGGTCGTGCTCTCGGGATTCATGCCTTCTTCGTCCAGGAATCCGAGCACCTTCTCTCCGCCCTGCCACCCCCCGGCGTACTGACCTCGCGCGGTTCCCGCGGCGAGGTCGGCGGGGAGGCGGACGGCCGAGAGGATCTTCTCCTTCTCGGCCCGGAGGTCACGGGCGGCGAAGGTGACCGGTTCTTCCATCGCCGTCAGGGCGAGGAGCTGGAGGAGGTGGTTCTGGATGACGTCACGAGCGGCGCCGATGCCGTCGTAGTAACCGGCGCGGCCGCCGACGCCGATGTCCTCGGCCATGGTGATCTGCACGTGGTCGACGTAGTTGGAGTTCCAGAGAGGTTCGTACATCTGGTTGGCGAACCGCAGCGTGAGGAGGTTCTGCACCGTCTCTTTGCCGAGGTAGTGGTCGATTCGGAACACGCTGTCGGGCTCGAAGACGGTCTCGACGACGGCGTTGAGCTCGCGGGCCGTCGTGAGGTCGCTGCCGAAGGGCTTCTCGATGACGACGCGTCTCCACGCACCGTCCTTCTCCTCGGCGAGGCCCGAGTTGCGCAACTGCTCGGTGACCATGGGGAACGCCTTGGGCGGGATCGAGAGGTAGAAGGCGTGGTTGCCCATCGTCCCGCGCTCACGATCGAGCTCTTCGATGGTGTCCTTGAGCCGAGCGAACGCGTCGGCGTCGTCGAAGACCCCCTGGACGAAACGGAAGCCTTCTTTGAGTTGACGCCAGACGTCTTCGTCGAAAGGCGTGCGAGCGTGCTCCTTGACGGCCTGGTACACGACCTGTTCGAAGTCCTGGCCCTCGAATTCACGACGGGCGAAGCCGACGAGCGCGAAGCCGGGGGGCAGCAGGCCACGGTTGGCCAGGTCGTACACGGCGGGCATGAGCTTCTTGCGGGAGAGATCACCCGTCACACCGAAGATGATGAGACCGCTGGGCCCCGCGATGCGGTTGAGACGTCGGTCGGAGGGCAACCGGAGCGGGTTGGACTCCGGCGTGATCGGCACCGGTGACATGATGTTCCGTTCTGTGGTTCGAAGGTGTTCCGGTCGGGACGGGCGGAGACGGCCGGGAACACCGGTGGCAAGGCGAAAGGGACGGCGCCCCTGGGGACGCCGGCCCTTTCGGCTCAGCGGAGTGCGGCGGTGATGACCGGCAGCGCGGCCGCCACGTCGGTCACCGTCAGCGTGAGCACGGGACGACCGTGCTCGGCCAGGACCTTGGCGTCACCGGCGGCCTGGGCCTGCACGAGCTGCCCGAACGTGAACGGGCTGTCCGGGATCTCGAGGTCGGTCGCGGGGACCTGCGTGATCTGCAGGAACACCCCGTTGGCCGGCCCACCCTTGTGGTATTGACCCGTCGAGTGCAAGAAGCGCGGACCCCATCCGAAGGTGACGGGACGCTGCGTGCGCATCGCGAGGAGGTCGCGGACCTCTTCGAGCTGCGGGTTCGCCACGCGGTCGACGTAGGCCTGGATCGAGACGTAGCCGTCATCGCTCAGGTGCGAGAGGAGCGCGGCCACGGCGGACTCGAGAGAGTCGCCCAGCTCGATTCCCCCGACCTCGCGGACCTCGACACCCTCGGCCGTGAAGGCCGGGGGAGTGGGCTCGGGACGGTCGTCGAGCAACGCCCGCGTCGCGACCTTGGCCGACTCGACGTCGGGCTGGTCGAACGGGTTGATGTCGAGCAGACGCCCGGCCACGGCGACGGCGTACTCCCAGACCATGATCTGGCCACCGAGCGAACCCGAGATCTCGACCTCGCCGGGCGCGACCTCACGGGTCTCGTCGGCGTTCGCCACGAGACGGACGACCTGCACGTCGTGCAGCCCCGCCGTGATCTCGGGGGCGGAGGTGCCGATGACGACGGGGAGCAGGCCGCGACCCTGCTTCCCGGTCGACT
The DNA here is from genome assembly GCF_014841655.1 of Frigoribacterium sp. CFBP 8759. Taxonomy (NCBI): domain Bacteria; kingdom Bacillati; phylum Actinomycetota; class Actinomycetes; order Micrococcales; family Microbacteriaceae; genus Frigoribacterium; species Frigoribacterium sp. CFBP 8759. Next base: position 704,869 of record NZ_JACYUH010000002.1, read on the forward strand.
CGGCGATGAGCTGTTCGGCCCAGTCCGGGAACCCCACGATGTGGGTGCCGTCGGCGACGATGGCGATCTTGTCGCGCAGGGGCGAGGTGCCTGCCAGGACGGCACCCAACACGAGACCCGGGTTGTCGGCGCGGTCCTGGGCCAGCTCGACCGTGACGGCGTCGGCCTCGGCGAGCAGCTCGCGGATGTCGGCGCCGGCCAGGCCGGACGGCACGAGGCCGAACGCCGACAGGGCCGAGTAGCGCCCGCCGATGTTGGGGTCGGCGTTGAAGACGCGGTAACCGGCCTCACGGGCCTGCCCGTCGAGGGGCGATCCGGGATCGGTGACCACGACGATGCGCTCGACGGGGTCGATGCCGGCGTCGGTGAACGCCTTCTCGAAGGTCTTGCGCTGGCTGGCGGTCTCGACGGTGGAACCCGACTTCGACGAGACCACGAGCACGGTGCGCTCGAGACGGTCGGCGAGGGCCGTGAGGACCTGACCGGGCTCCGTGGCGTCGAGCACGGTGAGCTCGACGCCGTAGGTGCGGGTGATGACCTCGGGCGCGAGCGACGATCCACCCATGCCCGCGAGCACGACGTGGTCGACGCCCTTGGCGGCGAGCTCGTCCCGGAGCGAGTCGATCTCGTCGAGCAGCGGAGTCGAGACCACGACGGCCTCGGTCCAGCCGAGACGCTTGGCGGACTCGTCCTCGGCGTCAGGGCCCCACAGGGTGGGGTTCTGAGCCGTGATGCCCGAGGCGACGAGGTCGCTCACGAGCTGCGGGACGACCGTCTCGACCGCCTGTGCGGCGTCGCCGCTGGCAGCGATGGTGATGGTCACTTGGACTCCCCGGCGGGCTTGGCGGCCTCGAGGGCAGCGGTGACCGTGTCGAGCAGTTCGTTCCACGAGACGACGAACTTCTCGACGCCCTCTTTCTCGAGGGCCTCGGTCACGTCGTCGTACGAGACACCCTGCGCCGCGATCGCGTCCATGGTCTCGTTGGCCGAGGCGTAGGAGGCGCTGATCGTGTCGCCACGGACGTCACCGTGGTCGAAGGTCGCCTCGAGCGTCTTCTCGGGCATCGTGTTGACGACGTCCTGGGCGACGAGCTCGACCACGTACGTGGTGTCGAGGACGGCGGGGTCCTTGACACCGGTGGAAGCCCAGAGGGGACGCTGCTTGTTGGCACCGGCGGCGAGGAGGCCCTTGGCCCGCTCGGTGTCGAAGGCCTGCTGGTAGACCTCGTAGGCGAGCTGGGCGTTGGCCACGCCGGCCTTGCCCTTCAGGGCCTTGGCCTCGTCGGTCCCGACCGCGTCGAGACGCTTGTCGATCTCGGTGTCGACGCGCGACACGAAGAACGAGGCGACGGAGTGGATCTCGGTGATGTCGATGCCGGCGGCCTTGGCCTGCTCGAGACCCGTGAGGTACGCGTTGATGACGGCGCGGTAGCGCTCGAGGCTGAAGATCAGGGTCACGTTGACGCTGATGCCCTGGGCGATGACGGCGGTGATGGCCTCGAGGCCCTCGACGGTCGCGGGGATCTTGATCAGGGCGTTGGGGCGACCGACCTTGGCGGCGAGCTTGACCGCCTGGTCGATGGTGCCCTGCGCGTCGTGCGCGAGACCGGGCTCGACCTCGATCGACACGCGGCCGTCGAAGCCGTCCGTCGTGTCGTAGAGCTCGCGGAAGATGTCGCAGGCGCGGGTGACGTCGTCGGTCGTGATCTCGAAGACGGCGTCCGTGACGCTGACACCGGTCTTCGCGAGCAGGGCGACCTGGTCGTCGTAGGCCTCGCCCTTGGCGAGAGCCGACGCGAAGATCGTGGGGTTGGTGGTGACGCCGACGACGTTGCGCTCGGCGATCAGCTTCTGGAGGCCGCCCGCGTTGATGCGCTCACGCGAGAGGTCGTCGAGCCAGATGCTGACGCCTGCGGCGGACAGCTGTGCGGTGTTGGAATCGGTCATGGTGTTCTTCTCTTTCCTTCGTCGTCGCTCAGAGAGCGGCGATCGAGTCCTTGGCGGCGGCGACGGCGGCTTCGGTCGTCATGCCGAACTGCTTGAACAGCGTCTTGTAGTCGGCCGAAGCACCGAAGTGCTCGATCGACACGCTGCGACCGGCGTCACCGACGATGCCGCGCCACGGCATGGACACACCGGCCTCGATCGAGACGCGGGCCTTGACGGCGGCCGGGAGGACCGCCTCCTTGTACTCGTCGCTCTGCTCGTCGAACCACTCGATGCTCGGTGCCGAGACGACGCGGGCGTTGATGCCCTCGCCGCGCAGGACCTCACGGGCCTCGACGGCGATCTGCACCTCGGAACCCGTGGCGACGAAGATCACGTCGGGCGTTCCGCCCGGTGCCTCGGCCAGGACGTAGGCGCCCTTCGCCACGTTCTTCGCCGACGCGAAGGTGTCACCCTCGGCGTCACCGGTGCCGCGCTCGAAGACGGGCAGGTTCTGACGGCTGAGCGCGATGCCGGCGGGGCCGTGGTGGCGCTCGAGGATCGTCGCCCAGGCCCAGGCCGTCTCGTTGGCGTCGGCGGGACGCACGACGTCGAGGTCGGGGATCGCGCGGAGCGACGCGAGCTGCTCGATCGGCTGGTGCGTCGGACCGTCCTCGCCCAGGGCCACGGAGTCGTGGGTCCAGACGTAGATCGCCGGGGACTTCATCAGTGCCGCGAGGCGGACCGCCGGGCGCATGTAGTCGCTGAAGATCAGGAACGTGCCACCGAACGGGCGCGTGTTGCCGTGCAGCGTGATGCCGTTGAGGATGGCGCCCATCGCGTGCTCGCGGATGCCGAAGTGCAGAACGCGACCGTAGGGGTCTCCGCTCCACTCGTCGGTCGACCACTCGGTGGGGACGAACGACTTCGAGCCCGTGATCGTCGTCAGGTTCGACTCGGCCAGGTCGGCCGACCCGCCCCAGAGCTCGGGGACCACGCCGGCGAGGGCGTTGATGACCTTGCCGGAGGCGGCGCGGGTGGAGACGTCCTTGCCGGCCTCGAAGACGGGGAGCGCTTCTTCGACGCCCTCGGGCAGCTCGTTCGCGAGGATGCGGTCGAGCATGACCTTCTTGTCGGGGTTGGCCGACGCCCAGGCGGCGAGCTTCTCGTCCCACTCGGCGTGCTGGGCCTGACCGCGCTCGACGGCCTTGCGGGTGTGCTCGAGGACGGCGGGGTCGACGTCGAAGGACTTCTCGGGGTCGAACCCGAGGACCGACTTGAGGCCGGCGACCTCGTCGGCGCCGAGGGCCGAACCGTGGATCTTGCCGGAGTTCTGCTTCTTGGGCGAGGGCCAGCCGATGATCGTCTTGAGGATGATCAGGGAGGGCTTGTCGGTGACGGCCTTGGCCTTCTCGATGGCGTCGTGCAGCTCGGCGACGTCCTCGACGTACTCGCCGGTCTTCTTCCAGTCGACGACCTGGACGTCCCAGTCGTAGGACTCGAAGCGCTTGTGGACGTCCTCGGTGAAGGCGATGTTGGTGTCGTCCTCGATCGAGATCTGGTTCGAGTCGTAGATGGCGACGAGGTTGCCGAGCTTCTGGTGCCCGGCCAGCGACGCGGCCTCGCTCGTGACGCCCTCTTGCATGTCGCCGTCACCGGCGATGACGTACACGAAGTGGTCGAAGGGGCTCGTGCCGGGGGCGGCGTCGGGGTCGAACAGGCCGCGCTCGAAACGGGCGGCGTAGGCGAAGCCCACCGAGCTGGCGAAGCCCTGGCCCAGCGGACCGGTGGTGATCTCGATGCCGTCCGTGTGGCCGTACTCGGGGTGGCCGGGGGTCTTCGAGCCCCAGGTGCGCAGGGCCTCGAGGTCGTCGAGCTCGAGACCGTAGCCGCCCAGGTAGAACTGGATGTACTGCGTCAGCGAGCTGTGGCCGACGGACAGGATGAACCGGTCGCGACCGATCCAGGTGCTGTCGCTCGGGTCACGACGCATGACCTTCTGGAAGAGCAGGTACGCGGCGGGCGCCAGGCTCATCGCGGTGCCGGGGTGACCGTTGCCGACCTTCTCGACCGCGTCGGCCGCGAGGACGCGGACCGTGTCTACTGCTTTGTTGTCAATGGATTCCCATTGCAGATCTGCCACTGGAAGTTGACCCTTCTTGATGCGAACTGCGCGGGGTCGATTCGCTCCCGCGCTGACGTGCGCCTGCCGAGACGTCGTCGGCTGGGTCGCACACACGCCGGGGCGGAGATCGGGACGGTTCGTCCGGTGATTCGGGACCGAGAGGGCGTACGACTGGCAAGCACCTGTAAGTATAGGGACGAACCCCCTTCGCCCGTCCGCATCGGCCGAGGGTTCGCCGTCAGCGTCGACGTTCATCGCCTAGACTCCTTGGGCAAACCGTTCGTCTCGTTAGAGGACTCATGACCGCAGCCGTTGACATCCGCCCCGACACGTCACCCCGGGGCTTCCGTCGCAAGGCTCGGGCGTACGTCGCCCTCACGAAGCCCCGCGTGATGGAGCTCCTGCTCGTCACCACGGCGCCGACGATGTTCCTGGCCCAGGGCGGCATCCCCAACCTGTGGCTCGTCGCCGCGACGCTGATCGGTGGTGCGCTCAGCGCCGGTTCGGCCTCGGCCTTCAACTGCTACATCGATCGCGACATCGACCGCATCATGAAGCGGACGCAGGGCCGACCGCTCGTGACCGGCGAGGTCAGCGACCGCGAGGCGTTGATCTTCTCGTACGTGGTCGGCGTCGCGTCGATCGTCTGGCTCGGCCTGACGGTCAACCTGCTCTCGGCGGCGCTGTCGCTCGGGGCGATCCTCTTCTACGTCGTCGTGTACACGCTCTGGCTGAAGCGCCGCACGCCGCAGAACATCGTGTGGGGCGGCATCGCCGGGTGCATGCCGGTGCTCATCGGCTGGGCCGCCGTCACGAACGACCTGTCCTGGTCGGCCGTCATCCTCTTCATGGTCATCTTCCTCTGGACGCCGCCGCACTACTGGCCGCTGTCGATGAAGTACCGCGACGACTACGCCGCGGCCGACGTCCCCATGCTCGCCGTGGTGCGCGGCCGGTCGATCGTCGGCCTGCAGGTGATCCTCTACGCCTGGGCCACCGTGGTCTGCTCGCTGATCCTCATCCCCGTCGCAGGCATGGGCGTGCTCTACACCGTCGTGGCACTCGCGAGCGGGGCCTGGTTCGTCTGGGAGTCGCACCGGCTCTACAGCCGGGCCATCCAGCACGTCGCCGAGGTCCGTCCGATGCGCGTCTTCCACAGCTCCATCACGTACCTCACGCTCCTGTTCGTCGCCGTCGGGGTCGACCCCCTGCTGCCGTTCTGATCCCGTGAGGCCGTCCGACTGGACCGTCCGTCCGGCGAGCCCGGACGACCTCGAACAGCTGACCGCTCTCAAGCTCGTGGTGCTGCGACCCGAGTTCGAGAGGCTCGGCATCTGGAACCCGGCCCGCCACCGGGCTCGATTCGTCCGCGAGTACGTGGCCGACGAGACACGAGTCGTCGAAGGCGACCAGCGCCTCCTCGGCTGCATCGCCCTTCACCCGGACGGCGACACGACCTGGCTCCGTCACTTCTACCTGGTCGAGGAGGCGCGGGGCCACGGGATCGGGACGACCCTCCTCGCGCAGGCGATCGACTCGGTCACCACGGGGTCGGTCACCCTCGACGTGCTCACGGGAAGCCGAGCCGTGTCGCTCTACGAGCGGACGGGCTTCGTCGTCGTCGAGCAGGACGACGTCGACACCGTCATGCGCCGGGGCTAGACCCCCGGTCGTCCGGGTCAGACGCGGGCGGCGGCCGCCTCGACGATCGGCTCGACCTCGTCGGGAGCCTGGTCGTTGCGCAGCGACAGCACCACGGCGGTCGTCGCGGCCACCAGCAGCGCGGCCAGGACCATGTGACTCCCCACGAGCAGGGGCGGCAGTCCGGAGCGCGCCTGGGTGATGCCGACGGCGATCTGGACGAGTTCGACGCCCAGCAGGGCCACGGGGAACCGACGGGGGAGGCCCGCCTGGACGGTCCAGGCGAGGACCGCCAGGGTGAGAGCGAGGGTCGCGTAGGCCGGCCAGCTGTGGACGTGGTCCATGATCGCCGGGTCGAGGCCGTTGCGGGGGGTCGCCGCATCGCCGGCGTGGGGGCCGGAGCCGGTCGTCAGGACGCCGACGATCACGGTCACGCCGACCACGGCGGCCGTCACGTGGACGAGTCGCGCATAACCACGCGGAGTGGCGGCGTGGTGCCCACGGGGCCCGCGGTACACGCGCCAGAGCAGGGTGGTGGTGAGGGCGACGAGGGCGATCGAGACGACGAAGTGTGCCCCGACGATGTACGGGTTCAGACCGGTGAGGACGGTGATCCCCCCGAGCACGGCCTGGAAGGGGATGCTCAGGCCCTGGACGAGGGTGAGCCAGAAGAAGTCGCGGCGGACCTTCCGCATCCGCAGCACGAAGAGGAAGGCGAGGATGACGACGAGCGTGAGCACGAAGGTCAGGAGGCGGTTGCCGAACTCGATGACCCCGTGGATGCCCATCTCGGGCGTGCTGACGAAGGAGTCGGCGGTGCAGCGTGGCCAGGTGGGGCAGCCGAGCCCTGATCCCGTGAGCCGCACGGCACCTCCCGTGCCGATCAGCAGCACCTGGCAGACGAACGACGCCCACGCGACGAAACGAACCCGGCGATCGACGGTCGTGGGGAGCCACGACCAGGCTCGGGTCAGGACTCCGGTGGCGCCCACCTGTGCGTTGCTCACGACTTGCTGCCTTTCGTCACTTTCGGCGGTCGGCCCTGTAGAATCAACGGGTTCAGGAACACGACCCGGCAGGGTGTCGACGGAGACATCCGAAGGACGTGAGATCCGCAGAAGCGGTACACGGCCTTCATCAACAGTCTAAGCAACGCCACCTGACGTCTCGATCATGTCGAGCGTCGGCGGACGGAGCGGCGGCAGCCGACGTGTTCGACTCGCAGGGCGAGCAGCTGGGCCGCTCCACCACCCGGGGAATGCCGTTCGGCCGACCCGTGTTCGGTCCGGCAGAGAAAGAGGTAGTCATGTCAGACGTGTTGATCGATCGACCCGAGCTCGAGAGCCTGGGGCAGTACGAGTTCGGCTGGTCCGACTCCGACACCGCGGGCGCCTCGGCGCGCCGTGGGGTGTCACACGAGGTCGTCACCGACATCTCGAACTTGAAGAGCGAACCCGAGTGGATGCTCAAGAACAGGCTCAAGGGCCTGACGCTGTTCGAACGCAAGCCCATGCCGACGTGGGGTGCCGACCTGTCGGGCATCGACTTCGACAACATCAAGTACTTCGTCCGGTCGACCGAGAAGCAGGCGACGACCTGGGACGAGCTGCCCGACGACATCAAGAACACCTACGAGAAGCTCGGCATCCCCGAGGCCGAGCGCAACCGCCTCGTCGCCGGCGTCGCCGCCCAGTACGAGTCCGAGGTGGTCTACCACCAGATCCGCGAGGACCTCGAGCAGCAGGGTGTCATCTTCATGGACACCGACACCGCGCTGCGCGAGCACCCCGAACTCTTCCAGGAGTACTTCGGCACGGTCATCCCGGCCGGTGACAACAAGTTCGCCGCACTGAACACCGCCGTGTGGTCGGGCGGCTCGTTCGTGTACGTGCCCAAGGGCGTCCACGTCGAGATCCCGCTCCAGGCGTACTTCCGCATCAACACCGAGAACATGGGTCAGTTCGAGCGGACGCTGATCATCGCCGACGAGGGCAGCTACGTCCACTACATCGAGGGCTGCACGGCCCCGATCTACAAATCGGACTCCCTGCACTCGGCCGTGGTCGAGATCATCGTGAAGAAGAACGCCCGAGTGCGGTACACGACGATCCAGAACTGGTCGAACAACGTGTACAACCTGGTCACCAAGCGGGCGATCGCGCACGAGGGCGCCACCATGGAGTGGATCGACGGCAACATCGGCTCGAAGGTGACGATGAAGTACCCGTCCATCTACCTGGTCGGTGAGCACGCCAAGGGCGAGACCCTGTCCGTGGCCTTCGCGGGCCCCGGTCAGCACCAGGACGCCGGCGCGAAGATGATCCACATGGCGCCTTACACGACGTCGTCCATCGTGTCGAAGTCGATCGCGCGAGGCGGCGGTCGCGCGGGTTACCGTGGCGAGGTGAGAGTCGACGAGGCCGCCCACCACGCGGCCAACACGGTCCGCTGTGACGCCCTGCTCGTCGACACGATCTCTCGTTCCGACACCTACCCCGCGATCGACATCCGCGTCGACGACGTCCAGCTCGGTCACGAGGCGACGGTGTCGCGGGTCAGCGAAGAGCAGCTCTTCTACCTCATGTCACGCGGCATGGCCGAAGACGAGGCCATGGCCATGATCGTCCGTGGCTTCATCGAGCCCATCGCCCGCGAACTCCCGATGGAGTACGCGCTCGAACTCAACAAGCTCATCGAGATGAGCATGGAAGGATCAGTCGGCTAGATGTCCGCCGCAGCACCCACCACCACACCAGAGTCCACCACCACGCCGGGCGTCCAGCACGGCGCGGGTGCCCACAGTGACGGCGGCTGGGGCCTCGTGCCCGTCCAGACGCGTTCCGAGCGGTTCACCTCGGTCGACCCCACGGCGTTCCCCGACGTGACCGGTCGCGAGGTGGACTGGAAGCTCAGTCCGGTGTCGCGCCTCCGTCCGTTGATCGACGGAGACCTCGACGGCTCGCCTTACGCCTACCTGGCCCGCGAGACGCCCGGCGCGACCGTCGAATGGGTCGACCGGTCCGACTCCCGTGTCGGCACGGCGGGCACTCCCGAGGACAAGGCCGCCGCCAACGCGTGGTCGAGCGTCGAGAAGGTGCTCGTCGTGACCCTCGACGGCGACGAACCGTCGGCCATCACCATCGGCCGCTCGGGCCTCGACCGTGAACCACGGGCGGGTCATACGCTGATCCACGCCAAGGCCAACAGCCAGTCCATGGTCGTCCTCCGCAACACCGGATCGGCCCAGCTGGTCGAGAACGTCGAGATCGTCGTGGACGAGGGCGCGCACCTCACCGTCGTCACGCTCCAGGAGTGGGACGACGACGCCGTGCACGTCGCGAGCCACCACGCCCGGATCGGGCGCGACGCCCAGCTGAAGCACTTCGTCGTCAGCCTGGGTGGCTCGGTCGTCCGGGTCAACCCGTCGGCCCACCTGGCCGAGCAGGGCGCGGACGCCGAGCTCTACGGCGTGTACTTCGCGGACGCCGGTCAGCACCTCGAACAGCAGGTGTACGTGAACCACGACGCCCCCAAGACGCGGAGCCGGGTGAACTACAAGGGCGCCCTGCAGGGTGCCGGTGCCCGCACGGTGTGGATCGGCGACGTCCTGATCGGTCGGACGGCACCAGGCACCGACAGCTACGAGCAGAACCGCAACCTAGTGCTGAGCGAGGGCACGCGCGCCGACTCGATCCCGAACCTCGAGATCGAGACCGGCGACATCGAAGGCGCCGGTCACGCCAGCGCGACGGGTCGCTTCGACGACGAGCACCTCTTCTACCTCCAGTCGCGCGGCATCTCCGAGCACGAGGCGCGTCGCCTCGTCGTCCTCGGATTCCTCGTCGAGGTCATCCAGAAGATCGGGGACGCCGACCTGCAGGCCCGCCTCGTGGACGCCATCGAGGTCGAACTGGCCGCGGGCGAGGCGACCTCGACCGAGACGATCGCCTGATGGCGACGAAGGTCTGCGGCGTCGACGACGTCAGCCCCTCCCAGGCCCATCGCGTCGTCGTCGACGGCGTCGCGATCGCCGTCGTGAAGGACAGCGCCGGCACGATCCACGCCATCGGCGACACCTGCACCCACGGCGACATCTCGCTCTCCGAGGGCTTCGTCGAGGACGACACCCTCGAATGCTGGGCCCACGGCTCGAAATTCGAGCTCACCACCGGCAAGCCGCTCACGCTGCCCGCCTACGAACCCGTACCGGTCTTCTCGGTCTCCGTCATCGACGGCGAGGTGTACGTCGACACCACCTCGACCTCCACCGACGCCGCACAGTAAAGGAACAGAACGCATGTCCACTCTCGAGATCCGTGACCTCAAGGTCAGCATCGACACCGACGCCGGCCCCAAGCCCATCCTCAAGGGCGTCGACCTCACCATCAACGAGGGCGAGATCCACGCCGTCATGGGCCCCAACGGCTCGGGCAAGTCGACGCTCGCCTACACGATCGCCGGCCACCCCCGCTACAACGTCGACGGCGGATCGATCCTGCTCGACGGTCGCGAGGTGCTCGAGATGAGCGTCGACGAGCGTGCCAAGGCGGGCCTCTTCCTCGCCATGCAGTACCCCGTCGAGATCCCCGGCGTCACGGTCTCGAACTTCCTCCGGACGGCCAAGACGGCCCTGGACGGAGAGGCCCCCGCGATCCGCGGCTGGATCAAGGACCTCCGCGAGTCGATGACCGCCCTCAAGATGGACTCGGCCTTCGCCGAGCGCAACGTCAACGAGGGTTTCTCGGGTGGCGAGAAGAAGCGCCACGAGATCATGCAACTCGAACTGCTTAAGCCGAAGTTCGCCGTCCTCGACGAGACCGACTCCGGTCTGGACGTCGACGCCCTCAAGATCGTGTCCGAGGGTGTCAACCGCGCGAAGGCCAACACCGGCCTCGGTCTGTTGCTCATCACGCACTACACGCGCATCCTCCGTTACATCAAGCCCGACTTCGTCCACGTCTTCGTCGACGGCCACGTCGCCGACGAGGGCGGCCCCGAGCTGGCCGACCGTCTCGAGAACGAGGGCTACGACCGGTACGTGACGGCCGCCGCCGCCGAGGCCGCCGCGACCTCGGCGGTCTGACCATGGCCGTCGCACTCAGCCCCGAGAAGTTCGACCAGACCATCGAGGCCCTGAAAGAGGTCGTCGACCCCGAGCTGGGCGTCAACATCGTCGACCTCGGTCTCATCTACGACCTGGCGATGGACGAAGAGCACGAGAACGCCCTCATCATCAGCATGACGCTCACGAGTGCAGGCTGCCCGTTGACGGACGTCATCGAGGGTGACACGGCCAACGCCCTCGACGGGGTCGTGGACGCGTTCCGCATCAACTGGGTGTGGATGCCGCCGTGGGGCCCCGACCGCATCACGGACGACGGACGCGACATGATGCGAGCCATCGGGTTCTCCATCTGAGAGTCGCCCGACGACGACACGACGAAGCCCCGCCCCTCCGAGAGGGGCGGGGCTTCGTCGTCGCGTCCCTCGCCGAGCACGCCGAGGGAGCGGGAGGCGGCTAGTCGCCGATGCGCTTCAGAGCACGCCAGGCGAGGGGCAGGGCCGCCGCCGCGATCAGCCACTTGGCGATCCCGCCCACGATGAACGGGTACAGACCGGCGGCGAGGACGCTCGGCAGGTCGTTCGGCAGGCCCAGCGATCCGAGCACGACGGCCAGGTAGGGGAGGCCCACGGCGAAGGGGATCAGGCTCGCGAGGAAGAACGCGGCGGCAGAACGCCACCATTTCTTGTCCCACTCGCGCTCGGAGAGCCAGCCGATGACGGCAGCCGCCACGACGAATCCGATGACGAAGCCGAAGCTCGGCTTGAGGACGCTGAGGGGACCGCCCGAGAACTCGGCGAAGATCGGCAGGCCGGCGACTCCCAGCACGAGGTAGGTGGCCAACGACAGCGCCCCTCGACGGGCCCCGAGGGAGGCGCCGACGAGCATGACGCCGAGCGTCTGTCCCGTGACGGGCACCGGCCAGAGCGGCACCTGGACCTGCGCGAGCGCCGAGACGACGGCGACTCCACCGAGGACGAGGGCCACGTCGGCGGCGGCGCCCCGGGCCACCAGACGGTCGGCGAGGACCGGCCGTGAGGTCGATGCGGCAGTGTTCGTCATGGGGACTCCTAGAATGGGTAGGTTGATCGGCCGAGCGGCTGGTCGGCAGCGCAGTGCTGCGACCCTCTCCACACGACGTCCCCATCTTATGGGCGGCCCCCTTCCGGGCCCCGTTGTGGACTCCTCACCAATCGATTGGACATCTGCTGTGCTCTCCGTGCACGATCTCGAGATCCGCGTCGGCGCGCGCCTCCTCATGGCCGACGTCTCGTTCCGGGTCGACCGGGGCGACAAGATCGGCCTCGTCGGCCGCAACGGCGCCGGCAAGACGACCATGACCAAGACGCTGGCCGGCGAGACCCTCCCGACGGGCGGCAAGATCGAACGCTCCGGCGAGATCGGCTACCTGCCGCAGGACCCCCGCAGCGGCAACCCCGAAGACCTCGCCCGGACGCGCATCCTCGACGCCCGAGGTCTCGGCCAGTTGCTGCTCGGCATCCAGGAAGCGACCCTGGCCATGGGCGACCCCGACCCCGCCGTCGCCGCCCGCGCCATGAAGCGCTACGGCGACCTCGACGACCAGTTCAACGCGCTCGGCGGGTACGCGGCCGAGGCCGAGGCGGCCTCCATCGCGAGCAACCTCAGCCTGCCCGACCGCATCCTCGACCAGCCCCTGTCGACGTTGTCGGGTGGCCAGCGCCGGCGCATCGAACTGGCCCGCATCCTCTTCTCGGCCGCCGACACGATGATCCTCGACGAGCCGACGAACCACCTCGACGCCGATTCGGTCGTCTGGCTGCGCGAGTACCTGAAGACCTACCAGGGCGGCGTCATCGTGATCAGCCACGACATCGAACTCGTCGAGGAGGTCGTCAACCGCGTCTTCTACCTGGACGCCAATCGACAGGCGATCGACGTCTACAACATGGGTTGGCGGAACTACCAGCGACAGCGCGCCGCCGACGAGGAGCGCCGCAAGAAAGAGCGCTCGAACGCCGAGAAGCAGGCCTCGGCCCTGCAGAAGCAGGCGGCCCGGTTCGGCGCCAAGGCGTCGAAGGCCGCTGCGGCCCACCAGATGGTGGCTCGGGCCGAGAAGCTCCTCTCGGGACTGGACGAGGTCCGCGCGGTCGACCGCGTGGCGAAGCTGCGCTTCCCGACGCCGGTCGCGTGTGGCAAGACGCCGCTGATGGCCTCGAACCTCTCGAAGAGCTACGGTTCCCTCGAGATCTTCACGGCCGTGGACCTCGCCATCGACCGCGGCTCGAAGGTCGTCATCCTGGGCCTGAACGGTGCGGGCAAGACGACCCTGCTCCGCATCCTCGCCGGGGTCGACGCTCCCGACACCGGGCAGCTCGAGCCGGGCCACGGGCTGCGGGTCGGCTACTACGCCCAGGAGCACGAGACGATCGACGTCAAGCGCAGCGTCCTCGAGAACATGGTGTCCTCCTCTCCGAACATCACCGAGATGGAGGCGCGACGCGTGTTGGGCTCGTTCCTCTTCACGGGCGACGACTCGGCGAAGCCGGCCGGCGTGCTGTCCGGGGGCGAGAAGACCCGCCTGGCGCTGGCCATGATCGTCGTCTCGGGGGCGAACGTCCTGCTGCTCGACGAGCCCACCAACAACCTCGACCCCGCGAGCCGACTCGAGATCCTCGACGCCCTGAGCAACTACGAGGGTGCCGTTGTCCTCGTGAGCCACGACGAGGGCGCCGTCGAGGCCCTGAACCCCGAGCGCGTGCTGATCATGCCCGAAGGCACCGAGGACCACTGGACCCCGGACTACTCCGACCTGATCAACCTGGCCTGACCCGGGCACCGGCCCAAGCCCCAGGCCCCAGGCTCCCGGCCCTGGGTGCCGTGGGGCCCCGGTCCACCCGGTCCCGGCCGGCGGTCCGGTCAGCGGTGAGCGCCGTCCAGGATCTCGTCCTCGACGTCGTTGTCGTGGCGGGGTCGGGCGTCACGACGGCGCTGGCGTTCTGCCTCGCGTTCGACGAGTTCGTCGTCGTCCGCGTTCTGGTTGCGGTACTCCTGGCGGAACACGTAGAACAGGAACCCGAAGGCACCGACCGCGAACATGAGCCACTGGACGAAGTACGACAGGTTGAGACCGGTGTCGATCTCGGGCTTCGAGGACGGCACGGGTGCCGTTGCCGGCGCGGGGCTCTCGCTGACGACCAGACCGTAGGCGCTCGAGTAGACGGGCTGCCCGACTCGCGACTCGACCTCGCTGAGTTGGATGGTCGCGATCTGGTTCGTCCCGGGGACGCCCGTGCGGTCGCCCAGTGCCGGCTCTCCCGGCTTCAGACGTGCGACCACGGTGACGTCGCCCGAGGGAGGCGCCGGCACGACGTCGGGGGAGTCCTGGGCGTTGCCCGTGGGCACCCAACCGCGGTCCACCACGAAGACGTCGCCCTGGGTGGTCCAGAACGGGACGAGGACCTCGAAGCCGGGTTGGCCGTTGAGCGGGCGGTTGCGGACCAGCAACTCGTCGTCGGTGAGGTAGCGCCCCGTCATCTCGACCGGTTGCCACTCCTGGGCCGCGTCGTAGGACGACAGCTCGGGCAGGGCCTGGTGGAGGGGGACCGGGTCGGCGTCGTAGGTCTGCTCGAGCTGGTGCACGACCGCGAGCTTCTCGTCGTGTCGAGACCACTGCCAGTGCGCGAGGAACACGCAGATGATCGCGAACGCGACGGCGACGGCGAGGTAGCCCAGCCATCTGCGGGAGAGGGCGAAGCGGATGTTCGTCACCGCGCCTCCGTTCCGACCTGTTCGACGACCTCTGACACCCCCGTCACGACGACCGGGAAGTCACGTGCCGCGAGGAACTCGCGCAGGAAGTCGACGTGCTCGTCGCATGCCGACCACACCTTGACCCGGTCGATGCCGTGGATCTTGGGGTTGCGCCAGTGGACATTATGCCGTGCCTCGGCTCGACACGAGGCGCGAGAGCACTGGACGCCGACGGGATCGAGACCGAGCATCAGACGGTGCGCCGATCGTGGTCGGGCTCGCCGGGGACGTCGTCGGACGGGTCGGCGGGGCCCGCAGGACCGGCGTCGCCGTCGACCACCGTCGGTCGGAACGGCGCCTGGGGCTCGCGGTACAGCTCGATGCCGCCGGGGCTCTCGACCGCGTCGCCGGACTCGTGACCGACGTTGGCGAACACCACGGCGATGTACGGGATGACGACGGCACCGATGACGGGCAACAACGTCCACCACCCGAGGGGGAAGACGAAGCAGAGGGCGATGCAGACCAACCTGATGCCCATCGCCACCAGGTACTTGACCATGCGGGAGTGCCGGTCGTCGGTGGGGGAGGGGGGCAGGGACGTGATCGTGTTCGAGGCCTTCACGGGGCACACCTCGATGTCGGGAGGAGGGTGGACGCACCACGGACGGGTGCCGGATCGATCTCGGGGACCAGACGTCCGGGGGACCGCCTCGATCCTAAGACCCGGGTCCGACAGTAGGCTGGTCGGCGGCCTGCCGATCACAGGTTCGCCGTGAGTCCGCCGCACCGAGCGGTGGCCGTCGAGATCGCCCCCGAGGAGACCACCCATGACCACGCCCCGCACCGTCCTCGTCACCGGCGGCAACCGAGGCATCGGCTTCGCCATCGCGGAGGAGTTCGTCGCCCAGGGACACCGCGTCGCCGTCACCGCCCGGAGCGGTCAGGGCCCCGAGGGCACGCTGACCGTCGTCGCCGACGTCACCGACGCCGCCTCGATCGACGCGGCCTTCAGCACCGTCGAGGCCGAGCTCGGCCCGGTCGAGGTCGTCGTGGCCAACGCCGGGATCACGAAGGACGGTCTGCTCATGCGCATGACCGAGGACGACTTCACCTCGGTCGTCGACACGAACCTCGGTGGGGCCTTCCGCGTCGTGAAGCGGGCGTCCAAGGGCATGCTCAAGGCCCGCTTCGGCCGCATCGTGCTCGTGTCGAGCGTGGTCGGCCTCTACGGCGGACCGGGTCAGGCCAACTACGCGGCCTCGAAGGCGGGCCTCGTCGGCTTCGCCCGCTCCCTGACCCGCGAGCTCGGTGCCCGCGGCATCACCGCCAACGTGGTGGCCCCCGGCTTCGTCGAGACCGACATGACCGCCGTCCTCCCCGAGGCTCAGCAGGCCGAGTACAAGAAGAGCATCCCCGCCGGCCGGTACGGCACCACGGCCGAGGTCGCGAAGACGATCACGTGGCTCGCGGGCGACGACGCCGCCTACATCTCGGGTGCCGTGATCCCCGTCGACGGCGGCCTCGGCATGGGCCACTAGGCCCACCGGGCAGGAGGCGCGGGTCGACCACCGACGGGCGCCCGCCTCGTCCGGTGGCTCAGCCCCGGAGCCCGAGCAGGGGCAGCACCTGGGACAGGTCGTTCGTCCCGACGACCACGTCGGCGCGCTCCCGGACCCGCGGCTTGGCGTTGAACGCCACCGAGAGCCCTGCCACGGCCATCATCTCGAGGTCGTTGGCCCCGTCGCCGACCGCGACGGTGTGCGCGAGGTCGACCCGCGCCTCCTCGGCCCATCCGCGAAGAGCGGCGGCCTTGGCGTGCGCGTCGATCACGGGACCGGAGACCCGTCCGGTCAGCCTGCCCCCACGGAGCTCGAGGCGGTTGGCCCGGCGGAAGTCGAGCCCCAGGTCGTCCGCGAGCGGGTCGAGGGTCTCGTGGAACCCACCGGACACGACGCCCACCAGACCGTCGGCGGCATGGACGCCGTCGACGAGTTCACGGACGCCGCGGGTCGGCGTGAGGTGCGCTCGGACCTCGGCGAGGACCGATTCGGGCAGACCCTCGAGGGTCGCGACGCGCTCGGCGAGACTCGAGGCGAAGTCCAGCTCGCCGGCCATGGCCCGGGAGGTCACGTCCTCGACGTGCGCCCGGGAGCCGGCGGCGTCGGCGAGGAGTTCGATGACCTCGTCCTCGATCAGGGTGGAGTCGACGTCGAGGACGATGAGGAAACGCGGCACGCCGACAGCCTAGGGCCGCCGACGCACCGCGCCGCTCGTGTGACTCCGGGCGTCTACTGGTCGACCCGGACGCCCTTGCCGACCACCGTGATGCCGGAGGGCGTGACGGTGAACCCGCGGGCCCGGTCGGCCTCGGGATCGACGCCGACGGAGGCGCCGGCCGCGATGACGACGTCCTTGTCGAGGATCGCCCGGTTGACGACGGCGTTCGGGCCGACGTGGGCCCGCTCGAAGACCACCGAGTCGACGACCCGCGAGCCGCTGTCGAGGGTGCACCATGGCCCCAGGACGCTGCGCTCCACGTGCGCTCCCGAGAGCAACGAACCGAGCGACACGATCGAGTCGATCGTCGTGCCGAGGTTGCCGTGGCCGTCGCGGACGAACTTCGCGGGGGGCGAGTTGAGCTGCTGGCTGAAGATCGGCCAGTCGGTGTTGTAGAGGTTGAAGATCGGCAGGGCCGAGATCAGGTCGCGGTGCGCGTCGTAGAACGAGTCGATGGTGCCGACGTCGCGCCAGTAGTAGCGGTCGCGCTCGGTCGACCCGGGCACCTCGTTGCGGTTGAGGTCGTACACCGCCGCGTCGCCCCGGGAGACGAAGTCGGGGACGATGTCCCCGCCCATGTCGTGGTTGGAGTCGGGCTTCTCGCCGTCGCGCAGCACGGCGTCGATCAGGACGTCCGCATCGAAGACGTAGTTGCCCATCGACGCGAGGATCTCGTCGGGGGAGTCCGGCAGGCCCGTGGCGTCGGTCGGCTTCTCGAGGAACCGGCCGATGCGGGTCGGGTCGTCCGAGTCGACCTCGATCACGCCGAACTGGTCGGCCAGCGAGATGGGCTGACGGATGGCGGCGACGGTGACCCCGGCGCCCGAGGCGATGTGCGCCTCGATCATCTGCGAGAAGTCCATGCGGTAGACGTGGTCGGCACCCACCACGACGACGATGTCGGGCTTCTCGTCACGCAGGAGGTTCAGGCTCTGCAGGATCGCGTCTGCGCTGCCGGCGAACCATCGCTTGCCGAGCCGCTGCTGGGCCGGGACCGAGGCGACGTAGGCACCCAGCAGGCCCTCGATGCTCCAGGTCTGCGACACGTGGCGGTCGAGGCTGTGCGACTTGTACTGGGTCAGGACGACGATCTGCCGGAGACCCGAGTTGATCAGGTTCGACAGGGCGAAGTCGATGAGACGGTAGTTGCCACCGAACGGGACAGCGGGTTTCGCGCGGTCGGCGGTCAGCGGCATCAGGCGTTTGCCCTCGCCACCAGCCAGGACGATGCCGAAGATCTTCTTTGATGCCATGGGGCCAGAATGGCACGATTCGCGGTCGCACGACTACGGTGAACCACGTGCGAGTCGATGTCATCACCAAGGAATACCCGCCCAACGTCTACGGGGGAGCGGGCGTCCACGTCGTCGAACTCGTCAAGGCCCTGCGTCAGGGCGTCGAGGTGCAGGTCCGTGCCTTCGGCGAGGTCGACCCCGAACCCGACACGACCGGGTACCCCGACCTGCCCCAGCTCGACCAGGCCAACGCCACGCTGCGCACCCTCGGCGTGGACGTCAGCATGGCCCAGGACGTGGCCGGAGCCGACGTCGTCCACAGCCACACCTGGTACGCGAACGCGGCCGGCCAGTTGGCCCAGATGCTGCACGGGGTCCCGCACGTCCTGACGGCCCACAGCCTCGAACCGCTCCGACCCTGGAAGGCCGAACAGCTCGGAGGCGGTTACCGCGTCTCGAGCTGGATCGAGCGTCAGGCCTACGAGACCGCCGACCGCGTCATCGCGGTCAGCGACGGGATGCGCCGCGACATCCTGCGCTCCTACCCGTCGATCGACGAGTCGAAGGTCCAGGTCGTGTACAACGGGATCGACCTCGAGGGCTGGAAGCGCGTCGACGACGCCGAGCTGGTCCGCAGCCTGGGCATCGATCCCGACCGCCCCTCCGTCGCCTTCGTCGGTCGCATCACCCGCCAAAAGGGCCTGCCGTACCTGCTGCGCGCGGCCAAGCTGCTGCCGGCCGACGTGCAGCTCGTGCTCTGCGCCGGCGCGCCGGACACCCCCGAGATCATGGCCGAGGTCACGGGTCTCGTCCGAGAGTTGCAAGAGGAGCGCACCGGTGTCGTGTGGATCGACACCGTGCTGCCCCGTCACCAGCTCAGTGCGGTGCTGAGCGCCGCCACCACCTTCGTCTGCCCCTCGGTGTACGAACCCCTCGGCATCGTCAACCTCGAGGCGATGGCCTGCGGCGTTCCCGTCGTCGGGTCCGACACGGGCGGCATCCCCGAGGTCGTCGCGGACGGTCTGACGGGCCGGATCGTGCCCCTCGACCAGGTGCAGGACGGCACCGGCACCCCGGTCGACCCCGACCGCTTCGTGGCCGACCTGGCGGCCACCCTCACCGAGGTCGTCTCCGACCCGGCACTCGCCCGCCTCATGGGACGAGCCGGCCGCATGAGGGCCGAAGAAGAGTTCTCGTGGTCGCGGATCGCCGAGCAGACGCTGGGGATCTACGAGGGCCTGCTCAACTAGGCTGAGGACCATGCCTACCGTCCTGCAGCTCACCGATGTCTCGATCGTCCGAGGCGGCACAGCCGTCGTCGACAAACTGACCTGGACGGTCGACTCCGACGAGCGCTGGGTCGTGCTCGGCCCGAACGGTGCCGGCAAGACGAGCCTGCTGCAGGTCGCCGCCGCGCAGAGCCACCCGTCCTCGGGCGAGGCCAGCATCCTCGGCTCCGACCTCGGCTCCGTCGACCTGTTCGACCTGCGGCCACGCATCGGCTTCGCCTCGACGGCCATCGCCCGGCGCATCCCGGCGAAGGAGAAGGTCGTCGACGTCGTCCTGACGGCCGCCTACTCGGTCACCGGGCGCTGGAACGAAGAGTACGAGGGCGTCGACGTCCGTCGGGCGCACCGCGTTCTCGACGAGTGGAAGCTCGACCACCTCTCGGACCGTACCTTCGGCGAGCTGAGCGACGGCGAGCAGAAGCGCGTCCAGATCGCCCGCTCGGTCATGACCGACCCCGAGTTGCTGATGCTCGACGAGCCGGCCGCGAGCCTCGACCTCGGCGCCCGCGAAGAACTGCTGCAGATGCTCTCGGGCTACGCCTCGTCCGAGGGCGCTCCGGCCATCGTCATGGTGACCCACCACGTCGAGGAGATCCCCAAGGGATTCACGCACGCCCTGCTGCTCGACCACGGCTCCGTCGTGGCCGCCGGTCCGCTCGACGAGGTCATCACGGCCGAGACCCTCGGCGCCACGTTCGGCGTCGAACTGCGGGTCGAGTCCGACGGGGGCCGGTACTCGGCCCGCGCCGCGGGCTGAACCGCGCCTCCTACGATCCGGGCCGTCGGTCTGGTATCGTTGACAGCTGGCCCGCAGCGATGCTGCAAGCGCCTCCTGAACTCACCATCATCACTCGTTCGCTAGACCTAGGACAATCATGAAGACCGACATCCACCCCGAGTACAAGCAGATCGTCTTCCGGGACCTCGCGTCGGGCGCCACGTTCCTCACGCGCTCCACGACGACCAGCGACAAGACCATCGAGCTCGACGGTGAGACCTACCCGGTCATCGACGTCGAGATCTCGTCCGAGTCGCACCCGTTCTACACGGGCAAGCAGCGCATCCTCGACTCGGCCGGTCGCGTCGAGAAGTTCAACTCGCGCTACAAGAACTTCGGCAAGTAGGCCACAGCCCACACGCCCGAAAGAGGCGGTCCACTTCGGTGGGCCGCCTTTCTCGTGCGCCCGGGTGAGGGTGCCCGACCGAGAAGGTGCACGTCGTGTGACACCGCGGCGCAGGAGGCGCGGGCGAGCCCAGGAAGCGGAGGAGCGGGCGACCCAGGAGGCGCGGTGGGGCGATCGTGCTCAGGCGAACGGCAGTGGGCGGTGCGGCCAGTCACCGTGAGCGGTGAAGGTGGGGTCTTTCGCACGGCGCATGTACTGCTGGAAGCTCTCGGCCTGGGTCGAGCACCACCCGACCTGGAGGTCGTGCAACTCGGTCACGGGCACGTCGAGGCGATCGGGATACCGCTTGGCCATCGCCTGGGCGACACGGCCGGCGGCGATCGCGTCGGCCCCGGCGTCGTGGGCGTCGTCGAGCGAGACGCCGTAGACGGCCGCGGCGGCCTCGAGGGTGCGTTTGCCCTTGCGGTAGGTGTCGACGGCCTTGTCGATGACGAGCGGATCGACGACGCAGCCGATCTCGCCCACCTCGCCGAGAGGTTCGACACCGTGGCGGCGGGCCTCACGGTCGAGCAGCGTGAGGTCGTAGGGCGCGTTGTAGACGACCAACGGCACACCGCGGGCGAAGACGGCACGGATGGCCGCGACGATCTCGGCCACGACCTCGGCGGCCGGTCGCCCCTCGGCTCGGGCCCGCTCGGTCGAGATGCCGTGGACGGCGCTGGCCTGCTCGGGGATCTCGACGCCCGGATCGGCCAACCACTCGCCGTGTGCGACCGTCGCACCGGTGGCGTCGATCAGGCCGACGTGCGCGGTGACGATCCGGGCCGACTCGACGTCGATGCCCGTCGTCTCGAGGTCGAAGACGCCGAGGGCCTGCCACCAGGCGGCCGGCGGCTCGCCCACGGCCGCGAGGTCGGGGGCGGTGCCGGTCGTGTCGGTGTCAGTCACTCTGTGAGCTTAGGAGGCGCCACCGACAGCGGGTGCCGCCGCCACGGGCACGTCGCCGACGTGCAGCCAGAAGAACGCCTGCGTGCCGAGGGTCAGGGTGACCTTGCCCTCGTCGTCGAACGAGGGGAACTGCGCTCCGCCGAAGAGGTCGACCAACGTGCGCCCGGCGAACTGCGGGGCCACGATGTCGACCGAGGTCGGGTTGTGACCGAACGAGAAGACGCAGAGGATGTCCTCGGCCGAGTCGCCGAACTGCGTGCCGGCCCCCTCGTAGGACCGGACGAACGACAGGACGGACTCCTGGTTCGTCTCGAGCACCTCGAGGGTGCCGAGGCCGAAGGTCGGGTGGGCCTTGCGCACGTGGATGACGTTGCGGACCCAGTGCAGCAGCGACCGCGACTGCGCCAGCTGGCTCTCGACGTTGACCAGGTTGTAGTTGTAGACGAGCGACTGGACGACGGGCAGGAAGAGCTTGCCCGGGTCGGCGGTCGAGAAGCCGGCGTTGCGGTCGGGCGTCCACTGCATCGGCGTGCGGGACGAGTCGCGGTCCGGCAGCCAGATGTTGTCGCCCATGCCGATCTCGTCGCCGTAGTACAGGAACGGACTGCCGGGCAGCGAGAAGAGCAGCGCGTGGACGAGTTCGAGTTCGGCACGCGAGTTGTCGAGCAGAGGAGCGAGGCGACGACGGATGCCGATGTTCGAGCGCATGCGGGGGTCGTACGCGTACCAGCCGTACATCGCCTGCCGGTACTCCTCGCTGACCATCTCGAGGGTGAGCTCGTCGTGGTTGCGGAGGAAGACGGCCCAGGCCGCGCCCGGGGGCACCTCGGTCGTCTCGGAGAGGATGCGCTTGAGCTCGTCGGCGCTCTGGGCGCGCAGCGAGTAGAAGATGCGGGGCATGACCGGGAAGTCGAAGGCCATGTGGCACTCCGGCTCGTCCTCGGTGCCGAAGAACGCCGCCGTCTCGGCGGGCCACTGGTTCGCCTCGGCGATGAGCACGCGACCCGGGAACTCCTCGTCGACCATGGCGCGCAGACGCTTGATGAACTCGTGCGTGGCCGGTTCGCCCTCGCCGTTGCCCTCTTCGGTCTCGAACAGGTACGGGATCGCGTCGAGGCGGAGCCCGTCGACGCCCATCGCCAGCCAGTGACGGACGACGTCGAAGACCGCTTCTTGGACGGCGGGGTTCTCGAAGTTGAGGTCGGGCTGGTGCGAGAAGAAGCGGTGGAAGAAGAACTGACGACGCACCGGGTCGAACGTCCAGTTCGACTCTTCGGTGTCGACGAAGATGACGCGGATGTTCGAGTACTCGTCGTCGGTGTCGCGCCAGACGTAGAAGTCGCCGTAGGGGCCCTCGGGGTCTTCGCGGCTCTGCTGGAACCACTCGTGCTGGTCGCTGGTGTGGTTCAGCACCATGTCGATGACGATGCGCATGTTGCGCTCGTGCGACTTCGTGACCAGGTCGCGGAACTCGTCGAGTGTGCCGAACTCGGGCAGGATCGCCTTGTAGTCCTGGATGTCGTACCCGCCGTCGCGCAGGGGCGACTGGAAGAACGGCGGCAGCCAGAGGGCGTCGACGCCGAGCCACTGCAGGTAGTCGAGGCGGGTGAGCAGACCCTGGAGGTCGCCCGCCCCGTCCCCGTTGCTGTCGACGAACGACCGCACCATCACCTCGTAGAACACCGCACGGCGGTGCCAGTTGGGGTCGAGGGTCAGTCCGGGCTGCTGGATCGGGGCAGTGAAGCTCACCCGCCCACCCTACGGGCGCGCGCCCCGGGACGCGCACTCCGACCAGCGCGTCGCTCGTAGACTCGGGCTCGTGATCGTCCGACCCCCGCGCGTGAAGTCGCCCTACCGTGCCCGCCTCGACGCCCGACCGGTGCGCGACGACGCCGTCGAGGTCGCCGGCAGCCTCACCCGCTACTGGACGTACGAGCCGCCCGAGGGGCAGGAGGCCCGGGTCACCGTCGTCGCGGTGCACGGCTTCCGGGGCGACCACCACGGTCTCGAACCGGTCGTGGCGCACCTCGACCACGTGAGGGTGGTCATGCCCGACCTGCCGGGCTTCGGCGAGTCGACCCCGCTCGACGGCGAGCACAGCGTCGCGGCGTACGCGCGCTGGCTGACCGCGTTCGTGGCGACCCTCTCGCTCGGTGACGACGTCGTGGTGCTGGGGCACTCGTTCGGCTCGATCGTCACGTCGGCCGCGGTGGCCGACGGGCTCCGCGCCTCCCGGTTGATCCTGGTCAACCCGATCGCCGCCCCCGCCCTGCAGGGCCCTCGCGGCGTGGTCACGCGTCTGGCCGTCTTCTACTACTGGGCCGGCGCGGCCCTGCCCGAACGTGCCGGCCAGCAGGTGCTGCAGAACGCGGCCGTGACGAGGTTCACCAGCCTCGCCATGGTCAAGACCCACGACCGGGCCCTGCGCCGGTGGATCCACGACCAGCACGACAGCTTCTTCTCGCGGTTCTCGGACCGTCGCGTGGTGCTCGACGCGTTCCGCGCATCGGTCTCGAGCGACGTGAGCACGTACGCCGCCCGCATCAGCGTGCCCACCCTGCTCGTCGCCGCCGACCGCGACGACATCACCGCCCTGCCCGCCCAGCACCGACTGCAGGCGCTCTTCCCCGACGCCACGCTCGACGTGATCGAGGGCGTGGGCCACCTGATCCACTACGAGAAGCCGCGCCAGGCCGCCGCCGCGATCGAGTCCTTCGTCCGATGAAGATCGTCGTCGACTGCCGCTACGTCCGCGTCGGACGCCACGACGGCATCAGCCGCTTCAGCGCCGGCGTGGTGTCGGCGCTGGCCGAGCGCCACGAGGTGACGATGCTGGTCAGCGACCCCCGCCAGCTCCACGCGTTGCCCGACGCACCCCACCTGCTCGTCAGCGCGCCCACGAGCGTCCTCGAGCCGCTCGTGGCCCGGCAGGTGAACACGCTGCGCCCCGACGTCGTCTGGTCGCCCATGCAGACCATGGGATCTGCCGGACGCCGGTACCCGCTCGTCCTGACCCTGCACGACCTGATCTACTACACGAACCGCACGCCGCCACCCGAGTTCGCCTGGCCGATCAAGCTGCTCTGGCGGCTGTACCACCTGGCCTGGTGGCCGCAGCGGGTGCTCCTGAACCGGGCCGACGCCGTCGTCACCGTGAGCCGCACGACGCGGGACGAGATGCGTCGTCACCGCCTGACCCGGCGCCCCGTGACGGTGGTGTACAACGCGGCCGACCCGGTCGACCCCGTCGAGCCCCGCACCGCGCCGGTGAGCCGCGACCTCGTCTACATGGGGTCGTTCATGCCGTACAAGAACGTGGCCGCGCTGGCCAGGGCACTGCCGTTGCTCGACGGGTACCGACTGCACCTGATGAGCCGGGTGTCCGGGGCCGAGCGCGCCTCCTTGACGGCCCTGGCACCCGCCGGGTCGTTGGTCTTCCACGACGGGGCGAGCGACGACGAGTACCGCGAGACCCTGCTGGGGGCGACGGCCGTCGTGACGGCCTCGCGCGCCGAGGGCTTCGGCATCCCGCTCGTCGAGGGCATGGCCCTCGGCACGCCGGCCGTGGTCAGCGACATCCCGATCTTCCGCGAGATCGGCGGAGACGCGGCGCTCTACTTCGACCCGTCGTCGCCCGCGTCGATCGCCGCCGCCGTCCGACGACTCGAGGGCGAGTGGGAGGCGCGCTCGGCCGCGTCGGTCGAGCAGGCCGCCCGGTTCAGCTGGCGTGACTCGGCCGACGTGCTGCTGCGCCTGCTGGCCGACGTCGCCGCAGCGGGCGGTCACCGGCGTCGACGCCCGGGACGCTGACCCACCGGCGCCCGGGACGCTGACCCGTCGGCGGCCGGGGCCGGCGGCTCAGGCCGGTTCGGCCGCGTCGCGCTCGAGCGGGTTCTGGTACTCGAACGAGTAGGTGCCGGCACGTTCGGACTCGACCTCGATCGGGTCGTCGAACTCCCGCAGCGTCAGGGCGTCGCCCGTGAACTCGAACGAGTGGACGGACCCGTTGCGGATGGGCACTCCCAGGTGCGCGTCGGTGTCGGGGGAGACGTGGTTCACGACCGCCCTGATGACCGCGCCGTGCGTCGCGACGACCACGGACGAGCCGGCGCCGTGCCTCGCCGCGATCGCGGCGAGGGCGGGCAGCACCCGTGCGACGAGGGCCCCGCGGCTCTCACGACCGGGCACCGGAGTGCCGTGGGGGAACCGTGCCTCGACCTGCTCGCCGGTCAGCCCCTCGGCGTCGCCGTAGCGACGCTCGGCGACCTCGGGGACGAGCTCGGGCGCGCCCAGGCCCAGGCGCTCGGCGATGATGGACCCGGTCTCGGCCGCGCGCGACAGAGGGCTGGCGACGACGGCGTCGAACCGACGCCGGGCGAGCAGGTCGCCGGTCTCTCGGGCCTGCGACCGACCGAGGTCGTTCAGGGGGATGTCGGTGGAGCCCTGGATGCGTCGGGCGCGGTTCCAGTCGGTCTCGCCGTGGCGGACCAGGTACAAGAGCGTCATCGTTCCTCCGGTGGGCACGGCCCGGGGGTCAGGCGCCCAGGTGCTCGGCCAGGGCCGCCAGGGTCTCCGACGTGCCGGCGTCCAGCTTAACCGTGGCCCGCGAGTCGCCCTTGGTGACGCCGCGGTTCAGGACGACCACGGGCAGCTTCCGGCGCGTCGCCTGGTCGAGCAGGCGGATGCCGCTGTTGACGACGAGCGAGGAGCCGGCGACGAGCAGCGCCTCGGCGCCGACGACCATCGAGCGCGCCTCGGCGAACCGCTCGGTGGGCACGAACTCGCCGAAGAACACGACGTCGGGTTTGAGCAGGCCGCCGCACACCGTGCAGGTCGGCACGACGAACGCGTCGATGTCGTGCACCTCGACGTCGCCGTCCGGGGCGAGCCGCACCTGGTCGGGCTCGTCGATCCAGGGGTTCTCGGCGGCGAGGCGGGCCGCCACCATGTCGCGGGCGAACGCCTGCCCGCAGGTGAGGCAGACGACGCGGTCGACGGTGCCGTGCAGGTCGACGACCCGGCGCGACCCGGCGCGGACGTGCAGGTTGTCGACGTTCTGGGTGATGACGCCGTTCGTGACGCCGGCGGCCTCGAGCCGGGCCAGCGCCCGGTGCCCCTCGTTGGGCCCGGCGGCACGAAAGGACTTCCAGCCGAGGTGGCTGCCGGCCCAGTAGCGCTTGCGGTAGCTCTCGCTCGAGAGGAACTGCTGGAAGGTCATGGGGTTGCGGGGCGGAGCGCCCTCGCCCCGGTAGTCGGGGATGCCCGAGTCGGTGCTGACCCCCGCCCCGGTGAGCACGGCCACGCGGCGCCCGCGGAGGGCCTCGACCGCGGCCTCGAGGGCCTGCTCGTCGGTGGGGGCCGCGGGGGCGTTCGACACGGGTGGGGCTCCTTCGGGTGCGGTGACGCTAGCCTAAACGCGTCCCCCTCCGATTCGATTCCAGCGGTCGCCCGTCCGCCGGGGCCGTCCCCCGTGGAGCACCGTGCACGTCACCCGCATCACCGACCTCGACCACGAGGCACTCGCCGACTACAACCGGCTCACCGACGTCGCCCTGCGGCGCGTGTCCGAGCCGGAGGGCGGCCTCTACATCGCCGAGTCGACCAAGGTCATCGAGCGGGCGCTGCGGGCGGGCCACGTGCCCCGGTCGGTGCTGATGACCGATCGGTGGTTGCCCGACATCGAACCCCTCGTGGCCGACCACGAGGGCGAGATCTTCGTCGGCGACGCGGCCCTGCTCGAGACGCTGACCGGCTACCACCTGCATCGGGGGGCCCTCGCCGCCATGCACCGTCCCGAGCTGCCGACGGTCGAGTCGGTGCTCGACGGCGCGCGGCGCGTCGTCGTGCTCGAGGACATCGTCGACCACACGAACGTGGGCGCGATCTTCCGGGCCGTCGCCGGCCTGGGGGCGGACGCCGTCCTGATCACCCCGCGCTGCGCCGACCCGCTCTACCGGCGCAGCGTCCGCGTCAGCATGGGCACCGTGCTGCAGGTCCCGTGGACGCGCCTCCCCGAGTGGCCGGCCGGTGCCGGGCTGCTCCGCGAGGCGGGGTTCGAGGTCACCGCCCTGGCGCTGAGCGACGACGCGGTGACCCTCGACGCCTACGCGGCCGCGCCTCCGGACCGCGTCGCCCTGCTGCTCGGCACCGAGGGCGACGGGCTCAGCCGGGCCGCCCTGCGGGCCGCCGACACGGTGGTGACCATCCCGATGCTGCACGGCGTCGACAGCCTCAACGTGGCCGCCGCCTCGGCCGTGGCCCTCTGGGCCCTGCGTCTGCCGGCGGACGGGTCGGCGGCGGTCGCGTGACCGGTCGCGTGACCGGAGTCGACGGGCGTCGTCGACCCGGCGTGGTCCGGAGGCGCGTGGGCGTGGTCGCGCTGCTCGCCCTGGTCGTCGCGGTCGGCGGCTACGTCCCCCTGGCACTGCTCAGCCCGCTGGCGCCCGCCGCGGCGGACGTCGCCTCGTACGCCGCACCGGCCGAGGAGGCTCCCGACCTGACCTTCCCCGCCTACGGCGCGACGGCGGTCGAGGCGATCGGCTGGGACGACAGCCTGACGACGAGCGGCGACGAACGACCCCGTCCGATCGCGAGCATCAGCAAGGTGGTCACGGCCCTCGTCGTCCTCGACGAGAAACCCCTCGACGGCGGTGACGGCCCGTCCCTCACCTTCGGCCCGGCCGAGGCGGCCCTGGTCGACGCGTACCGCGCACGGAACGGCAAGGTGGCACCGATGGCGGCCGGGCAGGTCCTCACCGAGCGGCAGGTGCTCGAGGTCATGCTGATCGAGTCCGCCAACAACTACGCCGAGGTGCTGGCCCGGTGGGCGTTCGGCAGCGACCAGGCCTTCGTCGACGCGGCGCGGTCCTGGCTCGACGGCCACGGCCTCTCGTCGACCACGCTCGTCGAACCCACCGGGTTGTCGCCGCAGAACACGAGCACCTCGACCGACCTGATCGCACTCGGCCGACTGGCCCTGGCCGACCCCGACGTCGCCCGCACGGTCGGCACGGCGACGACGTCCGTGCCCGGCATCGGCGAGATCAGCAACAGCAACGAACTGCTCGGGCTGGACGGCGTCGTCGGCATCAAGACGGGGACGCTCGACGAGGCCGGCGCCTGCCTGCTGTTCGCGGCGGACTACACGATCGGCGGGCGACGGGTCACGGTCGTGGGCGCCATGCTCGGCGGCGTCGACCACGACCAGCTGGACCGCGACGTGCAGGCCCTGCTCGCGAGCGTCGCGGAGGGCTTCCGGACCATCACGCTGACCAGCCGCGGCGACGCCTTCGCCGACTACGAACTGCCCTGGGGCGACGAGGCCCGAGCGGTGGCCGCGGAGGACGCCACCGTCCTCGTCTGGGGCGACGAGACCGTGCAGGCGTCGGTCGAGACCGACGACGTGGGCGCGGCCCCGGTCGGGACGCGCGTGGGCGACGTCACCTTCACCGTCGACGGAGAACGGCACGTCGTGCCCCTCGAACTCGACGCGGGCATCGGCGAGCCGGGCGCCTGGTGGCGCTTGACGCATC
This sequence comes from Frigoribacterium sp. CFBP 8759, assembly GCF_014841655.1. Classification (NCBI taxonomy): domain Bacteria; kingdom Bacillati; phylum Actinomycetota; class Actinomycetes; order Micrococcales; family Microbacteriaceae; genus Frigoribacterium; species Frigoribacterium sp. CFBP 8759. The sequence goes on from NZ_JACYUH010000002.1 coordinate 733,763, forward strand.
CCGACGAGGTGTTCTGACCCGAGCGTCAGTCGTCGGTGCGGTGGACCACGGTGACGGCGTCCGGTCGCTTGGCCCGGACCAGGTCGCCCGACGACTGGTGCCGGATGCGCCGTACCACCCAGGGCACGAGGTACTCGCGGGCCCAGCCCATGTCGTCGGCCCGTGCGTTGCGCCAGGGGCGACGCTCGAGCGGCTCGGGCTCGTAGGGCGCGAGGTCGTTCTCGACCGCGAGGGCCTGCAGGACCATCCGCGCGATCGTGTGGTGGCCGAGGGGACTGAAGTGCAACCGGTCGGGCGCCCACATCCGTGGGTCGACGAGCTGACGCAACGCCCACATGTCCGCGACCACCGCGTCGTGTCGCAGCGCGATGGCGTGGACGTGCTCGTTGTAGATCGCGACCTTTCCGCGGAGACGACCGAGGACCGGGGTGAGGCCGATGTCGGGCCCGGTGAAGACCACGACCGTGGCACCGTCGGACCGCAGTCGTGCGACCAGTCCCTCGAAGCCCGCGGCGACCTCGTCGGGGTCGGTGCCGGGACGGATGATGTCGTTGCCCCCGGCCGAGACCGAGATGAGGTCGGGCCGCAGGGCGAGCGCGGCCTCGGACTGCTCGTCGATGATCTGCTTCAGCAGGCGGCCCCGGACGGCGAGGTTGGCGTAGGCGAAGTCCTCGGTCGAGGAGCCCAGCACCTCGGCGACGCGGTCGGCCCAGCCCCGGTGCCCCCCGGGGGAGCGCTCCTCGGGGTCGCCGATCCCCTCGGTGAACGAGTCGCCGAGGGCGACGTAACGGGACCACGGGTGTTGCTGACTCATGCCACCAAACTACTCTCGACGCGTGCCCGCACCGAAGCCCGCCCCTCCGTCCGACCCGACCCGCGCCTCCTGGTCGCCCGGCGAGCTGCTGCCCGACGAGCTGCTCGAGCGCTTCCGGGGGCGGGCCGCCGACCACGACCGCGAGAACACGTTCCCCCACGACGACCTCGCCGAGCTGCGCGAGCGCGGCTACCTGAGGGCGTTCGTCCCGGAGCACCGAGGAGGCGCGGGTCTCGGACTCGAGCAGGTCGCGTCCCTGCAGTCACGCCTCGCGGCGGCGGCCCCGGCCACGGCGCTGGCGGTCAACATGCACCTGGTCTGGACCGGGTGCGCGGCCGTGCTGCACGCCCGGGGCGACGACTCGCTCGACCTCGTCCTCGAGGACGCCGCGCACGACGAGGTCTTCGCCTTCGGGGTGAGCGAGCCCGGCAACGACCTCGTCCTGTCCGACTCGGTGACCTCGGCCGAACCCACGGGCGACGGCGGCTACCGGTTCACCGGCACCAAGGTCTCCACGTCGCTCTCGCCGGTCTGGACGCGCCTCGGCGTCTTCGGCCGGGACGACTCCGACCCGGAGGCGCCGGCCCTCGTCCACGGGTTCGTCCACCGCGAGCAGCCGGGCCACGCCTCGCTCGAGGACTGGGACACCATCGGCATGCGCGCGACGCAGAGCCACACGACCCGGCTGACCGGGGTCGAGGTGCCCGCCTCACGCATCGTCCGTCGACTGCCCGTCGGCCCGAGCGCCGACCCGTTCGTCTTCGCGGTCTTCGCCGTCTTCGAGACGACCGTGGCCGCCGTGTACCGGGGCATCGCCCGCCGGGCCCTCGAGCTCGCCGTCGAGTCGGCACTCGGGACGACCTCGCGGCGTGCCGGGGGAGCGGCGAGGGCGCTCGACCCCGTCGTCCGCTGGCGCGTCGCCGACGCCGGACTGGCGGTCGACGGACTCGAGCCGCAGGTCGACCGGGTGGCCCGCGACGTCGACGAACTCGTCGACCACGGGGCCGACTGGCCGCGGCTCGTCGTCGGGCTCAAGACGCGCGCCACCGGGACGGCCCGCGCGGTGGTCGAGCAGGCGGTCACGGTGGCCGGGGGGTCCTCGTACCGGGCGTCGTCCGAGCTCGGGCGCCTGCAACGCGACGTCCTCGCCGGACGCTTCCACCCGTCGAACACCGACTCGGCGCACGCGACGATCGCGGCGGCGCTCCTCGGGCCGGGTTCCTGACGGGTCGACGCACGCGGCCGCACCGGGGGCCGCGCCCCGGGCGACGACGATGTCGGTGGCGCGTGTGAGGATGCTCCGGTGAGCAAACAAGACGGCAGCGGGCGGATCGTCACGACGGTGCCGACCGACGACGCGACCGCGCCGATCTTCCACGTCGACATGGACGCCTTCTTCGCGTCCGTCGAGTTGCTCGACCACCCCGAGCTCCGGGGCCGACCCGTGGTCATCGGGCACCGCTCCGACCGGTCGGTCGTCACGGCCGCCACCTACGAGGCCCGCAAGTACGGCGTCAACTCGGCGATGCCCATGGCGATCGCGTTGCGTCGCTGCCCGCAGGCCGTCGTGCTCGAACCGCACTTCGAGAAGTACCAGCACTGGTCCTCACGAGTCATGTCGATGTTCGACGACGTCACGCCCCTGGTCGAGCGCCTCGGCATCGACGAGGCGTTCCTCGACGTCAGCGGGTCGATCCGCCTGATGGGTTCGCCGTTCGAGATCGCCACGGCACTGCGTCGTCGGGTCCACGCCGAGACCGGGCTGCACTGCAGCATCGGGGCCGCGTCGACCAAGTTCGTCGCCAAGCTCGCGTCGAGCGTCGCCAAGCCCGACGGGCTCCTGCTCGTACCGCACCGCCACACCCTGGCCTTCTTGCACCCGCGGCCGATCAGCGCGCTCTGGGGCGTGGGCGGCAAGACCGAACAGGTGCTGCTCGACCGCGGCCTGCGAACGGTCGGCGACGTCGCCGCGGCCCCTCTCGACATGCTCGTCCACGCGGTCGGGCCGGCAGCGGGCGCAAAGCTGCACGACCTGGCGTGGGGTCGCGATCCCCGCAGCGTCCACACCGAGACGGCCGAGAAGAGCGTCGGCAACGAGAACACGTTCGGCACCGACGTCGTCGACCCCGTCGTCGTCCGACGTGAACTCCTCCGCCTGAGCGACAAGGTCGGCACCCGTCTGCGGGCCGCAGGCGTGAGCGGTCGCACGGTCGTGCTCAAGTTGCGGACGACCGACTTCGTGACGATCACGCGGTCCCGGACGCTCGCCGACCCGACCGACCTCGGGCGACGCATCTACGACGAGGTCGTGTCCCTCTACGAGGCAACGGGCAAGCAGCACGAACGCATCCGGCTCGTCGGCGTGCGCGTCGAGCAGCTCAGCGAGGGGACGGGCGGTGACTCGCTCGGCCTGTGGGACGACGACGCCGACTGGCGCGAGGCGGAGTCGACCATGGACGCCCTCCGGGCCAAGTTCGGCTCGGCCATGCTGACGCCGGCCTCGCTGCTCGGCACCTCGCGGCGTCGACCCGGCACCTCCGGTCGAGATGCGGGTGCCGCGTCCGTCGACGACGCCGGTCGAGGGTAAACTCGGTTCGAGTGAGCACCGCCAACGCATCCGACCCCGCCGGGGGTGAGCAGCACCTCGACGGCCTCTCGTCCGACCCTCTCGACGTCGGCGTCTCGGCAGGCAACTCGGCCGCCGAACACCTCTCGCCCGCATTCCCCGAGCGGGCCGCCTGGGGCACCGCCAGCAAGTTGCGCGCGTGGCAGGCCGACGCCCTCGAGCTCTACTTCTCGACGATGCCGAGGGACTTCCTCGCGGCGGCCACACCGGGCGCCGGCAAGACGACGTTCGCCCTCCGCCTCGCCACCGAACTCCTGTCCCGCGGCGAGGTCGACCGTGTCGTGGTCGTCGCCCCCACCGAGCACCTGAAGCGCCAGTGGGCCGACGCCGCCGACCGGGTCAACCTCCGCCTCGATCCGATGTTCAAGAACGCCGACGGCACCTTCGGGCGCCACTACCACGGCATCGCCGTCACCTACGCCCAGGTCGGCATGAAGCCCGAGGTGCACAAGGCCATCACGACGGCCGGTCGCACCCTCGTCATCCTCGACGAGGTGCACCACGGCGGCGACGCGCTCAGTTGGGGCGACGGCATCCGGGAGGCCTACACCGGGGCCACCCAACGTCTCTCGCTGACGGGCACCCCGTTCCGGTCCGACACGGCTCCGATCCCGTTCGTGCAGTACGCCCCGGACGAGCACGGCATCCGCACCTCGAGGGCCGACTACTCCTACGGCTACGGCCGTGCCCTCGCCGACGGGGTGGTGCGACCCGTCCTCTTCATGGCGTACGCCGGCCAGATGCGCTGGCGCACCCGGATGGGCGACGAGATGAGCGCCTCCCTCGGCGAAGCCGTGACGAAAGACATCACGGCCCAGGCCTGGCGTACGGCGCTGTCGCCGCAGGGCGACTGGATCCCGGCCGTGCTCTCGGCGGCCGACAAGCGCCTCACCGAGGTGCGCCGGGGCGTGCCCGACGCGGGGGGTCTCGTCATCGCCACCGACCACACCGCGGCTCGGCAGTACGCAGCCGTGTTGCAGAAGCTCACGGGTGAACGCCCCACCGTCGTCCTGAGCGACGAGAAGGCCGCCTCCGACCGCATCCAGGCCTTCTCCGACGGCGACAGCCGCTGGATGGTCGCGGTCCGGATGGTCTCCGAGGGCGTCGACGTCCCGCGTCTCGCCGTCGGCGTGTACGCCACCTCGGCTTCGACGCCGCTCTTCTTCGCCCAGGTCGTGGGACGGTTCGTCCGAGCCCGCCGACGGGGCGAGACCGCGTCGATCTTCCTGCCGAGCGTGCCCAGCCTGATGGCCCTGGCCAACCAGCTCGAACTGCAGCGCGACCACGCGCTCGACCGACCCACCGACGCCGACGACGGCCTGTTCGCCCCCGAAGAAGACGTGATGGCCGCGGCCAACCGCGACGAGAAGGCGTCGAGCCTCCTCGAGCAGCAACCGTTCGAGGCCCTGGACTCGCAGGCCTCGTTCGACCGGGTGCTCTACGACGGCGGCGAGTTCGGCACCGGAGGCGAGATCGGCAGCCTCGAAGAACTCGACTTCATCGGCATCCCCGGTCTGCTCGAGCCCGACCAGGTCCGCGACCTGCTGCGGCAGCGGCAGGCCACCCAGGCACGACGGGCTCCGAAGACCGGGTTGCCCACGACCGCTCCGGTCGACGAGGCCCGACCCCTCTACCAGACCATCAAAGAGCAGCGGCAAGAGCTCAGCCGGCTCGTGTCGATCTGGTCGCGGCACTCGAACGAACCGCACGGGCTGATCCACGCAGACCTCAGGCGCATCAGCGGGGGCCCGTCCGTCGCTCAGGCCAGCACCGAACAGATCCAGAAGCGAATCGACGTGTTGCGCGGCCGCCTCGGCCAGCGCGCCTGACCCGGGTACGATCGACCGATGCTCGACGAGAACGTCCCCGACCGGTGGACCGTGCGCGCCGACCCCGAGGGGGCACCCGAGGCGGTCGTCGAGCGCTTCGGCGGCGGCTACCGACTGAGCCGGTGGAGCCCGACCGACGCCGAGCCGGCCCGCCTGGGCGTCTACACGTCCCCCGAGCTCGCCGAGACCGCCTGGTGGAGACTCGTCGACCGCGAGCGGGGTCAGGGCAGGCGGACGATGTCGACCAGGCGGACGGGCCTCGAGGACGCCTGAGGGAGGCCGTTCGGGGCCGGGCGCACCCTGGTGCCCCCGCTCGGGACGAGCGCCGAGACACCCTCGTCGCCGCACAGCAGCACCGGTCGGACCTCGAAGGGCCGTCCTCGCCCGAGCGCCCGGAGGCCGTCACCCCACCGGCGGTCCGAGGGACGGGGCGACGCGGCGCCGACCCTCTCGAGGACGAACGCCACGGTCGTGGCGCCGAACTCGGTGGCGACGGCGGCCAGGGCATCGCCGTAGTGGTCGAGGGCGGCGGTGTCGGGCACCTCGGGGATGCCCTCGAGGGGCACCATGAGGGGGAGGGGGACGTCGTCGTCGTCGAAGAACAACGTCCAGAGCTGGCGACGCACCGCCGACGGGACGATGGCCTCGACGTGGCGGACGAGGTCGTCGACGTCCTGGACGGGGGCGTGCGGATCGGGGACGCATCCGGGATCGGACGTGGCGAAGGCTGCGACCGGGTCGGCGGGAGGGCGGTCGAGGGTGGTGTCGAGGACCGAGGTGAGTGTCATGGGTCGAGCATCTCGGGCCGCCACCGCTCCCGGACGGTTCTCCCCAGCCGCATCGATCGACGAGGATCGACGCGGGGCTGGGGAGGACCGATCAGCCCTGGAGTCGCACGGAGTCGCCGACGGCGACCGTCTCGCCGCCCTGGCCCGGCGCCCCGGACAGTGCCCGGAGCGCCCTGCGGAGCACCGTGCTGGACGTGCTCATGGTGTACGGGAAGTAGACGACCTCGACCCCGACCGCCCCGAACTCTCGCTCGAGCCGGAGGCCCTTCTCGGTGCCCCGCCAGTCGTCGCCCTTGAAGAAGACGTCGAAGCGGAGCTCGCGCCAGACGTCCATCTTGTCGGGCACGGTCTCGGCGTGGACGCCGTCTACGACGTCGATGTGGCGGACGATCTCGAGCCGTTCGGCGAGCGGGACGACGGGGGAGATGCCCTTGGTCACCTGCAACATCTCGTCGGACACGACGCCGGCGATGAGGTGGTCGCACTGCGCGGACGCGTGCCGCAGCAGGTTCAGGTGGCCGATGTGGAACAGGTCGAAGGCGCCGGCCGCGTAGCCGACCCGGCCCGCGCCTCCTCGTCCGCTCCCGCCGTCGACGGGGTCGAGGGCGAGGCCGGTGGCGGGGGTGGGGATGACGTCCACGGGTGTGGTCCTCTCGTCGGGGTGGTGCTCGGAGGTGCTCACGACAGGGCACCGGGCCGGCGTCGGAGGCGGGGGAGGTCCTGCAGCGGGCGGGCGGCGCCCGCGTGGTCCACGAGGTCGGCGATGCTGAACGAGGGCGCGGGTTCCTCGACGGGGTGACGGACGTCGTCGTCGAGCCAGGTGGCACGCACCAGGACCCGGCGCCACGGGGGCACCCCGGTCAGCACGACGCCCACGGGTTGCACGTCCAGGCTGACGAGCTCGGCGCTCAGGCTCCGGAGGGACTCGACAGTCGTGACCCCGGACCGGACGACCAGCAGCACGCCGTCCACCTCGTCGGTCACGCTGCGCAGCGCGAGCGGGTGCGAGTCGCTGGAGGCCTGGACGACGGAGACGTCGTAGTCCTCGCGCAGGGCGGCGAAGAAGGCGTGGGTTCCCGAACGGACCAGGTGACGGGACGACGCGACGACCCCGTCGGACACCGGCACGCGGTCGTAGCCGTGCCGATCGGCCTCGACCTCCTCGGGCACGGCGCCCACGGGCACCGTCGAGGGACGGGACAGCGTGCGGGTGTCGAAGTCGGACTGGACCAGGGCGCACGTGGCGCCGAGCTCGACGACGGCGCGCGCGAGGCCGCCGTCGACGCCGACCGCCTCGCGGACCGAGTCCGTCCGGGCCAGCAGGAGCGTGGCGGGCAGCGAGCCACCCCGGAGGGCCCTCGTGTTCTGCACGACCTCGCGCAGGGCCGTGCGGGTCCGGGCGGACGAGGCTCCGGTCACCGGGTCGTCGCCCTGCCGGAGGGCCCCCGGGAGCTGTCCCACGACCGGCAGCCCCGTGATGCGGCGCACGTCGTCGACCGTGTCGACCGTGGGCCGGGCACGGGCCAGGACGAGCGCGCCGGCGAGACCGACCGCCAGGCCGGCGAGGAGACCCGAGAGGACCGTCAGCGCGAGGCCCGGCTCGTCGGGCGTCGTCGGGACGGCCGCGGGGGAGGTGAGGTCGAGCGCGACGGTCTGACCGTCCGACCCGGCGTCCGATTCGGCGCGATCCACGACCGCCGAGAGGCTCTCGGCGACGTCGTCGGCGAGCGAGGCGGCCCCGTCGGGCGTTCCGGCCGTCGTCTGCACGCGGAGGACCGCGGTGCCGTCCGGGTTGACCACCGAGACCCGCTCGGCGAGCTCGTCGACGGGCAGGCCGAGGTCGGCCGCGACCGGTCCGAGGACTTCCGGGCTCGTGCCGAGCTCGGCGTAGGACGCCACGCGCTGCTGGGCGAACTGACCGCGGGCCGCGAGGCCCGAGCCCGGGGACTCGACCCGGACGAGGAGCGTCGCCTCGGCGCGCCAGTCGGCCGGAGCGAGCTGCGATGCGCCGACGCCCGCGGCCACCCCGAGGAGCGCCGCCACGCCGATGAGCGCGGCATGGCGCGAGACGGCGCGACCGAGACCCCCCGCGACGGCACGACGGACCGGGGCGACCTCGTGCCTCACGACCTCGAACCGATCGACGGGGGAGTCAGGGACTTCAGCTCGCGGAACCACTTCGGCAGGGCGAGGACGAGGTAGCCGGCGTTCGCGACGAGGAGCGCCAGGTAGACGACGGTGAACGCCGGCGGCCAGGCCAACAAGACGAACGCGAGGCACATCAGGCCGTAGTCCGTCGGGACGACCGCCAGCGAGTAGAGCAGTCCCGTGCGACGTCCGACGGGCGCGGCGACGCCGGTCCGGGCCGCCTCCGCCCGGCGGAGCTGGTCGGTCAGGACGATGGCGAAGAACGCCACCGTCGCCACGACCTGGTAGACGAGCGGCGCGGCCAGCAGGGCTTCGCGACCCTCCGGTTCACGGAGCCACGACGCGAAGACCGCCAGGTGCAGCACCGCGATCTTGGTCGCGTCGATGACGTGGTCGAGCCACTCGCCCGCGGGGCTGCCGCCGCCCCGGAGGCGCGCGACCTGTCCGTCGGCCGAGTCGAGGGCGTAACCCACGACGAGCAGCAGGACGACGGCCAGGGCCGTCCCGATGCCGGACGGCGCGAAGGCGAGGACCGCGATGCCGGCGAAGGTGCACGCGGCGCTGAGCGCCGTGACCTGGTTCGGCGTGGCACCCACGGTGTAGGCCACCGCGGCGGCCCATCGACCGAGTCGGCGGTTGACGAAGCGCGAATAGGCGGGCGCACCCGTGGACGGCTTCTGGGCCGACGCGAGCGCGGCGAGGGCGGGACGCACGGCGCGGGGCACGGCGGGCCGGGCCGAGGTCGCCTCGGCGGTCGCGGGGGCGTCGGTCACGAGGCCACCGCCAGGGAGTCGACGTCGGCCGTGTGCAGCTCGCGGGTGACGACCGCGCCGATGCGGCGACGCATGCGTTCCGGTGTGAACCGCTGGAGGTAGGCCTCGCGGGCGTGGCGCCCGGCGACGGCCAGGGTGGAGACGTCCATCGACGCCAGGATCTCGGTCAGGCCGTCGACGTCGCGACGGTCGAAGAGCCAGCCCGTGTGACCCTCGTCGACGACTTCTTCCGGGCCGCCGGAGCGGCTGGCGATGACGGGACGCCCCTGGCTGAACGCCTCGAGCGTGACGAGTCCGAAGCCCTCGAGGGTATCGGTCGGCAGGATGACCGCGTCGGCGTCGCGGAGGTAGGGCGACGCGTCGTCGACCTCTCCCACGACGGTGACGGTCTCGGGTCGCGAGACGATCGCCGCGACCAGACCGGGCACGTCGACGGAGGAGCCGACGGCCGGCGGGCCGCCCAGGATGACGAGCTGCCCGGGGCAGCCTGCCGCGTTCCAGGCCGTCAGGAGCGTCGCGTGGCCCTTGTGGCCGTTCCAGCGACTCGCGACCACGTACTGGGGCGCGCGACCCTCGGCACGGTCGGTGACGGCGATCGAGCGGTCCGACACGCCGTTGTGGACCACGACGGCGCGCGAGTCCTCCGAGAGGCCGGACGAGTCGAGCACCGACCGCGACACGGCGACCAACGAGGTGCAGGCGCGGGCCAGGGGACGGAGGCCTCGACGGTCCCCGTCGCTCCAGGGCTCCTGCAGGTGCCCCACGACGCGGCGGACGCCCATGGCCCGGGCGACGGGCGCGACGATCAGGCAGGCGCTCGTGGCGCAGTAGACGAGGTCGAAGTGGCGCCCGGACAGTCTCAGCGCCGTGCGCGCCGCGTCGCGGGCCAGGCGGACGAGTCCGAGCGGTCCGAGCCGGGTCCGGCGCAGGATCGGGAGGGGCGTGCGCTCGACGCGCGCCCCGAGCTCGCGCAGCCTCGGCCCCAGGGGCCCGACGGACACGTCGGAGGGCAGCCAGACCGTCACGTCGAGGTCGTCGCGGGCGGCGAGCTCACCGACCACCTCGAGGACGATCCGGTCCGAGCCGTACATCTCGTCGGACGAGTGCACCAGCAGCACCCGGCTGCGCCGCGATCCCCTCCGGCGGCGGGGGAGTTCGGGCAGGTCGACGCCCGTCCGGGCGTCCTCCCGCAGGATCGGTGCGGCGGTCGTCGCCGGTGCGGACTCGCGGTCCCGGTAGTGCCTGATGTCGACGGACATGCTCTCTCCCCTGTCGTCGTGAGCGTGGTCCGGGCCCGTGAACGGCCCGCGGTGGTCTCGGATGCTGCTGGTGGGGGTCAATACGCTCCCCGGTGCTCGAAGAGGACCCGGACGGTGCGCCACATGATGACGAAGTCGACCGTCAGCGACCAGTTCTCGACGTAGTAGAGGTCGAGGCGGACGCTCTCCTCCCAGCTGAGGTCGCTGCGTCCGTTCACCTGCCACATGCCCGTGAGTCCGGGCTTGATGTACAGGCGTCGGTGGACGTGGTCCTCGTACCCCTCGACCTCGCGAGGGAGGGGCGGCCGGGGCCCGACGACGCTCATGTCGCCTCGGACGATGTTCCACAGTTGGGGCAGCTCGTCGAGCGACCACCGACGGAGGACGGCACCCACGCGGGTGACCCGCGGGTCGGACTTCATCTTGAAGAGCAGGCCGGCTCCCTCGTCCGCCTGCGCGAGGCCGGCGAGCCGACTCTCGGCGTCGACGACCATGGAGCGGAACTTCAGCATCTCGAAGGTGCGCCCGTCACGGCCGACCCTGCGCTGACGGAACAGCACCGGGCCGGGACCGTCGAGCCGCACCGCGAGGGCGACGACGGCGAACACCGGCGCGAGGACGACGAGCGCGGCGGACGCCAGTGCGAGGTCGGACAGACGCTTGAGGGCGTGTCGCGGGCCGTCGAACTGCGGCAGCTCGACGTGCATGAGGGGGAGACCCTCGACCGGGCGGTAGTGGATGCGGGGCCCGGCGACGTTCGTCAGTCGCGAGGCGATGACGAGCTCCGTCGCTCGTCCTTCGAGCGACCATCCGAGGTCGCGCAGGTACTCCCGGCCACGACCCGGTTCGCCGGCGACGATCACGCTCTCGGCGCCCAGGCGCCAGACCGCACGCGGGACGCCGTCGAGGTCCGCCACCACGGGGACGGTGCGGCCTCCGACCACGATGCCCCTCGGGTCGGCGTCCGGGACGGCCGCCCCGACGACGTCGTACACGGCACCGCTCGTCTTGTCGATGCGACGGACGACGTCGGCGATGTCGTCGCGCGATCCCACGATGACGGCTCTCGACAGGTAGTGGCCCTTGGCCCGCTGGCGTTCGAGCCAGCGCCGCATGGTCCACCGGCCGACGACCAGGCCGGCACCGCCGACGGGCAGCGCCACCAGGAAGTAGCCCTCGCCGCCGATGTGGCCGACCGAGGCGAACCCGATCGCCACGACGGCGAAGGCCCAGACGCTCGCCGTGAGGAGGCGCTTGTACTCGACGACGCCGCTGCCGACGACCGCGAGGTCGCGGGTGCGGTGCAGCGTGAGGCAGAAGGTCCAGACCAGCCCGACGACGACGGGGAGCACGGGAGAACCCACCGACTCGATCAGGGTGGACGCGTCCGAGCCCCGACCGGCGGCGATGGCCCTCGCGGCGTCCACCACGACGGCACCGACGATGCTCAGGGTCAGGACGGCCGTGTCGACGAGGCGGAGCCGGCGCCGGTAGCGGCGAGCCCAGGCGGCGCCGGACTCGGCGTCGTGCGTCGCGGCGGGCGCCGCGAGGGGGCCGTCCGACTCGGTCAGGTCGAACGGGGGATCGATCCGTCGGGGTGACGACGGTCCGACCAGGAGTGAGCGGAGTTCGCTCTGCGTGCTGGACATCGGGTCTCGGGTTCGGGTAGGCGACGGCACGCCCACGTCGGTGGTGACGACGGGGGCGGTGGCGGGCGGTCGATCGAGGTTCGGGTTCGATCGACCGCCCAGGCGTCGCGCCGGAGCACGGACGTCACGATGGTGCGCGACGTCGGCCGGGCGGCGACGGGCGCGCCGGGCAGCGGGTCTGCTCGACGCACGATTCGGGTCGGTGCGGTGACGGGAGCAGATGCTCCCGGTGGAGAGGGTCGGGTTTCTCGGTTCCTGGCGATTTCGGGTCGACCAGGAGGATGCTGTGACTCTAGTTCGGGGGGCACCCGCCACAGGAGTCTAACAAGACCCCCCGTTCGGGGGCGATCGTGTCCCCCCTGTTGCCGACACCCGAACGGGTGACCCTCGGACCCCGCGATGTCACCCGTGCGGGGATGACAAGAAGCCGTGAAAAGCGCGGCCATGGCGCGTCCCGTTCCAGGCGGGCGGTGGCGCGCGGCGCGTGACACGCAAAAGACCTGTTCAGGCCGGTGACACCACGTCCGGACCGACGGTCGACACGCCGCCGTCCGCGCCGTTCACCACCCCGACAGGTGTCGTTCATCTCCCGTCACCCCCGGTGTGTGGGGCGCAGGTGGGGTACAGACGGACAGCGCCCCCCGGCCCTTCGGCCGGGGGGCGCATCACCCGTCACAATCACCCTCGTCCGCGTGTCACGGACGGGTGACGAATCCCTGCTCGACCATCCAGTTGAAGGCCACGTCGGCGGGCTCTTCACCCTCGACGTCGACCGCCAGGTTGAGTCGTCGCATCTCGGTGTCCGTGAGGGCCGGCGAGATCTCGTCGTACACCTCGGCCAGCTGCGGGTACTCCTGGAGGGTGGCCGTCGAGAGGACGGGTGCCGCGTTGTAGGCGGGGAAGAAGCCCTGGTCGTCCTCCAGCACGTCGAGGTCGAGCGAGTCGATCCGGCCGTCCGTGGTGAAGACCTCGCCGAAGTTGCAGCTGCCCCGGTCGGTCGCGGTGTAGACCGTGCCCGTGTCCAGGATGCTCACGTTGCTCGTCGGCACGCCGTCGGCGGCGCCGAGTTCGAGCCCGTACGCCGCGAGCATGGGCGCGAACCCGTCGGCCCTCGAGTTGAACTCGGCCTCGACGCAGAAGGTGCGCTGCTCGACGGGCAGGTCGGCGATCTGGGAGAGCGACGTGATGTCGCCGAGCTCGGGAACGGCCTCGGCCCGGACCGCCATGGCGTAGGTGTTGTTGAGGGGCGCCGGCTCGAGCCAGGTCAGGCCGTTGTCGGCGTCCGCGTCGCGGACGGCCTCGTACTGCTCCTGCTGGTCGGGGATGCCCTCCGCCTCGGCGAGATAGGTCAGCCAGGCGGTGCCGGTGTACTCGTAGGTCATGTCGGCCGTCCCGTCGAGCATCAGCTGTCGCACCGCCACCGACCCGGGCACGTTCGTCATGTCGGTCACCTCGAAGCCCGCGGCCTGCGCGGCGAGCACGGCGATCTTCCCGAGGATCAACTGCTCGGTGAAGTTCTTCGCCGTCACGGTGATCGCCGCGTCGTCGGGCAACCCCTCGACGGCTCGGATCGAGCCGGGCGCCACAGCGGGCACGAACGCCGTCGCCGGTTGCAGGCCGCACCCGGTCAGGGCGAGCGTCGCGGCGCCGATCACGGCGAGGGACGAGGAGGCGCGACGCAGTCGTCGGGGGAGGCGGGAGACGGTCATGCGCGGAGTCCCTTCGGACGGGCGACGTACTCGACCACACGGCCCAGCCAGTCGATCAAGAGGGCGAGCAGGGCGATGAGCAGGGCCCCGGAGACGAGGACCCGCGGCAGGAACAGGTTGACCCCGGTGGTGATCAGCAGCCCCAGGCCGCCGGCACCGATGAACGTGGCGAGGGCCGCCGACCCCACGAGCAGCACGAGGGCCGTGCGGATGCCGGAGAGCATCACGGGGACGGCCAGCGGCAGCTCGACCTTGAGCAGGACGGACGACGCGCTCATCCCCATGCCCCGACCGGCCTCGACGAGGCGGGCGTCGACGCTCTGCAGTCCGATCATGGTGTTGCGCAGCACCGGAAGTGCCGCGTACAGCACGAGGGCGACCACCGCAGCCCAGAAGGTGAAGCCGAGCCAGAACGCGAGCAGCACGATGAGTCCGATGGCCGGCGCGGCCTGGCCGAAGTTCGCGAGGACCAGGACGGGACCGCTGATGCGCACGAACGGCCGCCGGGTGAGCAGCACGCCGAGGGGGATGGCGAGGACGAGGACGATCGCCGCGGAGACGAAGGTCAACGCCAGGTGCTCGCCCGTGTAGGCCAGCAGGTCGGAGGGGTTGAGGGTGGTCCGTTCGGCCGTCGTCAGGTCGGCCGTGGTCAACCACGCGACGAATGCCGCGAACACGGCGAACACGGCCACGGGTTGCACGAGCAGTCCGAGCCACGCCGGGCGGGGCCCCCGCCGGCCGGACGAGCGTCCGTCGACCGAGGCCAGGGCGACCGAGGCGGTCACGCCGCGTCCTTCTCGTCGACGGGGGCTCCCGGCACGACGTCGAAGGAGCCCGTGTTGGTGCCCACCGGAGCGTCGTGGTGGGCCTCGGCGGCCGACGCGCGCGCCCGCGTGATGGCCTCCATGACGACCTCGACCGTGATGACGCCGATGAAGGCGTCGCGTCGACCGGTGACGAGGGCCGCACCCGCACTCGAGACGAGCATCGTGTCCAGGGCGTCGTTGAGGGTGGCGCCGCTGCCGATGACCGGCAGGTCGGCGTCGGGTGACGAGCCCAGCACGTCGAGACGGCCGAGCTGGCGGCGCGAGGGCCACGAGACGGGGCGTTCCCGGTCGTCCACGACGACCGCGTGGCCGTGACCGGCCGCCTCGACCCGGGCGAGGACGTCGGCGGCCGAGTCGCCCGCTCGGGCGACGACGGCCTCGGCGAGGTCGACGTCACGGACGCGCGTCAGCGTCAGCTGCTTGAGGCCGGCCCCCGACCCGATGAAGTTCTCGACGAACTCGTTCGCCGGCTCGGCGAGGATGCGCTCCGGGGTGTCGTACTGCACGATGTGCGCGCCCTCGGAGAAGATGACGATCCAGTCGCCGAGCTTCACGGCCTCGTCGAAGTCGTGGGTGACGATGACGATGGTCTTCTGCAGCTCGTGCTGGATGTTGATCAGCTCGTCCTGCAGGCGCTGGCGGGTGATGGGGTCGACGGCACCGAAGGGCTCGTCCATCAGCAACACGGGCGGGTCCGCCGCCAGTGCCCGCGCGACGCCGACGCGCTGCTGCTGACCACCCGAGAGCTCACGCGGGTAACGGTCGCGGTACGTGGCCGGATCGAGCGACACGAGTTCGAGCAGCTCGTCGACGCGGGCGGCGATGCGCTCCTTCGACCAACCGAGCATCTTCGGGACGATGGCGATGTTCGCCCCGACGGTCATGTGCGGGAACAACCCGCCGGCCTGGATCACGTAGCCGATGCGGCGGCGCAACTCGTCGCCGTCGATCGAGGTGACGTCGTCGCCGTCCAGGACGATCCGCCCCTCGGTGGGCTCGATCAGCCGGTTGATCATCTTGAGGGTCGTGGTCTTGCCGCACCCCGACGGTCCGACGAGCATGACGATCTTGCCAGCCGGGATCTCGAGCGTGATGCCGTCGACGGCCGGCTCGGCCTGGCCGGGGTACCGCTTGGTGACCTGGTCGAGGGTGATGCTGCGGCCCGAGACCTCGTCCGAGGGGGACGAGGAGGCGCGGGTGGGGTCAGTTCTGGACACGGATGCCTCTCGAGATGGTCAGGCGGCCGAGGCCGACGAGGAGGAGGTCGAGGACGAGGGCGAGGAGGACCACGCCCACCACGCCCGTGACCACGGAGGCGAGCGCGTTCGCGCCGCCCAGTCGGGACAGGCCCGAGAAGATGAAGCCGCCGAGGCCCGGGCCGAGCGCGTACGCCGCGACCGCGGCGATGCCCATCACCATCTGCGCGCTGACGCGCACGCCGGTGAGGATGATCGGCCAGGCGAGGGGCATCTGGACGGTCGCCAGGGTCCGGAAGCGCCCCATGCCGATGCCGCGAGCCGACTCGACGAGCGAACCGTCGACCTCGTGGAGGCCGACGACGGCGTTCCGCAGGATCGGCAGTGCGGCGAAGAACGTGACGACGATGACCGACGGCGCGACGCCGAACCCCGCGAAGGGGATGAGCAGGCCGACCAGCGCGAACGACGGAAGGGTCAGCCCCACGGCCGACACCCCGTTGGCCAGCGCGTAGAGCGTCGGGTTGCGGTGCACCAGGGCGGCGAGGCCGACCGAGACGACGACCGCCAGGACGAGGCACTGCACCACGAGCGAGAAGTGTTGCCATGAGGCGAACCAGATCTGGCTCCAGCGGTCCACCACGAAATCCCACGCCAAGCAGACCATCTCCTCTGAGCAACGACCATCAGTCCGAATCGTCGCTTCCCCGAGAGGCGACCGGCGTCCACACTAACCACGCCCCCCACGCCGCGTCATGTCGCCGACCACCCGTCCGGGAGCCCGGGAGTCGCCTGCCGTTATGAAATCCGGCAGATGAAAGCCCCGATGGGAACGGCGTGTCGACTTTCGCCGACACGCCGTTGTAACGATCCTCAGATCCTCGCCCCGCAGGGCCTCCGTCAGCCGACGCGGGCTCCGGTCGAGACCTTGTACCGCGCCCCGTGGTGCTCGTCCGGCAACCGGTCTCCGCGCCCGAACAGCTTCTGCCGCAGCGTGCCCGGTTCGTACTCGGTGGGATAGACGCCCCGCGCCTGGAGCACGGGGATCACGTGCTCGACGACGTCCTCGAACGTGCCCGGAGTGATGGCGTAGGCGAGGTTGAACCCGTCGACGTCGGTCTCGTCGACCCACTCCTGGAGCTGGTCGGCGATCTCCTCGCCGGACCCGACGATGCGGGGCCCGAGACCGCCGATCCCGGCCGCCTCGGCGATGTCGCGGATCGTCCACTCCGCGCCCGTGTCACCCGCCTGCGCCTGGAAGTTCGCGAGGGCCGACTGGATGGCGTTGCTCTCGACGTCACCCACCGGGTCGTCGAGCGAGTAGGTCGAGAGGTCGACGCCCATCCAGCCCGACATGAGCGTCAGGGCGCCCTCGTGCGAGGCGTAGCGCCGGTACTCGTCGTGCTTGGCCCGGGCGGCCTGGGGGGTGGCGTCGGTGATGATCGTCAGCAACGTGTAGATGCGCGCCGAGTAGCGGCCGCGGCCCGCGGCCTCGAGCGCGTCCCGGATCTTGCCGACCGTCGCGGCCAGGCGTTCCTTGGTCGGGGCCGCGACGAAGATCGACTCGGCGTTGCCGGCGGCGAAGCGGATGCCCCGCGGCGAGGCACCCGCCTGGTAGATCACGGGGGTGCGCTGTGGGCTGGGCTCGGCGATGTGGATGCCGGGCACCTTGTAATAGGTGCCGTCGTGCCTGATCTCGTGCACCTTGGCCGGGTCGGTGAAGACGCCGGACTCACGGTTGCGGACGACCGCGTCGTCCTCCCACGACCCCTCCCACAGCTTGTACAGGACCTCGAGGTACTCGTCGGCCTGGTCGTACCGGGTGTCGTGGTCGAGCTGGTCGTCGGCCCCCATGTTGCGGGCGGCGCTCGGCAGGTAGCCGGTGACGACGTTCCAGCCGATCCGCCCCTCCGTCAGGTGGTCGAGAGTCGACATGCGCCGGGCGAACGGGTAGGGGTGCTCGTAGGCCGTGCCGGCGGTGATGCCGAAGCCCAGGTGCTCGGTCGCGGCGGCCATGGCCGAGACGAGCAGCACCGGGTCGCCGACCGGGGTCTGGGTGCCGTTGCGCAACGCCGCGTCGTGGTTGCCGCCGTAGACGTCGTACGTGCCGAGCACGTCGGCGATGAAGAGCCCGTCGAAGACGCCCTTCTCGAGGAGGCGCGCGAGGGAGGTCCAGTAGCTCAGCTTCGTGTAGTCGGCCGAGCGGTCGTCGGGGTGCCGCCAGAGACCGGGGGACTGGTGCCCCACGCAGTTCATGTCGAAGGCGTTGAACCGGATTCGTCGAGTCATGAGGCCATCATCACGACCCGGGCCCGTGCTGTCGTCCTCGCCGACACACGAGGTCACACTCCGCGCCCCGTAGCCTGTGTCGGTGCTCCCGTTCCGCAGCCACGTCACCGACGTCGACCGCCCCCGTCTCACCCGCGATGTCTACGTCCTCGGCGTGATCGCCTTCTTCGTCATGGTCGGCTTCGGGGTGGTCGTCCCGGTCCTGCCGGTCTACGCCCGCAGCTTCGGCGTCGACCACGCCCTGGTGGGTGCCGTCCTCTCGGCCTTCGCCCTCATGCGCCTCGTGGCGAGCCCGTTCGTGGGTCGACTCATCGACCTGATGGGCGAGCGGGTCGTGCTCTCGGTGGGCATCGGCATCGTGGCGCTGTCGAGCGGACTCGCCGGGCTCGCCCAGACCTACCCGCAGCTCCTCCTGCTCCGGGGGGCGGGCGGCATCGGCTCGGCCATGTTCAGCATCGCGGCGATGACGTTGCTGCTCGGCGCGACCGACCCGTCGCTCCGGGCCCGGGCCGTCGGCTTCTACCAGGGCGGGTTCCTCGTCGGCGGCATGGCGGGTCCTGCCCTCGGCGGGCTGCTCGCGACCATCTCGTTGACGGCGCCGTTCTTCTTCTACGCGGGCACGCTCGCCGTGGCCGGCCTGGTCGGCGTCGTGCTCCTGCGCCGGGCACCGCAGCACTCCTCGACGACCGTCACCGCGCCTCCGGTGCCCCTCGGGGTCGTGCTGCGCGACGTGCGGTTCCGGACCGCGTGCGTGGCCAACTTCGCACAGGGTTGGTCGTCGCTGGGGGTGCGCAGCGCCCTCGTCCCCGTCCTCGTGGTCGAGGTACTGCGCGGACCGACGGCCTGGACGGGGTTGCTCTTCGCCGCGTCGGCGGTGGCCCAGACCATCGCGCTGGCACCGGCTGCGCGCTTCGTCGACACCGTCGGCCGTCGACCGGCCGTCATCGGCGCGTTCGCGGTGGCGGCCGTGACCCTGTTCGCGGTGTCCCTCGCCCCGGACGTCTGGACCCTCGGCGCCCTGCTCTGCGTCTACGGCGTCGCGACGGCGTTCATGGGCACCGCGCCCGCGGCACTCGTCGGCGACGCCGCGGGCGCCCGCGGTGGTCGTCCCGTCGCGATCTTCTCGATGTGCTCGGACGTGGGGGCGATCGCCGGGCCGCTCGTCGCGGGCCTGCTCGTCGACACGGTCTCGTACCCCGCGGCGTTCGGCGTCGCGGCCGTCCTGCTGGCCGTGGCGGCCGGGGCGGCGATCCGCCTGCCCCGGACCGCCACCGGCACGACGACCCCGGCCTGATCAGCCGAGGTGCACGGGCACCTCGGTGGGCAGCAGGTCCTCCTTGCGGCCGCGGATGAGGAAGAACGAGATCGGCGCGGCGAGCAGCATGGCGATCGCGGCGGCGAGGAAGGCCACCGAGTAGCCGTCGACCAGCGGACCGAGCGGCCCGCCCACCGTCGACGTCGAGGACGCGACGGCCCCCGCGTACAGGTTCGTGAAGACGGCGAGACCGATCGATCCGCCGATCTGCATCATGGCGTTCGAGGTCGCGCTGGCGGCACCGGCGTCGTGCGGCGCGACCCGGCTGAGCGCCAGGTTCTGCATGGGCACGAAGATGCCGGCGAGGCCGACGCCCATGACGAGCAGGGCCGGCAGCACCTGGACGGCGTACGAGCCGTCGGCCGTGATCTGCGTGGCGAGCCAGAGCAGCCCGGCCCCCGCGACGAGCGGCCCGACGATCATCATCGGGCGGGGGCCGACGATCGGCAGCGCCTTCGTCAGCAGGGGAGCGCAGACCATGATGACCAGCGTCATCGGCAGGCTGGCGAGCCCCGCCTCGAGCGGGCCGAAGCCGAGCACGATCTGCAGGTGGAAGGTCAGGTAGAGCAGGGCGCCGATCATGACGCTCCCGACGATCAACTGCACCAGGAAGGCACCGCCACGGACGCGGTCGGCGAGCACGCGCATCGGCAGCAGCGGGTGGTCGCTCCGTCGCTCGACGACGACGAACAGGGCGAGCAGACCGGCCCCCAGGGCGATGAAGCCGATGACGACGGCCGAGCCCCAGCCGTCCTCGGCCCGGGTGAAGCCGTAGACGAGGCTGGCGAGGCCGGCCGCGACGACGATCGTGCCGACGACGTCGAGGCGGTTCCGCCCCTCGGCCCGGCTCTCGCTCACGACGAAGGCGGCGGCGACGATGGCGACCAGCACGATCGGCACGTTGACGAGCAGGCACCAGCGCCAGCTGACGAACTCGGTCAGCACGCCGCCGAGCACGAGCCCGACGGCCGCGCCGGCGCCCGAGATGGCGCCGAAGACGGCGAAGGCGGTGTTCCGGTCGCGACCCGACGCGAAGGTGGTGGTGAGCACGGCCAGGGCCGCGGGGGCGAGCAGGGCCGCGAACACGCCCTGCAGGCCACGGGCGAGGATCAGCTCGCCACCGGTCTGCACGAGCCCGCCGAACGCGGAGGCGGCACCGAAGCCGACCATCCCGACGATGAAGGTGCGCTTACGGCCCCAGAAGTCGGCGATCCGACCACCGAGCAGCAGCAGCGCGCCGAAGGCGAGCGCGTAGGCCGTCACGACCCACTGGCGGTTCTCGTCGCTGAGGCCGAGGTCGGCCTGGGCGTCGGGCAGGGCGATGTTGACGATGGTGCCGTCGAGGACGACGACGAGTTGCGCGAGGGCGACGATGACGAGCACCCACCAACGGCGCGACGAACGCGTCTCGGTGGGGGCGGGGGCGACGGTGGTCACTGCGGTACCTGTTTCTCTGGGGGACGACGAACTACCCTACCTACTAGTTGGTTGGTTCGTAAGTCGGCTACGGTGATCCGATGCGAACCGATGCCGCCGAGACCCGTCGAGCCATCCTCGAGGCCGCGACCGCCGAGTTCTCGCGACACGGGTTGGCCGGGGCGCGCGTCGACCGCATCGCAGCCGAGGCCGGCTGCAGCAAGGAGCGCCTCTACGCGAACTTCGGTGACAAGAGGTCGCTCTTCACGACCGTCCTGAACGGCACCTTCGAGACCATGGGCGAGGCCGCGTCCCGCCCGGCCGCGAGCGTCGAGGAATTCGCCCTCGCCGTCTTCGACCACATGCAGGCCCACCCCGACCACAACCGGCTGCTCGCCTGGGCCCGGCTCGAGGGCGAGCACGACTGGGAGGCCTCGGTCCCCACCCTGCGCTCGGTCCAGGACGCCGCCCTGTCGCAGCTCGACCGCCTTCGCGGCGACCCCGCCGTGACGGTGTCCTGGAGCAGCGACGACATCTTCGCCCTCGTCATGTCGCTCGCCTGCGCCTGGCAGAACCTGCCCGGTCTCGGCGAGGCGCATCCGGGCGTGGTGCTCGACCCCGCCCTGCAACGCGAGATCGTGCGCGAGGCCGTGCGGCGCCTCACCACGGCCTGAGCCGGGCCCCGGGCCGCTCCACCGCACCGACGACGAAGGAGGCGCGCCCCGGTCACCCGGGACGCGCCTCCTTCTCGAGGTCGGTCGCGACTACTTCTTCGCGTCGACCTTCGGCGTCACCTTGAGGAATCCCGCGCGCGGGTCGCCGAGACCCACCAGCGGGGTCGTGTCGCGGCCGCCGACGAAGTTCGTCACCCATCCCGACAGGATGCGGAACTTCCGGTTCAGCGTCGGCATCGCGTACAGGTGGTAGCCACGGTGGGCCATCCAGGCCGGCACGTTCTTCAGCTGGAGGCCGAACATGCTGGCCGCGCCCTTGCCGATGCCGTAGCTCGCCACGGTGCCGAGCGACTCGTGGCGGTACTCCTTGACGGGCTCGCCCGACAGGGTCGCGATGACGTTGTCGGCCACGGTGACCGCCTGGCGCACGGCGTTCTGCGCGTTCGGCGGGTAGTACGCCGGCTGCTTCTCGGCCAGCAGGTCGGGGACCTGCGCGCCGTCGCCGAGGGCCCAGACGCCGTCGAGCTTCTGGCCGTCCTCGGTCTGGACCTGCAGGGTCGCGCTGACGTTCACGTGTCCCTTCGGGCCGAGGGGGAGGCCCATGTCGCCGAGCACCGGGTTCGGCTTGACGCCGGCCGTCCAGACGATCGTGCCGGCGGGGATGGTCTCGCCGTCGCTCAGCACGACGTCGCCGTCGACGCACGAGGGCATCGTCGTCTTGAGGCGGATGTCGATGCCTCGACCGCGCAGCTGGCCCAGGGTCCACTTTGAGAGCTCGGGACCGACCTCGGGGGCGACGCGGTCCAGGGCCTCGACGAGCACGAAGCGCAGTTCGTCGCGTGACAGGTTCGGGAACGTGTCGACGGCGGAGTTCGCGGCGTCGGACAGTTCGGCGAGGGCCTCGACGCCGGTGTAGCCGCCACCGACGAAGACGACGGTGAGGAGCTTGCGGCGGACGGCCGGGTCCTTGACGCTCGCCGCCTCGGCGATGTTGCCGAGGATGCGGTCACGGACGTACTGAGCCTCTTCGACGCTCTTGAAGCCGACGCCGTTCTCGGCCAGGCCCGGGGTCGGGAAGGTCCGGGTGACGGCGCCGAGGGCGACGACCAACTGGTCGTAGGCGATGTCGCTGGACTCGCCGTCCGCACTCGTGACGGTGACCTTCTTGGCCTCGCTGTCGAGCCCGGTGACCGACGCCTCGACGACCTTCGTGCGCTTGAGCGTCTTGCGCAGCGGCACGGTGACGTCGCGGGCGGCGATGTGGCCACCGGCGACCTCGGGCAAGAACGGCTGGTAGGTGAAGTACGGGGCCTGGTCGACGAGGGTGATGCTCGCCGCCTGGGGTGGGTGTCGCTTCTGCAGTTCGAGTGCAGTGGTGAGCCCGGCGGAACCGCCGCCGAGAATTACGATTCGCTTGGTCATGTATGTGTTCCTCCCTCAGACGACCGTACCCCCGGGGCCGCCTGCCGGAACGCCACACGCCGAACGGCCCGGCACCCCTCGGGGGCCGGGCCGGGCACGGCCGCGCGTCGGACGGTGGGGTCAGCGACCGCCGTCGAGGTCGCTCTGCGTGAACGACCCGTCCGGTTCGCCGTCGTGGGGTCCGCCGTCGGCGGCCGGCTCGTCCGGGACCTGCGCGTCGACGTACGACCCGTCGCCCTCGCTCGTGCCGGCTTCTTCGGTGTAGGTGCCGTCGGCCTCGCCGTCGTGCGGCCCGCGCGTGCGGGCGCCGCCGTCGAGGTCGTCGTCGACGTACGAGCCGTCCTCGCCCGAGGTGGGTCCGCCGGTGCTCGGCCGGTCGTGCTCGTGGTGGTTGGCGTCGCTGCCCATGGGTGCTGCCCTTCGTCGAGATCGGTCGGCGTCGTCGCCGCCCGTGCGGCTCACCCTAGACCGACGTGGTGCCGGTCGACCGGGCGGGACCGTGTCGTCAGAACCCCTCGTTCTCGCGGGTCACGTAGGGCGACTCCAGCGCGTCGAGCTCGTCGTCGGTGAGCCACAGGTCGACCGAGGCCACGGCGTCGTCGAGGTGCTGCATCTTCGTGGCACCGACGATGGGGGACGTGACCGCGTCCTGCTGCCGCACCCAGGCCAACGCGACCTGCGCGCGAGGGACGCCCCGCGCCTCCGCGACGTCGGCGACGGCCTGCGCCACGAGGCGGTCACCGTCCTCGCGCTGCTTGTAGAGCGTCTGACCGAAGCGGTCGGTCTCGGTCCGGGCCGTGGTGGCGTCCCAGTCCCGGGTCAGCTTCCCGCGGGCCAGGGGCGACCAGGGCAGCACGCCGACGCCCTGGTCCAGGCAATAGGGGTGCATCTCGCGTTCTTCCTCGCGTTGGATCAGGCTGTACTGGTCCTGCATCGAGACGAAACGCGTCCAGCCCCCGAGGTCGGCCGCGTGCTGCATCGAGGCGAACTGCCAGGCCCACATGCTCGAGGCGCCGATGTAGCGGGCCTTGCCGGCCTTGACGACGTCGTGGAGCGCCTCCATCGTCTCCTCCACGGGCACCTCGGGGTCGAAGCGGTGGATCTGGTACAGGTCGACGTAGTCGGTGCCGAGCCGGCGCAGGCTGTCGTCGATCGCGCTCATGACGTGCCCCCGGCTGAGCCCGGCCCCGTTCGGGCCGGGACGCATGCGGCCGTGCACCTTGGTCGCCAGGACGACCTCCTCGCGGGTCGCGAAGTCCCGCAGTGCCCGTCCGACGATCTCCTCGCTGGTGCCGTCCGAGTAGACGTCGGCGGTGTCGAAGGTCGTGATGCCGAGCTCGAGCGCCCGCGAGATGAACGGGCGGCTCTCGTCCTCGGGCAGGCTCCACTCGTGCGTCCCGCGGTCGGGCACGCCGTAGCTCATGCACCCCAGGGTCACCGCCGAGACGGTCAGGCCGCTCGTGCCCAGTCGTGCGTACTCCATGTGTGGCACCTCTCGTCGTCGAGGCGGGGCACCGACGCCCGCGCCGACTGCGACCCTACGCGCGGGGCGGCGCGGTCCGGCCCGCGATCGACGCGTCCCCACGGATCACCGAGGCGGCGTGTCGGAGCGCCCTCCGCGCCTCCGGGGTCCAGGGAGCGCCGACGAAGTCGTGGAAGGCACCGCGGTACAGCCGCAGCTCGACGCGTCCACCCGCCGCGGTCACGCCCGCGGCCAGCCGCTTCACGTCGGGCGTCAGCAGGTCGCGATCGCCGGCGTAGGCGAACACGGGCGGGAGACCCGAGAGGTCGCCGCGCACCGGGCTGACGACGGGGTCGGCCGGATCACGGTCGCCGGCCCACCACCGACCCGCGGCGACGAGACCGTCGCGGGCGAGCATCGGGTCGAGCGGTGCGACCTCGTCGATCGCGGGGGAGTCGAGCAGGGCGTCCACCCACGGCGAGAAGAGCACGAGCGCGTCGGGTGCCGGTCGGCCGGCGTCGCGTCCCCGCATGGCCGCGACGAGGGCGAGCGCCCCGCCCGCCGAGTCGCCGGCCACGACGACGCGGGACGGGGAGGCGCGGCGCACGTCCGCGAGGACGGCGTCCAGCAGCGGCAGCGCGTCGTCCACGTCGTGGGCCGGCGCGAGCCCGTAGAGGGGCACGGTGACGACGGCCCCGGAGGCGCGGACGAGACCCGCGAGCAGGTTCCAGTGCGTGGCCAGGACGGGGTGCACGTAGGCACCGCCGTGCAGGTAGACCACGTGGACGCCGCTCGGGGCCCGACGCGGACGGAGCGTGACGACGCGCGCACCACCGACCCGCGCCTCCTCGACGGTCGCGACGCGGTGCACCGCTCGCGTGACCGGCGCGGCGGAGCCCTGACGGGCGACCGAGCGGACGAGCGAGTCCTCGGACTCGGTCGAGCGGGGGCGGAAGCGGAGGCGCAGGCGCAGGCGCAGAAGAGCACGCGTGGCGGCCATCGAGAGCGACATGACCCGACCCTACGGGCGCCGGGGACGACCAGGGGAGGCGGGGGCTACCGGACGGGATGCGAGGGGGCTAGCTTGGCCCCCGAACGGGTCACCCGACCCCGACGTCGCCGGTGCCGTCATCTGGGAGCGCGCACCGACGGCACACCTCGCTGCACGAACACACCCGAAGGAACGACGATGTTCGACACACGCTTCATCAGCAGTGCCATCTCCCGGAGCGCCGAGACCCCGATCGATCGACGACGGCTGCTCGCCGCCGCCGGCGTCACGGGCCTCGGCACGGGGCTCGCCGCGGTCGCCGCGACGCTGCCCGCCCAGTCCGCGGCCGCCGTCTCGCCCTCCGACGAGGTGATCAGTGATGCGACGATCCTGAACTTCGCACTCAACCTCGAGTACCTCGAGGCGGAGTTCTACCTCCGGGCCGTCACCGGCTCGGGGCTGCCCGCCGACCAGATCACGGGCATCGACCCCCAGGGCGGCGTCGTCGGCGGCGCACCCGTGCCGTTCAAGACCACGATCGTCAAGCGCATCGCGCAGGAGATCGCGGCGGACGAGAAGGCGCACGTCTCCTTCTTGCGGTCGGCGCTCGGCGGCGCGAAGGTGTCGCGACCGGCGATCGACCTGCAGAGCAGCTTCACGGCGGCGGCCCTCGCGGCAGGTGTCATCACACCGGGCCAGACCTTCGACCCGTTCGCCTCGGAGGAGAACTTCCTGCTCGGGGCGTTCATCTTCGAGGACGTCGGCGTGACCGCCTACAAGGGGGCCGCACCCCTGATCTACAACAAGACCTACCTCGGCGCGGCCGCCGGCATCCTCGCGGTCGAGGCGTACCACGCAGGCATCATCCGCACCACGCTGAACGCCAAGGGACTGCAGGTGCCCGCGACGAAGATCTCGGACGCCCGCGACTCCCTCGACGGGTCGACGGACGACGACCAGGGTCTGACCCTCGGTGGCGTCCAGAACCTCGTGCCGACCGACGCCAACGCCATCGTCTACGGACGGACCGCCGAGCGCGTGCTCAACGTCGTGTACCTGACGCCGAACCAGATCGACAAGGGCGGGTTCTTCCCGCAGGGCATCAACGGCTCGATCGTCGCCAGCGGCAACCCCGGCAGCGCGGTCTGACGACCGACGAAGGCCCGAGAACCAAGGAAGGCCCGCACACCGAGGTGTGCGGGCCTTCCGTCGCTTGCGAACAAGCATCTGTCTCAACACAGATCTGGTGAAACATCTCTAGAGAGACTGTTTCGAGTGTCCGAGGGGGGACTTGAACCCCCACGCCCTATACGGGCACTAGCACCTCAAGCTAGCGCGTCTGCCATTTCCGCCACCCGGACTGGATGGTGCCGACCGAAGCCGACACGAAAGATTAGCACGGCTCGGAGGGCCCTCGTGACCACGGCCACGTCCGTCGGCGTGAGCGGCGCGGCAGGTAGCGTGGGGCGCATGACGACGACCCCCACGAGCACCGGTCCGACCGAGCCCGAGCTCGACGAGACGGCCCGCATCGCCCGCGACCTCATCCGGTTCGACACGTCGAACTACGGCGGTGGGCGGTCGAACGGCGAGGCGGATGCCGCCGAGTACGTCGAGGCGGCCCTCCTCGACCTCGGCCTCGAGCCGCAGCTGTTCGAGTCCGAACCCGGCCGGGTCAGCGTGATCGCCCGGGTCGAGGGCGCCGAGCCGGCGAAGCCCGGACTGGTGGTGCACGGCCACCTCGACGTCGTGCCCGCCGACCCCGCGAACTGGTCGGTCGACCCGTTCGGCGGCGTCGTCCGCGACGGCATGCTCTGGGGGCGCGGCGCCGTCGACATGAAGAACATGGACGCCATGATGCTGACGGCCGTCGGCGACATCCTGCGGGCGGGCGAACGACCGGCCCGCGACCTCGTGCTGGGCTTCCTCGCCGACGAGGAGGCCGGGGGAGTCCTCGGCTCGCACTTCCTGGTGAAGGAACACCCCGGGTTGTTCGACGGCGCCACCGAGGCCATCAGCGAGGTCGGCGGCTACTCGACCTTCATCGACGGTCGACGCTCGTACCTGCTGCAGACGGGCGAGAAGGCCCTGATCTGGATCAAGCTCAGGGCTCGGGGCACCGCCGGCCACGGCTCGCAGATGATCGAGGCGAACGCCGTGACGCGCCTGGCCGAGGCGGTGGCCGTCCTCGGCCGCCAGCAGTGGCCGATCGTGCTGACGGACACGACGACCGCCCTGCTGGGCGAGGTGGCCCGCATCCTCGACGTCGACGTGCACGAGGTCGCACCCGACGAACTGGTCCTGCGCACCGGCACCGCCAAGGGCTTCATCCGCGGCTCGCTGCGCACGACGACCAACCCGACGATGCTGACGGCGGGCTACAAGCACAACGTCGTGCCCGACACAGCCGAGGCCCTGGTCGACATCCGGTGCATGCCGGGGCAGGAGGCGGCGGTGCTCGCCGAGGTCCGGGCCCTGATCGGCGACGACGTCGAGATCGAGACGATGCACACCGACATCGGGCTCGAGACGCCCTTCTCGGGGCCCCTGGTGGACGCCATCACCGCCACCCTCGACCGGCACGACCCGGGGGCACCCGTCCTGCCCTACCTGCTCTCGGGCGGCACCGACAACAAGGCCCTCAGCCTGCTCGGCATCGCCGGGTACGGCTTCGCCCCGCTCCGGCTCGACGAGGGCATGGACTTCCCGGCCATGTTCCACGGCGTCGACGAACGGGTCCCGCTCGACGCACTATCCTTTGGCAGTCGCGTCCTGCGGGACTTGTTGTCGACGTACTAGCAACCCCCGCACCAGAAGGGTCACCCGCGTGGAGCATCTCCTCCAGGCACTCCTGCTCGGCCTCGTCCAGGGCCTCACGGAGTTCCTCCCCGTCTCGTCGAGCGCCCACCTGCGGCTCGTCGGCCTGTTCTTCAGCGATCCCGGGGCGGCGGCCGAGTTCGACCCGGGCGCCACCTTCACGGCGATCACGCAGCTCGGCACCGAGCTCGCGGTCGTCATCTACTTCCGGCGCGACATCACCCGCATCGTCTCGCGCTGGTTCGCGGGCGTGACCGGCAAGATCCCCCGCACCGACCCCGACGTCCGCATGGGCTGGCTCGTCATCATCGGCACCGTCCCGATCGTGCTCGTGGGGTACGTCGCGCAGGAGTACATCCGCACGGTGTTCCGCTCGCTCTGGATCGTGGCGATCGTCCTGATCGTGTTCGGCGTCCTTCTCGGACTGGCCGATCGTCTCGGCAAGAAGACCGAGCGCTTCGAGGACATGCGCTACGGCCACGGCATCGCCGTCGGCGTCGCCCAGGTGCTGGCGCTCTTCCCCGGCGTCTCGCGGTCGGGTGCCACGACGACCACGGCACTAGCACTCGGCTACACGCGTCCCGCCGCCGCCCGGTTCTCGTTCCTGCTCGCCGTGCCCGCCGTCTTCGGCAGCGGTCTCTACGAACTCGTCCAGAGCTTCAGCGACCCCGGGCCCTACTCGCTGGGCGAGACCCTGGCCGCCACGGTCGTCGCGTTCGTCGTCGGCTTCGTCGTCATCGCGTTCTTCATGAACTACATCTCGCGCCGCAGCTTCGCCCCGTTCGTGGCCTACCGCATCGTGCTCGGCGTCGTCCTGCTCGTCCTGCTCGGCACGGGCGTGGTGGCCGCATGAGGTCCTGGGCAGAACCCGACGTCCCGCGCCTCCCGGGCCTGGGCGACCTCCCGTCGCTCCACGACACGTCGACCGGCACGGTGCACCCGACCGAGGTCGACGGGTCGCGGGCCGGTCTCTACGTGTGCGGCATCACTCCGTACGACGCCACCCACCTGGGTCACGCGTCGACCTACCTGGCCTTCGACACCCTGCTGCGCGTCTGGCGCGACGCCGGGGTCGAGGTGGTCTACGCCCAGAACACGACCGACGTCGACGATCCGCTGCTCGAGCGGGCGACGGCCACCGGCGTCGACTGGCGAGAGCTCGCGGACGGCCAGACCGACCTCTTCCGCAGCGACATGCAGCACCTGGCCGTGGTGCCGCCGACGCACTACGTCGCGGTGACCGAGGTGGTGACCGACGTCGCCGACGCCGTGGCGCGCCTCCTCGACCGGGGTCTCGCGTACCCCGTGCCGACCGATGCCTCGAGCGCCGGCGACGACCTGTACTTCGACGTCCGGGCCGCCGAGCGCGACACCGACTGGCACCTGGGGCTCGAGAGTCGCTACGACGCCGAGACGATGGCCCGGTTCTTCGCCGAGCGCGGCGGCGACCCCGATCGCGCCGGCAAGCGCGACCCCCTCGACCCACTGCTCTGGCGCGCGGCCCGCGACGACGAGCCGTCGTGGCCCACCACCGTGGGCGCCGGCCGACCCGGTTGGCACATCGAGTGCACCGTCATCGCCCAGCAGCACCTCGACGTGCCCGTCACCGTCAACGGCGGCGGGAGCGACCTGGTGTTCCCGCACCACGAGATGAGCACGGCGCACGGCACGGCCCTCACCGGCCGCCCCTACGCCGTCCACCACACGCACACCGGGATGGTCGGCTACCAGGGCGAGAAGATGAGCAAGTCGCTCGGCAACCTCGTGAAGGTCAGCGAGCTCGTCGCCGCGGGCCGCGACCCCCGCGCCGTCCGGCTCGCCCTCCTGGCGCACCACTACCGCTCCGACTGGGAGTGGTTCGACGCCGACCTCGTCGCCGCCGAACGTCGTCTCGAGCGCTGGCTCGCCTGGGCAGCCACGAGAGCAGGAGGCGCGGTGCCGGTCCCGGCCCCCACCCCGTTGGTCGTCGGCCTGCGCTCGTCGCTGGCGGACGACCTCGACACGCCCTCGGCCCTCGACGCCGTCGACGCCGTCGTGGCCCGGGGAACGGCCCCGTCCGAGGTCGACGTCGACGCCGTGCAGGCGCTGCTGGGCATCGACCTGCGCGCCTGAACGCCGCCGACGGCGCCGAGGCGACCGGTCCGTCCCGGCACCCGGACGAAACGGGTCGTCCATCCCGTTCTCCATGCGCATGCATGAGTCTTCCTCAATCAGCACGCCCGTCTGCCCTACGATGGTCGGCGTGGAGACGTCGACGACCGCCCCGGCCCCGGCCGCGACGCCGGGCGACGCCCGCCGGCCGCTCACCCGACGCGACACCCGCGTCGACCTCTGGATCACCGCCCTCACCGCGGCGCTCGGCCTCGTCACGCTCTGGCTCAGCGCCGTCATCGTCGAGGACGCCGAGGGGGCGGGTTCGCCCTCGACCCTCGAGAGCGTGCTGTGGCTCCTGGGCCTCTGCGCCCCGCTCGCCTTCCGACGGCAGCGTCCCGTGGCCGTCCTCGTCGTCGTGTCGGCCGTGTTCCTGGCCGCCCAACTGAGGGGCTACCCCGACACCCTCACCCCGTCGATCGTCGAGTTCGTGGTCATCTTCACCGCGAACGCCTGGGCCGCCCGGCGCGGCCGTGCGCTCGTCGTCAGCGTCGTCGTGACCGCGGTCATGTTCGTCTGGCTGGGCGTGTGGCTGCACTCCGTCTACGTGTCCGACGCCGAGGCACCCGACCCCGTGACCCTCGCCACGATCGCCTACACGCTCGTGTCGAACGGCATCGTCCTCGTCACGGCCATCGCGTTCGGCCGGGCGGCCCGCGTGTCGGCCACCCGGCTCCACGCCCTCGAACGCACGGGGGTCGAGCTGCGCGCCGCCCACGAGCTCGTCGCCGATCGGGCCATCAACGAAGAACGCACCCGCCTCGCCCGCGAGCTGCACGACGTGGTCGCCCACCACGTGGCCGTCATCGGCATCCAGGCGGGCGCCGCCCGGCGGACGCTCGACCGGCCCGACATCGCACGAGGCGCCCTCTCGGCCGTCGAGGGCACGGCGCGGACGACCATCGACGAGCTGGACCGCCTGCTGTCCGTCCTGCGGTCGCGGGACGGCGAGGCCGGGTCCGGCCCCTCGGGCCTCGGCGCCCTGCCCGAACTCATGGCCGACACGCGAGCCCTGGGCCTCGACGTCCGGTTCTCGGTGCACGGCGACGCCCGCGACGTCCCCGAGAGCATCGGGGTCACCCTGTACCGCATCACCCAGGAGGCCCTGACCAACACCCTCAAGCACGGCAACGCCTCCCTCGCCGAGGTGCACCTCCGCTACGGCGACCGGACGATCGAGGTCGAGGTCGTCGACGACGGTCGTCCCGGCCCCATGCCCTATCCCGGCGCGGGTATCCCGCAGGGATCGACGGCGACCGGCCCCGGACTCGGCCAGCGGGGCATGCGCGAGAGGGTCGACCTGCACGGGGGCGAGCTCCAGCTCGGCCCCCGCTCGCGCGGGGGCTACCGGGTGTGCGCGGTCCTGCCCGTGAACGCCTGCGCCGACGCCCGCCCCCTCGACCACGTCACCGCCGCCGAACCCTCCGAGAGACCATGACCGACACGACCGCCCCCGTCTCCGTCCTGCTCGTCGACGACCAGGACCTCGTCCGCACGGGTTTCCGCATCATCCTCGACACCGCACCCGACGTCCGCGTCGTCGGCGAGGCCTGCGACGGGCTCGAGGCCGTCGACCTCGTCCGGCGGCTCCGCCCCGACGTCGTCGTCATGGACATCGAGATGCCCGTCCTCGACGGGCTCGAGGCCACGCGCCGCATCCTCGCGCAGTCATCCGGGGGCGGCCCGGCGATCCTCGTCCTGACGACCTTCGGCCGGGACGACTACGTCTTCCGGGCCCTGCAGGCGGGGGCGAGCGGCTTCCTGCTCAAGACGGCCACGCCGGAGGACCTGATCGAGGCGATCGCCGTCGTCCACCGCGGAGACGCCCTGCTCTCGCCCCAACTCACCCGTGCCGTGGTCGAACGCGCCGTGGGCGACCCCGCGACGACGCGCGTCGTCGTCCCCAGCCCCGCACTGGCGACCCTCACCGAACGCGAACGCGAGGTGCTCGACCGGTTGGCATCGGGGGCCTCCAACGCCGAGATCGCCCGCCGGCTGTTCCTGGGCGAGGCCACGGTCAAGACGCACGTCTCCAACGTGCTCGGCAAGCTCGGCCTCCGCGACCGGACGGCGGCCGTGGTGTTCGCCTACGAGAACGGCGTCGCGGTCCCGGGCGGGCCCGCCACCTGACCGGGGCCGTCGTACCGGGCCCCACCCCGCCCCTCCTGACGGGTCGCCGGAGGACCGGTCAGGGGACCGGGGGGTACCGCGGGTCGTCCGGTCGTCCGTCCCCGCCCTTGCCGTCGCGACGACGGAGGTACCGTTCGAACTCCTGCGCGATGGCCTCGCCGCTCGCCTCGGGGCTGTCCACCGTGTCGCGGGCCTGCTCGAGCTGCTCGATGTAGCCCGCCATGTCCTCGTCGTCGGCGGCGAGGGCGTCGATGCCGGACTCCCAGGCCGTCGACTCGGCGGCGAGCTCGCCGCGGGGGATCGTCACGCCCGAGAGCTCGTCGAGCTTCTCGATGAGCGCGAGCGTCGCCTTGGGCGACGGGGCGTTGTGGACGTAGTGGGGGACGGAGGCCCAGATCGACAGGGTCGGCACGCCCGCGGCCTCGACGGCGTCGGCGAGGACCGACAAGATGCCCACCGGCCCCTCGTAGGTGCTGCGCTCGAGGGTGTACTCGTCGCGGACGGCCTCGTTCTCGCTGCTGACGAAGACCGAGATGGGCCGCGTGTGGGGGACGTCGGCGAGCATGGATCCGAGGAACACCACGCCCGTGACGTCGTGCACGTCGATCAGGTCGACGATCTCGGCGGCGAAGCCGCGCCAGCTCCGCGACGGTTCGGCACCGAGCAGCACGAGCACCTCGGTGGTGGGCGACGACGGGTCGCGGGGGAGGACCGTCGCGGCGTCGGCGGCCGCGTGCAGCTGGATGCGCGGCCACACGAGGGTTCGCACCCCGTCGT
This sequence comes from Frigoribacterium sp. CFBP 8759, assembly GCF_014841655.1. Lineage (NCBI taxonomy): Bacteria > Bacillati > Actinomycetota > Actinomycetes > Micrococcales > Microbacteriaceae > Frigoribacterium > Frigoribacterium sp. CFBP 8759. The sequence goes on from NZ_JACYUH010000002.1 coordinate 766,825, forward strand.
CGTCGAGCCCCACCTGCGGGCGGTTGAACTGGTAGTCGATGTACCGTTCGCCGTCGAGTTCGGCCACCGGTTCGAGCGAGAGGGTCTCGACCAGGCTGCGCGCGACGCCGCTGGCGGCCTCGCCGGCGTCGTTCCAGCCCTCGAAGGCGACCACCAGCAGGCGTCCCGCAGCGAAATCCGACGTGTTCGTCAACCTGTGTCCTCACCGTGCCGGAAGGGCGTCCGGCGCTTGACCCTCCACGATAGACCGTGACCGCCACCAGGAGGCGCGGGCCGGGAGGCCACGTCGACCAGGCCCGGTAGACTGGTCCGCCGTGACCGAAACCCTGCCTGCCGCCGTCCTGTGGGACATGGACGGAACCCTCGTCGACACCGAACCGTACTGGTTCCTCTGCCAGGTCGAACTGGTCGAGTCGTTCGGCGGCACCTGGAGCCGCGAGGACGGCGACGCCATGATCGGGAGCGGCCTGTGGCAGTCCGCCCGGGTCCTGCAGTCCCACGGGGTCGACCTGACCGAGGACGAGATCATCGACCGCCTGACCACGGCGGTCCTCGAGCGGGCCGCGGTCGAGATCCCGTGGCGTCCCGGGGCGAAGGAACTCCTCGCCGAGCTCCGGCGAGAAGGCGTCCCGACCGCCCTGGTCACCATGTCCATCCGCCGCATGGCCCAGTTCATGGTCGACGCCATCGAGTTCGAGGCCTTCGACGCGATCGTCGCCGGCGACGACGTCGAACACGCCAAGCCGCACCCCGAGGCCTACCTGCGGGGTGCCGCCCTGCTGGGCGTCGACCCCGCCGACTGCATCGCCATCGAGGACAGCACCCCCGGCCTGGCCTCGGCCGTGGCCGCCGGCACCGTCGCGATCGGCGTCGAGCACCACGCACCGCTCGCCGACGACGGCCCCTACATCCGCCGCGACACCCTCGTCGGCACCACGGTCGACGACCTCCGCGCGTTGCACCGGGCCGGCCGTGCCGTCCGCGACCAGGCGACCTCCGACTCCTGACCCCGGTGCGCACGCCGCGCCTCCTGCACCCCTCGGGGTGCGACCCGATCGAAAGCAGCACCCTCGCATGACCGCGTTCCGCCGCCAGTCCGGCCCCTTCGTCGAAGGCGACAAGGTCCAGCTCACGGGCCCCAAGGGCAAGATGAACACCATCGTGCTGACCCCGGGCGCCGTGTTCCACACGCACCGCGGCATGATCGCGCACGACGACGTCGTCGGGTTGCCCGACGGGTCCGTCGTCCCCAGCACGACGGGCGACGAGTACCTCGCCCTCCGTCCGCTGCTGAGCGACTTCGTGATGTCCATGCCCCGGGGCGCGGCCATCGTCTACCCGAAGGACGCCGCCCAGATCGTGGCGTTCGCCGACATCTTCCCCGGCGCGACGGTCGTCGAGGCGGGCGTGGGTTCGGGTGCGCTGTCGCTCTGGCTGCTGCGGGCCGTCGGCCCCGAGGGTCGCCTGGCGTCCTTCGAGCGCCGACAGGAGTTCGCCGACGTCGCCGAGGGCAACGTCGCGAGCTTCTTCGGTGCCGAGCCCGAGAACTGGACGGTCACGGTCGGCGACCTGGCCGACGAGTTGCCCGCGGCGATGCCCGACGGGACGGTCGACCGGGTCGTGCTCGACATGCTCGCGCCGTGGGAGAACGTCGACGTCACGGCCGACGCCCTCAAGCCGGGCGGTCTGGTGATCTGCTACGTCGCCACCGCGACACAGCTCTCGCGCACGGCCGAGGCCCTGCGCGCCTCCGGGGCCTTCACCGAGCCCGACGCGTCCGAGACGCTCGTCCGCGGCTGGCACGTCGAGGGCCTCGCCGTCCGCCCCGACCACCGCATGATCGGGCACACCGGCTTCCTCCTCACCGCCCGCCGGCTGGCACCGGGAGCGGTGCTCCCGCAGCTCAAACGACGCCCCTCCAAGTCCGACTACAGCGATGCCGACGTCGAGGCCTGGACGCCCGGCGCACTCGGCGAGCGGTCGGCCAGCGACAAGAAGCTGCGCAAGACGGCACGCCAGGCCCGGACGGCGGCCGAGGCCGCGATCGCGGCGACCGAGGCCGTCGACGGCACCACCGACGGAGCCGGCGCCGACGGCACGTCGACCGGTTCCACCCCGGCCTGAGCATCGTCGAGGGCTCCGACCACCCCCGCTAAGCTGTCCCCGCATCCGAACGACCCGACCGGTCGCCCCACCCGACCCCCCGGTCGCCTCCACGAAATGAGTCCCCGTGCGCAAGATCCCCGCCCTCGTCGTGACGGTCGGCCTGCTCGCCTCGATGACGGCCTGCTCGAGCACGGCCGGCCCCGGCTCCGCCGGCTGCCCTCCCACGGGTGACGCCGCCTCGGTCGTCACCGCGACCGGCGACTTCGGCACGAAGCCCGACGTCGACGTGCCGACGCCGATCGTGACCAAGAAGACCGAGGTCTCGACGCTCATCGAGGGCGACGGTCAGCGACTCGTCGACGGCACCCCGGTCGTCATCGACTACACCCTGTTCGACGGCAGCACGGGCCAGGAACTCGAGGACAGCGGCTACGACGGCTCGACGAACGTCCCGTTGACGGTGGGCGGGCAGACGCTCGCCCCGCTCGTCGACGCGTTGGAGTGCTCCACGGTGGGGTCGCGCGTCGCGGTCGCCGTCAAGGCCAGCGACCTCTCGGCATCGATCAACGGCGCCGCGTCGACCCCGAACGACGATCCCGACGCCGCCTACGTCGCCGTCGTCGACGTCAAGCGGGCGTTCCTCGAGAAGGCCGACGGGGCCCTCCAGCTCGGCGCGGACGGCCTGCCCGCGGTGGTCACCGCCCCCGACGGTGCACCCGGCATCACGATCCCCGCGGGTGACGCCCCCACCGACGAGGTCGTGCACCTCGTCCGCAAGGGGCACGGTCCTACGTTGACCGCCGACGACTCCGCCGTCGTGCAGTTCACGGCCGTCACCTGGAGCCAGCCGTCCACGGTCGCGGGGTCGACCTGGACCAACGGCGGTTCGGCAACGCCGGTCGACCTCGGCGACGAGCAGATCCCCGACGACATCCGCTCGGCCCTGGTGGGCCAGCAGGTCGGCTCGCAGGTCATGGTCGTGCTCCCCGCGACGTCCGACAGCGGTGGCTCCGCCTACGTGTACGTGTTCGACGTGCTCGGGGCGATCCGATGACCCGGCCCTGCTGAGCCGGTCGCCGTGCCCACTGCCCGCACCCCCCGCGTCCCCGTCGAAGAGCGACTCTTCAGCCTCGTGTTGGCCTTGCTCGCGACGGACTCCGGGTTGAGCAAGACCGAGATCCTGTCGACCGTCCAGGGGTACCGCCAGAAGTACTCGCGCTCGGGTGACAACGCCGCGCTCGAGCGGCAGTTCGAGCGGGACAAGGACGACATCCGCGAACTGGGCGTCCCCCTCGAGACGATCGACGACCCGGCGGCGGCAGGCAACAACCAGGCACTCCGCTATCGCATCCCGCGGGGCGCGTACGAGCTGCCCGAGGACATCTCGTTCTCGTCCGAGGAGACCGCCCTCCTCACCTTGGCGGCGATGGTGTGGCGCGAGGGGTCGCTCTCGCACGAGTCCCGACGGGCACTCCTCAAGTTGCGCTCGCTCGGCGGCGCGGCGAGCGTTCCCGAGCTCGAGTACGCCCCTCGGCTCCGTTCCCGCGACGCGGCCTTCGAGCCGCTGCGGACGGCGCTCGACCGGGGCGTCGTCGTCCGGTTCGACTACCTGAAGCCCGGTGACGAGTCCGCCCGCCGGCGCGAGGTCGCCCCGGCAGCCCTGGTGCAGCACCAGGGCCGGTGGCTGGTGTCGGCGGTCGAGGTCGGCACGGGGGCGCTCAAGACCTTCCTCCTGTCCCGTGTCGTCGGCCCCGTCCAGCTGACCACCACCCCGTACACGAGACCCGACGACGCCACGGCCGAGCGCGCGCTGGCCGACCTCGAGCAGGTCTGGCGCGATCGCACCGCGACCGTCCGCGTCGAGCCCCTGTCCGACGCCGAGACCCGACTCGGCAAGCGCCGTGGCACGACCCGTCTCGATGCCGACACGCTCCTCGTCCACTGGACCGACGACAACCTGCTCGCCGACGAGCTGGCCTCCTTCGGTCCCGAGGTCACCGTCGTCGAACCCGACGGTCTCCGTGCCCTGGTGCGCACCCGCCTCGAGGCCGTGCTCGCCGCCCACACCACCGGCCCGGTCGACGGGGGTGCCCGTGGCTGAGCCCCGCGGTGCCCTCCACGCGGCCGACAAGCTCGCCTTCCTGCTGTCGCTCGTCCCGTGGCTCATGGACCACGAGCGAGTCAGCGTGGCCGAGGCGGCCGCGCACTTCGGCGTGAGCGTGGGCGAGATCCGGCGTGCGGTCGAGCTGATCGCCGTCTCGGGCGTCCCTGGCGAGACGACGCAGTACCAGCACGGCGACCTCTTCGACATCGCGTGGGACGACTTCGAGCAGAACGACGTCATCGTGCTGACCAACCTCGTCGCCATCGACGACTCGCCACGGTTCTCCGCCCGCGAAGCCGCCGCCCTCATCGCGGGCCTGCAGTACCTCTCGTCGCTGCCCGAGAACGCGGACCGCGCGGCCATCGCCACACTGATGAGCAAGCTGTCGCGTGGGGCGTCCAGCGAACCGAGCCAGGTGGCCGTCGACCAGTCCGAGACGAACGAGGTCCTGGGGCTCGTCGGCCGGGCGGTCGAGGCGGGCGTCCAGCTCGAGTTCGACTATCGCGGCACCCGGGGGGTCGCGGAACGACGGCGGGTGGACCCGCTGCGGGTCGAGTCGGTCGACGCCGACTGGTACCTCAGGGCCTGGGACCACCTGCGCGAGGCTCCCCGGACGTTCCGACTCGACCGGATCGCCTCCCCGGCGCTCACCGCGACTCCGATCGCTCACCGGGCCGACGACGTCACCCTGCCCGAGACGCTGTTCGAGGGGTCTCCGGACGACCTGGTCGTGGTGCTCGACCTCGACGCCGCCGCGGCGCCGCTCCTCGCGGACTATGGTCCCGACGAACCCGAACCCCTCCCGCACGACCGCGTGCGCCTCCGGTTGCGCGTCAACCGACTCGGCACGCTCTGTCGGCTCGTGGCGGGACTCCCGGGTCACCCCGAGGTCGTCGGGCCCGAGTCGGCGCGCTCGGCCGTGGCCGACTGGGCGCGTCGGGCGATCGAGCGTTACGACGTCGACCCGTCCGTCACTCCCTGAACGTCCGGCTGCGGCACGCCCTGTGCATCGCCTGCGCCGTGCCTGCCGCAGACGAGGCCGCACGGTAGAGTGGACGTCACCCTGCCCCGCAAGGAGACCCCATCATGTTCGGAAACGCGCTCTCAGGCTGGCACCTGATCATCATCCTGGCGATCGTCCTGTTGCTCTTCGGTGCGCCGAAGCTCCCGGCCCTCGCGAAGAGCATCGCCCAGTCGATGCGCATCTTCAAGAACGAGGTCAACAGCGACAAGAAGGAGTCGGCCGTCGACGACGACCTCGACGACCGTCCCGTCCGTCGTCCGGACGACTCGTCCGCCCGGTACACCGACGGTCCGACCGCACGCCGCGTCGACGACTCGTACCCGTCGCCGAACCGCGACGTCCCGCCGAAGTCCTGACGCGTGGCCACGACGACGACTCGTGGCGACAGCACCCAGGGAAGGGGCACGGGCCGCAGCCGAGGCCGCGACGGCAAGATGTCCCTCGGGCAACACCTGCTCGAGTTGCGCAAGCGACTCTTCATCTCCGCCCTGGCCCTCATCCTGGCCGCTGTCGCCGGTTGGTTCCTCGCGCCCTTCGTCCTCGACGCCCTGAGGTCGCCGGTCGAGGCGATCGCGGCGGCACGCACGGGTGAGACCACCCTCAACTACTCGAACATCACGGGCGCCTTCGACCTGAAGCTCCAGATCGCGGTCACCGTCGGGGTCGTCATCTCCAGTCCCGTCTGGCTGTACCAGGTCTGGGCCTTCATCGTTCCCGCCCTCGTGCGCAAAGAGAAGCTCTACGCCGTCGGCTTCATCGGCACCGCCATCCCGCTCTTCCTGGGCGGCTGCCTGGCGGGATGGTACGTGCTGCCCCACATCGTCGAGGTCATGACCGGCTTCGTCGACACCCAGGACGCGACGATCATCGAGTCGAAGGTCTACTACGACTTCGTCCTCAAGCTGGTGCTCGCCGTGGGCATCGCCTTCGTCATGCCGGTGTTCCTGGTGCTGTTGAACTTCGTGGGCGTCGTCTCGGCCGCCGCCATCGTCAAGGGCTGGCGGGTGGCCATCCTCGTCATCGTCCTGTTCACCGCGATCGCGACCCCGTCGGCCGACATCTTCTCGATGTTCCTCCTGGCCATCCCCATGATCGTGCTGTTCTTCCTCGCCGCCGGCGTCGCCTGGCTGCACGACCGCCGGGTCGCGAAGCGGGCAGCCGCGCTCGACGCCGAACTCGCGGCGGGGTGACCCGGTGAGCCCCGACCTCAGTCCCGCGGAACGCTTCGCCGCGGCGAAGACGCGAGACAAGACCCCCAAGCTCCAGGCCTTCCGGTCCCGTCTCGGCTTCGCCCTCGACCCGTTCCAGCTCGCCGCGTGCGCCGCCCTCGAAGCGGGCGACAGCGTCCTCGTCGCGGCACCGACCGGCGCCGGCAAGACCCTGGTGGCCGAGTACGCGATCCATCTCGCCATGCAGGACCCGCGGGCCAAGGTGTTCTACACCGCACCCATGAAGGCACTGAGCAACCAGAAGTTCCAAGAACTCGTGGCCGAGTACGGAGCGTCCGAGGTCGGGCTGCTCACCGGTGACACGAACGTGAACTCCCGGGCGCGCATCGTCGTGATGACGACCGAGGTGCTCCGCAACATGATCTACGCCGGGTCCGAGATGCTGACCGACCTGCGGTACGTCGTCCTCGACGAGGTCCACTTCCTGGCCGACCGGTTCCGCGGCGCGGTCTGGGAAGAAGTCATCATCCACCTGCCGCTCGACGTGAGGCTCATCTCGTTGAGCGCCACGGTGTCGAACGCCGAAGAGTTCGGCGACTGGCTCCAGACGGTCCGGGGGAGCACCGAGGTCATCGTCTCCGAGGACCGTCCCGTGCCCCTCGACCAACACGTCCTGGTCGGGGGCAAGTTCCTCGACCTCTTCGACTCCTCGGGGCAGGCCGCGACGAACCGGGTCAACCCCGAGCTCCTGCGCGCGACCTCGCTCGGCCGACGCGGCGGGCGGAGCGGTGGTCGTCGAGACGGCCACTCCGCGGGTCGGACCGGCCCCCGGGGCCACGTCGTACCGCCGACGCAGGGCGGTCCCGGTCGCCTCGACCGCTGGAAGATCGTCGAGATGCTCGACGACCAGAACCTGCTTCCCGCGATCTTCTTCGTCTTCAGCCGGGTCGGCTGCGACCAGGCCGTGTCCCAGGTGCTGCGGTCGGGCATCCGTCTCACGACCGCCGACCAGCGTCGTGAGATCCGCGAGATCGTCGAGGCCCGTTGTCGCACCCTGCGCGACGAAGACCTCGCGGTCCTCGGCTACTGGCGGTGGCTCGACGGGCTCGAGCGAGGTGTGGCGGCCCACCACGCCGGCCTGTTGCCGGCCTTCAAGGAAGTCGTCGAAGAGCTCTTCCAGAAGAAGCTCGTCAAGGTCGTGTTCGCGACCGAGACGCTGGCGCTCGGCATCAACATGCCGGCCCGCACGGTCGTGCTCGAGAAGCTCGAGAAGTTCAACGGCGAGGCTCGGGTGCCCATCACGCCCGGCGAGTACACCCAGTTGACCGGTCGTGCCGGTCGCCGGGGCATCGACGTCGAGGGCCACTCGCTCATCCAGTGGCAGCAGGGTCTCGACCCGCAGGCCGTCGCCTCGTTGGCCTCGCGGCGCACCTACCCGATGAACAGCAGCTTCCGGCCGACGTACAACATGGCCGTCAACCTCATCGAGCAGTTCGGACGATCCCGCACCCGCGAGGTGCTCGAGACGTCGTTCGCACAGTTCCAGGCCGACCGCTCGGTCGTCGACCTGGCCCGCAAGGTGCGATCGCAGCAGCAGTCACTCGACGGCTACGCCGCGTCGATGGCGTGCCACCTGGGTGACTTCGGCGAGTACACGATGCTGCGTCGCGAGGTCGGCGACCTCGAGAAGCAGGGGGCGGCCCGGGCCGACTCGCAGTCGCGGGCCGAGCGCGACAAGCGTCAGCGTCGCATCGGCGAACTGCGTCGGCAGGTGCGGACGCACCCCTGCCATGCCTGTCCGGAGCGCGAACAGCACGCCCGCTGGTCCGAGCGCTGGTTCAAGCTGAAGAAACAGACCGACCAACTGTCGGCGCAGATCCGCAGTCGGACCGGCGCCGTCGCCAAGGTCTTCGACCGGGTCACCGACGTGCTGCTCGACCGCGGCTACCTCGTCCCCACGGGCACGAACGCAGGAGGGGCGGGTCGCGTCCCGCGGGACGCCGAGGTCACCGTCGCCCCGACCGGTCGCACGTTGCGGCGCATCTACGGCGATCGCGACCTGCTCGTGGCCGAGAGCCTGCGCCTCGGTGTGTGGAACATGCTCGACGTGCCGTCCATGGCGGCCATGGCGGCCACCCTCGTGTACGAGCCCCGTCGGGACGAAGGCCAGCTCTCCGAGCGATTCCTGCCTCGCGGCGAGTTCCGTGCCGCGCTCGACGCCACGCAGCTGCTCTGGGCGGAGCTCGACGACCTCGAGCACGAGCACCACCTTCCGGGCAGCCAGCCCCCGGCACCGGGTCTCGCCCTCGCGATGCACCGTTGGGCCCGAGGTGCCGCACTCGATTCTGTGCTCGACGACGCCGACCTCGCCGCCGGCGACTTCGTCCGCTGGACGAAGCAGACGATCGACCTGCTCGACCAGCTGTCGGTCGTGGGGGACCTGCCGGTCGGTCCGACGGCCCGGCAGGCGCTCGACGCCGTCCGTCGCGGCATCGTGGCCTACACCGCGGTCGGCCCCTGACCCTCCTCCCCGACGAGGCCGGACGTCCGCCGAGGACGACCGGCCTCCCAGACGCCGCCACCTAGAATCACGGGGTGTCTTCCCGAGCGACCGACGTCCGACTGCCCCTCTGGCTCGCCCTGATCGTCGCCCTCGGTGCCGGCGCCGTCCTCGACGGCGGCTTCCCGGACGGCGACGTCTGGCCGCTGACCTTCGTCGGCATCGGGTTCGTGCTGGTGGCCCTCCGGGGCCGATCGCTCGGCGGTTCCTTCCTGGTCGGGCTCGTGGCGGGCCTGTCCTTCTACCTGATCCACATCTCGTGGGCGACGCTCTTCCTCGGTGTCGTCCCCTGGGCCGCGCTGTCGACCCTCGAGGCGCTCTTCTTCGCCGCCGGGGCGATGCTCATCACCCTCGCGTACCGCTGGGTCCCGCTCATCTGGCCCGGCACCCTGGGCCGCACGGTCCTCCTGCCCGTCGCCGTCGGGGGGCTCTGGACGCTCCGTGAGTTCGTCGCCGGCAACTGGCCCTACGGCGGCTTCGCCTGGGGTCGCGTGGCTCTCAGCCAGTCCGAGAGCCCGTTCGCCGGTCTCGTCGCCTGGCTCGGCATCTCGGGGCTGTCGTTCCTCATGGTGGCGATCGTCGCCGCACTGATCCAGCTCGCCCTGCAGACGACCGTCCGGGGTTCGACCCGCGTGCTCGCCGCTGCCACGGTCGTGGTCGCCGCCCTCGCGGTGCCGCACTGGCCGACGCACTCCTCGGGCACCGCCACCATCGCCGCCGTCCAGGGCGACGGCGACGCCGGCTACTTCGCCGACCGGCAGTACGGCGACCTGACCAACGCCCAGGTCCTCGCGATGAGCGACTTGCAGGCCCAGCTCGCACGGCTGCCGGAGGACCAGCGCTCCCTCGACATGATCGTCTGGCCCGAGGGAGGCAGCGACCGTGATCCCACCCGCGACGCCACCGGCCAGTACGTCTTCGACGCGATCTCCCGTGGCTACGACGCCCCCCTCGTGTCGGGCGTCATCACCGAGAGCGACGACGGTGAGACCGTCCACAACTCGTCCCTGCTCTGGTCGGACGGTGGAGTGGCGGACCAGTACGACAAGAAGCACCCGGTCCCGTTCGGGGAGTACGTCCCCGATCGCGCCTTCTGGCGGCCCTTCGCTCCCGACCTGATCGACCTCATCGGGCGGGACTACACGCCGGGCACGCGGGACGAGGTCTTCGACCTCGGTGACTTCCGTGCCGGGATCTCGATCTGCTTCGACATCGTCGACGACCAGCTCATCACCAACATGATGGACGAGGGCGCGCAGGTCATCATCGGCCAGACCAACAACGCCGACTTCGGGACCCGTCCCGGGCAGACCGACGAGAACGAGCAACAGCTCGCCATTGCACGCCTGCGGGCGATCGAGACGGCACGTCCCCTCGTCAACGTCTCGACCGTCGCCTCGACGCGGGCCATCGACGCCTCGGGCAGGACGACCGCGAGCATCCCCGACTACGAGCCCGGAACGATGGTGGCTGTCGTCGACCTCGGTACCGGGACGACGCCCGCCGTCGTGGCGAGTCGAGCGATCGAACTCCTCGTGTCGTTCTTCGGTCTCGCGATGCTGCTGCTGTCGCGCCCCTTCATCGGGACCCGGCGTTCCACTCGTCGACGCCGGCTCGACGAGGCACCCGACCCGATCCTGCCGCGGTGGCGGGTCGTCGACTGACGGTCCGGCCCCGCCGGGACGAGAGAAGGCCCGACCACCGTGAGGTGGTCGGGCCTTCTCGTCGGATCGCTGCCGGACGGGTCGTCAGGCGCCGATCTTGTGCTGACCCTTTCGGGCCCTGAGGAAGTCGAGTCGTTCTTGGAGGAGCTCCTCGAGCTCGTCACGGCTGCGTCGCTCGAGCAACATGTCCCAGTGGCTCCGGGGGACCTTCACGTCTCCGGCGTCGATCTCGACGGGCTTGCCGTCGGCCGAGAGCAGACGACCCTCTTGGCCGCTCTTGGGCGACTGCCAGATGTCCGGGATCTCGGCGTCCGCAGCGAACACCATGTCGAACGTCTGACCGTCGGTCGTCTGGTAGACGGCCTTCTTGCGGGGCGAGAACTCCACGCCCTCTTCGCTCTGCAGGCTCTGGCTGCCGAGCCTCATTCCGCGCAAACTGCGATCTGCCATTGTGTGGTCTCCTCTCGCGTTGCAATCACCCGTTGTAACCCGTTCTGGACCTCCGCCGTTCCGAGCCGTGCGATTTCACAGTCCCTTCACAGTGCCCGGGCAGTCTCGGGCCAGGGTCACACGGCGCGCCGACGCACCTCGTCGAGCGCCAGGTCCGCGCGATCGGTGACGATGCCGTGCACGCCCAGGTCGAGCAGCCTCACCATGTCGTCAGGCTCGTTGACGGTCCACACGTGTGTCTCGACGCCCAGGGCCGCCCACTCGGCCACGCGCGCAGCCGTGACGATGCGGACCGGGCCCTTGCGCTCAGGGACCTGGACGGCCCGGCACCCGACGAGGGCGCGCCGCACCAGTGACCGCCGGAGGCGGGGGAGCGGTACGAGGCCTGCGGCCACCGCCGCGACGATGCCCCGGGACGAGGCCGACGTCGCGACTCCCGGCAGCGCCCGGACCGCCCGCAGACGCCTCCGGTGGTCGAACGAGGTCACCAGGACGCGATCCGTCGCCCGGACGCGGGCGATCGCTCGAACGGCCGGCGCGACGGCCTCGTCCGACTTGAGGTCGATGTTGAACCGGGTCTCGGGGAAGGCGTCGAGCGCCTCGTCGAGGGTGGGGATCTCGTGCTCACCGTCGAGCCGGACCATCTTGACCTCCGCGAGGTCGAGGTCGAGGAGGCGCTGCTCACGTCCCGCGAGCCGCGTCAGGTCGGGATCGTGGCTGATCACCGCGATGCCGTCGCGCGTGGCGTGCACGTCGGTCTCGACGTACGTCGCCCCGGCCGACACGGCGAGGGCGAACGCCAGCATCGTGTTCTCCGGGGCGTCGACGGCCAGGCCGCGATGCGCCAACACCCGGGGGCCGGCCGGAGCGAACCAGCCGGCCGAGATCGGGGGAGCGGACGGCACTACGAGGTCGCCGGAGGAGTGGTCGGCCCGGTGTCCGTCGCGCTCGCTCCGGGAGCCGGCCGATCGGCGCCGGCCGCACCCGCGCCTCCGGAACCGACACCGGAGCCGGTCTCACCGGGCGTGGTGACGGTCGGGAAGCCGAGGTCCGGTTCGGCCTCGAGGTCGACGGTCGATGCGAGGTCGGGCGTGACGTCCATCTCGGAGACCTTGGGGGCCTCGGTCGGGGTCCACCCCGGGGCGTTCGGGTCGCGCGGGGCGAAGAAGCCCTGCCCGATGCCCTTCAGGGCCTCGGTCAACTCGCTCGGGATGATCCACATCGTGTTGGCCGAGCCGTCCGCGATCTTCGGCAGGGTCTGGAGGTACTGGTACGCGAGCAGCTTCGGGTCGGGGTCGCCGGCGTGGATGGCGTTGAAGACCGTCGCGATGGCCTCGGCTTCGCCCTGTGCCCGCAGCACCTGGGCCTTGGCGTCGCCCTCGGCCTTGAGGATCGACGACTGTCGCGACCCCTCGGCCTCGAGGATCTGGGACTGCTTGGTGCCCTCGGCGGTGAGGATGGCGGCGCGACGGTTGCGCTCGGCACGCATCTGCTGCTCCATGGAGTCCTGGATCGACAGGGGCGGATCGATGGCCTTCAGCTCGACGCGGCCGACCCGGATGCCCCATTTCCCGGTGGCCTCGTCGAGCACGATGCGCAACTGGCCGTTGATGTTGTCGCGACTGGTGAGGGCCTGCTCGAGGTTCAACCCACCGACCACGTTGCGCAGCGTGGTCGTCGTGAGCTGTTCGACGGCCCCGAGGTAGTTGGCGATCTCGTAGGTGGCCGCCCGGGCGTCGGTCACCTGGAAGTACACGACCGTGTCGATCGAGACGACCAGGTTGTCCTCGGTGATGACGGGCTGCGGCGGGAACGAGACGACCTGCTCGCGCATGTCGATCAGCGGCCGCACGCGGTCGATGAACGGCACCAGCAGGTTGAGCCCGGGGGAGAGGGTCTTGTGGTACCGCCCCAGACGTTCGACCACGCCGGCACTCGCCTGCGGGATGATGCGGACCGAGCGGAAGAGGATGACGAGGACGAGCACGACGACGATCGCGACGACCACGATCGTGACGACGGTTCCGGCACTGATGGTGTCCATGGCTTCAGGACCTCTCTGCGGGGGCGACGAAGGCGGTCGACCCCTCGATGGCGGTCACGACGACCGGGGCCCCGGTGTCGAGTGCGAGGTCGGCGCCCGCCGACGTCGCGGGGGAGGACAGCACGCGGGCTGTCCAGGTCTCGCCGTTCGACAGCTTGACCTGGCCGGGGTCGGAGCCGATGGGCACCACGACCGTGCCGCGCAGCCCGAGCAGCGCCTCGACGTTGCTGGGGGTCGGATCGCCCCCGCGGCGGAGCGCCCGCAGCAACGGCGGCCGCACGGTGAACAGCAACAGGACCGCGAGGACGGCCGCGATGATCGCCTGCAGCCACCACGGGGCGCCGAAGAAGCCGGCGAGCAGACCGCCGACGCTGCCGATGGCGAGCATGAGGAAGGTGAATTCGAGCGTCGTCACCTCGACGATGACGAACACCAGGATGAGCGCGATCCACGCGACCCATGCGTAATCGTTCAAGACGTCCACGTCGACCTTCTCTCGTTCCCCTGTTATGAAAACTATCACCCGCCCCTGACGATGACGAGGGGGATTGGTAGGGTCGAGTCCGGTCCACGGGCCGATCGATCCCCGCACAGTCTGGAGCACGCCTTGTCCAACCCCCTCGCCGCAGAGTCCCTCGCCGGAGCCCGAGTCCTGGTCACCGGATCGTCCCGGGGGATCGGTGCCGACACCGTGCGCTACTTCGCCGAGGCCGGAGCCAAGGTCGTCGTGAACTACCGCAACAAGGAGAAGCGCGCACTGCAGCTCGTCTCGACCATCGAGCAGGCGGGCGGCGAGGCGATCGCCATCGGGGCCGACCTCACCGACGAGGCCAGCCTGGCGGCGATGTTCGACACGGTGCGTGACGCCTGGGGCGGCCTCGACGTGCTCGTGATGAACGCCTCGGGCGGCATGGAGACGGGCATGGCCGAGGACTACGCACTCAAGCTCAACCGCGACGCCCAGGTGGCGCTCTTGACCGCGGCCCTGCCGCTGCTCGCCCCGGGGTCGCGCGTCGTCTTCGTCACGAGCCACCAGGCGCACTTCATCCGCACGACCGAGACGATGCCCGAGTACCTCCCCGTCGCCCTCAGCAAGCGTGCCGGCGAGGACGCCCTGCGCGAGATGCTGCCGCAGCTCGAGACCGCGGGCGTCGAGTTCGTCGTGGTCTCGGGGGACATGATCGAGGGCACGATCACGGCGACCCTGCTCGAACGCTCGAACCCCGGTGCCATCTCGTCGCGGAAAGAGAGCGCGGGCAAGCTGTACAACGTCGCCGAGTTCGCCGCCGAGGTCGCGTCGGCCGCCGTCGACCCCGTCCCGGCCGACCACACCCGCCTGGTGGGCGACACCAGCGACTTCGCCCCGATCGTCTGAGACGGGCCCCTTCGTGACCGAGCGCATCGTCCGACCGACCTCGCGCCTCCTCGTCCTCGACGACGACGACCGCGTGCTGCTGATGAAGACGGTGGCGCCCGACACGAGTCGCGTCGCTCGCTGGATCACGCCGGGTGGCGGGGTCGACCCGGGCGAGACCCATGTCGAGGCGGCGATCCGCGAGTTGCACGAAGAGACCGGTCAGGTGGTCACCGAGGTCGGTGACGTCGTGCGCGTGGACGACTTCGAGGTGTCCTGGGACGACGCCGACCACACGCACGGTCACGCCGAATTCTACGTCGTCCGCCTTCCGCACTTCGAGGTCGTCGACGACGACTGGACCGACGACGAGCGCAGCGACATCCTCGAGTCGCGCTGGTTCACCCTCGACGAGCTGGCGACCACCGACGAGCCGGTCGAACCCGGCGACCTGGCCGAGCTGCTGCGTCGGGTGCTGGCCTAGTCATCCGGGGCGTGAGGGCGGGGCGCCACCCGAGCCACCGTGCACCCCTTCCGGCGTCACTACCGCGCGACTGATAATGCACATTATGTCAAGTAACATCGAGAGGGGCGACGGAAGCGCTCCCCGCTGACGCACGCCGCGCCTCCTCGGAGTTTCCTGGTCGCATGACGACCGACACGACCCCCACGCCGCCCGACGACGCGCATCGCCGACCCCAGGGGCTCGACGACGACACCGTCGCTGCCCTCGGTGAACTCTCCGCCGCGCTCGAGATCGTCGAGCAGGCCCGTGGATTCCTCTACGGATTCCACCGACTGACGGGCAAGGCCGACCTCGCCCTCGGCGATGCCGTGGAATCGCTTCGCCGAGCCGGGCACGACGAGATCGCCGACCTGCTGGACCGGGACCTCGTCGGTCGCAACGTCGTCGAGGGACGCTGGACCTACCAACTCGTCGAGGACTACGACGACGGCTACTACGCCGCCTTCCGCGACCATGAGAAGAACGTACGTGATTCCTTGGCGGACGGCAAGAAGCACCTCTTCGAGGCCGAGATGAAGGAGGCGCGGCGCAGCCACGGACGGCGCCACCACGAGGCGCTCCCCCGCGAGACCGCCGTCGACCTCGGGAGCAGCACGGACGGCGCGGTCGACCCCTCCGCCTGAGAGGATGGTGCGATGACTCCTCCGCCGATCGACGGGCCCCGCATCGAGGCCGCCGTGCTCGAACTGCTCACCGCGATCGGTGAGGACGTCGACCGGCCCGGGCTCGAGTCGACCCCCCGACGCGTGGCCGACGCCTACGCCGAGTTCTTCTCGGGGCTCACGGTCGACGCGGCCGAACTCGTCCGCCAGGCCACCGTCCCGGCCGAAGCGCACCAGCTGGGCGAGGTCGTGATCGTTCGCGACATCTCGTTCCGGTCGGTGTGCGAGCACCACCTGCTGCCCTTCGTCGGCGTCGCTCACGTGGCCTACGTCCCGGGCGAGACGATCGTCGGCTTGGGTGCGCTCCCCCGCGTGGTCGACGCGGTCGCCTCGCGCCCCCAGCTCCAGGAGCGGCTCGGCGAGGAGATCGCCGAGGCCGTGGAGACCGGCGCCCGCCCCGACGGCGTCCTCGTGGTGCTCGACGCCTCGCACGGATGCGTCACGACCCGGGGCCCCCGTCAGACGGGCAGCACGACGGTGACGCTCGCGAGCCGGGGCGTCCTGTCCACGCCGTCGGCGCGGGCCGAGGCGGTCGCCCTGATCGGCACCTCCCGTGGCTGAGGCGGCCGCTCCCTCCCCCGCGGCCGACCCCGCCGGATTCGCCGTGCCGCCCCTCCTCGTCCCCCGCCGCCGCATCGGGTCGCGGACCTTCGACTTCTCGCACCAGGTCGCCGTGATGGCGATCGTCAACCGCACGCCCGACTCGTTCTTCGACCGTGGCGCCACCTTCGCCCTCGACCGCGCCGTGGAGGCCGCCGTGGACGCGGCCGAGGCGGGCGCCGACTGGGTCGACATCGGGGGCGTCCCCTTCGCGCCCGGGCCCGAGCTGTCCGCCTCCGACGAACTCGACCGGGTGCTGCCCGTGGTCGAGGCGCTCGCGAGCCGGTCCGACGTCGTGATCTCGGTCGACACCTTCCGCCCCGAGGTCGCCGAACGCGTCATCGCCGCCGGGGCGCACGTCGTCAACGACACCACGGGGCTCCACGATCCGCGCCTGGCCGACGTGGTCGCCGACAGCGAGGCCACGCTCGTCGTCACCCACAGCCTGGCGGCACCACGGCGTCCGCACCCCCGTCCGCACTACGGCGACGTCGTGGCCGAGGTCGTCGAGTTCCTCGCACGACGGGTCGACGTCGCCCGTGCCCACGGCGTGCCCGACGACCGACTCGTCGTCGATCCGGGGCACGACCTGAACAAGACGACCCGGCACTCGCTCGAACTCACCCGGCGCCTGTCCGAGGTGGCGGCCCTGGGTCACCCGACGCTCGCCGCGGTGTCCAACAAGGACTTCGTCGGCGAGTCGCTCGGTCGCGACAAGCCCGACCGCCTGGCGGGCTCGCTCGCGGCGGCCACGGTGAGCGTGCTGCAGGGCGCACGCATCGTCCGCATGCACGACGTCCGGGCCAGCGTCGACGCCGTCCGGATGATCGAGGCGATCCTCGGCTGGCGGGAACCCCTCGTCGAGCGCCACAACCTCGACGAGGCCGCCTCGTGACCGCGACCACCCTCGTGCAGCTGCACCCCGCTCCCCCGGTCGGCCGTAACGCACTGACGATCGACGACCTCGTCGAGCTCCACCGGCCCCACGACCGGACGACGCCGTCCGTGCGGGCGAACTTCGTCGCCAGCGTCGACGGATCGGCGACGGCGGCCGGCAGGACGCGCGACCTGGGCGGGCCGGCCGACCTGCTCGTCTTCGACCTGCTGCGCCGACTCTGCGACGTGGTCGTGGTCGGGGCGGGCACGGTCCGCGACGAGGGCTACGGCCCGATGCGACTCGACGACGAGGCCGTCGCCTGGCGTCGGGCCGCGGGCCTGTCCGACCACCCCGTTTTCGCCGTGGTCTCGAGCGGACTCGGCCTCGACCCGGCGAGCGGCGTTTTCGCCGACGCGCCCGTCCGCCCCCTGGTGCTCACCCACGACGCGGCACCCCGCGCGGCTCGGGCCCGACTCGACGAGGTTGCCGACGTCGTGTCGTGCGGTCGCGACCGGGTGGACCCGCGCCTCCTCGTCCGGGTCCTGGTCGAGCGCGGGCTTCCCCAGATCCACACCGAAGGAGGCCCGGCGTTGCTCGGCGACCTCGTCGCCGCCGACGTCGTCGACGAGCTGTGCCTCACCGTGTCGCCCAACCTCGAGGGCGGAGCCGGCCCGCGCATCGTCGCGGCCCGCGACGAGATGGCCCTGCGCGGCCTCGCCCTCGACCACGTCCTGGTGTCGGGCGACATGCTCCTCACGAAATGGTCGCGACGGCGCTAGGTCGCGACGGCGCTAGGTCGCGACGGCGCTAGGTCGCGACGGCGCTGGGTGGCGGCCGCGCGACGCGAGGTCAGGAGGCGCGGGCTCCGCGGGCGATCAGCTCGCCTTCTCGCCGAAACCGCCTTCGATCAAGGCGATGAGGTCGTCCACGGCGGCCGCGGCGTCGGGACCGGTCGCCATGACGGCCACCGTCGAACCGACGCCCACGTTCAACCCCATGATGCGGAGCAGGCTCTTGGCGTCGACACCGTTCACCGTGACGTCGGCCTGGAACCGCGACGCGTGCGTGACGAGATCGGCGGCAGGACGGGCGTGCAGCCCCGACGCGTTGACGAGGACGGCCGAGCGCTCGACGGCGTCGCCACCTCGGAGGTCGCGCTCGTCGGCGTGCGCGTCGGCGACGCCGGTGGCCGTCCGGGCGGCCGCCGCCACGGCCTCGAGGTCTCCCCCGGTCTCGGCGGAGACGGCCGCGGCGACCGTTCCCTCGACCAGTGGCGCGTCGGCGATGAGCACCCGCTGCTTGTCGGCGTCGTCGAGGAAGTCGACGGCCGTCTCGCTCGTCAGGATGGCGGAACCGAGGTCGCAGAGCACGACCGCCCCGCCGTCCCGCCCGGCCTCGGCCAGGGCGGCGGAGATCTTGTCGAAGCTGGTGCCGATGGACCCGTCGTCCGTCCCTCCGGCGGCCACGAGGGTGGTCGTGGGGGCCATCTGGCGAGCGAGGTCGACCACGCCCTCGGCGATCTTGACACTGTGCGAGACGACGACGATTCCGATGGTGGGCATGCTCAGGACTCCTTGCTCGAGCCGTCCGCGGCGTCGGCCGCGGCGGCGATGATGAGGGACGACGACTGCGCGCCGGGATCGCGGTGACCCACGGCACGCTCGCCGAGGTAGCTGGCTCGGCCCTTGCGGGCGACGAGGGGTTCGGTCGAAGCGGCACCGGTCGCCGCGGCGTCCGCTGCGGCACGGAGGACGCCTGCGGGCGAGGCACCGTCCGCAGCTGCGGCGGCTGCTGCGTCGACGGCCGGGGTCCACGCGTCGATCATGGTCTTGTCGCCGACCTCGGCCTTGCCCCTCAGCACGACACCGTCGCGGGCCGCGGTCAGGAAGGCGACCAGCGCCTCCGCGTCCAGCTCCGTGGCGTCGCCCAGGGCCGCCGACCCTTTCAGGTACGCCGTGCCCAGCAGGGGGCCCGACGCGCCACCGACCGTCGAGATGAGCGTCGTGGCGACGAGTTTGAGGGCTGCTCCGGGCGTCGCGTCGGCGGGGAGGTCGGCGAGCCGGGCGCGCACGGCGGTGAAGCCGCGGGACAGGTTCTCGCCGTGGTCGCCGTCGCCGATCTGGCGGTCGAGTTCACTGAGGGCCGTGTGGTGGGCGGCGACGACGTCGGCCGTCCGGTCGATCCAGGCCCGGGTCCAGGTGGCGTCGAGTGTCATGCGGTGGTCGTTCCTCTCATCGTGCGGTGGTTCGGTGATGCGGCGCGGCGTGCCCTGCTCTCGGCATCCACGCGGACGCCTACCGGCCCCGGCGCAGGGCCGCGGTCTCGACCGGGGCGTCCCAGAGCTCGGCCAGCTCGTCGTCGAGGCGGGTCACCGTGATCGACATGCCCTGCATCTCGAGCGACGTGACGTACGAGCCGACGAGGCTGCGGTACACCTCGACGCCTCGTGCTTCGAGGGCCTCGGCCGCACGACGGTAGGCGATGTACAGCTCGACGAGCGGCGTACCGCCCATGCCGTTGACGAAGAGCAGCACCCGTTCGCCGGAGGCGAGTCCCAGATCGTCGGTGACGGCGTCGAGCAACCGGTCGACGATGGCGTCGACCGGTTCGAGCGGGATGCGCTCCCGCCCCGGTTCGCCGTGGATGCCGATCCCGATCTCGACCTCGTCGTCGGCCAGCGTGAAGCTCGGCTCACCGGCATGGGGGACGGTGCCCGCGGTGAGGGCGACGCCCATCGACCTGGTCGCCGCGTTCGTGCGTCGAGCCACCTCGGCGACGGCGTCGAGGGAATCGCCCCGCTCGGCCGCGGCACCGGCGGTCTTCTCGACCACGACCGTGCCGGCGACGCCTCGGCGACCGGCGGTGTAGAGGGAGTCCTTGACCGCGACGTCGTCGTCGACCACCACCGAGCGCACCTGGATGCCCTCGGCCTCCACGAGGTCGGCAGCCGTCTCGAAGTTGAGGACGTCGCCCGTGTAGTTCTTGACGATGTAGAGGACGCCCGCTCCGGCGTCCACCGCCTGCGTGGCGGCGACGATCGGATCGGGCGTGGGCGACGTGAACATCGGACCCGGCACGGCGGCCGAGAGCATGCCGAGGCCGACGAACCCCGCGTGCAACGGTTCGTGACCGCTGCCGCCGCCGCTCACGATCGCGACCTTGCCGGCCACGGGAGCCGCCGATCGGCGGACGAACGTCGGGTCGTGCGAGACGACCACGAGGTCCGCGTGGGCCGCGCCGAAGCCGGCCACGGCCTCGGCGACGACGTCGGACGGATCGTTGATGAGCTTCTTCATCGAAGTCCCTTTCTCGGCGCCGGGAACGGTGCTCTGGTGCACCAGGCTGCCGCTCAACCTACTCCCGGCACCCCCTGATGCACATATGTGCAATCACCGGATCTTTCCTTCTCATCACGTGTGATCACCGCACTAAGGTGTTGACACACGCTCACCGCGGGTGCACTGTCGCCCCGCCGTACGACAAGGAAGGTCGACGTGAACCTGGGATTGATTTTTCTTTCAGAAACGGTGGGCACCGCATTGCTGCTCACCCTCGGTGGCGGAGTCGTCGCCAACGTCGCCCTCACGAAGACGAAGGGCTTCAACGGCGGCACGCTCATGGTCAACTTCGGCTGGGGCCTCGCGGTCTTCGTCGGCATCCTGGCCTCGTACTCGTCCGGGGCGCACCTCAACCCGGCCGTCAGCATCGCCCAGCTGATCCTCGGCAACATCACGTTCGCCGCGTTCCTCGTCTACGTCGCGGCGCAGATGGTCGGTGCGATCATCGGTGCGGTCGTCGTCTGGCTGGCCTACAAGCAGCACTTCGACGAGGAGCCCGACCCCGCCACCAAGCTCGGCGTGTTCTCGACCGGCCCGGCCATCCGCAACTACGGCTGGAACCTCGTCACCGAGATCATCGGCACCTTCGTGCTGGTCTTCACGATCATCGCCATCACCAACGGCGCCTCCCCGAACGCCGCGAACCTCGGCCCGCTCGGCGGCCTGGCCGTCGCACTCCTCGTGGTCGGCATCGGCGCCTCGCTCGGTGGTCCCACGGGCTACGCCATCAACCCGGCCCGCGACCTCGGCCCGCGCATCGCCCACGCCTTCCTGCCCATCAAGGGCAAGGGCGGCAGCGACTGGTCCTACGCCTGGGTGCCGGTCGTCGGCCCCCTCGTCGGCGGTGCCCTCGCGGCGCTGCTGTCCTTCCCGCTCCTCCCCCTGGCCGCCTGACCCGGCGACCTGCTGATCGGCCGAGGCCGGCTCCCCGCGCCGTCCGACGCCCATCGATCCACCCGCTCCCCGCAGAGGCTCGGGCCCGTCCGCTCCACTGGACCGACCCGGGCCTCCGTGCGAGCCGCATCCATCAACGACGAAGGAGTTCCACCCGTGAGCGACACCGACTACATCCTGGCCATCGACCAGGGAACGACCAGCACCCGCGCCATCATCTTCGACCACTCGGGCTCGATCGTGGCCACCGGCCAGAAAGAGCACGAGCAGATCTTCCCCCGTGCCGGCTGGGTCGAGCACGACCCCGCCGAGATCTGGGAGAACACCCGCGAGGTCATCGGCCAGGCCCTCTCCCGGGCCGACATCACGCGCCACAACATCAAGGCCGTCGGCATCACCAACCAGCGCGAGACCGCCGTGGTCTGGGACAAGACCACCGGCAAGGCCGTCTACAACGCCATCGTCTGGCAGGACACCCGCACGCAGTCCATCGTCGACCGCCTGGCCGCCGACGGTGGCGTCGAGCGCTTCAAGCCGATCGTCGGCCTGCCGCTCGCGACCTACTTCTCGGGCACGAAGGTCGTCTGGATCCTCGAGAACGTCGAGGGCGCCCGTGAGAAGGCCGAGGCGGGCGACCTGCTCTTCGGCACGACCGACACCTGGGTCCTCTGGAACCTCACCGGCGGCACCGACGGTGGCGTCCACGTCACCGACGTGACGAACGCCTCGCGCACCCTCTTCATGGACCTCGAGACGCTCGAGTGGCGCGACGACATCCTCGAGGCCTTCGACGTGCCGAGGTCGATGCTCCCCGAGATCAAGAGCTCGTCCGAGGTCTACGGCACGGTCGAGGCCTCGAGCCTGCTGCGCGAGGTGCCCATCGCCGGCATCCTCGGCGACCAGCAGGCCGCCACCTTCGGCCAGGCCGCCTTCGACCAGGGCGAGTCGAAGAACACGTACGGCACCGGCAACTTCCTGATCTTCAACACGGGCGAAGAGATCGTCCACTCGAAGAACGGGTTGCTCACGACGCTCGGCTACAAGCTCGGCGACGCCGCACCCCACTACGCCCTCGAAGGGTCCATCGCGGTCACGGGTTCGCTGATCCAGTGGCTGCGCGACAACCTGGGCATGATCGGCTCCGCCCCCGAGGTCGAGGAGCTCGCCAAGACCGTCGAGGACAACGGCGGAGTGTACTTCGTGCCCGCCTTCTCGGGCCTGTTCGCGCCCTACTGGCGGTCCGACGCGCGTGGTGCCCTCGTCGGCCTCACCCGCTACGTCAACAAGGGCCACATCGCCCGCGCCGCCCTCGAGGCGACCGCGTTCCAGACCCGCGAGGTGCTCGACGCCGTCAACGCCGACTCCGGCGTCGACCTGACCGAGCTCAAGGTCGACGGTGGCATGACCGCCAACGACGCGCTCATGCAGTTCCAGGCCGACATCCTCGACGTCCCGGTCGTCCGTCCCGTGGTCGCCGAGACCACCGCGCTCGGAGCGGCCTACGCGGCCGGTCTCGCGGTCGGCTTCTGGGAGACGCTCGACGACCTCCGTGCCAACTGGCAGGAGGACAAGCGCTGGACGCCGAACATCGACGCCGACGAGCGTGACCGCACGCTGCGTCTCTGGAAGAAGGCCGTCACGAAGACCTTCGACTGGGTCGACGACGACGTCAACTGATCCTCCGCGCGAAGGGCCCGTCCGATCGGACGGGCCCTTCGTCGTCCGCCCGCCCGAGGACGAGGAGGCACGGTTCGTCTCAGGAGGCGCGGGTCGCCGCCACCCACTGGTCCAGTTTCGCGATCGCCGCCCCCGAGTCGACGGCGCGGGCCGCGACGTCCAGCTGCTCCCGGAAGCGGGCGAGGAGCGGCCGTTCGCGCTGGCCCGGGTCCGCGGCCAGCCCGTACGAGACCAGTCCGGCCGCCGCGTTGAGCAGCACGATGTCGCGGACGGGGCCGCGTTCCCCCGCCAG
The DNA here is from genome assembly GCF_014841655.1 of Frigoribacterium sp. CFBP 8759. NCBI lineage: Bacteria > Bacillati > Actinomycetota > Actinomycetes > Micrococcales > Microbacteriaceae > Frigoribacterium > Frigoribacterium sp. CFBP 8759. Next base: position 790,166 of record NZ_JACYUH010000002.1, read on the forward strand.
CACCTCGCGGGCGACGGCCGCGTTGTACGCCGCGTCGCCGCCGACGAGGTCGGAGATGCGCGCCCGCGGGATGCCCAACTCGAGCGGGTCGAGGTCGTGCTCGGTCACCGAGCCTCCGGTGACCTCCCAGATGTGGCTGTGACCGGTGGTGGTCAACTCGTCGAGGCCGTCGTCGCCGCGGAACACGAGCGCCGTCGCGCCCCGGGTCTGGAACACGCCCACGATCAGCGGCACCTTGTCGAGCGACGCGACGCCGACCGCACTCGCCTCGGGTCGTGCCGGGTTCACGAGGGGCCCCAGGAAGTTGAAGACCGTCGGGACGCCGATCTCACGCCGCACGGCGGCGGCGTTGCCGAAGCCCGGGTGGAAGGCGGCCGCGAAGGCGAAGGTCAGCCCGGCTTCGCGCAGGACCTCGGCCACACGGTCGGCGCCGATGGTCAGGTCGATGCCGAGGGCCGACAGGACGTCCGAGGAACCGGACGACGAACTCGCCGCCCGGTTGCCGTGCTTGATGACGGGCACGCCGGTGGCCGCCACGACGACGGAGGCCATGGTCGAGACGTTGACCGTCCCGAAACGGTCTCCGCCCGTGCCGACGATGTCGACGGCCATGCTGTCGACCGGCAGGGCCACGGCGTGGGCGAGGACGGCGTCGCGGAATCCCACGATCTCGTCCACCGTCTCCCCCTTGGCCCGCAGGGCCACGAGGAAGGCCCCGAGCTGGGCCGGGGTGACGTCGCCGGTCATGACCTGCTCCATCGACCACGTCGCCTCGCTGATCGAGAGGTCGCGACCGACGAGGAGCGCGTCGATGATCAGGGGCCAGGTGAGCTCGGAGGTCATGCGCCCAGGCTACCGGCGGAGCACGGGCGGCTCCGATGTCTCGGCGTCAAGGGAAATTCCCGACCCGGGGTTTCGAGCGCAAACCCAAAGCGACTTACCAGGCATAATGGACCTCGTGACAAGTACCTCTCTCTCGAGACCTTCTGGCGGCCCCGTCGTCAATCGACCCAGCACGGTTGCCGTGGGCACCATCGTGTGGCTCGGCAGCGAGGTCATGTTCTTCGCCGGCCTCTTCGCGATCTACTTCACGCTCCGCTCGACGTCTCCGGGCCTGTGGGCCGACCAGACGGCGCTGCACAACGTGCCGTTCGCGCTGACCAACACCATCACCCTGGTGCTGTCCTCGGTCGCCTGCCAGTTCGGCGTGTTCGCGGCCGAGCGCATGCAGCCGCACCGTACCGGCCGCCTGTTCCAGGTCGGCCGCTGGGGCATGGTCGAGTGGTTCTTCCTCACCTACGCCATGGGCGCGGTCTTCGTCTGCGGCCAGGTGTTCGAGTACGCGACGCTGATCTCCGAGCACGTCACCCTCAGCTCCAGCGCCTACGGCTCGGCCTTCTACATGACGACCGGCTTCCACGGCGCCCACGTCATCGGTGGCCTCATCGCCTTCCTGCTCACCATCGGTCGTGCCTACGCAGTCAAGAACTTCGGGCACAAAGAGGCCACGACGGCCATCGTCGTGTCGTATTACTGGCACTTCGTCGACGTCGTCTGGATCGGCCTCTTCATCGTCATCTACCTCCTCAAATAGGCATTGGATCGTCTGCACAGCATGTTCTCGAGAACCTCGTCCTCCCGACGCACCAAGAAGGCCGGCCGTCGCGGCCCCGTCGCCACCGCCTCCCTCCTGCTCGTCGGTCTGCTCACCACGGGCGGTGCCTACGCGCTCTTCTCCTCGACCGCCTCGGCAGACGAGAGCAGCGCCACCGCCACGTCGCAGCAGAGCATCGACGAGGGTCAGAAGCTCTTCGCCTCGAACTGTGCGACCTGCCACGGTCTGAGCGCCGCCGGCACCGACAGCGGTCCCAGCCTGATCGGCGTCGGGGCGGCCTCGGTCGACTTCCAGGTCGGCACCGGTCGCATGCCCATGGCCGTGAACGGTCCTCAGGCCGAACAGAAGCCCACGCAGTTCTCCGACGAGCAGGTCGCCGCCATGGCCGCCTACGTCGCCTCCCTCGCCCCGGGTCCGGCCATCCCCGACGAGTCGCTGCTCCAGGCCGACGGCGACACGACCAACGGCGCCGAGCTGTTCCGCATCAACTGCGCCATGTGCCACAACGTGGCCGGTGCGGGTGGCGCGCTCACCCAGGGCAAGTTCGCCCCCGCACTCGACGGCGTCACCGCCCACCACATCTACGAGGCCATGCAGACGGGCCCGCAGAACATGCCGGTCTTCAACGACCTCAACCTGTCGCCCCAAGACAAGGCCGACATCATCACGTACCTCAAGTACGTCGAGAACAACCCGTCGCCGGGTGGATTCGAGCTCGGGAGCCTTGGCCCCGTCGCCGAAGGTCTCTTCATCTGGATCTTCGGGCTCGGTGCGATCGTCGCGATAACCATCTGGCTGACCGCCCGGTCGAACTGACCCGCGTTCTCTCCGTACTTCACGAAAGGCAGAATCAATGGCAGAGCACGACGACGAGGCCCCCACGGCGGGCTCGGCTGTCGAGAAGCGCGAGCCTCGACAGGTCTCGGCCGGCACGGCGGTCGTGACGTCCGACGTGTTCCAGAACCCGGGTGAACCGCCCCACCGCGACCGCGTCACCGACATCGACCCCAAGGTCGAGAAGCGTGCGGAGCGTCAGGTCAGCCTGTTCTTCTTCCTGTCGATCGTCGGCAGCATCGCGGCCATCGGCGCGTACGTGGCCTTCCCGATCACGTCGGGTGACTCCGGCTCGGTCCGCCTGAACAACCTGTTCCTGGGCCTCGGGATCGCCCTCGGTCTGTTGTCCGTCGGAATCGGTGCGGTGCACTGGTCCAAGACCCTCATGCCGGCGCGAGAGATCACCGAGATGCGCCACGACACGCGTGGCTCCGAGCCGACGCGTGAGAAGGCCGTCGAGGTCTTCGCACTGGGCAATCACGAGAGCGGCTTCGGTCGTCGTTCGCTGATCCGCAACAGCCTGATCGGCGCTCTCGTCGCGACGCCCCTCCCCGCCGTGGTGCTGTTCCGCGACCTCGCACCTGCGGAAGACCCCAACGCGGTCCTCCGCCACACCTTGTGGGAAGAAGGCATGCACCTCGCAGCCGACCCCTCCGGGACCCGCATCAAGGCGTCGGACGTCACCCTCGGTTCCGTGTTCCACGTCATCCCCGAGAACCTCAACGAATCAGAACACCTGCTCGAAGAGAAAGCCAAAGCGGCCGTCCTTCTCATGCGCCTGAAGCCGGAAGACCTCAACCCGGCCGAGGGACGCGAAGACTGGCAGTACGACGGAATCGTCGCCTACTCGAAGATCTGCACGCACGTCGGGTGCCCCGTGGCCCTCTACGAACAGCAGACACACCACCTGCTCTGCCCCTGCCACCAGTCCACGTTCGACGTGACGAACAACTGCGAAGTCATCTTCGGGCCCGCCAAGCGCCCCCTGCCGCAGCTGCCCATCACTGTCGACGCCGACGGGTACCTCGTCGCGCAGAGCGACTTCCACGAACCTGTGGGCCCGAGCTTCTGGGAGCGCGAAAAGTGATCACCACCACCCCGGCACACGGTGCCGAACCGGCCACGTCCGAGAACATCGGCAAGGCCCCTGCCTTCGCACCGACGAAGACGAACAAATTCCTCGGCGCGACGGCCAACTACATCGACGAGCGCACGAGCATGTCCGGCCTGGTCAAAGAGGTGGGTCGAAAGATCTTCCCCGACCACTGGTCGTTCATGTTGGGCGAGGTCGCTCTCTACTCGTTCGTCGTGATCCTGCTCTCGGGCACGTTCCTCACGTTCTTCTTCCAGCCCTCGATGGCTGAGGTCAACTACAACGGTTCGTACGTTCCGCTCAAGGGCCTCAACATGTCGGCGGCGATGGCCTCGACGCTCGACATCTCGTTCGACATCCGTGGCGGCCTCCTGTTCCGCCAGATCCACCACTGGGCCGCACTGCTGTTCGTGGCCGCGATCATGCTGCACATGCTGCGCGTCTACTTCACCGGCGCGTTCCGCAAGCCCCGCGAGATCAACTGGGTCGTGGGCTTCACGCTCTGGATCCTCGCGATGGCCGAGGGCTTCACCGGGTACTCGCTTCCCGACGACCTCCTCTCCGGCAACGGTGCCCGCATCATCGACGGCATGATCAAGGGCATCCCCGTGATCGGCGTCTGGATCTCGTACCTCGTGTTCGGTGGAGAGTTCCCGGGAACCGACATGGTCGGCCGGTTCTACTCGCTGCACATCATGCTGCTCCCCGCACTGTTGATCGCCCTCCTGGGCGTGCACCTGCTGTTGCTCATCATCAACAAGCACACGCAGTTCGCCGGCCCCGGCAAGACGAACCAGAACGTCGTGGGCGTGCCCGTCATGCCCGTGTTCGCGGCGAAGGCCGGTGGATTCTTCTTCATCGTCTTCGGCGTCATCGTGTTGATCGCCTCGCTGTTCACGATCAACCCCATCTGGAACTACGGCCCGTACGACCCCTCCCCCGTGTCGGCAGGTACGCAACCCGACTGGTACATCGGTTTCGCCGACGGCGCCCTCCGTCTCGTTCCTCCGGGCTGGGAGTTCGTCGCCTTCGGTTACACGGTCTCCATGAACATCCTCGTGCCGATCACGGTCCTGGGTCTCTTCATCGTCGTCGTCCTGCTGTACCCGTTCTTCGAGGCCTGGGTGACCGGCGACAAGCGCGAGCACCACATCCTCGACCGGCCTCGCAACGCTCCGACGCGCACCGCGATCGGCGCCGCCGGCATCGTGTTCTACGCCAGCCTCTGGGCAGCGGCGAGCTCCGACATCATGGCGACGCACTTCCACCTGTCGTTGAACTACGTCATCCACGCGTGCCAGGCAGCCCTGATCATCGGGCCCTTCATCGCCTTCTGGGTCACGAAGCGGGTCTGCCTCGCCCTTCAGAAGAAGGACCGTGAGATCGCCCTCCACGGCTACGAGTCGGGACGCATCGTTCGCCTGCCGGGTGGTGAGTACATCGAGGTGCACGAGCAGCTCGACGAGTACGAGCGCTGGCGCTTGCTCGACTTCAACGAGTACGAGCCCCTCATGGTCCGACCGAACGCCAACGGCAAGATCACCGCTCTGCAGCGGGCCCGAGCATCAGCGTCGTCGTTCTTCTTCGAGGACCGCATCGCCCCCGTGAAGCGTTCCGAGATCGAGGCATCGCACCACGACGAAGGACACTGACCTTCGGTAGCCCTTGGGCCCGGTCGCACATCGTGTGCGGCCGGGCCTTCGGCGTTCCTGGAGTGGCGAACGGCAGTTCAGTCGGCCCACCCTCGCGCAGCCGACGAGTCCAACCGTTGGGTGAGATGGGATCTCCGGCGACAATACCTCTGGACGTCATCGGATCGAGTGTCGAGACGCCGCGACTGCTTCTCCCTCAGAGCGGTCGAGGCTGAGACATCCCGGCCGACCGCACGAGCGGGCCTCCTCCGAAGGATGCTGCGTGGTACCTGGCTATGATGACTCCTCCAGTCCTGCACGGAGTTGACACAGTGATCCCGGCGACGGTGATTGGTACATCACCGCGGCCTGCGGCCAGGTTCTCAGCCACGACGTCACACCCTCGGTTGAGCGCATGTCACGGTCGGCAGTGGCGATCATCGCCCGGATTCTCGACCTCGTGTGCTCCCTGTGCCCACTCCACGCGAGCCCTCAGGATGACGCTGGCTCCGCCCACCACTCGCTCCGGGCTCGGAGGACCGATGTCAGCTCCCTCGAGGGGCGTGCTCACCAACCCCAGCTGACGACCGCATGAAATCGTCACGATCGACCACACAGGCGCTGTCGTCCCCAGCGACAAGGCCCACGTTCCCCATCAGGACGGCACCCCCGAGGAAGTCTGTAGACGTCCCTGAGCCGCCTCTCCCCGGCCCGGACAGCCGACGATGCATCGGTCGCTTTACGAGATCCAGAGCCACACCCGGCTCGGCGAGAAGGGCAACCGTGGTTCGGGCAGCACTCCCCCAGCCTCACTCACGTCGTCCGGAGCCTCATGGCCATGGCGCCTACCTCCCACTCCTGGCCGCGTCCCCGCGCCTCAGGACCGCGCGTCGACCAGCACCAGGAGCGACCGCGACCCCGGTGGACACCGTGACGACCAAAACCCGGCCCTGCGACCGAACCCAAGGCAGCCGTGTGGAGGAAGGAATCCGGTACGGCCGGTGCTGTCGCCACCGGGACGGACGCATGCGGAGCCAGAGTGGACAGCGCAGGCGCAGGCCCGGGCCAGGCCCAGGCACTGCCACGGGAAGGCTACGGCTACCAGCGCTTGTCCACCCGCGCTCGGCACCGACCAGCGGCCAGTGGCCCAAGGCAGCGGCCAGCGGCCCGTAGAGGCAGCAACCCGTGGCCCGTAGGCAGCGGCAGCGGCTCGTGGGCGGCGGTCATCGGGCGGAGGCCAGCGGACGGCGGACGGCTGACAGCGGACAGCGGCTGACTCATGGCTCACACGATCACCAAACTGGTCGTCTGGGCCGGCCCAGGGCGGCCTGTCCCGCACGTGGGAACGAGAGGCCCAGTGGCCACTCATCAGTTCAGATCTGCATTCCTCGCCTCTGGCCACAACACCCGTGGCGAACACGACGAAGGGCGCCGGCCCGAAGACCGACGCCCTTCACACTCGAGGGAGCAGTGATGTCAGTGTGCGAAGTTTCCGCGGTAGTACTCGTAGACCCAGCCGACCAAGGCAACGGCCGTCAGGGCCGCACCGATGTAGATGATCCACATGCCGACGGCCAGCGCCAGGAAGATCAGGCTGCAACCGGCGGCCAAGATGATAGGCCACCACGACCAGGGGCTGAAGAAGCCCATCTCGGGGTCACCGTCGTCGATGTTGGCGTCCAGACGGTCCTCGGGAAGCTCGCCTCCCTGGGTCGCGTGCGAGCGACCCATGTAGAACGCCAGAAATGCTCCGAGCATGCCGGCCAGACCGATGCCGAGCGTGCCAGCCCATTCGACCTGACCTGTGTCGAGCAGGCTCCAAAGCACGTAGACCGCACACATGAGGAAGAAGAAGATCGCGAGGATCCAGAACAGCGTCGCGTTGGTCTTCATCAGGTCTACTTCACTTTCTCGCTGGACGCGTCGTACGTGGGGGCGTCAGGGGCATCCTTCACCGGCCCGATGCCGACGGGCAGTCCGGCCTCGGGGTGGTTGAGGTCGAATGCGGGCGACTCCGAACGGATGCGCGGGATCGACGTGAAGTTGTGTCGCGGCGGCGGGCACGAGGTGGCCCACTCGAGCGAGCGAGAGTAACCCCAGGGATCGTTGACCTCGACCTTGGGCGCACGACGAGCCGTGATGTAGACGTTGTAGAGGAACGGCAGGATCGAGACACCGAGCAACATGGCGCCGATGGTCGAAAGCTGGTTCATCCACGTGAAGTGGTCTTCGGGCTGGTAGGTGGCGTAGCGACGGGGCATGCCCATCACGCCGAGCCAGTGCTGCACGAGGAACGTGGTGTGGAAGCCGACGAACAGCATCCAGAAGTGGATCTTGCCGAGACGCTCGTTGAGCATCTTGCCGGTCCACTTCGGCCACCAGAAGTAGAACCCGGAGAACATCGCGAAGACGACGGTACCGAAGACCACGTAGTGGAAGTGAGCCACGACGAAGTACGTGTCGGACACGTGGAAGTCGAGCGGGGGCGAGGCCAGGATGACGCCGGTGAGACCACCGAAGGTGAACGTGATGAGGAATCCGATGGCCCAGAGCATGGGCGTCTCGAACGTCACCGAACCGCGCCACATGGTGCCAATCCAGTTGAAGATCTTCACGCCGGTGGGCACCGCGATGAGCATGGTCATCAGCGAGAAGAAGGGCAGCAGGACCGAGCCGGTCACGTACATGTGGTGGGCCCACACGGTGACGGACAGGGCGGCGATCGAGATGGTGGCGTAGACGAGCGTCTTGTACCCGAAGATCGGCTTGCGGCTGAAGACCGGGAACACCTCGGACACGATGCCGAAGAACGGCAGGGCGATGATGTAGACCTCCGGGTGACCGAAGAACCAGAACAGGTGCTGCCAGAGGATGGCGCCACCGTTCGCGGGGTTGAAGACCTGCGCGTCGAAGACGCGGTCGAACCCGAGGCCGAAGAGTGCGGCCGCCAGCACGGGGAACGCCATGATCACCAAGATGGAGGTGATGAGGGTGTTCCAGGTGAAGATCGGCATGCGCCACATGGTCATGCCCGGAGCACGCATCGAGACGATGGTCGTGATGAAGTTCACCGAACCGAGGATCGTGCTGAAGCCGGTGAGGCCGAGACCGAACACCCACAGGTTGCCGCCGAGCCCTGGAGAGAACGTCGTGTCACTCAGCGGTGCGTAGGCGAACCAGCCGAACGATGCGGCACCCTGCGGGGTGAGGAAGCCCGCGACGGCGATGATCGAGCCGAACGAGTAGAGCCAGAACGCGAAGCCGTTCAGGCGGGGGAAGGCGACGTCCGGTGCACCGATCTGCAGCGGCATGAGCACGTTGGCGAATCCCGAGAAGAGCGGGGTCGCGAACATGAGCAACATGATCGTGCCGTGCATGGTGAAGAGCTGGTTGTACTGCTCTTTCGTGGCCACGATCTCGAGGCCCGGTGCGAAGAGCTGGGCGCGGATGATGAGCGCCATCACCCCACCGAGGCAGAAGAAGAGGAACGACGTGATCAGGTACATGTACCCGATCGTCTTGTGGTCGGTCGACGTGATCCAGTTGACGACGACGTTGCCCTTGCGGCCGACCTTCGTGGCGCCGAAGTTCTGACCGGACGAGGTCCCGCCGGTGGTGGGACGGGTGGCGGTGGCTGAGCTCATCGAACCGTGCCTTACTTCTCGGAGTCTTCGGTGCCGGCGGCGTTGGCGGGAGCCTCGGTGCCGGGCTGGTTGGTGTTGGTGTTGTACTGGTCGCCCAGCAGGCCGGTGTTTCCCTCGGCATCGAGCGACTGGATGTACTGGTCGTACTCGGACTGGGACACGACCTTGACGTTGAACAGCATCAACGAGTGGTATTCGCCGCACAGCTCGGCGCACTTGCCGCTGAACGTGCCCTCTTTCTCGGGCGTGAAGTACATCGAGTTGGTCTTGCCGGGGATCGTGTCCTTCTTGTAGAGGAAGTCGATGATCCAGAAGGAGTGAGCCACGTCGCGGGACTTGAGGTCGATCTGCACCGTCTTGCCGACAGGGAGGTAGAGCTCGGGGAGCTGGCTCTCGTCGATCGTGCCGTCACCCAGTTCTTGCGCCTGGATGCCCTGGTAGTAGACGCTCTCGTCTTCGTTCTGCTGGTCGATGTAGTTGAAGTCCCACGCCCAGCGCTTGGCGTAGACGTCGATCTTGACGTCGGGGCTCGCGGTGGGTGCCTCGATGGCAGCCTGGTCGCGGGCCGTGAAGGCGAAGAAGCCCAGCACGAGGATCAGGGGGACGACGGTGTAGAAGATCTCGATCGGCATGTTGTAGCGAAGCTGGACCGGGAGGCCGGTCTGGCCCTTGCGACGCCGGTAAGCGACGCAGACCCAGATGATCAGGCCCCACACGATCACGCCGACGATCAGCAGGACGATCCACGAGGTGACCCAGAGTCCGATCACACGGTCCACGTGGTTGGTCGTGCCCGCGGTGGTGGGCAGCCACCCCTGGAGCTGGTCGGTGGTGCACCCCGCTAGCACGAGAGCCAGGACGACTGCCATGGGGGCGGCAGCCCAACGAAGACGGCGGTTAGAACGCACTGTTACCTCTCGGATGACACGACAGTGGGGGTGTTCCCAGTGTTGACGGGGACCTGCCTAGCTTACTCGCAGGTTCGCCTCCCCAACGCACGGCACGCGCCGGAAGCCTCTCGACGTCGAGCGAGAACCGTCGTGGTACGACCGAGGGGACCACCCTGTCGGATGGTCCCCTCGGTGACGCCGGCTCAACCGCGACGGACGGCCCGGAGTCGTCCTTCGACGACCGGAGCCGCCCCTCGACGATCAGTGGAAGCTGTCGCCGCAGGCGCAGCTGCCCTGTGCGTTGGGGTTGTCGATGGTGAATCCCTGCTTCTGGATGGTGTCCTCGAAGTCGATGGCTGCGCCGTCGAGGTAAGGGACGCTCATCTTGTCGACGATGACCTCGACGCCGTCGAAGTCGACGGTGGCGTCCCCGTCGAGCATGCGCTCGTCGAAGTAGAGCTGGTAGATGAGCCCCGAGCAGCCACCGGGCTGGACGGCCACGCGAAGGCGGAGGTCGTCGCGCCCCTCTTGCGTGAGCAGGCTCTTCACCTTGTCCGCGGCGGTGGACGTGATCGTCACGCCGTGCGCCTTCGCGTCGACGGGAGCGGTTGCGATGTCGGTCATGGTGCCTCCTTCGGGCCGGGTCGAGTGCGGGGCACTCGTCGTCGACCAGTGTAAGCAGCCGTGGGCCGGTTTTGTTCCGGACCCGCGCCTCCCCCGCTCGACAACGGTGCCGAGGAGGCGCGGGTCGTGCCGGTCAGCCCCTCGCGTCGAGGCGCGCCAACAGGATCGCCTCGCTGAGGACGGCCCGGTGGAGGACTCCGAGGTGCTGGGACTCATTCGGGCTGTGCGCTCGGGTGTCGGGGTCCTCGACGCCGGTCACGAGGATCTGGGCTTCGGGGAACGTGCGCACGAGGTCGGCGATGAACGGGATCGACCCGCCGATGCCCGTCTGGACCGGGGCCTCGCCCCACCCCTCGGTCATCGCGACGGTCGCGTCGGCGATCGCCGTGCCCGTGGTGTCCACCAGGAAGGGGTCACCCCGGTCGACGTCGTCGATCTGGACGTGGGCGCCGAACGGTGCGTGCGCACGCAGGTGCGCGTCCAGGGCGGCGTAGGCGTCCTCGGCGGTCTGCCCGGGAGCGATGCGGGCGCTGATGCGGACGGACACCTCGGGACTCAGGGTGTTCGACGCGTTGGCGACCGACGGGGCGTCGATGCCCGTCACGGTGATCGACGGTTGCGACCACACCCGGCTCAGGATCGGACCCCGACCGATGGGGGTCACCCCCTCGAGCAGGCCGCTCTCGTCGCGCAGCTGCTGCTCGCTCTGCTCCGGGTGGTCGGCCTCGCGGCTCGTCAGCCCGGCGACGGCGACGCTGCCGTCGTCGTCGTGCAGGGTCGCGAGGAGCTTGACCATGGCCAGCATGGCGTCGGGGACGGCGCCGCCGAGCATGCCGGAGTGGGAGGCGTGGGCCAAGGTGCGGACGGTCAGGCGGAAGGTCACGTTGCCGCGCAGGCCCACGGTGATGGCGGGGACGGTCGTGCTCCAGTTGTCGGAGTCGGCCACGACGATGACGTCGGCACGGAGCTCGTCTTCGTGCTGCACGAGGAAGTCGGCGAAGGAGCGGGAACCGAACTCCTCCTCGCCCTCGATGAACAACGAGACGCCGACACCGAGGTCGTCTCCGAGCACCTCGTGCACCGCGCGCAGCGCCGCGACGTGCGTCATCACGCCGGCCTTGTCGTCGGACGCCCCACGCCCGTACAGCCGGTCGCCCTTCACGGTCGGTTCGAACGGAGGGGTGTCCCAGTCGGCGTCGTCGCCCTGCGGCTGCACGTCGTGGTGGGCGTACAGGAGGACGGTCGGCTTGCCCTCGCGGGCCGGGCGTCGAGCGAGTACGGCGGGCTGGCCGAGGGGGCCGCCCTCGCCGATCGGCGCCCTGCTCACGGTCACCTCGTCGAAGAGGCCCGTCCCCTCGACCAGGGCGGCCACGGCCTCGGCACTACGTCTCACGTGCTCGGGGTCGAAGGCGTCCCACGAGACGGAAGGGATGCGCACGAGGGCACCCAGGTCGGCGATCGTCGCGGGTAGACCCGCGTGCACGGCCTCCGCGAGTTCGCTGACAGTACGGGGATCGGTCGGTCGGACGGGATGCTGCGAGTCGCTCATGCAGGTAATCTTAGGAACTCGGACAACCCTGAGGATCTCCTGTGGCCAAGCCAGACAGCAAGACGACCGAGACGACCACCGTCGCCGAGCCCGAGTCGACCGCGGTCGGCAAGGGTCGCCCGACGCCCACGCGACGCGAGCGCGAAGCCGCCAACCAGAGGCCCCTGGTGGCCTCGGGCAAAGAAGCCCAGAAGGCCCAGCGTGCCCGTCTCGCCGAACAGCGTGACCGCGCCCGCGTCGGCTTGGCGAACGGCGAGGAGCGCTTCCTGCCCGACCGCGACAAGGGGCCGCAGCGCCGCTTCATCCGCGACCACGTCGACGCCCGCTACAGCGTCGGCGAGGCCATGATCCCCATCATGGTCGTCGTCATCGCGATGACGCTCGTGCAGTCTGCGGCCATCCAGTCCATCACCCTGCTCGTGCTGTGGGGATTCTTCGCCCTCGCCGTCGTCGACTGCCTGATCGTCGGCCGGAGCGTCAACCGCAAGCTCGCTGCCAAGTACGGCGCGGAGAACGTCCGGAAGGGCAACCGCTGGTACGCGGCGATGCGCGCGATGCAGCTCAAGCCCATGCGCCTGCCGAAGCCGCAGGTCAAGCGCGGCGAGTACCCGACCGCGTAGCGGACGCGGCTCCCCGTACGACGAACGGCGTCACCCCCGGTGGGTGGCGCCGTTTCGCGTTCTCGACCTCGCCGACCGCGTGGTTCGTCAGGTGGTGCGTCGGCGCCGATCCAGGGCGACGAGCCCCCGGTTGACCTGTCGGGCCCAGAGGGGCCCGCGGTAGAGGAACGCCGTGTAGCCCTGCACGAGCGTGGCCCCGGCCCGGAGCCTCGCGTCGACGTCGGCGGCGCTCGAGACCCCACCGACCGAGATGACGCACATGCCGCTCGGGACGGACTCACGGACCAACTTGAGGACCTCCAACGACCGGACGGCGAGCGGGGCACCCGACAGACCGCCGGCTCCGGCGGCCTCGACGACCGCCCCCTCGGTGGCGAGGCCTTCCCTGGACACCGTCGTGTTGGTCGCGATGACGCCCGCGAGGCCGAGCTCGGTGACGAGGGCACCGATCCGACGAACGCCGTCGTCGTCGAGGTCGGGAGCGATCTTGACCAACACCGGAGTGTGCCCGGCGGCGTCGCGCACGGCCTCGAGGAGTGGAGCGAGCCTCTCGAGCTCTTGCAACCCGCGGAGCCCCGGGGTGTTCGGCGAGCTGACGTTCACGGCGAGGTAGTCCGCCAGAGGAGCCAGGAGGCGCGTGCTGGCCAGGTAGTCGTCGATCGCGTCGTCGACGTCGACGACGCGGCTCTTCCCGATGTTGACGCCGATCACCGGCCGCGACGGAGCCGACCGAGCCCGGCTGAGTTCGAGGGCCGCCGCGTGGGCCCCGGAGTTGTTGAACCCCATGCGGTTCACGACCGCGAGGTCGGGAACGAGTCGGAAGAGACGAGGTCGTTCGTTGCCGGGCTGCGGTCGAGCGGTCACCGTCCCCACCTCGACGTGCCCGAACCCGAGAGCGCCGAGGCCGCCGATGCCCTTGGCGTCCTTGTCGAAACCGGCTGCGACACCGAACGGCGAGGGGAAGTGGAGTCCGAGCGCGTCGACCGCCAGGGACGGGGCCGGGGCCGTGAAGCGCCCGACGAGGCCGGCGAGGCCCAGCTTGGGGATCGCCTTGATGACCCGGAAGGCGAGGTGGTGGGCGTCCTCGGGGTCCAACTTCGCGAAGACGACGTCGAAGAGGACGCGGTACGGGGTCCTCACTCGTCGACCGATCGGGTGGAGAGCGGCCGGGACGCGTGCTCTTCGCGCAGTTGTCCGATCGAGGCCTCGAAGTCCTCGAGCGAGTCGAAGGCCTGGTAGACGCTCGCGAACCGGAGGTAGGCCACCTCGTCGAGGTCGCGGAGCGGAGGGAGGATGGCCAGACCGATGTCGTTCGCCTCGATCTGCGACGCACCGCTCGCCCGGACGGCCTCTTCGACCTTCTGTGCCAGCACGGCGAGATCGCCATCCGTCACCGGACGCCCTTGGCAGGCCTTGCGGACACCCGAGATGATCTTGTCGCGACTGAACGGTTCGAGGACGCCGTTGCGCTTCACGACGTTGAGGCTCGCGGTCTCGGTCGTGCTGAACCGACGACCGCAGTTGGGGCATTGCCTCCGCCGTCGGATCGACGTGCCGTCGTCGCTGGTCCGGGAGTCGACGACTCGTGAGTCGGGGTGGCGGCAGAAGGGGCAGAACATGGTGCGGCCAGATTATCGGACGGCGGGCGCGCCGTCGGACGCCAGGGCCACCCGAGCACCGGATCACGGAGGCCCCGCCCGGCTCAGGGGCGCGACAACCGGGCCGCGACGGCCTCGCCGTGGGCGGGCAACAGCTCGGCGTTCGACAACGCCACGAGCCGCTCGGCCACGGCACCCAGGGCCTCGGCGTCGTATCGGACGATCTGCTGGGGTCGGAGGAACGTGAACGCCCCGAGCCCCGACGAGAAGCGCGACTGACCACTGGTGGGCAGGACGTGGTTCGACCCGGCGAGGTAGTCACCCAGGCTGACGGGCGTGTCGGGCCCCACGAAGATCGCTCCGGCGTCGGTGATGTCGGCCAGGACCGCGTCGTCGTCACGGGTCTGGACCTCGAGGTGCTCGGGGCCGTAGGCGTTGCTGAAGGCAGCAGCCTGCCGGAGGTCGTCGACGAGGACCACCGCCGACTGCCGACCGGAGAGGGCCGTCCGGACCCGGGCGGCGCTGAGGGTGCGGGGCACGAGCCTGGTCAGTTCGGCGACGACGGCCTCGGCGAAGGGGGCGGAGTCCGTCACGAGGACGGCCGAGGCCTCCTCGTCGTGCTCGGCCTGACTGATGAGGTCGACGGCGACCAACGTGGCGTCGGCCGAGTCGTCCGCGATGACGAGGATCTCGGTCGCACCGGCCACCGAATCGATGCCGACACGACCGCGCACGAGTTGCTTCGCCGCGGCGACGAAGTTGTTGCCGGGACCGGTGATGACCTGGACCGGCTCGAGCTCGAGCTCGGGAACGCCGTAGGCGAGCGCGCCGATCGCTCCGGCACCTCCGATCGCGTAGACCTCGTCGATGCCGAGCAGGCCGGCGGCACCGAGGATGACGGGGTGGACTCCCCCGCCGTGTTCGCGCTGCGCCGGAGAGACGAGGGCGATCGACGACACCCCCGCGACCTGCGCCGGGACGACGTTCATCACCACGCTGGAGGGGTACACGGCCTTGCCGCCGGGGACGTACACGCCGGCCCGCGTGACGGGCTGCCACCGCTGCTCGATGGTCGCCCCCGCCGCCGGGCGGGTCGTGGTCGGTGCCGGGACCTGGGCGCGGCTGGCCTGGGTGACGCGCGCGATCGACTCGACCAGCGCCTCCTTGACCAGCGGGTCGAGGGCCGCGACGGCCTCGTCGATGGTCTGCGTCGTGACGCGCAGGGCATCGGGACGGACACCGTCGAAGCGCGCGGCCTGGTCCCGCAGTGCGGCCGCGCCCCGCTCGCGGACGTCGTCGACGAGTCGCCGGGCGGCGTCCGTCGCGGCGCCCACGTCGGCGTGGGACCGGGGGACGAGGTCGAGCAGCTGGGCGTGGGTCGGCGCGAGACCGCGCAGATCTGTGGTCTGGATCATGGCTCGTCCAGCCTAGTCAGTAGGGTCGGGAGCATGACGGACGACAACGCGGCTGCTCCGCGGCCCGACGACTCTCTCGAGGTGTTCAAGGAGGCCTTCCGACGACACGCCGCGGGCGTGGCCATCGTCACGGCGCGTGACGGCGAGGGCACACCGGTCGGGTTCACGGCGACGTCGCTGGCGTCGCTGGCCGCCGTGCCGCCCCTCGCGACGTTCAACATGGCCAGGACGGCGAGCTCGTGGCCCGCCGTCTCGGAGACGGACCAGGTCATCGTGCACCTGCTCGGCCTGCGCAACCGCGACCTCGCCCGCCGCATGGCGGGACCCGCCGCCGCACGCTTCGCGGGCGACCACTGGACCGACGGTCCGAACGGGATACCGCTGCTCACGGGCGTGACCGCGTGGATGACCGGGACGATCGTCGAGCGGGTGCCCGTCCACGGCAACGCCGTCGTGGTCGTGCGCATCGGAACCGGCGGGGTGGGCGAGGACGACGACGCCCTGCTGTACCACGACCGTCGGTACCTGAGACCGGTCCACCTCGAGGACTGACGCCGAACGGGTGCCGGGCGCCGGAACCGGTCGGGGCACCAGGACGCGACGGAGCACCGGCCACCTCAGACGAGGCAGCCGGGGCCCAGCAGGCTCTTCAGTTCGCCGAACAGGTCGGCCGTGACGTCGACCGGCATGGGGATCTCGAAGACCCGTGCGGCTTCGCCCTTGACGAGTCGGAGACGGACCTCTGTGCCGCCGGCGTGACGCCCGAGCACCGCTGCCAACTCGGTGACCGTGTCGTGCGTCGCCCGGTGCTCGGGCATCTGCAGGAGCAGCGGCCCGTGGTTCACGCCGACACCGAGATCGGGCATGAACATGCTCGCGGCGTGCATGTTCATGCCGTCGTCGCGGACGCTGACCCGACCCTTCAGGACGATGATCGAGTCCCCGACGAGCGACGGCCCGAATTCTTGGTAGGTCTTGCCGAGGAACATGGCGGAGATCTCGCCCCCGAAGTCCTCGACGGTGATGATCCCGTAGGGGTTGCCCGAGTTGCGTGCGACCCGGTGCTGCACGCTGGTGATGAGCCCCGCGATCGTGACCGTCTCGCCGTCGATGGTCGCGGGGTCGCTCGCCAGGATGTCGGTGACCGTCGTCTGGGCATGCTTGGCCAAGGGGAGCTCGAGGCCCGCGAGCGGGTGGTCCGAGACGTAGAGGCCCAGCATGTCGCGCTCGAAGGCCAGCTTGTCGCGCTTGGACCACTCAGGACGTTCGGGCACGTGCTGGACGTCCTGCGGCTCGTCCCACAGGGAGTCGAAGTCGAAGCCGACCTGACCGTTCGCCTCGGCCCTCTTCTCGCTGACCGCCGCCTCGACGGCGGACTCGTGGATCTCGACGAGGGCACGCCGCGTCGACCCCAGGGAGTCGAATGCGCCGGCCTTGACGAGCGACTCGACGGTGCGCTTGTTCGCCACGGGGAGCGGCACCTTGCGCAGGAAGTCGTGGAACGAGGTGAACGCCCCCTCTTTCTTGCGCGCGGCGATGACATGGTCGACGACGTTGAAGCCGACGTTGCGCACGGCACCCATGCCGAAGCGGATGTCGTCGCCGACGGCCGCGAAGAAGCCGATGGATTCGTTGACGTCGGGCGGCAGCACCTTGATGCCCATGCGGCGACACTCGTTCAGGTAGAGACCCAGCTTGTCGCGGGAGTCCCCCGTGCTGGTGAGCAGGGCGGCCATGTACTCGGCCGGGTAGTGGGCCTTGAGGTAGGCCGTCCAGTACGAGACGACGCCGTACGCCGCGGAATGCGCCTTGTTGAAGGCGTAGTCCGAGAAGGGAAGCAGGATGTCCCAGAGCATCTTGACGGCATCCGGCGAGAAGCCGTTGTCGAACATGCCCTGCTCGAACCCGGCGTACTGCTTGTCGAGCTCGGACTTCTTCTTCTTGCCCATGGCCCGCCGGAGGATGTCGGCCTGACCGAGCGAGAAGCCGGCGACCTTCTGCGCGATGGCCATGACCTGCTCTTGGTAGATGATCAGGCCGTAGCTGGTCGACAGGATCTCTTTGAGCGGCTCTTCGAGCTCGGGGTGGATCGGGGTGATGTCTTGCGCGCCGTTCTTGCGGAGCGCGTAGTTCGTGTGCGAGTTCGCGCCCATGGGCCCCGGGCGGTACAGCGCGATGACGGCCGAGATGTCTTCGAAGTTATCGGGCTTCATCAGCCGGAGGAGCCCGCGCATGGGCCCGCCGTCGAGTTGGAACACCCCGAGCGTGTCGCCGCGACCCAGCAACTCGTAGGCCCCCCGGTCGTCGAGCTCGAGGTCTTCGAGCACGAGGTCGAAACCGCGGTTCGTCTTGATGTTGTCGAGGGCGTCGTTGATGATCGTGAGGTTGCGCAGCCCCAGGAAGTCCATCTTGATCAGGCCCAGCGACTCGCAGGCCGGATAGTCGAACTGCGTGACGATCTGCCCGTCCTGCTCGCGCTTCATGATCGGGATGATGTCGATGAGCGGATCGCTGGACATGATGACGCCTGCGGCGTGCACGCCCCACTGACGTTTCAGGCCCTCGAGCCCCAACGCCGTGTCGAAGACGGTCTTGGCCTCGGGGTCGGACTCGACGACCGTCCTGATGTCGCCGGCCTCTTTGTAGCGCTCGTGCTGCTTGTCGAAGATGCCGGTGAGCGGGATGTCCTTGCCCATCACGGCGGGGGGCATGGCCTTCGTGAGCTTCTCACCCATGCCGAAGGGGAACCCGAGCACCCGTGAACTGTCTTTCAGGGCCTGCTTGGCCTTGATGGTGCCGTACGTGACGATCTGGGCGACGCGTTCGTCTCCGTACTTCTCGGTGACGTACTGGATCACCTCGCCGCGACGACGGTCGTCGAAGTCGACGTCGAAGTCGGGCATGGACACGCGATCGGGGTTGAGGAACCGCTCGAAGATCAGACCGTGGCGCAGAGGATCGAGATCGGTGATGCGCATGGCGTAGGCGGCCATCGAGCCGGCCCCCGAACCACGGCCCGGACCGACCCGGATGCCGTTCTCCTTGGACCAGTTGATGAAGTCGGCGACCACGAGGAAGTAGCCGGGGAAGCCCATGCCGGTGATGACGCCGATCTCGTATTCGGCCTGCTTGCGCACGTCGTCCGGGATGCCCGCGGGATAGCGGTACACGAGCCCCTTCTCGACCTCTTTGATGAACCAGGTCTCTTCGGTCTCGCCCTCGGGCACCGGGTAACGCGGCATGTAGTTGGCCGAGGTGTTGAACTGCACGTCGCAGCGCTCGGCGATGAGGAGCGTGTTGTCGCAGGCCTCGGGGTGGTCGCGGAAGAGATGCCGCATCTGCTGGGCGGACTTGAGGTAGAACTCGTCGGCGTCGAACTTGAACCGGTTGGGGTCGTTCAGCGTCGAGCCGGACTGGACGCAGAGGAGAGCCGCGTGGCTGGTCGCGTCGTGCTCGTGCGTGTAGTGGAGGTCGTTCGTCGCGACGAGGGGCAGGTCGAGGTCTTTCGCTAGGCGCAACAGGTCGCCCATGATCTGCCGCTCGATGCCGAGCCCGTGGTCCATGATCTCGGCGAAGTAGTTCTCACGGCCGAAGATGTCGCGGAAGTCGGAGGCCGCCTTGAGTGCTTCGTCGTACTGGCCGAGCCGCAGGCGGGTCTGGACCTCGCCGCTCGGGCAGCCGGTCGTCGCGATGAGGCCCTCGGAGTACTGCGAGAGCAGCTCGCGGTCCATGCGCGGCTTGAAGTAGTAGCCCTCGAGGGAGGCCCGGGACGAGAGCCGGAACAGGTTGTGCATGCCCGTGGTGTTCTCGGACAACAGCGTCATGTGGGTGTAGGCACCGGAGCCCGACACGTCGTCGCGTCCACCGTCACCCCAGCGCACGCGAGTCTTGTCGCCCCGGTGCGTGCCCGGCGTGATGTAGGCCTCGGTGCCGATGATGGGTTTGACGCCCGCCTCGGTCGCCGTCTTCCAGAAGTCGTACGCACCGAACACGTTGCCGTGGTCGGTGACCGCCACCGCAGGCATGCCCTGTGCCGCGGCCTCGGTGACCAACGGTTTGACCCGGGCGGCGCCGTCGAGCATCGAGTACTCGCTGTGCACGTGCAGATGGACGAATGAGTCTTTGCTCGAGGCCACGGGGCTCCTCGTCTGGTGGTGGATCTGGCGACTAGGGGAACAGCCTAACCGTGACGGAGGACGTCGAGGGCGTGCTGCAGGTCGGTGGGGTAGGTCGAGCGGTAGACCACCGGCTCACCCGTGCCGGGGTGCCGGAAACCGAGCTGCACGGCGTGCAGCCACTGCCGCGTGAGACCGAGGGTCGCCGACAGCGTCGGGTCGGCGCCGTAGGTCGCGTCACCGACGCACGGGTGTCGCTGGGCGGCCATGTGGACGCGGATCTGGTGGGTCCGACCCGTCTCGAGGTGGATCTCGAGCAGCGACGCCGACGGGAACGCCTCGACGGTCTCGTAGTGGGTGACCGACGGCTTGCCGTCGACGACCACGGCGAACTTCCAGTCGGACGACGGATGCCGCCCGATGGGTGCGTCGATCGTCCCGGTCAACGGGTCGGGGTGGCCCTGGACGACCGCGTTGTAGATCTTCTCGACGGTGCGTTCGCGGAAGGCCTGTTTGAGCAGGGTGTAGGCCCGCTCGGTCTTGGCGACGACCATGAGGCCGCTCGTTCCGACGTCGAGGCGGTGCACGATGCCGGCACGCTCGGACGCCCCCGAGGTCGACACGGTGAAGCCCGCGGCGGCGAGTCCGCCGAGCACCGTCGGTCCCGTCCAGCCCACCGACGGGTGTGCTGCGACTCCGACCGGCTTGTCGACGACAACGATCTCGTCGTCGTCGTGGACGACCGCCATGCCGGGCACCTCGACGGCGACCACGGCCGGTGCCTCACGCGGTGACCATGTGACGTCGAGCCACGCACCGGCCTCGAGCCGGTCCGATTTGCCGACCGTGCGCCCGTCGACCGTCACCCCGCCCGAGGCGGCGACCTCGGCCGCGAAGGTCCGGCTGAAGCCGAGAAGCTTGGCCAGGGCGGCGTCGACACGTTCGCCGGCGAGCCCGTCGGGGACCGGGAGGGCGCGGGTCTCGCTCACGAGGCGCTCCGGTGATCGGCAGGAGGCGTCGTGTCGACGGGACCGCTGGGCTCGTCACCGGACGTGCCCGGGTCGCCGACGGCCGTGGAGCCGGCCACCTGAGGGTCGCCGTCGCGACCGTCGCCCGCCGGTCGAGCCGCCTTGCCGGCGCTCGGCGTGCGCGTGCCGTCGAGCCCGATGCCCAGCAGCGTGAGCAGGAGGAGCAATCCCATGCTGGACACGATGAAGACGTCGGCGACGTTGAAGATGGCCGGCAGCAGGGAGGGGAAGTAGATGAAGTCGACCACGTGCCCCTGGCCGAACGACGGCTCTCGGAGCAGGCGGTCCGTCAGGTTGCCGAGGGTGCCGCCGAGCAGCATGCCCAGCATGATCGACCAGGCCAGCGATCGGATGCGTCGGGCCACGACCAGGATCGCGACGGCGACGCCGGCGGCGGCGATCGAGAAGATCCACGTCGACCCGCTCGCGAACGAGAAGGCGGCACCGGGGTTCTTGACGAAGTGCAACTGGAAGAACTCGCCGACGACGTCGACGGAACCTCCTTCGACGAGAGTCCGGGTGACCAGCAGTTTGGTGCCCTGGTCGAGGCCGTAGGCCACGACAGCGACGAAGGCCAGCGTCGCGAGAACGCGGACGCTGGCCTTCGTGGCGGGCTTGTCGCTCGACAAGTCCTTAGTTCGAGCCGAAGCCCTGGGCGCTGGCCGGAGTGGGCCGACCGGCCTCGCCCGTGCCCTCGCCGTCGAGCTCGTGCAGCTGACCCTCGATGTAGCTCTTGAGCTTGGAGCGGTAGTCACGCTCGAACGAGCGCAGGTCGTCGATGCGACGCTCGACGCTCGACCGCTCGGTGTTGAGGCGGTCGAGGATCTCGCGCTGCTGGGTCTCGGCGGCACCGATGATGTCGCGGGACTTCGTCTCGGCCTCGGCGACGACCTCACGCTGGCGGGCCTCGCCCTCGGACACCAGACGAGCCGCGGTCGCGTGGCCTTCGGCGATGAGCTGGTCGCGCTTCTCGACGCCCTCGCGGACGTGTTCTTCGTGCAGACGGCGAGCGAGCTGCAGCAGGCTGTTGGTGCTGCTGGTCTCGTCGGCCTCGGACACCGCGGGGGCGGAGTAGGCCGGAGCGGACGCGACGGCGGCGGGGGCCGCGACGACGGGCTCGGACTCGACCACCGGCTCGGGCTCGACGGCCTCGGGGGCCGACGCGGGAGCCGGTGCCGACGCAGGAGCCGGCGCGCTGGCCACCGGAGCCGAGACGGGAGCGGCCTGCGCCACGGGAGCGGAGTCGCCGGACGAGAGGCGCTGACGCAGCTCGTCGTTCTCCTGGTTGAGACGTCGCAGCTCGGCGACGACCTCGTCGAGGAAGTCGTCGACCTCGTCTTGGTCGTATCCCTCGCGGAACTTCGTCGGCTGGAACCGCTTGTTGACTACGTCTTCCGGCGTCAAAGCCATTGCCGTCACCTCGTGCATCTGTTGGATCGTGTGATCGTGGTCTGGGTCGTTCTTCTACACCGTAGAGGAGCGGGGCCCGGTCGGGCCGGGATCGTGCCGTTCGGGCGCTGCAGTGAGCCTACCCTGTCGTCCACGGACGACGTGGTCAGCCGAAGGTGCGGAGCCCGGAGGCGACGCTCATCAGGATGATGACGGCCAGCATGATGATGCTCCAGCCGAAGTCGAGCGCGACCGATCCGAGGCGCACGGGGGGCAGGATCTTCCGCACGCGGCGGATGGGCGGGTCGGTCACCGTGTAGGCCACTTCGGCGATGACGAGCACCGGCCCCTTGGGGCGCCACCCGCGGCTGAACGACTGCGCGAGGTCGAGCACGAAGCGGGCCCACATGAGCAGGAAGAAGATCAGCAACGCGTAGTACGCGATCGTGGCGATCAGGTAAGTGATCATCGGGGGGTCATCAGCTCACACGAGTCGGCGCGAGGAGACTCGCGGACGGGCAGGTCGTCACGTCGACGCAGAGGAGCCGCGACGACGGACTCGTCACGACTGGGCGAAGAACGACGCTTCGATGTCGGATTCTACCTCAGCCTGATCACCGCTCACCGCGATGTGCGCCGGCGACAACAGGAAGACCTTGTTGGTCACGCGCTCGATCTTGCCGTACAACCCCTGCGAGAGACCGCTGGCGAAGTCGACCAGACGACGGGCGTCCGCCTCGGTCATCTGCGACAGGTTGATGATCACCGGGATGCCGTCACGGAAGCTCTCGGCGATCGCCTGGGCGTCCTTGTACTCGCGGGGGTGGACCGTCAGGATCTCGTTCATGTCGTGGGGCACCGTGTTCTTCGGGGTCGAGGAGCGACGCAGCGGCGTCACGGGGGCGCGGGTGGGCGCGGGGGCGGCGGGAGCCGAGTGGACCGGGGCGACGGGAGCCGGAGCCTGGGCGGCCGCCTGCGGTCGCGGCGACTGCTGGGGCTGCGCTCGTTCGTGAGGCTGCTCGTCGTACTCGAGCTCTTCGTCGGCGAGGCCCAGATAGACCATCGTCTTGCGCAGCGGGTTGGCCATGGTGTTCCTCCGAGTCAGTGGATCGTCAGGACCGACATTAACGAGCATCGGGGCGAGAACCCGTGATTGCCGTGCCGATCCGTAGGTGTGTCGCGCCCTCGGCGACAGCCTCGACGAAGTCGGGAGACATGCCGGCCGAGATGGCGACGGCCGTGGTCTCGAGGGACCGCACCCTCTCGGAGACCGCACGGAGGCGCGCGAAGGCCGGACGCGCCTCCTCACCCAGGGGGGCCACGGCCATGACGCCGCGCAGTCGCAGCCCCGGGGTCGAGAGCACCCGCTCGGCGAGCCGCTCGACCTCGTGCTCGGCCACTCCCCCGCGGCCGGGTTCGTCGGTCAGGTTGACCTGGACGAATCCGTCGACGAGGGACCCGGAGTCGTCCGAGAGCGCATCGACGACCGAGTCACGGTCGAGCGAGTGGACGGCGTTCGCGTAGCGCCGGGCCTGGCGCGCCTTCTTCGACTGCAACTGGCCCACGAAGTGCCACCGGAGTCCGTCGAGGTCGTCCAATTCGACGGCCTTGGTCTGCGCCTCTTGGTGACGGTTCTCGCCGACGTCGCGGACCCCGAGGGCGTACAACGCCCTGATGAGGCCGGGCGGATGGAATTTCGTGACGACGATCGTCGTGAGCTCGCCCGGAGAGCGTCCCACAGCGGTGCAGGCGTCGTCGACGGCCGCGGCGACCCGGGCGAGACGCTCGCCCAGGTCGCCGTCGACACTCGTCGGATCGGTCACTCGTCGTTACTTGAGGAAGTCCGGGACGTCGAGGTCGTCATCACCGTCGTCGAAGGCCGGGTCGACGGCCTGGGTCGCGGGCTCTTCGGGCCGCTTCCACGCCGCGGGCTCGTGCGTCGCACCGCTGTCGGCGATGGCCGAGACGCCGGCGACCGAGGTCGCCGTGGGGCCGTCGGAGTCGACGAAGCTCGACCGGCGATCCTTCACCTTCGTCGAGGGCTCACCACCGTCGAACCCCGCCGCGATGACCGTCACGCGGACCTCGTCACCGAGGGTGTCGTCGATCACGGCACCGAAGATGATGTTGGCCTCGGCGTGGACGGCCTCCTGCACCAGGCGCGCCGCGTCGTTGATCTCGAAGATGCCCAGGTTGGAACCGCCCTGGATGGACAGCAACACCCCGTGTGCGCCGTCGATGCTCGCCTCGAGGAGCGGGGACGCCACGGCCAGCTCGGCCGCCTTGATGGCGCGGTCCGCGCCCCGCGACGATCCGATGCCCATGAGGGCCGAACCGGCGCCCTGCATGACCGACTTGACGTCGGCGAAGTCGAGGTTGATGAGACCGGGCGTGGTGATCAGGTCGGTGATGCCCTGGACACCGGCGAGGAGCACCTGGTCGGCCGTGCCGAAGGCCTCCACCATGCTGATGCCGCGTTCGCTGATCTCGAGCAGGCGGTCGTTGGGGACGACGATGAGGGTGTCGACCTCGTCCTTCAGGGCGGCCACGCCGGCCTCGGCCTGGGCCTGACGGCGCTTGCCCTCGAAGCCGAAGGGCTTGGTGACCACACCGATGGTCAGTGCGCCGATCGACTTCGCGATGCGGGCGACGACCGGGGCCCCGCCCGTGCCGGTGCCGCCGCCCTCGCCTGCCGTGACGAAGACCATGTCGGCACCCGCGAGGGCTTCCTCGATCTCTTCGGCGTGGTCCTCCGCCGCGCGGCGTCCGACCTCGGGGTCGGCACCGGCGCCGAGGCCCCGGGTGAGTTCGCGACCGACGTCGAGCTTGACGTCGGCATCGCTCAACAGCAGCGCCTGGGCGTCCGTGTTGATGGCGATGAACTCCACGCCGCGGAGCCCGAGTTCGATCATGCGGTTGA
Source organism: Frigoribacterium sp. CFBP 8759 (assembly GCF_014841655.1). NCBI lineage: Bacteria > Bacillati > Actinomycetota > Actinomycetes > Micrococcales > Microbacteriaceae > Frigoribacterium > Frigoribacterium sp. CFBP 8759. The sequence goes on from NZ_JACYUH010000002.1 coordinate 815,131, forward strand.
CGGCGTTGACGCCACCGCCGCCGACACCGACGACCTTGATCACGGCTAGGTAGTTATGGTTCGTTGTCACGTCCGGGCCTCCGCTTGAACCTTAACTCTGCAGTTGAAGGTTAAAGTTGTACATGGTATGCAAGTTCTGCAGTCACAAGGTATGGGTGTGCCGCAGGCGCTGTCGCCAGGGTGGCCAGCGTGTCGCGAACACACCCTCTCATCTCGTCCTGATGATCCCGTTGTCGGGCGCGGACACGTCGTACTCGACGCTCGCGCCCGGGTCGCGCCGGGCCTGGTCGGCGATGAGTCCGGTGAGCACCTGGGCCTTCTTCGCCGACTCGTCGGCGCTGCCCCACACGACCCGCTCACCCGAGGTGAGTTGCAGGGTCACGTCGTCGGCCGTCGACGCCGTCACGGTGTCGACGGTCGAACGCAACGTGACCGGCAAGGCCAGCAGCACCTCGGCCACCGAACGGTACGCGGGGCCGTCGAGGGCTGCTCCCCCGACGTCGACCAGGGGTACTCCCTCTTGCCGGGCGTCGAGCGTCTGGACCACGACGCCGGCCGGATCGACGAGGTCGAACCCCTCCCCCGCGGCGACCGTGGCGACGGGCTGCCGCTCCTGGATGCGCACGACGAGCGTGTGGGGCGGAGCGGTCTCGGTCACGTAGCTGGCGATCAGGGGGAACGCCCCGAGCTCGCGGGTGACCTCGTCGAAATCGATGAGGGCGAGGGGCGTGCCGAGCTGCCCGTCGAGGGCGGTCTGCACGGCCGCGGCGTCGACGCGGTCCGTCCCCTCGACACGGATGGTCTGCAACGACAGGAGCGGCGTGAACACGGCGACCGCGACGGACGCGACGAGGAGGAGCACGACGGCCCCGAGCGACACCAGGGTCGCCCGACGGTGTCGGCTGCGACGCGTGAAGCGACGGACCTCGACGCGCTCGACGCGCCTCCGTTCGCTCGATGCCCGACGCGCCTGCCGGCGTGCCGCGACGGCTCGTGCCTTGGCCTCGGCGGCCGTGCCGTCGGGTGCCACGATGCGCGGAGGCTCGGAGCCCCGAGGTGCGACCCGCCCGGGGTGATCGCTCGCGTCGGAGGTCGAGGGCTTCGTCAGGCGGTCACGCCAGGCCGCGGGGGCTCCGGTGATCGACTCGAGGCGGCCCTTGAGCGACGACGGGGACGACGGATCGGATGCGTCGGCGTCGGCCGCCCGCGAGTCACCGGCAGCACCTCGGGGAGGCCGCGAGGCACCGACGACGGGGACGGGCCCGGTGGCCTCCGGGTCCCGTCCCCGACGGCGTCGGTTGGGCGCCGCCGGAGGAGTCGGGGTGGGTTCTGGTTCGTCGAATCCGTCGGGCCGCTTCATCGGAGGGCCCCCGACACCACGGACCTGTCGTGACGAGTCACTCCGCGGAGTCCTCCGCGACGGCGACGACGGGTTCGTGGGCCGCGTCGAGTGAGCCGAGCAGTTGCGGCACGATGCGGTAGACGTCGCCACAGCCGAGCGTGATGACGAAGTCGCCCTCTCGAGCGACCTCGGCCGTCCGGTCCGCCGCGGCCTGCCAGTCGGACACGAAGTCGACGCGGTCGGGGTCGGCGAAGCGTTCGGACACCAGCGCGCCGGTGACGCCGGGCTCGGGGTCCTCGCGCGCGCCGTACACGTCGAGCACGATGGTGTGGTCCGCGAGTCGCTCGTAGGTCTCGGCGAACTCGCCGGCCATCATCCGCGTGCGGCTGTAGAGGTGGGGTTGGTGCACGGCGATGAGGCGCCCGTCGCCGACCACGGAACGCGCCGCCTGCAGCGCGGCGGCGACCTCGGTGGGGTGATGGGCGTAGTCGTCGTACACGCTGACGCCCCGCACGACGCCGTGCAGTTCGAACCGCCGCTCGGTGCCGCCGAAGGTCTCGAGACCCGCGATGGCGGCCTCCGCGTCGACGCCCAGGCCGACGAGGACCGCGAAGGCACCGGCGGCGTTGACGGCGTTGTGCCGCCCGGGCACGCGCAACTGCACGGGCCACGAACGACCCTCGGCGTGCAGGGTGAACGAGACCGGACCGGTCGTGGCGACGTCGCTCAGGCGGACGTCGGCGTCGGCGGCCTCGCCGAAGGTCACGACGCGCGGGTGGTCGAGGCGTTCGGTGACACGGACGGCACCGTCGTCGTCGCTCGAGACGACGACGAACTCCCGCGCTGCCGACGCGAACCGGACGAAGGCGTCGTCGAACGCCTCGTGCGAGCCGTAGTGGTCGAGGTGGTCGGCGTCGACGTTCGTGATCAGGGCGACCGAGGTGTCGTAGAGCAGGAACGAGCCGTCGGACTCGTCGGCCTCGACGACGAACAGGTCGTCGTCACCCCCACGGGCGCTGACGCCCAACGACTGGATGACCCCGCCGTTCACGAAGCTCGGGTCGTGCCCCGCGGCGAGCAGGGCGGTGACGATCATGCCGGTGGACGTGGTCTTCCCGTGCGCCCCGGCGACCGAGACGAGCCGCTGCTGCCCGACGAGCCAGGCGAGCGCCTGCGATCGGTGCAGGACGGGCAGTCCCTTCGACAGCGCGAGCTGGTACTCGGGGTTGTCCTGCCAGAGGGCGCCGGTCACCACGAGCGTGTCGGCGTCGCCGACGTTGGCCGCGTCGTGGCCGATCGCGATCTCGGCGCCTGCCGCCCGGAGCGACTCGACGGCCGCGCTGTCGCGGGCGTCCGACCCGGTGACACGGTGGCCGGCGGCGAGGAAGACCCGGGCGATGCCGCTCATCCCCGAACCGCCGATGCCGACGAAGTGGACGGCACCGAGTTCGGCGGGGATCGGCTGGTCGAGGTCGGGTTTGATCATGATGTCTCGCTGAGGTCGGGGTTCGGGGAGGACGAGGAGGCACGGCCCACGGCGTCGAGGACGAGGTCGACCGTGCGGTCGGTGCCGTCGCGCACCCCGACCGAGGCGGCGCGGACGGCCATGTCCGCCACGACGGCCCGGTCGAGCAGCAGGGGGACGAGCGTGCGCTCGACCCAGGCGGGCGTGAAGTCGGCGTCGGCGACGAGCAGTGCTCCCCCGGCACCGACGACGTCGGTGGCGTTGTGCCGCTGTTCGCCGTTGCCCACCGGGTACGGGACGAGCACCGAGGGCAACCCGAGCGCGGTGAGCTCGCTCACCGTGGCCGAGCCGGCCCGGGAGACGACGAAGTCCGCCGCCGAGAGCGCGAGGTCCATGCGGTCGCAGTACCGGAGGAGGTGGTGGCCGTCGAGGTCGGTCGAGGTGAGATCGGACTTCTCACCCGTGATGTGCAGGATCTGCCAGCCGGCGCCGAGCACGCCGACGGCCGCCCTCGACATCGTCTCGTTCAGCCGCCGCGCACCGGTCGAACCACCCGTGACGAGCAGGGTCGGCCGCGCCGGGTCGAGGCCGAAGGCCGCGACGGCCTCGTCGCGATGGGCCCGTCGGTCGAGGGACTCGATCTCGTCGCGCAACGGCATGCCGACCTGCCGTCCGCCCCGGAGTCGGGTGGAGCGGAAGACGACGCCGACGTGGGACGAGAGGAACGAGCCGAGGACGTTCGCCATGCCGGGTTTCGCGTTGGCCTCGTGGACGACCACGGGCACCTTCGACCGCCAGGCCGCGACGTAGGCCGGGGCGGCTGCGTAGCCGCCGAATCCGACGACGACGTCGACGTCGTGCTGTGCGAGCAAGGACCGGATGCCGTCGATCGCGCCGGCGAGTCGGCCGGGGAATCGCAGCGCCGCCGCGGAGGGCTTGCGGGGGAAGGGCAGCCGCGGCACGGTGAGCAGTTCGTACCCGCGTTGCGGGACGAGCCGTGCCTCGAGTCCCTCGGCGGTGCCGAGCACGAGGACGGTCGCGTCGGGTTCGCGCCGGCGGAGCCGATCGGCCACGGCGAGGAGGGGGTTCACGTGCCCGGCGGTGCCACCGCCGGCGAGGAGATACGTCGTCACCGCAGAGACCCTACCCGCTGACGCGGGAGCCCTTGCGGCGTCGCGGGCTCTTCGGGCACCCGGGCGAACGAGAGCACGACGCCGATGGCCACGAGCGTGACGATCAACGCCGATCCGCCGGCCGAGATGAGCGGCAAGGGGACGCCCAACACGGGCAGCAGCCCCAGGACGACCGCGATGTTGACGAGCGCCTGACCGATGATCCACGCCGTGATGGCCCCGGTCGTCACACGGACGAAGGGGTCGTTCGTCCGGCGGATGATCTTGACGAATCCGACGGCGAGGACGATGAAGAGGGCCAACACGACCATCGCTCCGATCAAGCCGAGCTCTTCGCCGATGATGGCGAAGATGAAGTCGTTGTCGGCCTCGGGCAGCCAGGACCACTTCGACTTCGAGTTGCCGAGACCGACGCCGAAGAGTCCCCCCGAGGCCAGCGCCCACGTTCCGTGCAGGGTCTGCCAGCACTCGGCCTGGTATTGGCTCGAGTCCGAGCAGCCCGACAGCCACGCGGCGATGCGTGAGTTGCGCGAACTCGACCCCTGGGCGATCAGGGGCACGACGACCGCGAGGAACGCGAGGGGCGCCAGCAGGTAGCGCAGCCGGACGCCGGCGAACCAGACGGCCGCGAAGACGAGCAGGAGCATGATCATGGTCGTCCCGAGGTCGCCACCGAGCACGACGAGGCCGATCGCGACGCCGGCCACGGGCACGAGCGGGATCGCCAGGTGCTTCCAGTCGTCGAGCAGGTCGCGCTTGACCGAGAGGATCATGCCGAGCCAGATCGCCAACGCGAGCTTGACGGCCTCGGAGGGCTGCGCCGTGAACGAGCCGAGGTCGATCCAGTTGCGGTTGCCGCCGATCTCGTAGCCGAGGGGCGAGAAGACGAGCAGTTGCAGGACGATGGTCGCCCCCAGGACGTGCCACGCCCAGCGCTTGAGGAACGACACCGGCAGCCGGGACACGATGAGCATGAGCGGGATGCCCACGGCCGCGTACGTGCCCTGTCGGATGAACGCGCCGAAGAACGACGTGTGTCGTGACGAGATGTACTGCTCGACCGAGGACGACGAGAGCACCATGACGAGCCCGAGCACGACCATGAACAACGTCGTGCCGAGGATGACGAAGTACGAGCCCGTCTCGGCGGCGAAGAGCTTCTTGACGCGGACGACGGCGCCGGCGGTGCGCTTCGAGGACCCCAGGCCGCTCGAGGCGTCCTCGGTCGGTCGGACGGGCCCGCGGCGCGTGCGGCTCGACTCAGTCGGCCGACGGCGCGGGAGGCTGGACGGCGGGTTGGCCATCGACGTCACCCCTCAAGTGTTCGTGTACGGCCTGGGCGAAGGATCGCCCTCGGGCCGTGTAGTCGGTGAACTGGTCCATGGACGCCGCCGCCGGGGCGAGGAGCACGGTGTCCCCGGGACGGGCCACGCTCGCGGCGAGGCGCACGGCCGTCGGCATCACCTGCCCAGTGTCGGTGGCGTCGACCTCGAAGACGGGGATGCCGGGCGCGTGTCGGGAGAAGGCCCGGCGGAGCGGCTCACGGTCGACGCCGACGAACACGGCCGCCCGGACGGCGTCCGTGGACTCGAGCACGAGCGGCTCGACGTCGACGCCCTTGAACAGGCCTCCGACGATCCAGACGACCGACGGGAAGGACGTCAGGGAGGCGCGCGCGGCGTGCGGGTTCGTCGCCTTGGAGTCGTCGACCCAGGTCACGCCGCCGGACTCGGCCACGACCTCGGTGCGGTGGTGGTCCACCGCGAAACCGGCGAGGGCGTCGCGGATCGAGACGGGAGCGACGCCCACCGCACGCACGAGCGCGGCGGCCGCGAGCACGTCCTCGACGAGGTGGTCGGCGCCGAGGCCGACGCCCTCGAGGGCCTCCCGGGTGGTCAGTTCGAGCGCTCGCGTGTGGCGCTCGGCGAGGAAGGCGCGGTCGGCCAGGACGGAGACCCCGTCGCCGGTCACGATGCCGACCTCGCTGGGCCCCGGGGCGTCGAGGCCGAAGCCCACGGCGCGGCAGCCCTCCTCGACGTCGGCTTCCTCGACCATGCGCAGGGTCGCCTCGTCCGCCTTGTTGTAGACGCACGCCACGACCGTGTTCTCGTACACCTTGGCCTTCGCGGCACGGTAGGCGTCCGCCCCGCCGTGCCACTCGAGGTGGTCCGCCTCGAGGTTGAGACACACGGAGGCCCGGGGCCTGAGGGCACCGGCTCCCCCGGTCGGCAGGTAGTGCAGTTGGTGGCTCGAGAGCTCGACGACGAACAGGTCGAAGCCGTCGGGGTCGCGCACCGCGTCGAGGACGGGGACGCCGATGTTGCCGCAGGCCGCCACGCGGCGACCGTCGGCGCCGGCCATCGCCGACGCCAGCTGCGTCGTCGTGGTCTTGCCGTTCGTCCCGGTGACGAGCACCCACTCGGCCACGCGCTCGACCTTGTCGCGTACGCGCCAGGCCAGCTCGACGTCACCCCACACTGCCCTCCCCGAGTCGACGGCCCAGCGGACCAGGGGGTGGTGCGGGGCGAAGCCCGGGCTGGCCACGACGAGGTGCGCGTCGAAGGCCGTGAGCGTGGCCGACGGTGTGTCGGTGGACTCGACCTCGTCGAGACGTGCCCCGATCAGCTGCAGCAGCTCGGCTTTGTCGGCGTCGACCGCGGGGGCCACGACGAGGACGTCGGCGCCCAGTTCGGCCAGGGTGTCGGCCACCGAGAAACCGGTCGCGCCGAGCCCGAGGACGGCCACGCGCAGGCCCGACCAGTCGGCGTGCCAGCTGTCGAGCCCGGCGAGCCGCTCGGCGAGGGGGGCGGTGCTGCCGTCGCTCATGAGGTGCGGAGGATCCATTCGAGGTAGAAGGTGCCGACGCCGGCGGCGACGAAGAGCCCGGCGATGATCCAGAAACGGACCACGACGGTCACCTCGGCCCAGCCCTTGAGTTCGAAGTGGTGGTGCAGGGGGCTCATCAGGAAGATCCGCTTGCCCTTCGTGATCTTGAAGTACGCCCGCTGCAGGATCACCGAGCCGGTGACCACGATGAAGAGACCACCGATCAGCACGAGCAGGAGTTCGGTGCGGCTGAGGATGGCCAGGGCGGCCAGCGCCCCGCCGAGGCCCAACGAACCGGTGTCGCCCAGGAAGATCTGTGCAGGCGAGGTGTTCCACCAGAGGAACCCGATGAGGCCTCCGCAGATGCAGGCGGCGACCACGGCCAGGTCGAGCGGGTCGGCCACCTGGTAGCAGGCCGCCCGCGTGGCCTCGTCGAGGCGCACGCTCGTGCAGAGCTGGTTGTTCTGCCAGAAGCCGATGAAGATGTACGACGCGATCGCGAGGATGGAGGCCCCCGTGGCGAGACCGTCCAGGCCGTCCGCGACGTTCACGCCGTTCGAGGTGCTGACGGTGATCAGGACGACCCAGATCAGGAACAGCCCGCCCCCGACGATGGTGCCGAAGAACATGAAGTCGAGCCAGGGGATGTCGCGCAGGCCCGAGATCATCGTCGACGCGGGGGCGAGCCCGCGATCGTTCGTGAACGAGAGTGCCAGGACGGCGAACACCGCCCCCACGACGACCTGCCCGGCGATCTTCGCCCACCCGCCGAGCCCGAGGCTGCGTTGGTTGCGCACCTTGAGGAAGTCGTCGAGGAACCCGACCACGCCGAGGCCGACCATCATGAACAGCACGAGCATGCCGCTGAGGGTGAGCTCGTCCCCGCCGACCAGGTGACCGATGAAGTAGCCGAGCACGGTGCCGATGATCAGGACGATGCCGCCCATGGTCGCCGTGCCGCGCTTGGTGTGGTGCGACTGCGGGCCGTCGTCACGGATGAACTGGCCCCACCCGAGACGGTGGAAGAGCTTGATGAACGCCGGCGTCATCAGCAGCGTGAAGGCGAGGGAGAACCCACCGCCGATCAGCAGCGCGATCATGCGGTCACCCCGGCCAGGCGGTCACCCAGGAGGCGCAGGCCGGCCGATTTGGACGACTTCACGAGGACGACGTCCCCGGCTCGCAGGGTGCCCTGCAAGAAGTCGTACGCCTCGTCGATCGTGTCGACCAGCACGCTTTCTCCGTCCCACGAGCCTTCGAGGCCCGCCGCCATGTGGATGTGTCGTGCCTCGTGGCCGACGACCACGAGTTGGCCCACGTTGAGCCGGACGACCAGGCGGCCGACGCGGTCGTGCTCGTCACGCGCGTACTCGCCGAGCTCGGCCATCTCGCCGAGCACGGCCACCGATCGGTGGTCGGGGCCGGTGATCTGGGCGAGGGTCTTCAACGCCGCGGCGACCGAGTCGGGACTCGCGTTGTAGGCGTCGTTCACGACCGTCACGCCGCCGGGGGCGTCCAGGACCTCCATGCGCCAGCGCTCGGCCCGTGTCACGCCCTCGAGGACCGTCACGGCCCGATCGAGGTCGACGCCCCATTCGCCGACGACGCTGAGGGCCGCCAAGGCGTTCATCACGTGGTGCTCGCCCAGGATGCGCAGCGACACCCGGCGGCTCGCGTCGCCGTGCTCGAAGGTGAAGGAGGTGCCCGACGACGAGACGTCGATGTCGGACGCCCGGTAGTCGGCCGAGGCACCCTGACCGAAGGTGACGATCCGTGCGGCCGTCACGGACGCCATGCCGGCGACGCGGTCGTCGTCGGCGTTGAGGACGGCCGTCCCCGTGGCGGGCAGGTCGGTCACCATCTCGGCCTTCGCCGCACGGGTGCCCTCGATGCCGCCGAAGCCGCCCGCGTGGGCGAGGCCGACCTTGAGCACGACCCCGGTGTCGGGACGGGCGATGTCGACGAGCCGGGCGATCTCGCCCGGGCCGCTCGCACCCATCTCGACGACGAGGTACTCGGTGGTCTCGTCGATGCGCAGCATCGAGATCGGGGCACCGACGTGGTTGTTGAACGACCCCTGGGGGGCGACGGTCGGCGCGACGTCGCCCAGTACCGCGCGGAGCATGTTCTTGGTGCTCGTCTTGCCGTTGGAACCCGTGACGCCGACGACCTTCAGGCGTCCGAGGCGCCGGACGAGCTCGACGACGGCGGCGGCGAGTCGGGACAGCGCGACGACCCCGTCGTCGACGACGACGAGCGGCGCGGTCGTCTCGAGTTCGCGCTCGGCGACCACGAGGGCGGCGCCGTTCGACGTGGCGGCCTCGACGAAGAGGTGCCCGTCGGTGACCTCGCCGCGCAGGGCGAAGAAGATCGACCCCGGGGTGACCAGACGCGAGTCGGTCTCGACCGTGCCGTCGACCGGGGTCGCGACCCGCGCCTCCTCGGGGTGGACCAGGCGCCCCCCGGTGATGTCGGCGATCTGGCGAGGCGTGAGCGCGATCACTCGGACCACCCGGCCTCGCGCAGGGCGGCACGGGCCTCGTCGCGAGCGGAGTACGGGGTGCGCTCACCACGGATGTCGCGGTAGTCCTGGTGGCCTGGACCGGCCCAGAGGATCGAGTCGCCTTCTCGGGCCAGGGCCACGGCCGCCCGGATGGCCGCCTCGGGCGGGCTCACCTCGTGGATCTCGTGCTCGGGGTACGCCTCGCGGGCGGCGTCGACGAGCGTCTTGCGGATGGAGGCCGGGTCTTCGAAACGGGGGTGGTGGTCGGTCACGACGAGGATGTCGGAACCGGCCGCGGCCACCCGGGCCATCTCGCCGCGTTTCGTCGTGTCGCGGTCGCCGTCCGCGCCGAACAGCATGATGACCTTGCCGGGTGTGAAGGTGCGCACCGCGGCCAGGGTGGTCAGGAACGCGTCGGGGCTGTGGCCGAAATCGACGTAGACGCTCGGGCCGGTGTCGCTGGACACCCGCTCGGTACGCCCGGGCAGGTACGCGACGATGCCGCCGTCGGCGTCGAGCGCCTGGCCGATGGCCTCGAGCTCGAAGCCCGCCTCGACCAGCATGACGATCGCCAGGGCCGCGTTCGCGACCATGTGCCACCCGATCAGCGGGACGCGCGTCACGAGCGAACGCTGCTCGGGGCCCGACAGACGGAACTCGGTGTAGGCGGCCTGCTCGTCCAGGATCTGGACCGTCCAGTCGGCCTCGACGTCGGGGAGGATCGTGATCGTCGTCAGGGGGATGCGCGCGTTGTCCACCACGCGCTGTCCGTAGGGAGAGTCGAGCGAGACCACGGCACGACGGGCACGGTCGGGCTGGAAGAGCGGCAACTTCGCCTGGAAGTACTCCTCCATGTCGGCGTAGTCGTCGAGGTGGTCGTGGCTCAGGTTCGTGAAGGCGGCGACGTCGAAGACGAGGCCGTCGACGCGGTTGCGGCTGAGTGCTTGGGCACTGACCTCGACGGCCACCGCGCGCACCTCGCTCTCGCGCATGCGGGCCAGCAGGGCGTGCATCTCGCTGGCCTCGGGGGTGGTGAGGCGGCTGACGACGGTGAGGTCGCCGATGTGGCGCTCGGCGGTGCTGCTGAGGCCGGTGACGAGGCCCAGCTGTCGCAGGACGCCTTCGAGCAGGTACGAGGTGCTGGTCTTGCCGTTGGTGCCGGTGACCGCGAGGAGGAGGGGTGCGTCGTCGCTGTCCGTGCGGTAGATCCATGCCGAGAGCTCGCCGAGGGCCGCCCGGGGCGAGTCGACGAGGACGACGGGGAGACCGCTGGACCGGGCCAGCTCGGCCCCCGCGGCGTCGGTCAGCAGCGCGACCGCGCCACCGTCACGTGCCTGGTCGGCGAACTCGGCTCCGTGCCGGTGCGCACCGGGCACGCCCACGTACAGGTCGCCGGGGTGGAGGTCCGCCGTGCTCAGCGTGATGCCGGTGATCTCGATGGCGTCGAGGGAACCCTCGTGCTCGAGTCCGAACTCGCTGACCAGTTGGGCGAGTGACCTCGCCGACGGATGTTCCGGTCGAAGGACCGGGGGGATCCGGGCGCTCAAAGAATCCTCTTCTCTCACCAGGTCTCGGGCAGGCTGGGTGCCGGCTCCGTCGACGGAGGGACCCGATACATCTCGAGGACCTGGGACATGATCTTGTTGAAGGTCGGCGCCGCAGCGGCCGACGTCTTGATGGTACTGGGCTTGGTGAAGGTCACGACGACGACGTACTGCGGGTTCTCGGCCGGAGCGATGCCCGCCACCGAGACGATGCGGTCAGAACCGTAGCCGGTTCCGTCGGACCGCGCGACCTCGGCGGTGCCGGTCTTGGCCGCGACGCGGTAGCCGGGGATCGACAGGACGTCCTTGAGGTCGCCGTCGCTGACGACCTTCTCGAGCATGTTGACGGTCGTGTCGGCGGCCCACGGCGAGACGACGCTCGTGCCCTCGGCGGAGGGCGCGTCGGTGACGGCGCCGTCGGGGGCGGTGCACCCGGCGACGAGGTTGACCGGCAACCGGGTGCCGTGGTTGGCCAGCGTCTGGTAGATGCTCGCGATGTGGATGGCGGTCGTCGAGACGCCCTGTCCGAACATCGTGTTGATGCTCGTCTGCTGGTCCCACTGGGAGGCCGGCCGGATGCCCGTCGTGGGTTCACCGAGGAAGGCCACGCCGGTCGGGTCGTTCAGACCGAACTTCACCATGTAGTCGTGACGTTGCTGGGCCGAGAGCGACTGGCCGAGCAGGGAGATGCCGACGTTCGACGAGTCGCGCAGGATGCCCGTCAGCGTGAGGTTCTCGGTCGGGTGGAAGGTGGCGTCGTGGATCTCGCCGCCCCAGGGGAACGTGCGGGAGTACGGCACCGTCGCCCGCGTCGCGGGATCGGCCTTGCCCGAGTCGAGCAGCATGGCGGCGGTCATCGCCTTGAAGGTCGAACCCGGCTCGTACGAGTAGGTGAAGGCCTTGCTGCCGAGGTCGTCGACGGCGGTGCCGTTGACGTCGTTGGGGTCGACGGCCGGGTAGTCGGCCACCGCGAGCAGCGAGGCGTCGCTCGCCTTCATGACGACGGCCGTCGCCGACTCGGCTCCGATGGCCTCGGCCTGTTCGCCCAGCGCCTGCTGGGTCATGTACTGGAGGTCGCTGTCGACCGTGAGACGGAGCGTGCCCCCGGCGACCGCCTTCTTGGTCGTGACGGTGCTGCCGGGCAACTGGACGCCGTCGGCTCCGCGCTCGTAGGTCTCCGAGCCGTCGGTGCCCGCCAGGCACGCGTCCTGGCTGAGTTCGAGTCCGGCCTGCGGCCCGTCGGTGCCGATGAAGCCCGTGAGGTTGCCCGCCACCGCGCCGTTGGGGTAGGTGCGCGCGGCCTGGCGCTGGAAGTACACCCACGACACGTCCATCTCGCGGACCTCGCGGAAGGCGTCGACGTCGACGCCCTTGACCAGGTACGCGAAGTTCGCCTCGGGGTCGGTGGTCAACGCCTTCGTCATGGTCGCGGCGTCACCCCCGGTGATCTCGGCGATGCGCTCGACCACCTGGTCGACCGTCAGCTCGGTGGTCGTGCCGTCGGCGCCCTTGACCTTGGCCGTCGTGGCGAAGGCCGGAGCGGCCGTGATGTTGTACCGGGTGACGCTGCCGGCGAGCACGGTGCCGTCGACGTCGGTGATGTCGCCACGATCGCCGTAGGTCGTCTGCACGATCTCGCGCTTGTTCTGGGACTGCTCGTTGAGCTCGGCCGCCTGCACGAGCTGGATGTCCGCCAGGCGCACCACGAACACGCCGACGAGCGCGATGATCAGCGCCATCGCCAGCGTCGCGCGGAGACGGCGGCTTCGGGGAGCTGCTTTCACGAGAGGTTCCTCACCGCGGCCGGGCGCCTGCCCGACCCGCTGTCGTCGTTCGATGTACCGGTGACGGCACGCCGCTAGCGGGTCTGCGGAGCCGCCAGCTCGTTCGCGCCCGACGCTACCGACTCGCCGGCCGATCCCCCGACCGCCGCGCCTGCGTCGGTCGGAACGGCCACCGCGCCCGCCGTGGTCGGAGCACCGACCGACGAGGCGGAGGGGTCGGTGGCCCCCGTGCCGTCGGCGGCGGTCGCGGGGGCCTTGGTCGTGAGCGGGACGCCCTCGAGCAGGGTGTTGGGGATCAGGTTGCCGGACGTCGCCTCGTCCGCCCCCGCCGCGGGGGCGGGCGAGCCGTGGACCGCGCCCGTGGCCAGATCGAGGTAGACGGGGTTCGAGTTGCGGACCATGCCGAGTTCGTCGGCGTTGGCGGCGAGGTTCTGCGGCGAGGACAGCACGTCGCGCTGCTCGCTGAACTTCTGCTGGTCGCGGACGAGCTCGGTCTTCGCGGCCTGCAGGTCGGAGATCTTGTAGGCGCCGTCGCTCAAGGCGATGCTGATCGCGAGCTGGGCCAGCAGGAGGACGAACAGCGCCGCCGTCGCGATGAGCGCGTAGGCGATCTTCGGACGGGCCCGTCGCTGCGACCGACTCGTGACGATCTCGACCGGGCGCGCCGTCGGGGTCGACGACGGCTGCGGACGGCTCGACGGCGTCGCGATGGCCAGGTTGCTGCTCATGCTTTTCTCCGGATTCGTTCGGCGGCGCGCAGTCTCACGGGCTTGGCTCGGGGGTTGAGGTCGCGTTCGGCGTCGGAAGCCAGCTCGGCCCCTCGGACGAGGAGGCGGAAGTCGGGACGGTGCTCCGGCAACTCCACCGGGAGGCCCTGCGGCGCCGTTGAGGTCGTCCGAGCGGCGAGTTCCCGCTTGACGAAACGGTCTTCGAGGGACTGATAGGCGAGGACGACGATCCGCCCGTCGACGGCGAGACGGTCGAGGGCGACCGGGACGGCCGCCTCGAGCGAGGTCAGCTCGCCGTTCACCTCGATGCGGAGCGCTTGGAACACGCGCTTGGCGGGGTGACCGGCACGTTGCAGGGCCATGGGCGTCGCCGCGATCAGGAGGTCGACCAACTCACCGCTGCGGGTGAGCGGCGAGTCGGCCCGGTGCTCGACGATCCGCCGGGCGTAGCGCGGAGCCAGCTTCTCTTCGCCGTACTGGTAGAAGATGCGCCGGAGCTCGCTCTCGGGGTACTCGGCGAGGACGCGCTCCGCCGTGACGGGCGAGGTGGGGTCCATGCGCATGTCGAGGGGCGCGTCCTTGGAGTACGAGAAACCGCGCTCGACCCGGTCCAGCTGCAGGGACGACACGCCGAGGTCGAAGAGCACCCCGTCGACGGTGTCGAGATCGAGGTCGTCGAGCGCGTCGGCGATGCCGTCGTACGTCGTGTGCACGAGGCGAGCCCGGTCGCCGAAGGGTGCGAGCCGCTCGCCGGCGAGGGCGAGTGCCTCCGTGTCGCGGTCGAGGCCGACGACGGTGAGCTCGGGAAAGGCCTGCAGCATCGCTTCGCTGTGGCCACCCATGCCGAGGGTGCAGTCGACGACGACGGCGCCGGGACGCGAGACGGTCGGGGCGAGGAGTTCGAGGGTCCGCTCGAGGAGGACGGGGGTGTGGATCTGATCGGCCATGACGACACGGGCTGTGCTCGTCGGCCCTGATCCCCATCCGTCGGGACCTGGCACCGGGGAAGGTGCGCCAGGGCTGACGGCTGAGGGTCGGGGCCCACGGGCTAGAAGAGCCCGGGGATCACCTCCTCGGTGGTGTTGGCGAACTCGGCCTCCTGGGCCTCGTAGTAGGTGTTCCAGGCGTCGGTGGCCCAGATCTCGGCACGGTTTCCCGCGCCGATGACGGTGAGGTCACGGCCGAGGCCGGCGTACTCGCGCAGTGTCGCCGGGATGGTGACCCGGTGCTGCTTGTCGGGGATCTCGTCGCTCGCGCCCGAGAGGAAGAGGCGCATGTAGTCGCGGGCCTGCTTGCTCGTGACGGGCGCCTGACGGATGCGCGAGTGCATGTCTTCGAACTCGCGCTGGCTGAAGACGTAGACGCACCGCTCTTGCCCACGGGTCATGACGAGGCCGGAAGCCAGTTCGTCACGGAATTTCGCGGGGAGGATGATGCGCCCTTTCTCGTCGAGCTTGGGCGAATAGGTGCCGAGGAACATGCGCCCGTCTCCCCTCGCCCCGCACCCCGTCTGTGGCACGTACCTCCACTTTACTCCACAACCCACCACCAGACAATGAAAAGGCGGGTCCTCCGCCGCGTGTCCGGCCTGCGATCCGCTCCAGTTCGGGGGCCACACGGGTGGAGGACGGTGGAGGGAAAGGACCACGAGGAGGCGCGTCCTGCGTGTCGCGCGCCTCCTGCAGGATGGATGGGCGCACGAAAAAGGGGCCGGCCCGAAGGCCGACCCCTGTGGTCGTGGTGCTGGTGGCGCCTAGGAGCGCTCGTCGCCGTCCTGGCGGCGGTCCCACCGGTCGTTGAGCCGATCCATCAGGCCCCCCTTGGCGGGATGCGCGGGGCGGGAGGTGGAGGAACGGGGAGCCGACGGCATCGAGGCCGTCGAGGACCCCTTCCGCTTGGGAGGCGCGATGGCGAACAGCACGCCGGCGAGCATGACCACGAACCCCGCCACGCCGATCAAGGGCTGGCGGAAGATGACGCCCGCGACGATCACGGCGATGCCGACGAGCGCCCCGAGGACCCCGACCACGACCAGCGTGTAGTTGGGTCTGGCGCCGCGGGTCCCGACCGTCGCCACGAAGTCGGAGTCGTTGTTGTAGAGACTCCGCTCCATCTCTTCGAGGAGCCGCTGCTCCTGTTCGGAAAGTGGCATCTTGGTGTTCCCTTCGAGCACGGGCTCTCAAGCGCGAGGCGGGAGCCTCGGGATCGACGCGATGAGTAGCTGCGAGTGTATGCCCGACAGCTATCGCTAGGCTAGGCAGCGTGGCTGAGAGTACGCGGTTAGTGGACGTCGTTCAAGAGCGCATCGATCGGTTCCTCGAGCGTCAGCGACCGGCCCTCATGGGCATCGCTCCCGACCTCGATTCCTTCTCCCTCTACTCGGGCGATCTGCTTCGCGGCGGGAAACGCTTCCGGGCTCTGTTCTGCTACTGGGGCTGGCAGTCCGTCGCCGGTCTCGACACCGGATTCGATCCCCTCGGGGAGCCCCGCGACGAACGCGAGATCGACGCCGTCATGACCGCTTCGGCGGGGCTCGAGTTCTTCCACGCCGCCGCGCTCGTGCACGACGACATCATGGACAACTCGGACACGCGCCGCGGACTCCCGGCAGCGCATCGGCGCTTCGAGTCCCTGCATCGCGAGGGGGCCTGGCTCGGGTCCCCCGAGGCGTTCGGTCGCTCGGGAGCCCTCCTCATGGGAGACCTCCTCCTGGCGTGGAGCGACGAACTCCTCAGCGAGGCCCTGGACTCCCTCCCGTCCCGTGACGCCGCCCGCGCGGCCCGCCTCGAGCTCAACCGGATGCGGACCGAGGTCACGGTGGGCCAGTACCTCGACATCCTCGAGGAGAACGCCTGGCGGACGGTCGACGAGGTGCAGCTGTTGCCGCGTGCCCAGCGCGTCATCGTCTACAAGTCGGCGAAGTACAGCGTCGAAGCCCCGCTGACCGTCGGCGCGGCCATGGCCGGGGCCGACCGGCCAGCCCTCGAGTCCCTGCGGCACTTCGGGCTGCCCCTCGGCATCGCCTACCAGCTGCGTGACGACCTCCTCGGTGTCTTCGGCGATCCCTCGGTCACGGGAAAGCCTGCGGGCGACGACCTCCGAGAGGGCAAGCGCACCGTCCTCGTGGCGACGGCCCGCCGAGCCCTGCCCCCCGGGGCCGTCCGCCTGCTGGACGAACTCCTCGGTGACCCCGAACTCGACGACGACCAGATCAGCATGCTCCAGGCGACGCTCCGCGACAGCGGTGCCGTCGACGCCGTCGAGCAGACGATCACCGATCAGGTGGAGCGTGCCGTCCACGCACTCGAGAGGTCGGGACTCGCGCCGTCGGCCCGGACGCAGTTGACGCGACTCGCCGAGACCGTCACGCGCCGCGCCTCCTGACGCCCTCTGCGCCAGGGCGGCCGAGGACCGGCAGCCGCCAGAGGCGCGGATCGGGACTAGAGGAGGCTCTGCGCGATGCGCCGGACCTCGGCTTTGCGTCCGGCCTGGAGGGCGGCGACGGGGCTCGCGCCGAGGGCCTCGTCGTGGGACAGCATCCAGTCGAGGGCCTCGTCGTCGTCGAACCCGTTGTCCGACAGGACCGTCAGGGTGCCCCGGAGGTCGTGCCTCGGCTCGGAGCCGTCGAGGAAGACGGCCGGCACCTTCGTGACGCCGTCCACGCGGGTCCCGACGAGGACGTGCTCCTCGAGGAGGCGCCGGACGCGGCTGACGCCGAGGCCGAGCCGCTCGACGAGGTCGGGCACGGTGAGCCATTCGGTGTCGGCGAACCAGGGGCGTTGAGAGAGATCGGTCACGCCACAACCTTGCCACGGGTTCGTGGCCCTCGCTGCGCCTCCTCGTCTCCCTCTCGGGGGGTCGAGTCACATGCGCAACATCCGTCACGCTGATTGACTTGGATATTCACGTGTGCCAACTTTGGACGACGTGGCACCGCGGCTCACCGATCACCCAGCGACCGTGTCCCCGCCCCCGAACCGAGGATCAGCCCATGAACGACGTCAGTTCCGCCCGCCCCGACTCCGAGTCCGTGACCACCCAGGACGCCCGGTCGACCAGCGCCTTCGGCCCCCTCGGTGGCGGAGACGAGCGCAAGCCCCTCTCCCGCATGGCCCGGTCGATGCTCAACACCGTCCCGATCGTCCTGGCGGGCTCGATGGCCCTCAGCATGGGCGTCACGGGCCCCGTGTTCGCCCTCGACCAGAACCCGACGAAGAAGCCCGACGCGTCACCGCGTCCCGTGCTGCCTCCTCGACTGTCCGCGCCCGAGCAGAAGACCGCGGCCACGGTCGAGACGGCCGCGACCTCTGCCACGGTCTTCGGCGCGGCCCCCGCCACGTACACCGTCAAGTCGGGCGACACGGTCGCGAGCATCGCCGGCTCGTTCGGTCTGAGCACCGCGTCGGTGCTCGCCCTCAACGGCCTCAGCTGGAAGTCCACCATCTTCCCGGGCCAGACCCTGAGCCTGAGCGCCGCCACGAGCGCCTCAGCCAAGCCGTCCACCGCGCCCGCCCCGGCCAAGGCGACGGGCGGCCGGTACGTCATCGTCCGTGGGGACACGCTGAGTTCCATCGCGCGTGCGCACGGCGTCACGACCAGCGCGCTCATCCAGGCGAACGGGCTGGGACTGTCGAGCATCATCTACCCGGGCCAGACCCTGACCGTCCCGACGGGCGCCTCCGCCGCCGCCCCGACACCGGCCCCCGCCGGGGGGCCCGCGGTGGGCAGCTACGTCATCCAGCGGGGTGACACCATCGCCTCGATCGCCTCGAAGTCGGGGACGAGCGTCAAGGCCCTCCTCGCCGCGAACGGCCTCTCGTTCACCAGCACCATCTACGCCGGCAAGACGCTCACCCTCCCCGGCGCCTCCGCGCCGACCGCCACGACCGTCGTCGCGTCGACGTCGGCCGCACCGCTGGGCGTCAGCGCGACGTTGACCGCCGAGCAGGCCGCCAACGCCCGGATCATCATCTCGGTCGGACGCCAGCTCGGGGTCGGAGACCGTGCGATCGTGATCGCCCTGGCCGCGGCCGCCCAGGAGAGCAGCCTGCGCAACCTCGACCACGGCGACCGTGACTCCCTCGGCCTCTTCCAACAGCGTCCGAGCACGGGGTGGGGCACCCCGGCCCAGCTGCGCGACCCGGTGCACGCGACCAAGCTCTTCTTCGGTGGCGCGAGCAACCCCAACACCGGCAAGACGCGCGGCCTCCTGGACGTCAAGGGGTGGCAGTCGATGTCCCTGACGAAGGCGGCCCAGGCCGTCCAGTACTCGGCGTTCCCGGATGCCTACGCCAAGTGGGAAGCTCCGGCCACCACCTGGCTCGCGACCCTGCGCTGAACCCCGGACGACCACCTGCCGGGCGGTTTCCCGCCGTGCGGTGAGTTGGGACACCCGCACGGCTCTCGGTCCGTAAAATCACGAAGGTGAGCGTGAACCAGACTGACCCGATGATCGGCCGTCTCATCGAGGGCCGGTACGAGGTCCGTTCGCGCATCGCCCGAGGTGGCATGGCCACCGTGTACCTGGCCACCGACCTGCGACTCGAACGTCGCGTCGCGATCAAGATCATGCACGGCCACCTGGCCGACGACGCGTCGTTCAAGGAGCGCTTCATCCAGGAGGCGCGCTCGGCCGCCCGCCTGGCCCACCCCAACGTCGTCAACGTCTTCGACCAGGGCCAGGACGACGAGTCGGCCTACCTGGTGATGGAGTACCTGCCCGGCATCACGTTGCGCGAACTCCTGCAGGACCACAAGGTGCTGACGCCCGAGCAGGCGATGGACATCCTCGAAGCCGTCCTCGCCGGTCTCGCCGCCGCCCACCGCGCCGGCATCGTGCACCGCGACCTCAAGCCCGAGAACGTCCTCCTCGCCGACGACGGACGCATCAAGATCGGCGACTTCGGCCTGGCGCGGGCCGCGACGGCCAACACCGCCACGGGCGCCGCCCTTCTGGGGACGATCGCGTACCTCTCCCCCGAGCTCGTGACCCGCGGCATCGCCGACACCCGCAGCGACATCTACGCGCTCGGCATCATGATGTACGAGATGCTCACGGGCGAGCAGCCCTACAAGGGCGACCAGCCCATGCAGATCGCCTACCAGCACGCCAACGACACGGTCCCCACCCCCAGCTCCGCCAACCCCCGCGTGCCGGTCGAGCTGGACGAGCTCGTCCTCTGGGCGACCGCTCGCGACCCCGAACAGCGACCGAGGGACGCCCGGGCCCTGCTCGACCAACTCCTCGACGTGCAACGGGTCCTGGCCGATCCCTCGGGACCACCCGCGAACCGGACGATGGTGCTCCCTGCCGCGGGCGCGACCTCCGTCCTGCCGTCCGGCGGCACGGGCGAGACGCAGATCCTGCCCAAGGCGCGACACCGGACCGGGCCGGTCCAGGCCGCACCCGACGACGCCGCCACGACGCTCGCGGCCGTCGCCGACCGTCGTCGGCGGCGGGGACGGGTGCTCATGGCCGTCGTCGTCGCGGTCGCGCTGCTCGCCGGAGGGACCGGCTGGTGGTTCGGCTCGGGTCCCGGGGCGCAGGCGTCCGTCCCCGACGTGTCAGGACGGGCACCGGACGCGGCGACGGCCGCCCTCACGTCGGCCGGCTTCGTGGTCGCCCCCGATCCCCAGACGGACTTCTCCCCGGTGGTGCCCTCGGGCCAGGTCGCGCGCACGGACCCCGACGCCACGACCCGTGTGCAGAAGGGGTCCACGATCACCCTGGTCGTCTCCCAGGGGCCCCGGCAACTCCCGGTCCCGACCGTCGTCGGCGACACCGAGACCGCGGCCACCGAAGCGCTCTCGGACTTCACGCTGCAGCCGACGTCGAGCCAGTTCGACGAGTCGGCCGCCGGCACCGTCCTCGGGATCAGTGGCGTGGACGACGCGGACACGCCGGTCGATCTCGCCGGAGCAGCCCAGTACGGAGAACGACGACCCGTGACGCTCACCGTCTCGCTCGGCCCCGTCCCGGACGTGGCGGGCCTCTCGGTGGCGGACGCGCAGGGCGCTCTCGCGGGGGCACAGTTGACGGGTGTGGAGAGCGGAACGGAATTCAGCGATGCGGTCGCCTCCGGGGAGGTCATCCGGTACGAACAGCAGGCCGAGGGGCCGCTCCGACACGGCGACACGGTCAACCTCGTCGTGTCGAAGGGTCCGCCGCCCATCACCATCCCGGACGTCCGAGGCAAGACCATCGACGCGGCCACGTCCCAGTTGCAGGGTCTCGGCTTCCGGGTGAGCTACCCGACCTGCACGGCCTTCACGTGTGCGTTCTACGACTGGGAGGCCCGCCTGCCGGTCACCGAGACGAACCCCGTCGCCGGCCTGACCGCGACCAAGGGTGCGACGATCACGCTCACGTACCGGGTGGAATGAGTCCCGGCCTCCCCTGAGGCCGAGGGCACCGACGGGCTCCGAGGTCGAGGGCACCGACAGGGCGACGGCCCCGGGACCGAGGGTCTCGGGGCCGTCGCCGTGTCGACCGGGCTCAGTCGGCCGCGAGTTCCTCGGCCACCAGGAAGGCCAGTTCGAGCGACTGCATGTGGTTGAGGCGGGGGTCGCAGAGCGACTCGTAGCGGGTGGCGAGCGTCGCCTCGTCGATGTGCTCGGAACCACCCAGGCACTCGGTGACGTCGTCGCCGGTCAGCTCGATGTGGATTCCGCCCGGGTGGGTGCCCGCGGCACGGTGTGCCTCGAAGAACCCCTTGACCTCGTCCATGATCTCTTCGAAGCGCCGGGTCTTGTAGCCCGTAGGCGTCGTCAGACCGTTGCCGTGCATCGGATCGCTGACCCACAGGGGCGTCGCGTCGGCCTTCTTGATGGCCTCGAGGAGGGGAGGCAGGGCATCCCGGATGGTGCCCGCCCCCATGCGGGTGATGAAGGTCAGGCGCCCGGGCTCACGCTCGGGATCGAGCTTGTCGATGAGGCGCAACATGTCGTCGGCCGTCGTCGTCGGGCCGAGCTTGACGCCGATCGGGTTGCGCACCCGGGAAAGGAAGTCGACGTGGGCACCGTCGAGGTCGCGGGTCCGCTCGCCGATCCACACGAAATGCGACGACAGCACGTACGGCGTACCCGTGCGCGAGTCGATGCGGGTCAGGGGGCGCTCGTAGTCCATGAGCAGGCCCTCGTGGCTGGTGTAGAACTCGACGCGCTTCAGTTCGTCGAAGTCGGCCCCCGCCGCCTCCATGAACCGGATCGCCTTGTCGATCTCGCGGGCGAGGTGCTCGTACTCGGCGTTGGCCGGGTTGCGGGCGAAGCCTTGGTTCCAGCTGTGCACCTGGCGGAGGTCGGCGAACCCGCCTTGCGTGAAGGCCCGGATCAGATTGATGGTCGAGGCGGAGGTGTGGTAGCCCTTCACGAGCCGCGAGGCATCCGCACGTCGGGACTCGGGGGTGAAGTCGTATCCGTTCACGATGTCACCGCGGTAGGCCGGCAGGGTGACGCCGTCCCGGGTCTCGGTGTCGCTCGAGCGCGGCTTGGCGAACTGGCCGGCCATGCGGCCCATCTTGATCACGGGGACGGACGCGCCGTACGTGAGGACGACGGCCATCTGCAGGATGGTCTTGACGCGGTCGCGGATCTGGTCCGCGGTCGCTCCCGCGAAGGTCTCGGCGCAGTCACCACCCTGCAGCAGGAACGCCTCGCCCCGGGCCGCCGACGCCAGCCTGGTGCGCAACGTGTCGACCTCGCCGGCGAAGACGAGCGGAGGCAGGGTGGACAGCTCGGCCGAGGCGGCCTCGACGGCTGCACCGTCGTGCCAGGTGGGCTGCTGCTTGATGGGGAGCGTGCGCCAATGGTCGAGACCGTCGATCACGTCGGGATCGGTGACGACGAACGGTTCGGTGAGCTGGGCCACGGTCTTCCTTGCCACTTGACGGTCTCGAGGCCGAACGACCTCGACAGGCGAGCCTACCGTGAAAGGGTCGGGCGCTTCTCTTTGACGCTGGTCGCGTAGACGTCGCTGTACTGCTGGCCACTGAGGGCGTTGAGCTCGTACATGATCTCGTCGGTGATGGACCGCAGGATGAAGCGGTCGCCTTCCATGCCCTCGAAGCGGCTGAAGTCGAGGGGTTCACCGAACACGATCCCGACCCGGTGCAGGCGAGGGATCTTGGTACCGGTCTTCATCACCTTCTCGGTTCCGATCATGGCGACGGGGATCACGGGCACGTGACCCTCGAGGATCATGCGCGCCACGCCCGTCCGACCGCGGTACAGCTTGCCGTCGGGGCTGCGGGTGCCCTCGGGGTAGATGCCGAGTTGCTCGCCGCGACGGAGGACGGACAGGCCCGTCGCCAGCGACGCCTCGGAGGCCTTGCCCCCGGACCGGTCGATGGAGAGCTGACCCGTGGCCGTGAAGAACAGTCGGATGGCCCACCCCTTGATGCCCTTGCCGGTGAAGTAGTCGCTCTTGGCGAGGAAGGAGATGCGCCGATCGAGGGCGAGCGGCAGGAAGATCGAGTCGACGAACGAGAGGTGGTTGCTCGCGAAGATGACGGCACCCGAGGCCGGGACGTGCTCGCGACCGCTGACCCACGGTCGGAAGATCGACAGGACGAGCGGACTCGCGACCATCGTCTTCAGGAACCAGTAGAGCATCGGTGCTCCTCTCGTCGGGGCGTCGGGAGTCTAGCGGTCGCTGGCGTGGAGGCGGGCGAGGTCGGCGGCGCCCACGACCCCCGCGTCGTTCACCAGCTCGGCGATCACGAACTCGGGCTCGGGGTGGTAACCGCGAGCGGGCAGGTGCTCGAGGTAGGCAGCGCGGACGGGTGCCAGCAGCAGTTCGCCCGATTGCGCGACCCCGCCGCCGAAGACGAACACCTGCGGATCGAGGATCGCGCTCAGCGACGCGGCGGCTTGTCCGAGCCAGGTCCCGAGGCGGCGCAGGGCCTCGACGGCACCGTCGTCACCGGACTGCAGCAACAAGCTGACGTCGTGACCGGAGAGCTCGCCGCCGTTCGCCGTGCGGACGTCCGCAAGACCGCGGCCGAGGCCGCCCTCGTCGGCCACCTCACCGGCGATGCGCAGCAGTGCGCGCCCCGAGCCGTACTGCTCGATGCACCCACGGGCCCCGCAGCCGCAGGGCAGACCGTCGGGCACGATGCGCATGTGGCCGAGTTCGCCACCCGTGCCGAATCCTCCGCGCAGGAGGCGGTCCTGCGCCACGATGGCACCGCCCACCCCCGTGCCGATGGTGAGCATGGTCATGTCGCTGGCGAGACGACCGGCCCCGAACCGGAACTCGGCCCAGCCGGCGGCGTTGGCGTCGTTGTCGATGGTGATGTGCAGGTCGAGCCGTTCGGACAGCCGGGCCCGGAGGGGCTCGTTGCGCCACGCGATGTTGGGCGTGTAGTACACGGTCGACTGTGCGGCGTCGATGAAGCCGGGCGCCGCGACACCGGCGGCGGCGACGTCGGGGTGGCGTGCCTGCAAGGAGGTGACCATCTCGACGACCGCGTCGACGATCGCACCCGCGTCGCCCGCGGGCGTCGCCACGCGCTCTTCGTCGACGATCTCGCCGAACTCGGTGACCACCCCGCCCGCGATCTTCGTCCCACCGATGTCGATTCCGATTGCCTGCACGAGGATCGAGTCTATCCTCGACGACCCTCCACCTCGGGCACCCGCTCCTGCGAGGCCGCGTTAGGGTGGTCGGACCATCGTTCGGTACCGAAGGAGCTGCCGTGAACGAACACATCGTCCCCCCCGCCGTCCCCGCCGACCCGTCCGCGAACGCCACCGACCTGTTGCTCGCGCGGGCGGCGGCCACGCCCGACGAACCACTCTTCTCCGTGCCGGACGGACGAGGTGGCTGGCGCGACATCACGGCGGCTCGGTTCCTCGAGCAGGTGCGCGCACTCGCGAAGGGCCTGATCGCCGCGGGCGTCGAACCGGGCGACAAGATCGGCCTGATGTGCCGCACGCGCTACGAGTGGACGCTCATCGACTTCGCGACCTGGTTCGCAGGCGCCCTGCTCGTCCCCGTCTACGAGACGTCGTCGCCGGCACAGGTCCACTGGAACCTCAGCGACTCCGAGGCCGTGGCCGTCATCGTCGAGACCGCGGACCACTTCTCGCGGTTCGACGAGGTGCACCCCGAGTTGCCTGCCGTGACACGGGTCTGGCAGGTCGACCTCGGAGACCTCGACAAGCTGGCCGCGTCCGGTGTCGACGTGTCCGACGACGAACTCGAACGCCGCCGGAGCGCGGCCGTCGCCGCGGACGTCGCGACGATCATCTACACGTCGGGCACCACCGGCCGGCCCAAGGGCTGCGTGCTCACCCACGCCAACTTCGTCGAGACGAGCCGGAACGCCGCCGTCGCCATGAGCGACGTCGTGGCGCCCGGCTCCTCCACCCTCTTGTTCGTGACGACCGCGCACGTCTTCGCGCGCTTCATCGCCGTGATGTCGGTCCACGCCGGCGTGAAGGTCGGGCACCAGGCGGACACCAAGCAGTTGCTGCCGTCGCTGGCCTCGTTCAAGCCGAGCTTCCTGCTCGCGGTCCCCCGCGTCTTCGAGAAGGTCTACAACTCGGCGGAGCAGAAAGCCGAGGCCGGGGGCAAGGGCGGCATCTTCCGGCAGGCCGTGGCCGTCGCGATCGCCCACAGTCGCGCGCTCGACGAGGGCACCGTGCCCCTGGGACTCAAGCTCCGCTTCGCACTGTTCGACCGCCTGGTCTACAGCAAGCTCAAGAAGGCCATGGGCGGCAACATCCGCTACGCCGTCTCGGGTTCGGCTCCGCTCGGGACACGACTGGGTCATTTCTTCCGGAGTCTCGACATCCGCATCCTCGAGGGGTACGGACTGACCGAGACCACGGCGCCTGCGGCCGTCAACCTCGTCTCCAAGTTCAAGATCGGAACGGTGGGCCCGGCACTCCCAGGCGTCGGCATCACGATCGCCGCCGACGGAGAAGTGCTCGTCAAGGGCGTCAACGTCTTCGCGGGGTACTGGAAGGCCGACGAGGCCACGGCCGAGGTCCTCGACGACGGCTGGTTCCGCACCGGCGATCTCGGCTCGCTCGACGCCGACGGTTACCTGACGATCACCGGTCGCAAGAAGGAGATCATCGTCACCGCGGGAGGCAAGAACGTCTCCCCTGCCGCCCTCGAGGACCCGATCAGGGCCAATCCCCTGGTCGGCCAGGTCGTCGTCGTGGGCGACCAGCGGCCGTTCGTCGCGGCCCTCGTCACCCTCGACACGGAGATGCTGCCGGTGTGGCTGAACAACGCCGGTGAAGCAGCCGACATGCCGTTGGCCGAGGCCGCCCGGCACCCCAAGGTCCGCGCCGAGGTCCAACGAGCCGTCGATGGTGCGAACGCCGCCGTGTCGCGCGCCGAGTCGATCCGCAAGTTCGAGATCCTGCCGGTCGAGTTCACCGAGGCCGGCGGGCATCTCACGCCCAAGATGAGCGTCAAGCGTGCCGTCGTGCTGAACGACTTCGCCCAGCAGATCGCCGACATCTACACCGCCCACCCCGACACCGAGTCGGTGCGCACGGTCACCGCACGGGGACGGTGATCAGGCGCGCCACCAGTCGGCGGCGCGGATCTCTCGCATGGCCTCGCGCTTCGTCTCGGGTTCGAGGGTGAGCACGTAGAGCGTGCCGTCGAGGTGGTCCGTCTCGTGCTGGAGGGCCTGAGCCATGAGTCCCGTGCCCTCGAGCACGACCTTCTGGCCGTCGAGGTCGACCCCCTCGACACGGGCGTACTCGTAGCGGGGGGTGGGAAACCAGAACCCCGGCACCGAGAGGCACCCCTCGTCGACGAGGGTCTTCTCTCCGGACACCTCGACGACGACGGGGTTGAGGACGTATCCGACCTCACCGTCGACGTTGTAGCTGAAGGCTCGGAGCGACACGCCGATCTGGGCGGCCGCGACCCCGGCTCGTCCCGGCTCGCGAACGGTGTCGAGGAGGTCCTCGACCAGGGACGCGAGCCGAGGATCTCCGACCGTCACGGGGTCGGACGCCGATCGTAGGACGGGATCGCCGAACAGGCGGATGGGTCTCACGCTCACGGCGCGCCTCCTGGGGTGGGTCGGGGTGTGGTGCGGACGACGGGTCGCGACACCGTGACGACGACGGGTGGGCTGGTGCTGTCGCTTCGCAGAAGCCGACGCACGCCGCATCGACGTGGCTGTTGGGTGATTCAACAGTAGTGAAGGTATCGTCTGTGTCGTGCATGTACTCAGCGTCAGCTCTCTCAAAGGGGGCGTCGGCAAGACGACGGTGACGCTCGGACTCACGTCGGCCGCCTTCGCCAAAGGTCTCAGGACCCTCGTCGTCGACCTCGATCCCCAGTCCGACGTCTCGACCGGCCTCGACATCACGGTCTCGGGCCACCTCAACGTGGCGGACGTCCTCGCGTCGCCCAAAGAGAAGACGGTCCGGGCGGCGATCGCCCCCAGCGGGTGGACCAAGGGCCGCCAGGGCAAGGTCGACGTCATGATCGGCAGCCCCTCGGCCATCAACTTCGACGGTCCGCACCCGTCGATCCGCGACATCTGGAAGCTCGAAGAGGCCCTCGCCAACGTCGAGGCCGACTACGACCTCGTCCTGATCGACTGCGCCCCATCGCTCAACGCCCTCACGCGCACGGCCTGGGCCGCATCCGACCGCGTGACGGTCGTCACCGAACCAGGCCTGTTCAGCGTGGCCGCCGCCGACCGGGCGCTCCGGGCGATCGAGGAGATCCGTCGAGGCCTGTCACCGCGCCTCCAGCCCCTCGGCATCATCGTCAACCGGGCCCGGGTTCAGTCCCTCGAGCACCAGTTCCGCATCAAGGAGCTGCGCGACATGTTCGGCCCCCTCGTCCTGTCACCCCAGCTGCCCGAGCGTACGTCGCTGCAACAGGCACAGGGTGCCGCCAAGCCGCTGCACGCCTGGCCCGGTGAGAGCGCCCAGGAGATGGCCCGCAACTTCGACCAGCTCCTCGAACGCATCATGCGGACGGCCAAGATCGGCGACTACGCCGAGCCTGCTGCCCGCTGACCTCCGCGGTCCTAGCTGCACACGACGAAGGCCCCGCACGATCTCGTGCGGGGCCTTCATCGTCCTCGACCGCCACTCGCGGTCGAGGTGTGGTCAGCTGGCTCGGGTGCCGCGTCGCGCCGCGAGCTCGTCGGAGGGATCGGCGGCGGGGGTGCTGTCGATCTCGACGAGACTCGACTCGACCTCGCGGAGGACCTTGCCCACGGCGATGCCGAACACGCCCTGACCGCGGCTGACGAGGTCGATGACCTCGTCGTCCGACGTGCACAGGTAGACGCTCGCACCGTCGCTCATCAGGGTCGTCTGGGCGAGATCGTTCACCCCGGCCTCACGGAGCTGGTTGACGGCCGTGCGGATCTGCTGGAGCGAGATGCCCGTGTCGAGGAGGCGCTTGACGAGTTTGAGGACGAGGATGTCGCGGAACCCGTAGAGGCGTTGTGAACCGGAGCCGGCCGCGCCGCGGATGGTCGGCTGGACGAGTTCGGTGCGGGCCCAGTAGTCGAGCTGGCGGTAGCTGATGCCGGCGGCCTTGGCCGCGACCGTACCGCGGTAGCCGCTGTCGGCGTCGTGTTCGGGCAGGCCGTCGGTGAAGAGCAGACCCAGCTCGTAGCGGGATTCCTCGGAGGAACCTGACTCACTCATGCTGTTGCCTTCCACGTTCTACTTCCGGAGCTCAACGTTCAACATCGGGTTGATGGTTGTACAGGACTCACGGTACCCACAACGGGGAGCTGCCTGGGCGACATTCGCATCGACGGGTCGGCGTGTCGAGGATATTCGCCCGGAGGGCAGACGTCTAGGCGTCGAGTCGCCCCAGAGCCGACCGGACGAGCCCCGACCGGACGACGTCGACCTGCGCCGCGAGCTCACGGGACAGCTCGGCGACCCGCGCCCGGGAGGCCGCGTCGTGCTTCCGGGCGAGTGGCGCGAGGGCCGTCTCGATGAGGCCGAGTTCGCGGTCGACCGAGGCCCGGACCGTCCGGAGGTGACGAGGCTCGATGCCCGACCTGCCCAGCTCGACCAGGGCCGACAACACCGAGATCGACTCGTCGCCGTAGTGCCCCGCCGACGGGAGGAGAGACGCCGAGACGGCCTCGTCGAGCAGGGCGGGCGTGGCGCCGGTCTCGCGGAGCAACTCGTCGCGACCGAGTCGCCGACCGTGGGTCAGGATCGAGACGGGCGCCGCCCCTGACGGGAGGGACGCCGGTCGGCCCGCGTCGAGGTCGGCGAGGTGTTGCCTGATGACCTTGAGCGGCAGGTAGTGGTCGCGCTGCAGACCGAGGATGAAGCGGAGCCGCTCGACGTCCGCCGGTGAGAACTTGCGGTAGCCGGACGGGGTACGCACCGGGGTGACCAACTCGCGCTCTTCGAGGAAGCGCAGCTTGCTGTTCGACAGGTCGGGGAACTCGGGCTTGAGCCGTGAGAGGACCTGCCCGATCGTCAGCAGGTCGGACGGCCCGGTCTGCGACGACCGGGCGGTGGCGGTGCGGGGCACGACTACTTGATCGCCAGGTTCGCGAGGTCGACCCGCGATGCGTAGAACGTGAGGCGGAACTTGCCGACCTGGACCTCGGCTCCGTCGGAGAGCCGGGCCTCGTCGATGCGGACGCCGTCGAAGTAGGTGCCGTTCAGCGACCCGAGATCGCGCACGCTGAAGGTGCTGCCCTCGCGACGGAACTCGGCGTGCTTGCGGCTGACCGTGACGTCGTCGAGGAAGATGCCGGCCTCGGGGTGACGTCCGGCGACCGTGACGTCCGAGTCGAGGAGGAACCGGGCGCCGATGTTGGGGCCACGACGGACCACGAGCAGCGCGGAGCCCGAAGGCAGTGCGGCGACGGCGTCACGCTCGTCGGTGGACACGCCGCTCTCGAGAGCGGCCAGTTGCGCCTGGAACTCTTCGTTGAAGCTGAGGGTCGTGTCGACCTCGCGAGGGGCGCCGGGAGCGCGGTCCTGCTCGCCGGGTGCCGGGTTGGCGGGCTCTGCCATCGTGGACCTCCTTTGGCGTCCCAGCGTATCGGAACTCCGACCCTCGTCGGGAACCGATTTCGGGGACCGACCCCTGCAGATCGCGGTGCGAGTGATGGTGAGGCGATCTCGGCTCCGTTCACCGCGCCTCCTCATGGGACTCCCCACCGCCTCACGGTCCGGTCATAGGGATCTCTTGGGGTCGCGCCGTTGCATGGACCCCACGTCACCACCACCGCCACAGGAGGCACACCATGAACGACCGAGACGGCGACAACACGACCGGCACCCCGGACGACGCCACGCCCGTGACGCCCTCCCCGTCGACCGCCCCGCCTGCCGGCGAGGGCGTCGAGCAGCCCGCCGAGGCTCGCACGCTCCCCCACGTCACCGGCGCGTCGGACGCACGCTACGTGTCGGCGGCTCCCACCTGGATGGCCCGCGACGACGCCCACCAGGCCTACGACGCGGCGGCCGGCGCATCGACGGTGCGGGGTGGCGACGGCGCGGACGGCACGGTGCCCCCGGCCTTCGGCGGCGCCACGAGGCCGCGCCGCTCGAAGAAGTGGCTCGCCCTCACCGGTGCGGCCGCCGCCGTCGTCATCGTCGCGGGTGCGGCGGGCGGCGGCGCCTACGCCGCCGGTCGCTCCGCCGGCACCGCGGCGGCCCAGGCCGCGAGCGAACGCCAGGCGCTCGAGCTGCTCCCCCAGCTCACGCGGCCGGGAGGTGGATCGAGCGACCCGGCATCGCCCTTCGGGGGTTCGAGCCCCCAGGACGGGTCGTCGCAGGACGGTTCGTCGCAGGGCACCTCGACCCAGACCAGCGCCACCGCGGCCACCGCCGAGGAGACGGCCGGCGTCGTGACCATCGTGTCGACGCTGAACTACGACGCCTCGTACAAATCCGCCGGCACGGGCATGATCCTGACCTCCGGAGGGCTCATCCTGACGAACAACCACGTCGTGCAGGGCGCGACCAGCATCCAGGTGACCGTCGAGTCCACCGGCACGACCTACACGGCCGACGTCGTCGGCACGGATGCCACGAACGACGTGGCCGTGCTGAAGCTGCAGGACGCGACGGGCCTCACCCCGGTGAGCTTCGACGCGTCCGGCGACGTCGCCACGGGGGACGTCGTCCACTCGACGGGCAACGCCGAGGGCACGGGCGACCTGGTCACCGCCGAGGGGACCGTCCTCGCCACGGACCAGTCGATCACGGTGCAGAGCGAGTCCGGATCGGGCACCGAGTCGCTGTCCGGTCTCATCGAGGTCGACGCGGACGTGGTGTCGGGCGACTCCGGCGGTCCCCTCCGTGACGGTGACGGCGACGTCGTCGGCATCGTGACGGCCGCCTCGCAGGGATCGTCGACGGTGACCGGCTACGCCATCCCGATCGACCACGCCCTGGCCATCGCCAAGCAGATCCAGTCGGGCACGGGGAGCTCGACCGTGCAGATCGGCCTGCCCGCCTTCCTCGGCGCGCAGATCTCGAGCACGGCGACCGGCACCGCGGGCGGCGTCACGATCGCCGGCACGGTCGAGGGCAGCGCGGCGGCGTCGGCCGGCCTGGTCGCCGGGGACGTGATCACCGCGATCGACGGCACGGCCGTGGCGGACGCGTCCGCACTCACCGCCGCGATCCAGGCGCACGACTCGGGTGACCAGGTCTCGGTCACCTGGACCGACACGACGGGTGCGTCCCACACCGCGACCGTCACGCTGGGCGACGGCCCCGCCGCCTGACCCGGGACCGGACGTGAACGGTCCGCTCCACCGACCGGTGGAGCGGGCCGTTCGTCCGTGTCAGTCGAGGCCCACCGCGCGGCGGAGGGCGCCCGGACGCACGAGCGTGGCCCCGAGGGCTCCGACCCGGTCGGCGAGGCCGCGGTCGGCGGTGACGACGACGACGCGCGGCGCCACGCCGGACACGTCCCGCAGGTCGTGCACGCGGGCCACGATCGCCGAGTCGCCGTCGGCCTCGGCCCGGACGACGGTCAGGCCGGGGAACGACCCACCGACGGCACGGGCCTCGCCCTCGACGACGGCGGTCACGTCCGGCCACCGCCAGGTGGGTGCCCCGGGAGGCTCGCCGGTGGAGCCGTCCGCGAACGCCGCGGCGTCCGTCGAGGAGCCGTCGGCGTCCGGCCGACCCGTCGCCGCGGGGGTCCCGCCGCCACCGGGTGCGACGAGCGCCTCGGCCACTCCGTCCCGGGCACCCCGCGAGAGGGACTCCAGGAACCGAGTCGTGGCACCGACCCGATCGCGCCACCACCCGTCGGGACGTGAGCCGAGGACGTTCGCGACGTCGACGACGACGTGCACCCGGCCCCCGAGTTCGGATCGGAGCCTCGGCCACGACGCGGCGAATCCGGGATGGAGCGGGAGGTCGGCCACCTCGTCGACGGGCACCCAGCCCAGGGCGATGCTCTCGGCGTCCGAGACGACGGGCTCGAACGGGCGCACGGCCCGGGCCACGACGGTCGTGTACGACCAGAAGCCGAGGTCGAGCTCGGCGGCGAACAGCAGGCGCAGCGCGTCGGCCGGCACCGCCGCCTCTTCGCCGCTCTCGCGCAGAGCGCCCTGTACCGCGCTCTCGTCGTGGTGGCGGGCTCCGCCGGGGAGCCCCCAGGTGCCGCCGAAGTGGCTCCAGTCGGCCCGGTGCTGCAACAGCACCCGGTCGTCCGGGTCGACGACGAGCAGGCCCGCGGCACCGGCACGGCCCCAGAACCGACGCCCGTCGGGGGCCTCGACCCAGCCGTCCGCGGGCTCGTGCGTGTTCACACCGTCGAGCTTGCCACAGGGACGAGGAGGCGGTGGCCGCGTCGTGCGCAGGACGTCAGGTCGACGGGTCGACGCGGTGGCGGGCGACCAAACCGATGGGTGCGGCAGTTCCGAAGGCACACCTGGGGCTGGCCCGGAACCCGATGTCGGGCCAGCCCTCCCCCGGGTCCGGCACCGCGCCTCCCCGGCTCGCGCGTCGGACCGGGCGATCAGGGCTGCTGGACGGAGAAGACGTTGCCCGCCGGGTCGGTGAACCAGGCGATGTCGGGGCCCAGGTCGACGCTGCGCCCCCGCATGACGCCCCGCTCGTCGGAGTACCCGCCGAGGTGGAGCGGTTCGAGGCCCCGCTCGGCCAGCGCGTCGAGGGCGGCGTCGACGTCGTCGACGACGAGGTTGAGGACGGTGTACGACGCGGGGGCGTGGTCGGGCTTGCCGTACACGAACACCCACGCCGCGCCTCCCGGGAGGCGGAGGCGGAACATCTGACCGTCGACGAGGACCTCGATCTCGAGGCCGAGGACGTCGCGGTAGAAGGACGTGGCGGCCGCCACGTCGTCGACGCTGAACCCGGAGTAGCCGGACCGAGGACGGAACACGGGTGGCCCCTCTCTGACGCGGGACGGCCGACGGACGCCGGCGTCTCGCCCCCAGCGTGGACCCTGCCGGGCCCGGGCGCCAACCCCGGTCAGACGAACCGGATGGCCTGCTGCAGCCGGGCCCGGACCTCGAAGACGTCCGAGATGCTCGTGCGGTCGCCGAGCTCGGGACCGTGACGCAGGACCTGCGGCAGCAGCGAGCGGCGCACGACCCAGGTGCCCCCGGCACGACGCGCGACCTTCTCGAGGGCGGGCCCGAAGTCGTCGTCGGGCACCACGATCAACTGGGCCGTGAACGACACGCGGGTCTCCCGTCGCACGGCGCGGGCCTGACGCGTGAGGTCGCGGACGGGCTCCTCGTCGGCGGGGATGCCCCGGCCGACGAGCTCGCCGCGCGACACCTGCACCTCGCTGCCCCAGTCGGAGGACTGGATGGCGAAGAGGCCCGACGGCCCCAACACGACGTGGTCGAGCTTGCCCTCGACCCCCGCGTCGACGTCGCTCCAGATGGTGAAACCGATGCCGAGGTCGGTGACGGCCGCGACGGTGGCCTCTTCGGCCATCGCGTCGGCGAGCACGTGACGGATCTCGGGAGGCGCGCTCCGGACGAGGCGCTCGTCGTACGGATCGTCGAGCGGGACTCCCCGACCGACCCACTCGCGCATCAGGCCGAGGTACCGCTCGCGGTTCGCACCACCGGGGTGGCCGTGCACCCGGGCCTTGGGCTTCGAATCGGTACGAGCCGGCTCCCGGGGCGGGGGTGACCAGCCG
This sequence comes from Frigoribacterium sp. CFBP 8759, assembly GCF_014841655.1. Lineage (NCBI taxonomy): Bacteria > Bacillati > Actinomycetota > Actinomycetes > Micrococcales > Microbacteriaceae > Frigoribacterium > Frigoribacterium sp. CFBP 8759. Next base: position 848,575 of record NZ_JACYUH010000002.1, read on the forward strand.
GGGGCACTCGAGCCCGCGGACCGCGCGCTGCCCGAGGGGGCGGTGCTCCGGGACGCCGACCCCTGGTCGTAGGAGGCGCGGGCCTCGGGCGTGCCCACCTGCTGCCACGCGTGCTGCACGTCGCGGAATGCCTGCGCGGTGCCGCCGAGGTCGGGGTGGGTCTGGCGGGCCAGGCGTCGATAGGCGCGACGGAGGTCGTCGGTCGACGCCGTCGACGGCACGCCGAGCACCTCGTAGGGCGTGGCGGAGGCGGGGCTGGGCGTCACGACGGCGACTTTACCGAACGTGCGCTGGACGTCCGGTCGACGGCCGCCGGGACCGTGTGGGCCCTGTGCTTCACCGCGACGGGGCGGCCGAGGGCTTGACGCTCGACGCCCGCCGCGCCGACCGGGCGACCCGCCACGCCCGCCACCGGAGACGGGCGCGGCCGACGAGTCGACGCACCCACAGGGTGATGCGATGGGCGGCCGGGAACTCCGTGCCCAGCACGGCGACCCCGAGGAAGACGACGAGCCAACCGGGTCCGGGCAGCGGGACCAGGATGAGGCCGACGACGACGATCAGGGCTCCGAGCACCCCGACGCCGATCTTGTAGAGCAACCGGAGCCGAGGGTGCGCGTCGAGCCTCAGGCGCATCTTCGCGGGACCGTCGCGCAGTGCACGGCGCCGAGCACCTCGATGCGGACCGGCCCCGCGACGCTCGTCGAGGGGCACGCCGTCCGGGCTCTCGGGCTGCTCGTCCATGACGGCGACGTTAGGGGGCGTTCCTGTGAGCAGCACGGCCCGGGAGGGGGTAGCCAGGGAACATGGATTACACACACCTCGGACGCACAGGGTTGTCCGTCTCACGGGCCGTCCTCGGCACGATGAACTTCGGGCCCCAGACCACGGAAGACGACTCCCACGCGATCATGGACCGGGCCCACGAGCTCGGCGTCAACTTCTTCGACACGGCCAACGTCTACGGCTGGGAGAAGGGCGAAGGCATCACCGAGCAGATCATCGGTCGGTGGTTCGCCCGTGGGGGCGGGCGACGGGAGAAGACCGTCCTCGCCACGAAGCTGTACGGCGACATGGGCGACTGGCCCAACGACGGCAAGCTCAGCGCCCTGAACATCCGTCGAGCGCTCGACGCGAGCCTGTCGCGTCTGCAGACCGACCACATCGACCTCTACCAGTTCCACCACGTCGATCGCGAGACGCCGTGGGACGAGATCTGGCAGGCGATGGAGGTCGCGGTCCAGCAGGGTAAGGTCCTCTACGCCGGCAGCAGCAACTTCGCCGGCTGGCACATCGCGCAGGCCCAGGAAGCCGCCAAGGCGCGTCACTTCAGCGGCCTCGTGAGCGAACAGTCGATCTACAACCTGATCGTGCGGGACGTCGAGCGCGAGACCCTGCCCGCCGCCCGTCACTACGGTCTCGGGATGATCCCGTGGTCGCCGCTCAACGGCGGTCTGCTCGGCGGCGTCATCGAGAAGACCGAAGAGGGCTCACGACGACTCGAGGGGCGGAGCGCGGAGTACGTCGCCGAACACCGCGACCAGCTCGAGGCCTACGAGGCGTTCGCCCGCGAGTTGGGCCACGCGCCCGGCGAGGTCGCCCTCGCCTGGCTGCTGCACCAGCCGGGCGTCACCGGGCCGATCACGGGCCCGCGGACCATGGCACAACTGGAGTCGGCGGTCGCCGCCGTCGACGTCGAGCTGGACGAGGCCGCGCTGGCGCGGCTGGACGAGATCTTCCCCGGGCACGAGACGTCGCCCGAGGACTACGCGTGGTGAACCGGAGGACGACATGAAGACCAGGACAATCGGAGACGTGACGGTCAGTGCGATCGGCCTGGGCGGCATGCCCCTGTCGATCGAGGGCCGACCCGACGAGAAGCAGGGCATCGCGACCATCCACGCCGCACTCGAGCAGGGCATCACCCTGATCGACACGGCCGACGCCTACCACCAGGCGGGCAAGGACGAGGTCGGGCACAACGAGTTGCTCATCGCCAAGGCGCTGAAGAGCTACCACGCCGACACCGACCAGGTGCTCGTCGCCACGAAGGGTGGACACCTCCGCCCCGAGGCGGGGGCGTGGGCGCAGAACGGCGACCCGGCCTACCTCAAGGAGGCCGCCAAGGCCTCGGCGAAACGGCTGGGCGTCGAGACGATCGGGCTGTACCAGTTCCACCGACCGGACCCGGCGGTGCCCTACGCCGACTCGATCGGCGCCCTGGTGGAGCTGCTCGACGAGGGCGTCATCCGCATGGCGGGCATCTCGAACGCCACGCCCGACCAGATCCGCGAAGCGAACGAGGTGCTGGACGACCGACTCGTGTCGGTGCAGAACCAGTACTCGCCCGCGTTCCGGTCGAGTGAGGTGGAGCTCGCGCTGTGCGACGAGATGGGCATCGCGTTCCTGCCGTGGAGCCCCCTCGGCGGCATCACGAACGCCGGTGAGCTCGGAGCGAAGCACGCCGTGTTCGCCGAGATCGCCAACGCCCGACGGGTCACGCCGCAGGTGCTGACGCTCGCCTGGGAGCTCGCCAAGTCCGAACTCGTCATCCCGATCCCGGGGTCGACCCGACCGCAGACGATCATGAACTCGGCGACGGCGACGTCGATCAAGCTCTCGACCGACGAGATCCAGCGGCTCGACGCCGCCTGATCGCACACCCGGTGCGCCCGCCCCTCGGGGCGGGCGCACCGTCACGACCATCCCCGACGAACAGGAGACAGCCATGGCCGACGCCAACCTCACCCGCCCCTACGACATCATCGGCATCGTGCCCGGGTTCGAGCTCTCGAGCACGGACCTCACCGACGGGGGTGAGCTGCAGCGCGCGCAGGTGAGCGGCATCATGGGCCCGGGCGGAGACGACGCCAGCCCCCAGCTGAGCTGGTCCGGCGCCCCCGAGGGCACCAAGAGCTATGCCGTCACGGTCTACGACCCCTATGCCCCGACGGGCTCGGGCTTCTGGCACTGGGCCGTGGCCGACGTCCCCGCCGACACGACGTCGTTGCCCTCCGGTGCGGGTGACGACCAGGGCTCGGGCCTGCCCGAGGGGGCCCTCCAGCTGAAGAACGACGGTGGGCTCGCCCGCTACGTCGGTGCGGCACCGCCCGAGGGCCACGGACCGCACACGTACTTCGTCGCGGTGCACGCCCTCGACGTCGAGAAGATCGGGGTGGACGAGACCGCCAGCCCGGCGTACCTCGGCTTCAACCTGCACTTCCACACGCTGGCCCGCGCGGTGATCTCCGCGACGTTCGAGGTCCCCGGGGCCTGAGCCCGGGGCCTGAGCGGTCGCACGCCGAGCCGACGCACGACGACGCCCCGCCACGATCTCGTGGCGGGGCGTCGTCGCGTCGGGCGACGGCCGATCAGGCTTCGCGGCCGGCCGGCATCTGCGTCTTGCGCGGGTCCGTCTCGGCGAGGCCGTCGAAGATCGACTCGATGCGCGACAGGACGTCCGCCTCGAGGGTGACGCCCGACGCCTTCGCGTTCGACTCGACCTGTTCGGGACGCGACGCCCCGATGATCGCCGAGGCGACGTTCTCGTTCGACAGCACCCACGCCAGCGACAGCTGCGCCTGGGTCAGCCCCAGGTCGGACGCGATCGGCTCGAGCTGGGCCACGGCGTCGAGGACGTCGTCGCGCATCCAGCGTTCGATCATGCCCGCTCCGCCCTTCTGGTCGGTGGCCCGGCTGCCCGCGGGCAGCTCGGCACCGACGGTGTACTTGCCGGTCAGGACGCCCTGGGCGACGGGAGACCAGACGATCTGCGAGATGCCGAGTTCGGCCGAGGCCGGGACGACCTCGTCCTCGATGACGCGCCAGAGCAGGGAGTACTCGGGCTGGTTCGAGACGAGCTGGATCTTCAGCTCGCGAGCCAGGGCGTGCGCCTCGCGCAGCTGCTCGGCGTTCCACTCCGAGACCCCGATGTAGAGCACCTTGCCCTGGCGGACCAGGTCGGCGAAGGTCTCCATCGTCTCCTCGAGGGGCGTCTCGACGTCGTACCGGTGGGCCTGGTAGAGGTCGACGTAGTCGGTCTGCAAGCGCTTCAGCGACCCGTTGATCGACTCGGTGACGTGCTTGCGGCTGAGGCCCGTGTCGTTGTGGCCCTTGGGCCCGGTGGGACCGTAGACCTTGGTGAAGATCTCGAGCGACTCGCGCCGCTCGCCCTTCAGCGCCTCACCGAGCACCGTCTCGGCCTGCGTGTTCGCGTAGACGTCGGCCGTGTCGAACGAGCTGATGCCGACGTCGAGAGCCGCTCGGACGCAGCGCGTCGCTGTGTCGTTCTCCACCTGGGACCCGTGGGTGAGCCAGTTGCCGTAGGTGAGCTCGCTGACCTTGAGCCCGCTGTTGCCGAGGTACCTGAACTTCATGGACGACCTTTCTCGGTGGTGCCGCCTCGATGCGGCACGCCGTCGACGCTACGCGCCACCCCCGCGCCGTGACGCGTCGTCCGACCGCACCCGCGCCTCCGGCACTCGGTACGCTCGCCCCGTGTCGGTGATCGGGGAGTTCTTCGGCGGGGTGGGCCTGCTCGGCCGGGGCCTGCGCCTCTGGGCGACGTCCCCGCGGCTCATGCTGCTGGGCGCGGTGCCCGCCCTCGTCGTGGGTGCGGTCTTCGCCGCGGCCCTCGTGGGCATGGGCCTCGCCGCCGACGACCTGGCCCGCGCCCTGACGCCGTTCGCCGACGGGTGGCCCGAGTGGTCCCGCACCCTCGTGCGTCTCGGCGGAGCTCTGGCCGTCGCGGCCCTGGCCGTGCTGCTCGCGGTCGTCGCGTTCACCGCCGTCACGCTCCTCGTCGGCGATCCCTTCTACGAGCGCATCTGGCGTCGCGTCGAGGAGCGAGAGGGCGACCCGCCGGCCGACGTCGACCGGGGCTTCTGGCGCGGGCTCGCCCGGAGTGCCGGCGACTCGCTCCGACTGCTGCTGGCCACGGCCGGCGTGGGCGTCCTCCTGTTCGTCGGCGGGTTCGTCCCGGTGCTGGGCCAGACGGTCGTCCCCGTGCTCGGCGCCCTGACCGGCGGATGGTTCCTGGCGGTCGAGCTCACCGGGTACGCCTTCGACGCCCGGAGCCGCTCGCTCGCCGAGCGCCGCCGTGGCCTCGCCGTCAACCGGGCGCGCACCCTGGGGCTGGGCACCGCCACCTACCTCCTGTTCTTCGTCCCCCTCGGGGCCGTGCTCGTGATGCCGGCCGCCGTCGCCGCGGCCACCCTGCTGGCCCGCGAGGTCACGACGGGCCCGACCACGGCAGGCCCGACCACGGCAGGCCCGACCACGGCAGGCCCGCCCACGACGGGGCCGAGCACGGCGGGCCCGAGCGCGGCGGGGCCGGCCACACCCTCCCCGCGCGACGACTACCATCCCCCGGCATGACCACCCCCGCGACTCCGACCAATCCCGCCGTCGCCCTGCCCGACGGGCGCGTCGTCCCGGCCCTCGGCCAGGGCACCTGGAACATCGGCGACGACCCGCGGCGCCGCGCCGACGAGGTCGCCGCCCTGCGAGCCGGCCTCGACGCCGGCCTGACCATGATCGACACCGCCGAGATGTACGGCGGCGGGCGGTCCGAACGGCTGGTCGGCGAGGCGATCGCGGGCCGTCGCGACGAGGTGTTCCTGGTGAGCAAGGTGCTGCCGGGCAACGCCTCACGCCGGGGCACGGTCGAGGCCTGCCACGCCAGCCTCGGGCGCCTGGGCACCGACCGCCTCGACCTCTACCTGCTGCACTGGCGTGGTCGCCACCCGCTCGCCGAGACCGTCGAGGCCCTGGAGGCGCTGGTCGCCGAGGGCGCGATCGGCGGCTGGGGCGTCAGCAACTTCGACGTCGACGACCTGCACGAGCTGCTCTCGGTGCCCGGTGGCCAGAACGTCCAGACGAACCAGGTCCTCTACAACCTGGCCCGTCGCGGACCCGAGTTCGACCTGCTGCCCTGGGCGCGGGAGCACGGCGTGCCGCTCACCTCGTACTCCCCCGTCGACGGCGGCGAGCTGCTCGGTCACCCCGTGCTCGAGCAGGTCGCGACCGATCTCGGCGTCTCGTCGGCGCAACTCGCCCTCGCCTGGGTGCTGCGCCTCGTGCCCGACCTCATGGTCGCCGTCAAGGCGGGCACGGCCGGGCACACCCTCGAGAACGCGGCCGCACTGTCCGTCGACCTCGACGACCAGGCGTTCGTGCAGCTCGAGCGCGTGTTCCCCGCGCCGACGACCAGGGTGCCGCTCGAGATGCGCTGACCCGCGCCTCCCGGGCTCGCCTCGCGCCCGCGCATGCGCCCGACGGGCTCGCCTCGCGCTCGCGCATGCGCCAGAGTGGAGGGACCAGCCCGGGTGACATCGACGTCACCCGGACGCGAGCTCCAGAGGACACCGCATGATCATCGACAGAGCCGACGTGATCGTCACCAGCCCCGACCGCAACTTCGTGACGCTGAAGATCACGACCTCCGACGGCGTCACCGGCCTCGGCGACGCCACCCTGAACGGGCGCGAACTCGCCGTCGTCGCCTATCTGACCGAACACGTCGTGCCCCTGCTGATCGGGCGCGACCCGGCCCGCATCGAGGACACCTGGCAGTTCCTCTACCGCAGCGCGTACTGGCGGCGAGGGCCGGTCACGATGGCCGCCATCGCCGCGGTCGACGTCGCCCTCTGGGACATCAAGGCCAAGGTCGCCGGCCTGCCCCTCTACCAGCTGCTCGGCGGAGCCTCGCGCACGGGGTTGCTGACCTACGGCCATGCCTCGGGGAAGGACCTCGAGGAGCTCTTCGACAGCGTCCGCGACCACCAGGAACAGGGCTACAGGGCCATCCGCGTGCAGACCGGGGTGCCCGGCCTGAAGTCGATCTACGGCATCGCCTCGAACGCCACCTTCGACGCCAACAGCGGCGTGCGCTACGACCACGAGCCCGCCCAACGCGGGGCCCTGCCGAACGAGGAGGACTGGGACACCCGCTCGTACCTGCGGCACGTGCCCACCGTGTTCGAGGCGGTGCGGAACGAGTTCGGCCCCGAGATCCCCCTGCTGCACGACGGTCACCACCGCATGACGCCGATCCAGGCGGCGAGGCTCGGCAAGAGCCTGGAGCCCTTCGACCTCTTCTGGCTCGAGGACGTCACCCCGGCCGAGAACCCCGAGGCCCTGCGACTCGTCCGGCAGCACACGACTGCCCCTCTGGCCATCGGCGAGATCTTCAACACCGTGTGGGACTACCAGCAGATCATCCGCGAGCAGCTGATCGACTACGTCCGCAGCGCCGTCACGCACACGGGCGGCATCACCCACCTCAAGAAGGTGCTCGAGTACGCCTCGCAGTACCAGATCAAGTCGGGCATGCACGGTCCGACCGACATCTCACCGGTCGGCATGGCGGCCGCGATGCACCTCGGACTCGCGATCCACAACTTCGGCATCCAGGAGTACATGAAGCACGGTGCGAGAACGGACGAGGTCTTCGAGCAGAGCTTCACGTTCGAGGACGGCATGCTGCACCCGGGTGAGCAGCCCGGCATCGGGGTCGAGCTGGACGAGCGGGCCGCCGCGGCGTTCCCGTACGCGCAGGCCTACCTGCCCTACAACCGCCTGGCGGACGGGACCGTCCACGACTGGTGACGAGGAGGCGCGGCGCGGGCGAGCGCGCCGGTCACCCCTCGTAGGCCGCAGCCAGCTCGGCGATGACCAACCGCGTCATGCCCATCATCGCGGTCATGGCCCGGGCGGCGCCCTCGGGGTCGGGCCCGCCGAGGTAGCGGTCCATCACCGACGGGACGACCTGCCAGGAGAAGCCCCAGCGGTCCGTCACCCAGCCGCACCGCCCCTCCTGGCCGCCGTCGGCCGCGAAGGCGTCCCAGTAGTGGTCGAGCTCGTCCTGGGACTCGACCGAGATCGAGAACGACGTGGCCTCGGTCGGCCTCGGCCCTCCGTCGCCGCCGTTCAGCAGGCGGTAGGGCTGGCCGTCGAGTTCGAGGTCGACGACGAGGGCCTGACCGGCCATCGCTTCGTCGGGGAAGTCGTCGGGATAGCGCGACACGTCGGTGACGCGCGACGACGGGAACAGGGTGACGTAGAAGTCCGCTGCGGTCTCGACGTCACGACCGAACCAGAGCGTGGGGGTGATGCGGGGCATGACGCGCCTCCTCGGGGTGGGCAGGCGGCGCCGTCGCCGCCTGCTGCCGGTCAGCGTACTGCGGAGCGGATCGCCGCACGAGACCTCATGACGTGCCGCGCGCCCGGAACGCCGAGCGGCCCGTCGTGACGTCCCGGTGGACGCCTAGCCGATCAGCGCCTCGATCGGGCCGCGCACGAAGTAGACCAGGAACCCCGCCGCGACGATCCAGAGCAGCGGGCTGATCGTGCGCGCCCTGCCCGCGAACGCCCGCACGACAACCCAGCTGACGAAGCCGACGCCGATGCCGTTCGCGATCGAGTAGGTCAGCGGCATGGTGATGATCGTCAGGAACACCGGCAGGGCGACCGAGAAGTCGGTCCAGTCGATCTGGCTGATCTGCGACACCATGAGCGCGCCGACGATCACGAGCGCCGAGGCGGCGACCTCGAGCGGGACGACCTGGGTCAGCGGCGTGAAGAACATGGCGAGCAGGAACAGCGCACCGGTGACGACCGAGGCGAAGCCCGTCCGGGCGCCTTCGCCGATGCCCGAGGCGGACTCGACGAACACGGTGTTGGACGACGAACTCGTCGCACCGCCCGCGACCGCGCCGACGCCCTCGACGATCAGGGCCGAGCGGAGGCGGGGGAAGGTGCCGTCGGCGTCCGCGACGTCGCCGGCCTTGGCCAGGCCGGTCATCGTGCCCATGGCGTCGAAGAAGTTGGTGAAGACGAGCGTGAAGACCAGCATGACCGCCGACAGCACGCCGATGCGGGCGAAGGCCCCGAAGCTGAACTGGCCGACCAGCGAGAGGTCGGGCAGGGCCACGATCTGGGTGGGCAGCACGGGGGCGTTGAGGTTCCAGTCGTCGAGGTTCTGGCCGTTCGACGGCGGCACCTGGAAGATCGCCTGCAGGGCGATGGCGATGACGGTGGACGCGACGATGCCGATGAAGATCGCCCCCCGCACCTTGCGGGCCATCAGCACGCCGATGACGAGCAGGCCGATGACGAAGGTGATGGTCGGGAGGGTCGCCACCGAGCCGGAGTCACCGAGCTGCAGCGGCGGCGACGACGTCCCGCTGGTGCGCACGAAGCCCGAGTCGACCAGGCCGATGAACGCGATGAACAGGCCGATGCCGACCGTGATCGCTGTCTTGAGCGCGGCGGGCACCGCGGTGAAGATCATGCTGCGCAGACCGGTCACGGCGAGGATCGTGATGACGAGCCCGTTGATCACCACGAGACCCATGGCCTCGGGCCAGGTGACGTCCTGCACGACGTTGACGGCCAGGAACGAGTTGATGCCGAGTCCGGCGGCGAACGCGAACGGGAGGCGCGCGACGGTTCCGAAGAGGATCGTCATGACGCCCGCGGTGAGGGCCGTGACCGCGCCCACCTGGCCGTTCTCCAGCCAGTTGCCGGCGACGTCCTTGGCGGCCTGGTCTGCGCTGAAGCCGCCGAGGATCAACGGGTTCAGGATGACGATGTACGCCATCGTGACGAAGGTGACGACGCCGCCCCGGATCTCGCGGGCCCAGGTCGAGCCGCGATGGGTGATCTCGAAGAACCGGTCGAGGGTGCCCCCGACTCCGGGTCTCGGCGGGGTGGTGACGGGGGCGTTCGTGGCCATGGCGATGCGTCTCCGGTGAGATCGGATGTCGAGGGGGAAGAGAACAGGATAGGGCGTGCCCAGGGTGCACCCAGCAACGACCCCGCCCCGCGACCGCGACGCGCCCGGACGCCTAGGAGGCGCGGTGCACGCCGAGCGCGCGCGTCACCAGCGGCACCTGCAACGGCAGCCGCGCGAGGGTGACGACCCGGCGAGCCGTCGTGGCCCGCTCGCTCGTCAGGGCGCGGAGGGCCATCGAGACGTTGGCCGGGAAGACGGCCACGAAGAGCGCGGCGGCGGCGAGGCCACCGGCCGGACGCGTGCGCGGGGCGAGGAGGGCGGCGGCGATGCCGACCTCGGCGAGACCGGAGCCGATCGTCCAGAAGCGGGCCGGCCCCGGGACGCTCCTCGGGACGACCGCGTCGTAGACCGCGGGTGTGGCGAGGTGCAGGAGGCCGGAACCGCCCAGGATCGCGGCGAGGACGCGGGCGTCCCGACGGGCGGCGGACTTCTGACGGCGTGTGGGGCGGTGACTCATGCGACCATCTTGCGCGCGCCTCCCGGGGTCGGGCGGGGGCGGCGCGCCGGAGTGGCTGACCGGTGCGTCCCGTCGGACCGGGTCAGACGGCGCGGCTGACGCCCCGGCTGGTGATGGCCGACATGAGGGCGTCGACGGGTTCACGGGCGGCACCCGGGTTGGCGACGAGCACGTAGTCGACGTCGCCGAGGGTGGGCAGCGAGAACCGGTCGCTGACCTTGACGAGGTCGGTGGGGATCAGCGAGAACGGGAACACGGCGACCCCCATGCCGGCCCGCACGGCGGCGAGGACGCCGTTGACGTCACGGGTGTTGCAGGTGATCCGCCAGGTGCGGCCGGCGCGCTCGAGGGCGTCGATGGCCATCTGGCGGCTCAGGCTGGGCGCCTGGTAGGCGATGAGCGGCACGGGCTGGCCGGGTTCGACGACCAGCTTCTCCTGGCCGATCCAGACCATGGCGTCGCCCGCGACCCGCGTGCCCTCGTCGGACTCGCCCACGGTCTGCTTCACGAAGATCAGGTCGAGGTGCCCCGCGGCCAGTCGACGGCGCAGCGGCGCGGACTGGTTGACGGTCAGCTCGAGGTTGATCTGCGGGTAGAGCTGGCGGAAGTGGCGCAGGATGCGCGGCAGCTGGGTGATGGCGAGGTCGTCGGCGGCGCCGAAGCGCAGGCGGCCCCGCATGGCCGAGCCGCTGAAGTAGCTCTCGGCCGCGGCGTGCGCGGCGAGGATCGTCCGCGCGAAGCCGGCCATGGCGTCGCCGTTGTCGGTCAGTCGGACGTCCCGGGTGTCGCGGGCGACGAGCGTGCGGCCCGCGGCCTTCTCGAGCCGGCCGACCTGCTGGCTGACCGTCGGCTGGCTGATGCCGAGACGCTGCGCGGCCCGGGTGAAGCTGCGCGTCTCGGCCACGACGAGGAACGTCGCGAGCAGCGTGGGGTCGTACACCGCGCCTCCTCCGTCGAAGGGTCTCGGGCCTCGTCATTCACGAAGCCAATGTGATTGATCATCCCCCACCGGGGTCCGAATGACCAGGCCGGCCCTACCGTTGGTGCAGACAATGAACCGAACCACCAGCGCAGGAACGTGATGTCCGCCCCGCCCCGCACCGACTTCCCCCCGACCGCCCCGCTCCCGATCAGCACGACCCGCCCGCCGTGGCGGCACACCTTCATCGCCCTCAGCGTGCCGAACTTCCGTCTCTGGACGGCCGGCAACGTCGTGGCGATGACCGCCGGGTGGATGCAGCGCATCGCCCAGGACTGGCTCGTGCTCGAACTGACCGGCAGCGCGACCGCCGTGGGCATCACCGTGGCCATGCAGTTCGCCCCGATGCTGTTCTTCGGCCTGCTCGGCGGGGTGATCGTCGACCGCTTCTCGAAGCGCGCCCTCATGCTCGTCACGCAGAGCGTGTTCGCCGTGCTCAGCCTGGGGCTCGCCGCCCTGACCCTGGCGGGCGTCGTCGAGGCCTGGCACGTCTTCGCCATCGCCTTCGCCACGGGCCTCGTCACCGTCGTCGACAACCCGGCCCGACAGGTCATCGTCACCGAGCTCGTCGGTCACACCCACCTCCGCAACGCCATCAGCGTCAACTCGAGCGTGTTCCAGCTGGGCGGCATGGTGGGCCCCGCGATCGCCGGCGTGCTGCTGCTGGCGGTCGGCGCGGGGTGGGCGTTCGTCGTCAACGGCGTCGCCTGCCTCGTGGTCGTCGTGATGCTGACGATGCTGCGGACCGCGCAGATGACCCGGGTCGCCTCGTCGGCACGAGGCCGCGGCCAGCTGCGGCAGGGCCTCGCCTACGCCCGCTCGAAGCCGACGATCGTCGTGCCCGTGCTGCTCGTCGGCGTCTACGCCGTGTTCGGCCTCACGATGCCCGTGCTGCTCGCGTCGTTCGCGGCGGACGTCTACGACGTGGGGCCCGGCGGGTACGGCCTGTTCAACTCGATGATCGCCGTCGGCGCCCTGACCGGCGCCCTGCTGTCGACGCGACGCGCCACGATCCGGCTGCGCACCATCGTGCTGGGCGTGCTCGTCACCGGCGTGCTGCAGGCCGTCGCCGGCTCCATGCCCTCGCTCGTGCCGTTCGCCGTCGTCCTCGTCGGCGTCGGGCTCGCGTCGTTGCTGTTCTTGACGGCCGCGAACCAGCTGGTGCAGATGTCGAGCAACATCGCGATCCGGGGGCGCGTGATGTCGCTGTACATCCTCGTGCTGCTCGGCGGCCAGGCGATCGGCGGACCGCTGATGGGCGTCATCGTCGAGACCTTCGGCACGCACGTCGGCATGATCGTCTCGGGCGGCGTGCCGGCCGTCGCCGCCGCCGTGACGGCCTTGGTGCTCGCCCGGCGAGGTCAGCTGACCCTGCAGGTCCGGACCCGCTGGCACGTGCCCGTCGTCACGATCGAGCAGCGCTAGGCCGGGCGGGCGTCAAGGGGTCACGCCGCGGGTGAGGGCGGCGACGACGTCGCCCATGACGTCGCCGGCCGCCTGCTCACCCGTGGCGGGCCAGTCGAAGGCGACGCCCAACGTGATGCAGATGAGGACGCGGGCGAGCGTCCGCGGTTCGAGCCCGGTCACGAGGACGGTCTGCCCCTGGAAGACCTCCTCTACGAGGCCGTGCAGGGCGTCGAGCACCTCGCGGCGCTGACGGACGAAGTCCGCCATCACCTCGGGGTGCGAGAGGGCGTGCGCGCGGAACTCGCTCATCAGCGCGAAGTCCTCGACCTGCCCGGGGCCGTAGGGCGCGAACGCCGTGCCGATCTTCTCGGGCAGCTGGTCGAGCGAGGTGCCCGGGAAGAACATGCCCTCGAGGGCGCCGAGCGCGCCGTCGGTCTCGCGACGCATGAGGCTGCGGACCAGGTCGTCCTTCGACGAGAAGTTCGAATAGACCGCACCCTTGCTGAACCCGGCGGCCCGCGCGACGTCGTCCAGGGTGGTCGCGTGCACCCCGCGTCGGGAGAACAGCTCGGCCGCCGCGTCGAGCAGCCGCTGCTTGACCTCGGCTCGTGGGATGCGGGGAATCGGAGCCCCGGAGGTGGTGGCCATGCTGCGACCCTAACGGGTGCGGGTGATCCTCAGAAGTCACCCGCGCCGCCCCCGGAGAAGGCGCATACCGACGGGTATCCAGGCGCTACCATCGTGATCGCCTGGTGAACCCGAAGCATCAGGAGACCGCGCGGTGCGCGACCGTCCGACCCTCACCACGTCCCCAGGCCGGTCGCGCACCCCGCACCCCACTCGCCGCCCGTCGTCAGGGGCCGTCCCCGGGGCACAACCCGTGCCTCCCGGTGTCGACCGCGCGTCAGATCGCGGTGCGCCGCGCCGATCCGCCGAAGCCGATCGAGACGTCGAGGCGCCAGGCCTTCGGCTCGCCCGAGACGTGCGTGGTGCCCACGAAGCGCAGCCGGTCGCCGGCACCGAGGCTGAGCACCCCGTGCACGTCGAGGTTCTCGCCGAGCCGGAAGACGATCTCGTGCTCGTCGAGCAGGTCGTCGTCGACCGTGGCGCCGAAGGTGGCGCCGTCGAACTTCACGGGCACGTCACGGAACACCAGCGACGGCGGCTCGTCGGACCAGTCCGCGACCTCGGGCACCCGACCCGCGACGATGCGGGCGTCCACGACGCCGTCGTCTCCGAGCGTGACCGAGGAGGCGCGCAGGTCGATGCCGAGGTCGTCACCGTCGATGCGAAAGCGGTTCTCCACGGCACCACGCTACCCAGCACGGCCGCCCGACGGAATGGCCGGGCGACGTCGGGGGTTCGCCCGGTCATGAAGAAGCGCATCGGGTTCCTGTCGTTCGGCCATTACCAGGACGTGCGGGGCTCGGCGACGCCGACCGCCCGGGAGGCGCTGGTCCAGTCGATCGAGCTGGCCGAGGCCGCGGAGGAGATCGGCGTCGACGTGGCCGCCTTGCGCGTGCACCACTACGTGCGCCAGGCCGCCAACCCGTTCCCGCTGCTCGCGGCGATGGCCGCGCGGACGACCCGCATCGAGCTCGGCACCGGCGTGATCGACATGCGCTACGAGAACCCGCTCTCGATGGCCGAGCAGGCGGCGGCCGCCGACCTGATCAGCGCGGGGCGCCTGCAGCTCGGCGTCAGCCGCGGATCACCCGAGCCCGCCCTGCGGGGCTGGGAGGCCTTCGGCCACGTCCCCCTCGACGGCGAGAGCGACGCCGACCTCGCCCGCCGACACACCGAGGCGTTCCGGGCGGCGATCGACGGCGCCGACGTCGCCGAGTCGGACCCCAGGATGACCGGCTGGTCGCACGGGCTCTCGGTCGAGCCGCACTCCCCCGGCCTCGGCGAGCGCATCTGGTGGGGTTCCGGCAGCCGGTCGACGGCGGTCTGGACCGGCGAGCAGGGCATGAACCTGATGAGCAGCACCCTCTTGACGGAGGACACGGGGGTGCCGTTCGACGAGCTGCAGGCCGAGCAGATCGCGCTGTACCGGGAGGCCTACCGCGCCGCCGGGCACGCCCGTGAGCCGAGGGTGTCCGTCAGCCGCAGCGTGATCCCGATCACCACCGACGAGGACCGTCGCTACTTCGGCGTCCGCGCCCAGGCCGACTCGCAGGACCAGGTCGGTCTGCTCGACGGCGTGCGGTCACGCTTCGGCAAGAGCTACGTGGGCGAACCCGACGTCATCGCCGAGCAGTTGGCCGCCGACGCCGCGGTCCGGGACGCCGACACGATCCTGCTGACGGTGCCCAACCAATTGGGGGTCGCCTACAACGCCCGTCTGCTGCAGACGGTGGCGGACCACGTCGCCCCGGCGTTCGGCTGGGTGCCGAACCTGGCCCGCGCGAGCTGAGCCGCGCCTCCTGCACCGCGCCTCCTCGGCTGTCGTCGCGGGCTGCGGTAGACAAGGGGGCATGTTCACCGACCTGCCCGAACCCGCCCTGCGGGAGTACCGCAGCACCCAGACCGACCCCGACGACTTCGACGAGTTCTGGGCGACGACGCTCGCCGAGACGCGGGCGCACCCGCTCGACCTGCGGGTCGACCGGGTCGACACGGGGCTGACGACGGTCGACGTCTACGACGTGACGTTCTCCGGGTGGGCGGGTCAGCCCGTGCGGGCCTGGTTGCGCGTGCCCGCCGAGGCGGAGGGACCGTTGCCGGCGGTCGTCCAGTTCGTCGGCTACGGCGGCGGACGCGGGGCCGCCGTCGAGAACCTCTTCTGGTCGTCGGCCGGCTTCGCGCACCTGCAGATGGACACCCGTGGCCAGGGCTCGGGGTGGAGCCTCGGCGCCACCCCTGACCCCGACGGTTCGGGCCCGGCCCACCCCGGCGTCATGACGCGGGGCATCGACTCGCGCGAGACCTACTACTACCGCCGGGTGTTCGCCGACGCCGTCCGCGCCGTCGAGGCCGCGCGCGGGCTCGACGTCGTCGACGCCTCCCGGGTGTCCGTCGTCGGCGGCAGCCAGGGCGGCGGCATCGCCCTCGCCGTCGCGGGACTCGTCCCCGACCTCGCCGCCGTCGCGGCGTACGTGCCGTTCCTCTGCGACTTCCGGCGCGCGACCGTCATCACCGACGCCGACCCGTACAAGGAGATCGGACGCTACCTGGCGGTCCACCGGCACCGTGCCTCCTCGGTGCACGACGTCCTCGCGTACTTCGACGGCGTCAACTTCGCGAGGCGGGCCACGGCCCCGGCCCTGTTCACGACGGCGCTGATGGACCCGACCTGCCCGCCGTCGACGGTGTTCGGCGCGTTCCACGCGTACGCCGGGGCGGCCGACGTCACGGTGTGGCCGTACAACGGGCACGAGGGCGGCGGGTTCGAGGACGACCTGCTGGCGCTCGCCCTGTTCCGCGGCGCCGGGTCCTGAGCCGGCCCGCGCACCACACGACGCCGTCGAGTGGGCACGACACCGTGACGTGCAGCGGTGCCGTGTCCACTCGGTGGCGTCCCGGGCGGGAACACGGCGGGGCCGGGTCTGGTTGGCTCCGGGCATGAAGTCGATCGTGTACTCCGAGACCGGACCCGCCCCCACCGTGCTGCAGCTCGTCGACCGCGACCTGCCCGAACCCGCCGCCGGCGAGGTGCGGGTGCGCGTCGTGTTCTCGGGCGTCAACCCCACCGACTGGAAGTCCCGCGCAGGCGGTGGGCCCGGCGAGTCGCTGCCGTTCCCCGAGGTCACGCCCAACCAGGACGGCTCGGGCGTCGTCGACGCCGTCGGCGAGGGCGTCACCGGCCTCTCGGTCGGCGACCGCGTCTGGACCTACCTCTCGGCCCACCAGCGCCCCACCGGCACCGCGCAGGAGTTCACCGTCCTGCCCGCGTCCCGCGTCGTCCCGCTGCCCGACGGCGTCGGCCTGGACGTCGGTGCGAGCCTCGGCGTCCCCGCCATGACCGCCCACCGCGCGCTCACCGTGTGGGAGGACGGCCCGAGCCGCCTGACCCCCGGCAGCCTCGACGGCGCCATCGTCCTCGTCGCCGGAGGCGCGGGTGCGGTCGGTCACGCCGCCATCCAGCTCGCCCGCTGGGCCGGCGCCACCGTCGTCACGACCATCAGCAGCGACGAGAAGGCCGCCCTGGCCACGGCCGCCGGTGCCCACCACGTCGTCAACTACCGCACGGACGACGCCGCCGCCCGCATCCGCGAGATCGCCCCCGCCGGCGTCGACGTCGTCGTCGAGGTCGCCATCTCGCAGAACGCCGACCTGCTGGCCGACGTCGTCGCCCACCGCGCCTCCGTGGCGATCTACGCCGACAACGGCGGCGACACGACGACCATCCCGATCCGGGCGAACATGATCACGAACACCCGGTTCCAGTTCGTCCTGCTCTACACCGTGGGCGAGGAGGCGCTGCAGGCCGCCGTCGAGGACGTCACCGCGGCCCTGCGCGACGGCGTGCTGCCGGTCGGCGAGGCCGCCGGCCTGCCGCTGCACACCTTCCCGCTCGCCGACACGGCCGCCGCCCACGAGGCCGTCGAGGGCGACGTGGTCGGCAAGGTGCTGATCGAGGTCTCCGCCGAGTAGACGACGGGCGCCGAGCAGACGACGGGCACCGCGTCGACGACGGGCTGCGCATGGCCCGGCGCCGCCTCGACGGACGCGGGGCGGCGCGGGCGGCGCTGGCTAGGCTCGCGGGGTGACCGACGCCACCAGACGACCCGCGCCTCCTGCCCCTCCCGTCCCGCTCAGCCCCGTGCAGGCCGACGTCGTCCGTCGCGGCGCGCTGCCGCCCGTGGAGGAGGTCCGGCACGGCGTCTGGTCGGTCGCGTTCGAGTTCGGCGACGGCATCGACGACCACTCGTTGGGCTACGTCGTCGAGGGCTCCGACGGCGCCCTGACGGTCATCGATCCCGGGTGGGGAGTCGAGGCCAACCTCGACCGCCTCGAGAGCGCCCTCGCCGACGTCGACCACTCGCTGGCCGACGTCGACCTGATCGCCGTGACCCACCTGCACGCCGACCACCTGGGCGGAGCCGAGGCGCTGCGTCGGGCCTCCGGCGCCCGGATCGCCCTGCACGCCGCCGAGCAGCGCGCGCTGGGCGAACGGCCGTCCGACGCCGCGGCCGCCGACGCCGACATCGCCCGGTGGGGCGCCCCCCGGGACGACCAGGAGGCGCTGGTCGCGTCGTGGGGGTCGGGTCGCCACCTGCCCGTGCTCACCGCCGACCTGCTGCTCGGCGACGGCGACGTGCTGCCCGTCGCGGGACGGCTGCTGCGGGCGGTGCACACCCCGGGTCACACGGCGGGCCACCTCTGCTTCGTCGAGCCCGAGCAGCGACTCGTCTTCACGGGCGACCACGTGCTGCCGCGGATCAACCCCGGCATCGGCCTCGGCGGGCGCACGGGAGAGAACCCACTGACCGACTACCTCGCCTCGCTCGACCGCATGGTGGCGCTCGACGTCGCCGGCCCCGACGCCCTCGAGGTGTGCCCCGGCCACGAGTACCGCTTCGTCGGCCTCCGCGCACGGGCCGAGGCCCTGATCGCGCACCGCGCCGACCGCAGCCGTGACGCGGCCGCCGCCCTGGACGCGCTCGACCGGCCGACGGTGTGGCAGGTCGCCGAGCGGATGTCGTGGAGCGGCGGCATCGCCTCGTTGCACGGCTACCGGCTCGGCTCGGCCCTCGCACAGACCGAGTGGCACGTGCAGGACCTCGGCCGCGCCGACGAGCTGCGCTCCGCCTGACACCCGCCCGAGGACGTGGCGAGGTGACCGGCCTAGTGTCGAGCGCGGCCCCGGGTGACGCACCGCGCCTCCTGCCCGGACCGCCACCACGACCGAGGAGAGACATGAGCACGACCACGACCCCCACCCGCACCGCCCTCGTCCTGGGCGGTGGCGGCATCACCGGCATCGCCTGGGAGCTCGGCGTGCTGTCGAGGTTGCTCGAGGCGGGCGTGCCCGTGGACGAGGCCGACCTCGTCGTCGGCACCTCGGCCGGATCCGTCGTCGGGACGATGGTGCGGCTCGGCCGCGTCGACGAGGGCCTGCGGGAGCAGTTCGAGGCCGTGACCGAGCTGCCGTCGGGCTCGATCGACCCCGAGGTGTTCCAGCAGACCCTCGGGCAGGCCCTCGCCGGGGCGACCGACCAGCAGGAGGCGCGGGCCCGCATCGGCGCCCTGGCGCGCGAGACGCCCGTGGTCGCGGACGAACCCGAACTCGTCACGGCCATGCGGGAGCGCTTCGGAGGCGCGGCCTGGCCCGACGCCGCCCTGACCGTCTGCACCGTGGACGCCACCGACGGCTCGTTCCGTCCGCTGGACGCCGGCTCGGGCGTCGACCTGTACCGGGCCGTGGCCGCGAGCTGCTCGGTGCCCGTCGTCTGGCCCACCGTCGACGTCGACGGCCGCCCGACCATGGACGGCGGCGTGCGCTCGGGCACCAACGCCGACCTCGCCGAGGACTACGACCGGGTGCTTGTGCTGTCGTGCGGACCCGAGCTCGACGTCTCGCCGCTCGGCCCGACGCTGCCGCAGGTCGTCGAGGCGCGCCGCACCGCCGGCCGGGACGTCCTGGTCGTCCAGGCGGACGCCGAGTCCCTGCAGGCGTTCGGCACCGACGTCCTCGCGACGACCACCCGTCGCCCCGCGGCGGAGGCCGGTCGCCGACAGGCCGAGGCCGTGCTCGACGACGTCCGGGCCTTCTGGGCGGGCGGGGTCGCCTGACCGGCGACGCGCAGACCGCGGGGGCGGTGGGCCGGTACCCTCGGGAAGTGACCACCGCCTCCTCCCCGCTCCGCATCGCCCTCGTGTCGTTGCACACGTCCCCCGGTGCCGAGCCCGGGTCGGGCGACGTCGGCGGCATGAACGTCGTCGTCCGCAACCAGGCCGAGGCGCTCGGCGCCGCGGGCCACGAGGTCGAGATCCTGACCCGCCGGTCCTCGCCCGACGAGCCCGCGAGCCTGGCCCTCGCCCCCGGCGTCACGCTGCGGTTCCTCGAGGCCGGCCCGGCCGAACCGGTCACGAAGGGGCGCAACGAGCTCTACGTCGACGAGTTCCGCGACCGGCTCGCCGAGCTCGGCCCGTGGGACGTCGTCCACTCGCACCACTGGTTCTCGGGCATGGCCGCGCTTCCCGTGGCCCGTGCCCTCGGCGTGCCCCACCTGCAGAGCTTCCACTCGATCGCCGCCCACGACTCCACCCCCCTCTCGCACGGCGAACGCGCCGAGTCCCCCGGCAGGATCGCCGGCGAAGAACGGCTCGCCCGCGAGTCCGACGCCGTGGTCGCGATCAGCCACGCCGAGGCCGGGACCGTCACCTCCCGTCTCGGCGGCTCGCCCGACCGCGTCCACGTCGTCCTGCCGGGCGTCGACGGCGAGCTCTTCCACCCGGCCGAGGCGGGCCGGACCGCCCCGGGCCGCCCGTACGTCGTCGTGGCGGGGCGACTCGAACCGCTCAAGGCACCCGACCTCGCCCTGCGCGCGGTGGCGGCGGTCCCCGCCGAGGTGCGCCCCGACCTCGTCATCGCCGGCGGCGCCTCGACCGAGTTCGCCGGGTACGAGTCCGAGTTGAGCGCCCTGAGCGACGACCTCGACCTCACCGTGCACTTCCTGGGCCCGCGATCGCGGCCCGGCCTCGCCGCACTGCTGCGCGACGCGGCCCTCGTGCTCGTGCCCTCCCACTCCGAGACCTACGGGCTCATCGCGCTCGAGGCCGCGGCCAGCGGGGTCCCGGTGATCGCCGCGGCGTCGGGCGGCCTCCGCGAGTCGGTGGTCGACGGCGTCACGGGCCTCGTGCTGCCGCAGCGCGACCCGCAGGCCTGGGCCCGGGCGATGACGCAGGTGCTCGCGGACGCCGGGCTGCGCGACCGGCTCTCGCGCGCCTCCCGGTCCCACGCCCTCGACCACCCGTGGTCACGTTCGGCCGACGACCTCGTGGGGGTCTACTGCGGGTCGCTCGCCCGCCAGGGGTCGCCCTGCGCCGCGGCCTCGGCCTGACCCCTCCCGACGCCACCAGCCCGTTGACGGGGGCCGGGCCTAGGCTCGGGTCGTCCCGCGACGGCGCGCCGCCGCACGCCCGTGCCGACCCACCAGCTCGCCCGACCACCCCAGGAGGCCACCGATGACCGACGACACCCTGCTCCAGACCCTCATCGAACAAGAAGAGCGCCTCGTCTTCCGGCGGTTCACCCTCGACGTCGCCCTCGACCTGGGCGCGCACCTCCTGGCCGAGGCCCGACGCCGCGACCTCGCCGTCGCGGTCACCGTGCGGCACGGTCGGCAGCGGGCGTTCCACGCGGCCCTGCCCGGCAGCAGCCTCGACAACGACGAGTGGCTCGACCGCAAGGCCCGCGTGGTCGAGCGCTACGGGCAGAGTTCGTACCGGGTGGGCGAGTCGTTCCGCGTGCAGGGCGGCACGTTCGACGAGAAGTCGCGCCTCGACACCGGCCTCTACGCCGCGCACGGCGGGCTGTTCCCCGTGCGGGTCACGGGCGTCGGCGTCGTCGGCTCGGCCGGCGTCTCCGGCCTGCCGCAGGCCGACGACCACGCGTTCGTCGTCGACGTGATCGAGGACTTCCTCGACCACGGCTACGACGCCTGAGCCCACCGCCCGAGCATCACGTGGACGACCCGACCGCAGGAGGCGCGGTGCCGGCCCCCGAGTCCCCGTCCGACGACGAGGCGGCCGCCTCGCTCCGTGCCCTCGTCGAGCAGGCGACCGACGACCTGGCCGCGCGCGGGGCGCGCACCGAGGCCCTCGCCCGCCACAAGCCCGCCCGGCGCATCGTCGTGGTGAAGACCGCCGAGTCGCTCGAGCCCGCCGGGCGCGCCTGGCGACTCGGCGTGCTGCTGCTCGGCACCGACGGCCGCGTCTTCGAGACCGGACGCATCACCCGGGCGGTCACGCCGACCCGTTCCCAGCACCTGTCCGCCCAGGTCGAGCAGCGCAAGGCCGAACGGCGGGCGGCCGTGCGCGGCCACTTCGCCGAGGGCGAGGTCGTCAACTACGGGTACGAGCCGGTGGACCTGTCGACCGCGGCGTTGCAGGGCGGCGAGCAGCGCCTCCTCGTCCGCGACGGGCACGCCCTCGTGCGGTGGGGCACGACGATCAGCGAGGTCCGCGACCTCGCCGCGTACCTCGCCGATCGGGCCGAACTGCTCTAGCGCACGGTCCCCCGCGAGGGCGACGCAGCGGACGCGGTCGTCGTCGCGGGCTCGTCAGGCTCGGTGGGGTCGACGTTCTGGGCGGGCTCGGCGTCGAGGAAGGGCAGGTCGCCGAGGTCGATGTTCGGGTTGGCGTCCTGCGTCTCGACGAGCTCGTGCGCCTCGGCCTCCGTGGCCACGCTCGGCATCGAGCCGGGCAGCGGGCGCTGCGACGACTCCTTCATGAACCACACCGCGACGGCTCCGACCAGCGAGGTCGCCATCAGGAAGAACGCCGGCACGAGCTCGTTGCCGGTCGCCTGCAGCAGCGCCTGGATGATCAGGGGCGTCGTCCCGCCGAACACGGCGATCGCGACGTTGTACGACACGCCCATCGCGCCGTAGCGGCTCGCGGTCGGGAAGAGCGCGGGCAGCGACGACGCCTGGCTCGACACCCAGAGCGCGACGCTCACGGCGAGCAGCGACAGCCCGGCGAGGGTCGTCGCGATGCTGCCGACGCCGATCAGGAGGAACGCGGGCAGGGCGAGCAGCAGCACCGATGCGGCACCGAGCCACATGACGGGACGTCGACCGATGCGGTCGCTGAGGCGCCCGGCGACGGGCAGCAGCAGGGCGAGCAGCACGAGCACCGGGATGGTCAGCAGCGTGCCGTGCAGCGGGTCGTAGCCGAGCGAGTCGGTCAGGTAGGTCGGCATGTAGCTGGTCAGCGCGTAGCCGACGGTGTTGGAGGCGGCGACGAGGCCGATCGCGATGACGATCGGACGCCAGTGCTGCCGGACGAGGGCGAGGGTGTTGCGCGGACGGCCCTGCGCGTCGGCGATCTCGCCGACCTTGTTCTCTTGAGCGTCCTGCGTCGCCTGGAACGCGGGCGATTCCTCGATCTTCAGGCGGAAGTAGATGGCGACGACGCCGAGCACGCCGGCCAGCAGGAAGGGCAGCCGCCAGGCCCAGTCGAGCATCTGCTGCTCGGTGGTCAGCAGCTGCAGCACCGACACGACCGCGGCGCCGAGCGCGAAGCCCAGGTAGCTGCCGAGGTCGAGGATGCTCGCGAAGAACCCTCGCCGCTTGTCGGGTGCGTACTCGCTGACGAAGGTCGTCGCCCCGGCGTACTCACCACCGGTCGAGAAGCCCTGCAGCAGCTTGAGCACGACGAGGGCGATCGGGGCGAGGGCGCCGATCGCGGCGAAGTCGGGCAGCACGCCGATCAGGAAGGTCGCGCCCGCCATCAGGATGAGCGTGGTCGCGAGCACCTTCTGACGTCCGACCCGGTCGCCGAGGCGGCCGAAGACGACCCCGCCGAGCGGACGCGCGACGTAGGTCGAGGCGAAGACGCCGAGGCTGAAGAGGATCTGCAGCGACGGGTCGGCCTCGGGCAGGAAGACCCGGCCCATCGTGACGGCGAGGTAGCCGTAGACGCCGACGTCGTACCACTCCATGGTGTTGCCGACGACGGTGCCGCCGATGGCGCGCTTCATCATCGCCGGGTCGACGACGGTGACGTCGTCGACGCGCAGACGCCGCGGGCGCCTCCGTCCGGAGGCGCGGGTCGGGCGGTCGGGACGGGTCTCGCGGGCAGGGGTGGGTGGGGTTCCCATGAACGACGTTCCTCTGGATCTCGGGCGCCGGTCGCAGGGACGGGCGCCGCGGCGATCGAGCTGCGGAGGGGCGGTGCCCGGCTGCCGCGGCCCGAGTGGTCGGGTCGACGGCGGGCAACGTTACCGGCATGTCGGCGGTGGATTGCCAGGGCATTCGGAGGGAGGCACACCCACCGCCCAGCCGACGCGGGACGAACTGCCGAGCGGATCGCCTATCCTCGACGACGACTTCCGTGCCGGTCGCCGCCCGTTGATCGCCACCCCACCCGACCCTCAGGAGGCCCGCCGTGCGCCGCGTGCTGATCGCCGTCTCCGTCGTGTTCGGCGTGGGGCTCGTCGCCTTCGTCGTCGCCGTCGCGATGGTCGTCTCGGCGCTCACGGCGCCCCGCGACGAGGACGTCACGGCGATCACGTCGACGCCCGTGCCGGCCTGCCCCGAGGTCGACCCGGTGATGGTCGGCGACATCGAGGTGCCGGCCGGGCCGGTCGCCGGGTACTGCCAGGACCGGCTGGTGAACGCCGCGTACATCATGCTGGCCGCCCGGGCGCAGGGCATCGGGGAGCACACCCAGGCCATCGGGGTGATGACCGCCATGGGTGAGTCGAGCCTCCGCAACATCGACTACGGCGACGCCGTCGGGCCCGACAGCCGCGGGCTCTTCCAGCAACGGGACAACGGCCAGTGGGGCACCTACGAGCAGCGGATGGACCCCTACACGGCGGCCACCAGCTTCTTCACGAAGCTCGTGGCCATCCCGGGCTGGAAGGACCTGACTCCGACCCAGGCGGCGCACGCCGTCCAGGTCAACGCCGACCCCGACCACTACACGAAGTGGTTCCCCGACGCCGAGGTGGTCGTGGCGGCGCTGTCGAGCTGAGCCGCGCCTCCTCGGGTCGGGGCCGGTCGTGTCGGGCCCGACCGTGACTACTTGGCGCGACGGCCGATGCTGCGACGGTCGCGCCAGGCGCCCGTCGACCAGAGCGACAGCAGGACGAGCAGCGGCTGGAAGATCAGGCGGAAGGCGCGCTTGCCGTCGGTGTCGAGGCCGAACGCGTCGGTGTGCGTGACGAGCTGCGAGATGTTGCCGGGGAAGATCGCGGTGAAGAACGCCGCGGCGACCCATCCGACGGTCACGCGGTGCTTGGGGGCGACGACGAGGGCCGCGCCGATGCCGATCTCGACGACGCCGGAGGCGAGCACGACGAAGTCGTCGTCGAGCGGCAACCACTCGGGCACCTGGGCCTGGAACGGCTCGCGGGCGAACGTGAGGTGGCTCGTGCCGGCGAAGACCAGGGCGCCACCGAGGGCGATGCGGCCCAGGGTGCGGGCGAGGGACGTGGGGCGGGGGCGGGGGCGTCTGGACATCCGTCCAGTCTCCTCCTGTCGGGGCCCTCGTCCCTACCAGCCCATCGTGCCGGGTGCGCCCTTGAACGGGCCGACCAGGTTCGCGGTGATCCAGCCGCCGTAGAAGTCGCCCTCCTGCGCCTGGACCACCTCGCCGTCGATCTCGCAGGAGTCCATGGCGCCCGGGTACAGCGCGACGTGGTCGACGAGGGACTCGAAGCCCGGCCAGGGCTCGGCGTAGGACCAGCCGGCGCGGCGCGCCACGACTCCCCCGCCGGTCACGTCGAGGTAGCCGGCCTGGCCCTTGAACTCGCAGAGGCTTCGCCCTTCGGCGCGCGACAGGGCACCTGCGGCGAAGTCCGAGCGGGGCAGGTAGTAGACGGGCGGGTGGCTCGTCTCGAGCACGCGGATCGAGGCCGTCGTGTCGGCCACCACGACGCCGCCGAGACGGACGACGACGCGCTCGGTGCGGGGCTCGACGCGCGGCGGGCGGGGGTAGTCCCACACGGACTCCTGCCCGGGGCCGGGCTCGACGCGGACGGAGTGGGACGGACGGGAGGGGCGGCGGAAGAAGGGCATGGCCTCATGATGCGCCGCGGGGCTGGGACGCCGCACCGGGTCGCCCGCAGCCGTCGCCCCCGTGGCCGGTTGGGGTGGCCGGACGAGCGCCGACTCCACCACGAGGCTGATGCCCGACGGCCGATCCGCACCTACCCCCGCTGGACGATCGACTGACGGACGCCCTCGTGCCGCTGTGCCATGGGAGCGACGACGGCTTCCCAGAGGATCTCGTCGTCGACGACCGTCGACGTGGGTACGAGCCCGAGCCGACGGGCCACCCGAGCTGACGCCTCGTGGTCGGGGTGGATGTAGGCCTGAAGGCGCCCGACACCCAGCGAGGTCAGCCACGTCACGACGGCTGTCGCCGCCTCCCCGGCGAGACCGCGACCCTGTTCCGAGGCCGTGACCAGCCACGCGAGATCAGCGACGAGGTCAGCGCCCTCGCGGGTGAGCGTCGCCTGGACGAATCCGACGGCCGGCCCACCGCCAGCAGATCGGATGATCCAGTTCAGCCACCCGGCACGTCCCTCTTCGGACTGACCCGTCGACTGACGGCGGTAACGCGCTTCGAGTTCCCATCGACACGCGGTGGCTACCCGCTCGTCGCCTCATCCGTGGCGGCACGGGAGAGGGGATAGGCGCGGTCCAGGCGGGGGCTGAGGACGACGAGGAACAAGAACATCGACAGCAACCACCCGGCGATCCAGTAGGCGGGAATCGAGAAGATCACGACGTTCGGCGCGACGTCGGTGGCGACTGCGACGACCACGGTGATCGTGAAGAGCACGCCCACGCCGTAGTACAGGGCTCGGAAGCCCTCCTCGACCCGGCCTCGCCGATCCTGCTGGCGAGTCGTCCGCTCGTCGAGAGCGGTGACCGAGCGGCCGTAGTCGTCCTCGGTGACGGTGACGAAGAGGTCACGGACTGGTACGCCGAAGGCCTTCGCCACCCGCGACAGCGTGTCGAGGCTCCCGTCATTGCCCGCCTCGAGCCTCTGGACGGTGCGGACGGTCACGCCGCTCGCGTCTGCGAGGCGTTCCTGGGTCCAACCCATCTGGGTCCGGAGATCGACGATCCGTGTCTCGTTCATGCACCTCACACTAAGAACGACCAGCCCCGAGGTCCACGACACGGACCCGACAGACACCCGACACCTTCACGACAGAGCACCTCCGGGCACCCCGTCCCGATGATCACCTCCACCGCAGCAGTCCTCGGCGGTCTCCGATCGGGTCCGGTCAGCGATCGACTAACGGGCACCAGCTTTGGCTCCGCTAACGTGCAGACACGAGCCACGGAAGGAGCACCCTTGAAAGTCACAGTCGAAGTGGGCGATTGGGAGCACGAATGTTGCGGCCCGGCGATCGAACGCAACGATGTAGTCGACCTGGGCTGTCTTCGTTGGCGGGACGCGGACGGACAAGTGCGGTTGATCGAGACCCACCACGACTCCCCCATCGAAACTCGTATCCGCGGTCGGGTCGTGGACATCCTCGTGCTTGCTGAGGATGGCTCCGCGACACCAATTCTTCGCGTTCCCAGCGGCGCGGCCCTGCGCGGATTTGACGACGAGGACGACGGGCACCTCGAGACACCGTGGTCGGGCGAACTCGTCAACGAGCGCAACAGGCGCTTCCTCGTGACAGTGAAGTCGTAGAGGCGAGAAATCACTCTCACTCCACGCCGCACCGCAGGAACGAATCGATCCAATGAACGATCCCTTGCCGGGCAGCACGCCTTAACCGCGAACAAACCACCTGAATGGCCACCGAGCTGAGCGAGCCCTCCGCCGCGCGCGTCGAGCCGCGTCCTGCTGTGCCGTTGCATGAGCTCGTCGAGCTCGAGCCATGATTTCATCGCCACCAGTCAGCCGTGTTGCTGCCCGCGTCGGGTGGGTGAAAAGACCGATACCTAACCACGCGAACAGCCCACCAGTCGTGACGACCAAGAGTGGGTGACCTCGGCCGGTGGATACGAGATCACCTGAGAGCCAAGTATCCGTAAGCCATAGGCCGACCACCAGCGTGGCGATGCCCAGAACGACGACGCAGCCACCCGACACACGCCACTTCCACATGCCCCCAACACCTCTCTCCGCACCCGTTCAACGGGCAGGTCTCAAGCATCCAAGCGGAGCTGACCCTGCGCCCATAACGCCACGCGTAATCATGTACCGAAGCCGCGCCGCGGAAGTGCCTCGTCGACGGGATGGTCGTGACTATCGAACTAGCCGGCCCGCTTCAGCCGTCACTACACCCCCGAGGCGAGCCGCGCCCCGTGGCCCATCGTCTATCGGGCACCTACCAGCGGAGACGGGCTGAGGTGAGGTGGCGATCTGCCATCCTGAGCGTGTGTGGAACGACAAGCTGCCCGATGGTCGCGATCCGCGACCGGTTTACTGGATCGTGATGGGCCTTGCGGCGATTCTGGGTGGAATTGCCTGGTGGGCCATCATCCTCAGTGGCCGCGTCAGCTTCTTAACGAAGGGACTCGAGTTCTTCCTGATACCAATCGGCCTCGGCGCGGTGATCTACGGGGCTGTCCTTCTTGCTCGGTCCCGACGCCCACGCTAAGCAGCCTTCTACGTTCCGCTCGACGATCGGCTATCGGGACGCAGAGCGTTCCCCTCTAGGTCGGTTTCGTGAAGGAACGGTTTCTAGCGTCGCATCTCAGCCATGGCTCGAACATTGAAGTAGATGCCGATCACGATCAGTCCCACGCCTAGGAGCATGAGCAGATTTGGCAGGTCACTGAAGACCTTGGCGATGAACAGGGCGGCAGCCAGAACATAGAAGATCGTGGCCACGCCCATGAGCTTTCTCAAGCGAGGAACGTTGGAGGGCACCTGTGGCTCCGTATCGATCAAGAGAAATAACCTCGCGGGCCGAAAGGTCGGCTGTGGACGACACTCTCCGGAAGGTACTGCCTAATGCGGCCTAATGCGGCCCGCCGTCCCGAGGGTGTATCTGCTGACGCGGCGCAGCCCCTGAACAACTACTCGTCCTTGGCACGGCTTTGCACGCGTGGCAGGGTCGCGAGCATGAAGATCATCGATGATGTCGAACGCGCTGCTTGGCTAGGGCCGCGGATGCACCGCGTCAGAGGGTGGGCGAAGGTCGGCTCCGTCGCTGGGTACGGCTTCGAGGCCTACGCGCGCATCCTCCACCCCCGACCCACGGGAGACGGCCGCTGGGAACACCGCCGATGGTCTGATGTCGCCACCGCGGCGGGCAAAGTGATGCACCCTCTCGTCCAGTGGGAGCGGCTACTTGACCTTGATGAGCCACGGGGTGGAACCAGCGATATCGGGCACCTCGACCCGCAAGTTCTGGCAGCCCTCGCGCCGTTGTTGAGGGTCCAGACCGCGACACCAGACGACGCCCTCGCGGCGTACTGGGTCGGCGGCACCGGCCAGAGCCTTGTCGGCCGATCGGTGACCATCGATCGGTACGACTACGTTCTGGCGCACACCGGTACTGCGGAGCTGGCAACGCCTGGCTGGGGTCCACGCATCGGCTTCCGAAGCGACGAACCACCGCAATTGCTCTGGCCGGAGGATCACGCCTGGGTACTCGCCACCGAAATCGACTGGGACTCCACCATCGTCGCCGGCTCCCAACCACTCATTGAATCGATCCTCACCGACGACCGCTTCGAGGTCTACCAGGTCACGGAGGACTCCGACCTCTCCTGGAACGGCGACACCATCAACCGACGCCCGACATCGAGCCCCGCATGACGATCCCCTTTTAAGACGCCGGGCCCTCGGACTTTTGCGTGTTTCAGGTAGACGCGAGATCCGATCCGTCGATGCCGTCGTAACTGTGCCGTGGGCTCCAGAAACGCTTCGGAAGATGGCCGTCTTTGGCCTCGGCGGGATGACGGTAGGCCACTTCGTCGATGAACTCGTCGAGACCCGCCAGGGGGTCCTGTCCTTCTTCGATCTCCTCCCGCACCATGGCCGGGGTCATCTCGCGCCCTTCGCCCGTGAAGTCGTCCACGACGAGGCCCGGCGCATCAGTAGCGAGCACTCGGAGGCGCTGCCCCTGCTCTCGAGAGAGGGCCAGCTTGTGATCGTCTCGAGGATCAACGAGGCGTCCACCTGCTGGCCATTCCAGAAGCCCCTGGGTCTCTGCCATGTCCAGGATGCGCGAAGCAGTCCGCTCGTCAAGATACGAGAAATCGATCTGCCAGTCGCGTTGATCTTCCAACCGGGCATTCGATGGCCTCACGTGGGTTGCCCGCCCGACCCATTCAGGGAACTGAGCCACCAATTCGGCAGCTCTGTCCCCGTCAGTCCGGACAAAGGCCCCGTCCTCCTTTTGGGTGAACACCCACGAGGCATCTGACGGGTAGATCGCCAACGATTCCCCATCCATCCCTGAGGACAGCGCCAACGCGGCAGCAAAGCCAGGATCGTCTAGTCCGAGCTGGGTGACGTACGTGTGCTCGTAGATGGGGAGCTCTTCGGCAAAGTTTGGATCGGCCATCCACGTCACGCTGATGTCCGACTGCCATAGGCGTGCCGGGAGGAAACGCTTGAGCCACGAGTCACGATCCTCAGGCTCCGGTCCACGAGACCACGCAAAAGTCGAGACGAAGACGCTGGCGTCGGATGCGCCTTGCCTCAGGGCTCGAAGAAGCGTCAGGTCGCGGAAGATGATCTCGGCGTATTGCATGGCCTGCTCGGCATGCTGATGCAAGGTCGGGAGCCTGTCGAACTCCAAGAGGACCCCACTGCCGAAGCGGTAGTCCTCCACCGAACCAGGCGGCGCCGGCGACCAACGCTGACCCCAATGCGTGGATATCTCCGCGAGTGTTTCCATCGAAGGGAGGTCAGCCATGCCGCAACACTAGAGAATCCAAGCAATTCCCTGGGCCACCGAACCTGACTCCTTCGCGTCCATCACGCGTCGAAACGGCCGCTGCACCATCCCCTATCGGACACGCTCTGGAGTCGAGTCATCGAGGATGCGAGGCAAATTCGAGGGTGCTACGCGGCCGGTGGCCACGCCGGCGCTAGGGTCAGGGCATGAACGAGGCCGACCGCGAATTGCTCCGCCGGGCTGAGGCGGAGGTGGCAGCGCTCCCCCACCGTGACTCCCTCGCTGACTCGTCTGCCTGGCTGGAAGGCGGCCCCGCCGCCGAGACCGAGCCGTCCGGTCGGGCTCGATTGCTCGCCCCGCTGACCCTCATCGTCTGCTTCGTCACGGCCTGCGCCGAGGGTTCGTGGCTCTGGTTCTCCGCCGCAGAGTGGACCTCAATGGTCTGGTTCGCCGTGCCATTCCTGCTGGTCGCCTCGATTGTTCTCGCGCTCATCGCCGGCGCGCTAGGCGGCCGCACTGGCCGATGGGCCGGCGTCTGTGGTGGCATCGCGATCGTACCGCCCGTGTGTTTCGTGGTGTCGCTTCCCCTGGCGCTTTTCACGTAGGCCGCTGCGGCTTGCGCCGCGGCAGCTCGGCGGCCTCCCGGTAGCCGATCGGCTATCGGGCAGTCAACGGTCGGTTGCCGTAGCGCTCAGGTCCTTGGCTGATGCGAGGTCCTGAAGGGCGGCGAGGTGCCCGTCGATTGCGACCCGGCCCGCGGGCGTGAGTGCGATGCGGGTGGTTCGACGCGCGTCACGCCTGGTCGTGGAGGCTTCTTTTGTCGTGCTCATGTATCCGAGTTCCGTGAGCGCGCGGACGGTCTTGGACAGGTTCGCGTCGCTCAGCCCGAGAGTCATGGCGAGGACCGAGAAATCGATGTGGTCGACGGGGCGGAGAAGAGCGCACAGGCGGAGCCTCGTTGGAGCATGGATCGATTCGTCAAATTGTGCGCTAGACGCCACGCCGTAGCTCCTGGCCGTAGAAGTGGTCGTAGACGTATCCGCCCGGGAACATGGTGAGGAAGCTCACCGCGCCGGCCGTCAACGCCCAGGCAGTCGAGTCCGCATGCACGGCGAGGCCGGACACGAAAACCATCGTGAGCACCACGATGCCCATCACGACGAGGACGATCAACGATCTGGGGCCAGGAACCCTATTGGTGGAGATTCCCGTCGTGAGCACGAAGGCCCGCTCGAGGCCGACGAGCCCGAGGCAAGCGAAAGCTATGACAACGAAGACCCACACGCCTCCAGCAAGGGGAGCCAGGGCTATCGCTGCCGTGAACAGCGCCAGCCCCGGGTAATACCAGCGTGGTGAACGCGTCCTTCGCGCCAGTTCGAGCCTGTCACCCTCGAGACCACGCAGGGCATCGCGAGCAGAGGCAGGACTCTGACCATGGTTGCTTTCCATGTGGACAAGCTATTCACTTAACCACGTGGAAAGCAAGGGTCTGCTTGCGGCCCCGCTTGACGCTCTGCCACTTGCCCCCTGACCGATCGGCTATCGGGCAGCGCTCCCGTCGAGAGCTACTGCGGAGGAGGCGGCGGAAACAGGTCCACTCAGGTGCGGCCGCAGGACGGGTGCGCGTCCCCGTCTCAGGCGCTGGCGCCGCCGTCGACGGGCACGATGGCACCTGTCACTGCCGAGGCGCGATCACTGAGGAAGAACCCCGCGACCTCGGCGACTTCGAGAGCGGTTGCCATGCGGCCGATGGGGCTGGCTGCGTTGTTCGCCTCGATGATCCCTGGGGTTTTCCTCTCCCATTCGTCCATCATCTCGGTCGCGGTTCCACCGGGCATCAGGCCGTTCACCCGAATTCCTTCGGCAGCCCAGGTGACCGCCGCAGTCTCCGTGATGCTGTTCAGTGCCCGCTTCATGGCCCCGTACGCCGGCAGCGGTGGCACGGCGCGTCGACTGCCGATGCTCGAGGTGTTCACGATCGCGCCCCCGCCGGACTTCCGCATGAGGGCCGCCTCGGCGACCATCGCGACCCAGTGTGCCCGGAAGTTGACGGCGAACTGCTCGTCGATGTCGTCATCGGACGTGGTGTCGAGTGGGCCCATCTCTCGCTGGTTGATGCCTGCGTTGTTGAATGCCCCGTCGAGGCGCCCGTGGCGTTCCTCGACGCGATCGATGGCCGCGCGGATGCTGGCTCGGTCGGCGAGGTCCATCGCGACGGCGTCAGCAGTGCCGCCCTGGGTGCGGATCTCGTCGACGAGGGCGTCCAGCGCCCCCGTGCTGCGGGCTGCCAGCACGACGGATGCCCCCTCACGAGCGAAGAGACGGCCCGCTGCGGCGCCGATGCCGCGGCTGGCTCCGGTGATGAAGATGACCTTCCCGGTCAGAAGGCCGACCGGCGTGGACTCGTTGTTTTTCGTCATGTAGAAAGCGTCGGCGCCCCGAGAATACGCATCCAGGCACAAACTGTACGAGGATCTGCGGCTCCTCAGGGCGGAGACTCGTGGCATGGACAAGGGTGAGCTCGCAGCGTTTCTCCGGAGTCGCCGCGAGCGTCTCCGCCCCGAAGACGTCGGCCTGCCGTCTGGGCCTCGGCGAAGGACACCGGGTCTTCGGCGCGAGGAGGTCGCCGTCCTCGCCCATGTCTCGACCGAGTACTACGCCCGACTTGAGCAGGGCCGTGCTCCTCGGCCCTCAGACGTCGTCCTCGCAGGCATCGCGGGCGCACTGCGTCTCACCCCCGAGGAGTCCGACCACCTGCACCGGCTGGCCGGCACCGCCCCCACCCTGACGGGGCTGCATCGCCGCGACGTCAGACCGAGCATCCTGACCCTGCTCGAACGGCTCCCCCTTACCGCCGGCATCGTCCTGTCGGCCACCTTCGAGGTGCTCGCCTGGAACGACCTGGCGGCAGCTCTCATGGAGGACTTCTCTCTGCTCGTTCCCCGCGATCGCAACCTCGCGAGGAAGACCTTCCTCGACGGTGGGCAGCCGTCAGAGGTGATCTACGGGATCTCTGACGAGGCCGCATTCCGGCAAGGTGTCGTGACCCAACTCCGTAGCGCCCAGGCTGTCTACCCATCAGACCCGAGCGTCCGCGAACTCATCGACGACCTCAACGCCGGCAGCGCCGAGTTCGCACAACTCTGGGAGCGACACGACGTCCAGACACCACCGCCCCTACAGAAGACGTTCCGCCACACACCAGCCGGGCCGATCACCGTTAACTGCGATTCCCTCGCCATTACCGAGCGGGACCAGCACCTCGTGCTCTACACCGCACCAGCGGGCTCTCGAGACGCTGAGAAACTCGCACTGCTGGAAGTCATCGGCTCCGAACCCCTCGTCGAGCCGCGGGGTACCTGAATGGCCCCTCCAGGCCGAGGCGCTACGAGATCGACAGCAAGCGCGGCGGAGTCTCGATGGCCGATCCCCAAGCGGAACGGGTCTCAGCTGGCCGCGCTTTCCGTTCCGGACCGCCACCAGTGCCGGAACGTGGCTCGGTCGAGCCACGTTCGTGTGCCCGAATACTCGATCCCCGGGATCGGTTACCGAGACCGTCCACGGTCATCAGATCCTTGCAGCAGCTCAGCGTCACTAGGCTTCCCCGGATGTCTACTAACCCGTTCGGCGAAGTCCCCGTCCTACCGGTCGCTGTCCCCGTCGGCGCCGTCGTGTTCCTCATCCAGCTTGCGCTCCTGCTCAGGGGGCAACGTTTCACCCGGCCGCGCGCGGCTGTCGCGGCCGCCATCGCCGTCTACGCCGCGGGAATCTTCGCGAACACGGTCTTCCCGATCTTTCTCAACCCGACGCCAAGGTCTGAGCCATGGGAGCCGGCGCTGGCACTGATCCCGTTCCAGGACTACGAGCTCGCGGACGCGCTCACCAACCTGGCGGTGTTCATACCGCTCGGCATCCTCATACCGCTCCTGATGCGCCGGCCGTCCTGGTGGAAGGTGCTGCTGACCTCGGCGGTGGTCAGCCTGACAATCGAGCTACTGCAACTCGCCGCGCAGAAGCTGTTCTCCGGTGGTCACGTCGCTGACGTCAACGACTTCATCTGGAACACCTTCGGGGGAATCCTCGGCTACGTAATCTTCGTTCTGCTCACACGTGTACCGATCTTGTCCGCACTCGCGGACCGGTTCCGCTGGCACACGAACCCCGGGGCAGCACCCACCGCCTAAACCGCGGAGCAGCGCCCGCTTGGGGATCGATCACCGACTAATCGCGGCGGCTGGCCACTCCCCCGCAGCTATGGAGCGTCGGCCGTCTCGATAGGTCAGTCCGAAACGGATCTCGGTGAACGATCGGCTATCGGGACGCTTGCGATCACTTAATTTGCATGCATGCTTGTCGGCACTAACGCGCTGTCCTGCCACCCATCTCACTCAAGCAGGGAACCCCAGGTGACGTCACCGTGGAGAAAGACGACGCGCGTTCCTTCCATGGCCCAGACGTCTGCCCATGTCGGAATCCCTTGCCTCCTCATGAAGACGGGCTCAGCTGCGGCGGCCGCCGCACGGACGTCGATCGCACTCGGCCAGGCGGGCGTGCATCCACCGCCACCGCATCCACACCCCTCGAACGCCACGGTGGCACCACGCCGAACTAGGGCCCGAACCTCCGCCGCATCGACATCGGCGGTCTCTTTCTCGAGTCGACCACCGTCCGGGGTGAAGAACTGTCCAGCGAGGTTGAACGTCCCGGGCCGCACCGCAAAACGACCCTTCGTCACAGCTCTCCTCATGACGCCAGACGTCGGATCGTCCGGGGACGGTCGGCTTGCTCGCTTCGACATGGGCCCATCATCCCTTTTGTCGACGAGGGTCAGCGTCGGCGACGAGGACCGCGACAGACCTGGCACGGTTCGGAGTCGTTACTCGCGCGCGCATGGCTCTTCGTCAAGCCATCCCCTATCGAGCGGCGAACGCGAACGCGCGGCCAATCCGTCCACAGCCCTGCACTACGGTTCAAATCATGGAGACTGTTCCGCTCGTCATCACCATCATCGGCGCTCTCGTCGTCGTGGCGGGTTTCGCCTACGCCTTCAACCTCAGGAAACGAGGAAGGGTCCAAGTAGGGAGCCGCCCCTTCCTCACCATGACGATCATGATCGGATTGGGGACCGGAATTCTCGTAGCTGGCGTCGGCGCCGCCCTGAGCTGACTCGCAAGCGCCCAAGCCGATGGTCGATGCCTTATCGGGACGATATTCGATGCCGGATCACGTCGTGGGGCATGCTCGTCCCATGAGCAACGAAGAAGGACTGCCGCAGGCTCGCCCCGTCGACGCAACTGCAGTGACTGAGCGCCCGACGCCGTGGCTGCCGGCGAGAACCGTCCTCCTCGACCTCGTCTTGATCTTCGTCGGCGGTGGGCTTTTCTGGTTCCTCATCGACCGCGTCCAAGCGCCCATGTGGAGTGCCTTCGTCGCCTACGCCGTCCTCTTCACAGCCGGATCACTCGCCATGCGCCTCATTCGAAACGCCCGGGCCGATCGCATTCATGAGTGACGTTGGTGGCCGAGCGACGCGATCCGGTGAGCGATCGTCTAATGAGACGGGGCAGAGACGCTTCCCGTGGCCGACCCTTTTACTAATGCAGGTCGGATGACCCCGTGAAGCGCAGCGAGGCCCCCATCATGATCGTCCTGGGCCTCGGAGCTCTCGCCGTCGCCGCCACGCTCTTTTTCACGTCAGCCGATCTCTCTGTCGCAAGCAGGGGCTACGCCGGATGGCTTGTCGTCGGAGCATGTTCCCTGGGTGGGCTCGGCTGCCTCATCTACGGCATCATCGCATCCCGCCGCGGCCGGTGACCGATGGGTTACCGGACTGGCTTCGAAGCGGATCGTTGAGCCTTCGGCGAGCTCTACAGGCATGGGCAACCCAAACAGGAGGCGCGTGACGGCCGATCGGATCGACATCGCGCTCGACCTGCGTGCAAAGGACCCCAGGCCAGCAGCCACTCGCTAAAACCCAGGCCCGCACTCTGCCGCGGGGGCTCCTGCCCTGGGGGTGGTCTCGCTACTCTCGGTTGGGCATGCTCGACGAAGCGACGAGACCAGGGGAACAGTGCACTTACGCGACGCGATGATCGGTACTGAGGGGCAGGTGTACGGACGCGGACGGTTGTCATTCCCGGGGATGGATCGGATCACCACTGAAGCGACGACGATCGAAGTCTCCGGGGACGAGTCTGCCGCCCAGTTCTTCACGGCCGCCTCGGCCGACAGAGACCAGCAATCGGGGTACCTCACCTCCGACGGTGAAGGCGCCACCTTGCGTCTGCCGGTCGGCGTCGGGAGCCTGATCGGTAACGTGTTGCACTCCGCCCGCTCGGCCCCCTTGTCCCTTTCCGTCGATGCGCCTGGGGGTGTCCGGCTACCGGGGGGTGGCTCGGAGTACGGGGTGTCTGACTGGCGCATCGAAGTCACCGCTTTGGCAGATGACGCCGCCGTTGATCCAGGCGTCGTCCGGATCGACCTCTCGGCGGCACTACGACCTCACCCCGCCGACTCCGGCCCCCGCAGCGAGTGGCCTTCCGATGTAGCTGATTCGCGGCTGTTCTTGGAGTGCTCCCTTGACCCAGCCACCCGCGCTCTTGCCTACGACTCGTTCTCCTCGACGCTCTACAGCGATGCACCACGAGAGGCACCTTCGCGGTCGAACCAGTCGACAGCAGCGTCGATACGGCTCGCCGCGACGCCCGTCGGCCCCAACGGCGATCTCTTCGCATGGACCGATGACGGGCGACTCGCGAAAGTCAGCTACTTCCTCTCGTTCTTCGGGTTCTGTGCGCCGTTCCGAGAGACCCGCTCGAGCATGGGATTCGTCGAAGGACACGACGATCCGGTGAGGGTGAGCTTGCGTGGCGTCAACCTCGAGATGGTGCGCGATCTGCTCACCAGGAGTCGCCAGACAGTCGTCGAGCTCATCTCCGACGACGTGGGGCACGTCCAGTACGCGCGCGACAACGCAGATTGGTTTGGCGAAAGCGACCGCGTGGTGCAGGCACATCTGGCGTTCGAGCTTCGAGATGAAGGACTCCGACTTGAATACACGATCTACCCTCGCGAACACGGCCCGTTGAGCGGAGCGATCACCCTCCCCTGGGAGATCCTGATACTTCGACGGTGGACCGGCTCGTATGCGCGAAGCAGGGTGCTAGCTGAAGGCAACTGATGCACACGCCTCTCACCATGGGCACCGGCAAGAGGTCTCTAAGTGGTCAGACTCAGCACAGCCCGAACGTGGTCTCGATGGTGGATCGTCTATCGGGCGCCGCGGAGAAGCCTCGTCGACGCTCGCCCACGTCGACGGGTAAACAGATAGGAAATGAGCGTTCCATCCAGCATTCTGTTCCCATGACCACACGATCGGACGCTGACAGCAGCGTTGTACTCTGGCGGCCCACGGGCCCGGAGGAACTCGAACTCGTCAAGGCGAGTGGCTGGTCGCTGTGGCCCCCGAGACTGCCGGATCAGCCAATCTTTTACCCGGTACTGAACGAGGACTATGCCGTGCGCATCGCCCGAGACTGGAATGTGAAGGCCTCGGGCGTTGGCCATGTCACTCGGTTCTCGGTGCGTCGGAGCTTCCTCGAGGGCTTCGACGTCCAGCAGGTCGGTGGGCGAAGCATCCTTGAGTACTGGATTCCGGCGGAACGCCTCGATGAACTGAACGCGAATCTCACGGGGCCAATCACGCTCGTCAGCACGTTCCGTCGCGATGACGCCGACGGCGAGATCAAAGAGTTCCGCGAGGAGTGGCCCGCGCGTAGCGCGCCGTGAGGCAGTGCCCGGGGAGCGATCCCCTATCGGCGCTCCATGGGCTGCTTCCCCGGAGTCGCCCTTGCGGTGGATGTGTCTGACGGCCATGAGCCCTTAGCTAGGTCAATGCGCCGCTTGTTCATGTCCTATCCCTTCCAGGGCCTGGCCGGCGCCGCACTCATCGCCGCGTCGGGAGCACTCTTCCTCGCTGTCCGACTGCTCTACGTCTACAAAGGCACGACCTATAAGTGCGCCGTCGAGGGCCCGTATCTCGAAGATTCACAGTTCCAAACGCACCTGGTTTCGGGGTCCTTCTCTGCCTGGCCACTCGCTCGCGAGTGCACTTACGTCACTGGCTCGGTCATCGAGACCACCCGAGGAACAACTGACACCTGGCTCCTCACCGGGTCCACCTACGCCCCGGCACTCCTTGGCCTGGTACTCCTCGTCATCGCGATAGTCAGAACTGTCCGCAGCTCGCGCCCTGGCCGCCTGAACCACTGAACGCGGACGGAGGACGATGGTCTATTGAGACACCCTTGATCTCCTGCGCCCGCCTCACTCCATCGCTCCAAAACGAGATAAGACACCAAAACCGCTCGAACTCACGCCCGGAGAATAGATTGCGGTTATGCCCACCCGTCGCGCTTCAATCGGTTTCGGGGGAGTAGCTCATCTCTTTCTCGGTGCCCTGGCGGCGGTGTGCCTGTGGCTGCTCTTTCGTGCAGCGCACTTCTCCGAACTCGGGTTGACACCCACTCTGACGGTCGCGGTCCTAGCTGCGGCCGTCGCCATCGGCCTGGGCTTTTGGTTCTGGGAGCGAGAAGGCGGCAGGCCAAACTACGTTGCTGTCCGGCGATGGGTCGCCGGTGAATCCATGCCGGTACACATGTCACCAGCGCAGCTCCGGACATCGCTTCAACGGATCGAGGATGCGCTCCGTGCCCGGTGGCTTTACCTCGGTCTGTTCTTCATCTGGAGCGTGTGGGCCGTAGACCGCGCCAGAGCGGCTGAAGGCGTAGCCGAAATCATCTTGGCCGTGTTGCCCGGTGTGCTCTGGGGTGTACTGACCGTCAGTGTCATGCTCCGTGCCCGTCGAGGACTGAGCCGGATCGCCTCGCTCAGGGCGCAGACCACCAGCACCTCGCCTTTAGGGGAACTTTCTAGGCCCCGGGAGTCCAAAACCTTCGGCCGATAGGCGATCGGTCACCGACCACCGGCGGACGCTAGCCACTCCCCCGCAGCTGCGGGGCGACGACTGTCTCGATAGGTCAGTCCGAAACTGATCTCGGTCAACGATCGCCTAACGAGGCACGGGGCAGGGCTCATAATCAGTGCATGAGTAGACGCTGGTCGGTCGTCGTGGTGGTGAGCGCCCTAGTCGCCCTCTTCGCAGGATTGGGGGCCGTGGTCACTGGCCAGGCCTATGGTTGGCTTCTCGCTGCTACAGGCCTGGTCAATACGGTGTTGGGCGTCGCTAGCCACAGGAAAGCTGTCCGGCAAGAACCTGAACTGCAGTAGCCGATTAACCACCGGACGCTGCCGCGCGTCGAGGGTTTCTTCGAGCTGCGCTGACCTGACCGTCTTGATGGGTCAGTCCGGAACGCATCTCGGTGAAAAATCCCCTGTCGGGCGGCGGTCGAAAATGCAGAACATATGTATTGAACGTAATTGCGTTCTGTGCGGGCAGAATGAGGCTAGCTGTAGGCGCGGAAGTGGAGACGTTGGGGCCGGAATGGCAGCCTCGGCCCCGGAATCGGCCCTGAGAAGTAGTCACCGTGTTCGTCGAGCAAGGTGACGCCTCGCCACGTGCGTCTGATGCTGCCGCCGTAGAGCACGACCTGTTCCATCAGGTCCTTCGCTGCCGCCATGCCGTCATCGTCAGTGCGTCCGGCGCCGAAGGTCCACCAGTGAAGCTGCGAGCCCTCGACCACAACATTGCCGTCATGCCGCACGTGAACGTAGAAGGGCAAAGCGGAACCCCGGTCAGGAACCACCCGCACCTCCAGGTCGAACTCAGCGACGGGAGCGTGGACCGTCACCCGGCCGTGAGTGCCGACGAGTGCCTCGATCCAGCCTGGCAGGCCCTCTGAGGCGGTCTTGTCGATGGTCATCCTCAGCTGCCGTCGTTCGAGCAGACTGAATGCCCGGCCGACACCGGCTACGTTCCACTCGAGCTCTAGTCTTCGGCCGCCGGCGAATTCGACGACGATCCATTGCTCACCGATGAATGACAGTCCGGGGACTTCCAGAAACGGCAGGCGATCCGTGTCGGGATCGAGCAGGGTCGCGGAGACGTGGTCCGTCCCGAACGTCCTCCTGGCTGCGTCGGTCAGCCGCCCGAATGTGGCTTCGTGATGGGGCGGGATCGGCACGACCTCAGTATGCCGATTCCCGATAGAGACGGCGAGGGCGCTTGACCGAAACTCCAAGTAGAGAGCAAGACTCTACGTCTACTCAGCTCCCGGTGAACGATCGTCTATAGGGCACCCTTGGTCAGGGCCAACGCACTACTAGATGCAACATAGCCAGCATCAACTGCCCGAATCGCAGAAGAACTTTTCTGTGGAGTGGCGCTGCGCGCTCTAGCTCTCGGGCCGTCGGCCGCACGAACAACGCAGGAGGCACGCTGTTCCAGCACGTCTCTCGACCAGGGACCTGCTGCGCGTGGTCCTCCTCGTACTGGCACTCCCCAAAGGCCACCGGCGCCTCGAGGGTCGAACCCCCGTGCTCTTCCCAGGGGTGCTCGCAGTCCGGGCATGACGTCTCTCGCAGCCGCCGCCGCACGGCACGGCCGGAAACGCCTGCGGGATTGCTCATGGAGCGAGTATGCCCGTCTCGCGATGCGCCCTGGAGCCGATCGGCTATCGGGCAGTCAACGGTCGGTTGCCGTAGCGCTCAGGTCCTTGGCTGATGCGAGGTCCTGCAGGGCAGCGAGGTGCCCGTCGATTGCGACCCGGCCCGCGGGTGTGAGCGAGATGCGGGTGGTTCGACGCGCGTCGCGCCTGGTCGTGGAAGCTTCTTTTGTCGTGCTCATGTATCCGAGTTCCGTGAGCGCGCGGACGGTCTTGGACAGGTTCGCGTCGCTCAGCCCGAGAGTCATGGCGAGGACCGAGAAATCGATGTGGTCGACGGGGCGGAGAAGAGCGCACAGGCGGAGCCTCGTTGGAGCATGGATCGATTCGTCAAATTGTGCGCTAGACGCCACGCCGTAGCTCCTGGCCGTAGAAGTGGTCGTAGACGTATCCGCCCGGGAACATGGTGAGGAAGCTCACCGCGCCGGCCGTCAACGCCCAGGCAGTCGAGTCCGCATGCACGGCGAGGCCGGAAACGAAAACCATCGTGAGCACCACGATGCCCATCACGACGAGGACGATCAACGATCTGGGGCCAGGAACCCTATTGGTGGAGATTCCCGTCGTGAGCACGAAGGCCCGCTCGAGGCCGACGAGCCCGAGGCAAGCGAAAGCTATGACAACGAAGACCCACACGCCTCCAGCAAGGGGAGCCAGGGCTATCGCTGCCGTGAACAGCGCCAGCCCCGGGTAATACCAGCGTGGTGAACGCGTCCTTCGCGCCAGTTCGAGCCTGTCACCCTCGAGACCACGCAGGGCATCGCGAGCAGAGGCAGGACTCTGACCATGGTTGCTTTCCATGTGGACAAGCTATTCACTTAACCACGTGGAAAGCAAGGGTCTGCTTGCGGACCCCCTTGACGCTCTGCCACTTGCCCCCTGACCGATCCTTCACCGGGCACTAGATGCTCGGCCGACATACGGCTACGTTGCGAGGGCAGCCCAGACCCCCGCTGTGAATGGCGGGGTTCCTGGGTTCGCCCGGGTTCCCCGTCATGGATCCCCTATCGGGCATGCAGAAACGATCGTTTGTGACTAGCGCCGACGAACACCACGAGCGGGCCCTGGCCAGATCAGAACCGCTCCCCAACTGAAGATCGCCTTGGTCGGGGAGCAGCCCTTGCTGTCGTACAGCGAACGGGTCAGGCCCGGAGGTCCTTGAGCCACTGCTCGACCGTGCGCGGGCTCAGCCCGAGCTGCTGCTGTGCGCTCGTGGCAGGGTCGATGAGCTCGGAGGGCAGGGTGGCCCGCCACCGGTACGAGGCCACGACAGGGTCCGCTCCGGCTGAGCCGAAGAGGGGCTCGATGACGCGGCCGAAGTCGTCGACGTCCTGCGCCTCGAACCGCACGCTCGTGCCCGAGGCTGCGGCGAAGCCAGCCGCGAGGTCGGAGCCCACGAGGCCGGGCAGCGCACCGACCCCGACGACACCGGTCACGGAGCCGTCCTGCAGCAGTCGCGCGACGACGTCGGCCACGTCGAGGTGCGAGCTCCACGACACGGCGTAGTCGTCACGGATCGGGTAGCGGAGGACGCCCTCCTGCTCCACGCCCGCGGCGACCGGCGGCAGCAGCAGGTTCTCGAGGAAGAGGCGCGGGGCCGCGACGGCGACGGAGACCCCGGTCGCCCGCAGACCGGCAGTGAGGAAGCCGACGGGACTCTCAGCCGCACCGTCGCCCTCCGTCGGGTACCCGCTGGTCGAGACGACCACCCGGGCCGGCCGTGCCTGCTCGACGGCTGCGACGACCGTCCGGGCATGCGCGAGCTGCTGGGCGGCGTCGCCGACCGGAAGGTGCACGAAGACGCCGTCGACGCCCGCGTAGGCCGCCGCGAGGGACGCGACCGACATCAGGTCGACGGCGACGGGCGCGCCGCCTCCCTCATAGGCGGACGGGTCGCGGACCGCCGCGGTGACGGCGGCGCCGGAAGCGAGAAGGGATGCGACGACGGGGGAGCCCTGGGCGCCAGTAGCGCCGTGGATGAGATAGGTCATGAAGCTATCAATGCATCTGGTGCACCAGTTACGTCAACTGCACCAATGGCGTACTGTCCATGTTCATGGCTTTCTGTGGGGAGATCTGGCCCGAGTGCGGCATCGCGAAGTTCCTGACACTGCTCGACGGCCCCTGGGCAACGCTCATCGTGCGAGAGCTCCTCGAGGGCCCGGCTCGTTTCACCGAGCTAAAGGAGGCGCTGCCCGGCATCAGTGCGCACACCCTCACCAACCGCCTCCGGAAGTTCGAGACGTCGGGCCTCGTCACCAGGACGGCGTACTCCGAGATCCCGCCGCGCGTCGTCTACGAGCTCACCCCGACGGGGCAGGGGCTCCGGCCCGTGCTTGAGTCGATGAACGCCTGGGCGCTGTCCGTCCCGCCGACACCCGACGCAGAGATCGAGGTGGTTCCTCGGTAGAGGATCGGCTATCGAGACGCTTCTGCCGCGTTCTGTCTGTTCACAAACCGACCGGCCGGTCGGTTTGCCTGTTATGGTGTGGTCATGGATCGCCGCGCACTCGTCCTTGCCGCCGCCCGCGAGCTCGCGCTCGCACGCGGGGTCATTCCGTCGTTAAACGAGACCGCCGCCGCGGCGGGCGTATCCAAGGGCGGGTTGGTGCACCACTTCCCGACGCGTGCGGCGCTGGTGCAGGGGCTGGCGATGGCAGCGCTCGAGGAGGTCGACACGGCCATGACCGCAGCGGCGGGCGAAGGGAGTGCGGCGGAGACCTGGTTGCGCATGTCGGTCCCCACGGGGGAGGACGTCGCGGTCTTCCGAGCGATGGCCATTGCGCACCGGGCGGTCGAGGCGCCGGGTGATGCGGTGGCGACTGCATCCCAGGAGGCCATAGCCCGATGGGAGGCGATGATCCGCGACGAGGTGGGTGACGCCGGCCGCGCACGGGTGATCCGGCTTGTCGGCGACGGCTTGTTCGCCAACGTCATCGCCGGCATCGAGCCGGCACCCACGGCCGCGGAGCTCGACGCTCTCCTCGGTTCTCTCTTGCCCGCGGGTGGGAGGGGCGGGCGGTGACCGCGCAGCTGCTGCTGGCGATCGCGGGCCTCGCTGCGCTTGACTCGCTGAACCCGGCCACGATCGTCGCGGTGACCTTGATCCTTCTCGCCGCCCCGCGGCGTCCCGCGCTGATGGCACTCGTCACGGTGCTTGGGGCGGCACTCACCGTGTTCGCGGTCGGCGCCGCGCTCTTCCTCGGCGCGGGCGCGGCAGCTGGTGCCGTCGACGGGATTGTGCAGGGTATCCGCTACGTCGCCTTCGCCGCCGCGGGCGTCGTCCTGGTCCGCTCCGGGATACGACGCTTCCACACGCGACCCAGGAAGCCGATCGGGTTGCCATCGTGGTTCACACCCTGGACTGCGCTCCCGTTCGGGGCGCTGCTAACCGGGGCCGACCTACCGAATGCGTTCCCGTACTTCATTGCGATCGAGCGCCTCCTAGACGCGCAGGTCACGCCAGCGGAGGGCCTGCTCGTCCTCGCCGGGTACGCGGTGGTCTACTGCGTCCCGTGCCTCGTATTGCTCTTGGTGGGAAGCCTCGCGCGCCGTCGGACGCGCGCGCTGCTCATGCGTGTCACCGCCCGATTCGGTACCGGCGAGGTGAAGGCGTCCCCCTTCGTCGCGGTCGTGTTGATCCTGCTCGGCGCATTGGTCGCGTCGCTGCCGTTCTGGCTCCTGCGCTGACCGACGTCGAGAAGTGGTCCGGCGGAATCTCCTCGTGTGCGCGCTTGGCTCGTTCACGACGATCATTGGCATGACCCTGATTCTGCCGATCCTTCCTCTCTACGTCCGAGACCTTGGC
The DNA here is from genome assembly GCF_014841655.1 of Frigoribacterium sp. CFBP 8759. Lineage (NCBI taxonomy): Bacteria > Bacillati > Actinomycetota > Actinomycetes > Micrococcales > Microbacteriaceae > Frigoribacterium > Frigoribacterium sp. CFBP 8759. Next base: position 893,147 of record NZ_JACYUH010000002.1, read on the forward strand.
GTTGGGGATCCGGCCGCGGTAACTCTCTGGTCCGGCATCGCCTACGCCGCGACGTTTCTGACCGCGGCCTTGACAGCACCGCTGTGGGGTTATCTCGGGGACCACTTCGGCCGGAAACCGATGCTGATCCGCGCGAGCCTCGTCATGGCGATCGCGATGTCGCTCATCGGGGTCGCCCAAGACGTCACTCAACTCGTACTGCTGCGGCTGCTGGTCGGCCTCCTCGGCGGCTACGCCTCCGGACCAACCATCCTCGTCGCCGCTCAGACCCCTAAAGGCCGCTCCGCTTGGGCGCTGGGCACCCTCTCCTCCGCCATCATGGCCGGCACCATCGCAGGGCCTCTGATCGGTGGAACCCTCGCGCAGACAATTGGCATTCAAGGGCGTTCCTCGCAACCGGCAAACCAACACGCTCGGCTCGCAGTCGAGTGGGCGGGACAGGGTTTTGGTGTGGCGCTTGATTGCGTGGGTACGGCGAATCTCGGCCCTCATCGCGAGAGCCAGCTCGCTGGGAACTCACTAGTCCTGCCCCGTATGGGTGAGATCAGACGGGTTTAATTGCGCCCATGGCCTCGTCGAGCAGCCTTCCAAAGGATCGGCCACGGTCCGTGGTGATCCATACATCCTTCGCGGCGATCACGCAGGTCAGGGCCGCGCCGGCGATCACCGTCGGGCGCGGGTCGGTGACCGCTAAACGGCCCAGGCGCATCCGTACGATTTCGGCGAGATCGCCCTGGACCCGCGAGATACGCTCGAGCTCGCCCGCACTCAGAGCCGGGTTGTCATGGATGATCTTTTCGATCGCGAGGGCGCGTTCAGCGAGTGTCTCGTCCTCGAAGTGCTCGACGACGACGTCGAATGCCCGCCGTAGCGATTCCCACACCGGCTCGTCGACGGGCCGTGCACCGAGTGCCTGGGCGAGCATCTGCGACCACGCGTCGTACTTGCCCAGCATGACGTCCTCTTTCGAGGTGAAGTAGCGAAAGAACGTTCGCCTGGAGATGCCGGCAGCCGAGACCAGGTCATCGATTGTTGTCTGCTCGTATCCCCTAACCGCGAACAGATCCTGGGCCAGCATCGCCAACTCGGTTTGCATGGCTCGTCGAGCTCTTTCACGCACCGGGATAGGAGTGGACTCGCTCACATGTGCCAGCTTACAAGGCAACGGGCATAGGTGGCACTCAGTGGCACATGTGCCCTACAGTGGCATTTGCCAGACGTTGACCACGAAACATTGGAGCTGCCACATGACCACGCCATGGACTTTGAACGACATCCCACGCCAGGACGGGCGCGTCGCTGTGATCACCGGAGGCAGTAGTGGACTCGGCTTTGAGACCGCCCTCGCCCTCGCGGATCATGGCGCGGCCGTGGTGCTCGCTGTCCGCGACACCACCAAGGGCAAGGAGGCCGCGTCGAGAATCGCCTCCCATGTGCCCAATGCCAAAGTCTCCGTGCAGAACCTGGACCTGGGTTCACTGGAATCCGTGCGCGCAGCGGCCACAGATCTCAGGTCGGCGCACCCGCGGATTGACCTGCTGATCAACAACGCCGGCGTGATGTACACGCCTCAGCAGAAGACAGCCGACGGTTTCGACCTGCAGTTCGGCGTGAACCACCTCGGTCACTTCGCGCTGACCGGGCTGCTGCTCGATCACCTCCTGCCTGTGCCGGGCTCTCGAGTCGTGACGGTGAGCAGCTACGGTCACCGCATTCGCGCGGCTATCTACTTCGACGACCTGCAGTGGGACCGCAGCTACGACCGGGTTGCCGCCTATGGCCAGGCCAAGCTGGCCAACTTGATGTTCACCTACGAGCTGCAGCGCCGCCTCACGGCGTACGGCAGCACTATGGCCGTCGCCGCGCACCCAGGCAACGCTTCCACCGAGTTGACCCAGAACTTGCCTGCTCTCGCGCGGATCGCGTCAGCCGCCGTCAAGCCTTTGCTTGCCCAAAGCGCTGCTGGAGGCGCACTCCCCACACTGCGTGCCGCAACTGATCCAAGCGTGCTCGGCGGCCAGTACTACGGCCCCGACCGCATACGCGAGACCCGAGGACACCCGCAGTTGGTTACATCCAGCGCCGCCTCATACGACCTGACGACACAGCGCCACCTGTGGTCCGTGTCCGAGGAACTCACCGGCGTTACCTTTCCCGCATAACGACTCAACCCCGGAAAAGAGACGCCCTCTATCCAACGACCATAGGCATTCGTTCCTGCAGAACTCCACCTGGCACACAGCCAGGTGGACGATCGACCACCGCCGCCCGATAGCTAACCGCCTATAGGGCGATTAGCCCGCTCTCCCGAGACCGACACCACTACTCACTGACCCCCCGTCTCAGTGCGCGATCCCCTCTCGGGACACGCGCCTGACACACTCGAGGTTGGAAGTCGTCTCGCAATTTCTGGCATTGGAGCGAACCATCGACGCACACGACCTACCCGCGTCACCCGACTGGTCCTTCACCTTTGGAGGCGAGGGCACTGCTCCTGCTGTAAATATCGCTGCCGACGACGCCTTGGCATGACTGGCCTCAGCAACAGAGGATTTACGCCGCAGGAAGAATCCGGCGGCGAGCTTCCGCCGAGCTGGGTCGCCCTGATCCGCGAGGCGGCAAACGCGGGAGTCTCGGAAGGAGCCATCGCGATTGCGAGCGGACAAAGCCTGGCGTCTGTTCGGAACATCCTCTCTTAGCTTCTGGGTGAGGCCCCCTGGGCCCGCCAGACGATCAGCTATCGGGCGCGCCGGGCTTTTCGACGAACGAACGTAACGACAGCCACGCCAAGAGCCGAGACGACCGCTGCAACCGCGGCTACCCGTCCCACACGCTGCGCATTGAGCGCCGACTCGAACTGCTGCTTCGTCTGGACGATCTCCGTCCCCTCAGGCACTGGCCAGGGAAAGACCGGTGTGAACCACCCGGCCCTGACGGTTGCGATAGCGCAGACGACGAGTGCTGCGACGGTCAGGCCACTGAGAACTAACGCCCACCGAGTGGGGCGAGATGGACGTGCCATGGGGTCACGGTAGCGCGCCTACGACTTACAGCCGTGCGGCCTGCGGTGCCGCCACATCGAGACAAGTTGGCGATCGCCTATCGGGCACCGAATGAGGGGGCTCCGCCCAGTACCTTGTCTCCATGCCAACGGCCCTCAACACTGCCGGCCGACGCCCGCGATCAATCTGGCGGTTCCTGCGTGACGTGCTCGTCATCTTCCTCGCAGCCCTCGTCCTCTCTTTCCTGGTCAAGACCTACCTCGTGCGCTCCTTCTACATCCCCTCGGGGTCGATGGAGCACACCCTCGAAATTAACGACCGCGTGATTGTCAACGAACTCGTTCCAGGACTTGTGCCCCTGCACCGCGGAGACGTCGTCGTCTTCGCAGACCCCGGCGGCTGGCTCAGCCCTCTCGAAGCCGCAACCCCTGCCACGGGACCAGTTGACAAAGTGCTCTCCACCATCGGGTTGGCACCCCATGACGGCACCGGATATCTCATCAAGCGCGTCATTGGCCTGCCCGGAGACACCGTGACCTGTTGCGACGATTTCGGGCACATGAGCGTCAACGGCGTCCCCCTCGATGAGCCATACATCACCGTTCTCCCCGACGAAACCCGCGCTTCCCGTGATGACTTCACCGTCACGGTCCCCGATGGCTCCCTCTGGGTCATGGGCGACAACAGGTACAACTCGAGAGATTCCCGCTACAACCGTGACAAACCCGGGGAAGGCTTCGTTCCCCTGAGCGACGTCGCTGGGCGAGCAGCCGTCATCAGCTGGCCCTCGAGCCGCTGGACCTGGCTCGACAATTACCCCACCGTCTTCGCCGGCACCGATCCCCGCTCCATAACCAACTGAAGGATTGCGACGACGCACGTTCTACGGAAGCGCACAAAGAGGGTGCGGCCAGGGATCCCCTATCGGGACAGGCGGAAATTCACGGTTGCCGGAGTGTCGTTCGAGCCGCCACCTGCAGGTCCTCACACCGTGCGAAGACCTGTGAGATGGGCTTCCAAGCCAGGTAATCCTGATCAGTGCAACGAAGATTAAGGCGCACGAGCGACCCCGCACCGAGATCCGCCACGGACCATGAGACCTTAATTGGATCACCACCTCGTTCCCGCGGGCGACGCCTCGACCATCTCCACGGCAGACCGCGGGTACGGCCTCTTGAGGCCTCTGTCGGCAGCAGATCTCGGTCCGGCTGCGGGAAAAGTTTTCCCAACCGACGTTCTGCTTGCCAGGCCGCATGCCCCGTCGAGATCTCGAGCGACGCCTCGACGCTGACGCCACGGGCAGGTGTGCTTCGGTACGACATCTGCGCGGCATGGCTCTCGATGTCCGTCATGGCTCGATCCAGTGCCTCCCTCACTGCAAGATCGGCCACGTGCGGGGCGACCCAGGAGGACATGAGCGCAGGGTCCCGACGCGTCGCGTTGTGAACGGCAGCAGAAAGCCATCGGCATTCGCGAACGGTCACCCGGAACCAAGACTCCTCATGCCCCGGTTCCTCGTCAGCCGCGGCGACGACAGCAGACCAGTCGAGATGGCGAGCTCGAACCAGATCCAGACGCCACAGTGGAGAAGTATCCCGAGGCGAACCTTGCTCGGCCAGAGCCTCCATGTCATTAGCGGCCGCCTCGGCCTCAAGGACTTCGAGCGGCATGACCGATGCGAACTCCCAGTCGTCCATTGCTTCGACTGTGTCCCGCAAGCATGCTGCGCACGCTGCTAGGTCCTGCCGAGAAAATGCAACCAAAAGGTCATCGGAGCGGTCGCCCACGTTCCGGCCAGGCGCAAAACCGCTCAGCATCTCCAGGGCTTCTTCACGACCGACGCTCCGCACGGCTCGAGCATTGCAGCAGAGCACACTAAGAGCCGCCGGCACGCCGTCACTGGCATGGCGGCGTAGCCGTGCTCGCAACAATGTGGCCGGTCGACGATCGTCTATCGGGACACCTTCATCCTGCCGGTCCGAGCTCGGCGCACCTGACCGAGTGTTCTGCTGCCAACATAAAGCCGCCGACGGGTACCGGCCCTTCGGACCTTCTCCAGTCCCATGCAGAAGCGCCGGCCGCTCGATGGGATGCGACCACAGCCCGGTCACGGTCCGCGAGCAGCTGACGCCCCTCTGGCGAGCGAGGTGGCATCAGTTCCGCGAGGCGGTAAAGAGCACGTTCATGCTCGACCTCTACGCCCGCCCGCGCGGCGGCAACCCGGGCCGTCGCTCCCCCCGATACCGCGAGGCGGCGCCGGTGACCCCGTGACCACATTGCCAATGCCGATCCCGCAAGCACGAGGAGCATCAACGACCACGTGCCGAGCCACGGCGCGATGTGCTCGTTGACTGCCGTGCCTTCATCGAACACACCGATGACCGCAGACGGCATCGACAGCGCCGCCGCCCCTCCGAGCAGGTATGGCGGCCGCGACCGATCTGCCGCCATGACCCCGATGAAAGCGCCGAGCAGCGCCACCCCAGCCCACGCAGCGGCCCAGATGTCGAGAGGATGCGGGATGGGGGCCGTAATGTTCGAGAACGGGACAGCCCGCGGCTGATACCTGCCACCACTCAGGTTTTCGAAGACCAAGAACGTTGCGAGGAGAGAGACGGCACCGGGAATACCTCGCACATTCAGCCAGCGGACCGAGCGAACGTCTCTGACTTTGTCCGCATCCCCTGGTTGGAGCCGCTGCTCAATGATCCTCGACGTCGTGGTCCCGTACTCGTCGATGACTCCAACAACACGCTGGGACAGATCCGGGTGCTCCGAGAGGACGCTCCGTTCGGCAGCCGCCGCCATCTCGTCCCTGCTACGGAATTTCGATCTCCGCAGCGGGGGCGATTCCTCGGGGACCGTCATGCGTCCATCATCCAGCACACACGCTCGCGAGATGGGACCACCGTCAAGCCATCGAGTAGGCCGGCAGGCGATCGCCTATCGGGCCCCGCCCTTCGGCCTCGACCACGCTGTCGAAGTTCGCTAACTTCAGACATCCCTACTTCTCGGAGGCGCTGTGCTCTCGATCGTCATCGCCCCAGTGGCCCTCATCATCGTGCTGGCCCTGCTCGGGATGGCCATCCTCGGGACTGCCAGAACGAGTCCTACCCAGAAGCGCCAGGATGCTGAGGCGAGAGAGCGTCGGCAGGCCCGTGCAGATCGAGGGAGGACAGGTGACGCGACCACGAACACCGCTACGACCTTGGGCTCTCCAGGCGACGAGGCGGTCCGCTAGCCGATCCCCTATCGGGCGCTCCAAGCACGCGCTTCTACAGGGCTGAACGTCGGCGCATGCTCGTGGTTGCATCAGGTTCGCGACCGCTTCGTGCAGCCGCATCAGTCGGCGGCCGCCGACTCCCTTTTCCGTTTCGACGAACGAGTGAGCAGGAGAAAGCATCATGAGCAACACCGTCATCCATGACTTGGTTTCCGAGATGCTGAGTCAGCTTCCGTCCGGTGGAGGCATCGTGGCTGTGGATGGCGATGCTGGCGAGCATCTCTCGGACATGGGCAGTCAGTTAGCTCGGGAGATCAGCGCGAGAGGCCTCACGTCGTCGGTCCGATCATTCACGGGCGCAGACTTCGAGTCTTCACCCGCCGGCACGGACGTGCTGTTGGTCGTCGGCGAAGGCGCGTTGCAGCCTGGCGTCCGGACGCGGTGGAACTGGACTCTGTGGGTCGAAGCCTCCGGGGTGCGTGATCCGGCGAGCAACGACCGCAGTGCGGTGGCGTTCGAGAGCTACCGGTCGCGTGACGAGCCCAAGGGCGCCGCCTCGGCCATCGTCGACGTCAGTGACCCCGAGGCCTATCGCCGTGACTGGAACGACGCCTGTTCGATCTGAGCCACTCCCCCACGCACCCTCATCGTCCGCGGTCAGGGCAGGGGACGGGGAGGCGCGAGGAGCGTTCCGCGTATGACGCTTCCGTGGAAGGTGCGCACGGCGACCGTGACCCAGGCCCCGACGAGCCCGATGTAGAACACGACCGCCAGTACCTGCAGCGCGACGAGTCCCGTGTGCAGGGCCAGACCGTTCAGGCCTGTCACGCAGGTGCCGACGGGGAAGGTGAACGACCACCAGGTGAGTGAGAACGGGAGCCCCTGGCGGATGGTGCGGCGGGTGATGGCCGATGCCAGTGCCGCCCACATCAGGGCGAATCCCAGAGTGGGCACACCGTAGACGAGCCCGAAGACGAACAGGGCGTGCGAGGTTCCCTGGTCGACGGCGAGGTGGGCGTTGCCACCGAGCAGGTTGGCCGCGGTGATCGACTGCCCCAGGGGGCCGAGGACGATCCAGAGGGTCGGGACCATGCCGGCCGGGCCGATCTTGTGCTGGGCCAGGCGTGACCAGATCAGCGTGATGATCACGATCGACGCCAGCAACGACAACCCGAACATCGCGTAGCACCCCCAGAGCATGTTCTGCCTGGCCTGCCCCGCGGGCAGGAAGGGCAGCAGCAGCGCACCGGTCGAGGCAGACACCATCGGGGGAACCACGGGCATGAGCCAGCCGCCGAACGCACTGTCGGGGGCCGTGTCGTGCCGGGTGAACGTCAGGTACGGGACCGCGATCGCGCTGACGAGGCCGAGCACCGTACCGATGGTCCACAACACCCAGTCGATGCCGACCGCCAGGGGCGTACCGAGGACGTCTCTGCCCAAGAGCAGGGTGCCCGCGCCGACGGTCAGCAGCGCCATGGGCGGTGCCCCGTAGAAGTGCGCCATCACCGGATTGAGTCGATGCCCCCGCGCGGTGGCTCGGTAACGCACCCAGTGCATGACGGTCGCCGTGCTGAGAGCGACCAACAACACGCTGGCCAGTGCCCAGACGATGGTCGCGGCAGGGCGCAGCCCCGGGAACTGCAACGGCAGGGTCGCCGCGGCGTTGGCGACGATGCCGGTCCCCATGATCGACGCGAACCAGTTCGGGGTCAGGTTCGACACGATCTGCCCGCGGTGCTCGAGCTGGCGGAACAGACCGTGCGTGCGGGGAGGGGCGACAGTCGGTGTGATCGCGGCAGGCATGCCTCGATCTTCGTACGTGCGTCCGGCTGCCGATACGGGCGGATGCTTGTGGTGTCACAATCGATCCTTGTGACCGGACTCCCTGTTGATCTCGAGACGCTCCGACTGCTGGAGGCGATCTCGAGATCGGGCAGTCTGGGCCGGGCCGCGACATCGGTGGGCATCAGCCAGCAGGCGGCGTCGTCTCGCATCACGGGCGCCGAGCGGCGGCTGGGTCGTACGTTGCTCGTCCGCTCTCGGGCGGGCTCGGCGCTGACCGAGCACGGACTCCTGGTGTGCGAGTGGGGCCGACCCCTGCTCGAGGCGGCGACCACCTTCGAACGATCGCTGCACACCCTGATGACCGGCGCCTCCGACGCTCTCCTCGTCGCGGCGAGTCAGACGGTGTCAGAGGCGCTGATGCCACGCTGGATGACAGCGGCAGCGGATCGTGTCCGGGTACGCCTGGAATCGGGCAACAGCGACTGGGTCGTCGACGAGGTCCGTTCGGGGCGCGCGCACCTCGGGTTCACGGAGACCCCTGATGAGGCCGACGGGCTCGCCACGACCGTCCTGGGTGTCGACGAACTGCTCGTCGTCGTCTCGCCGAGGCACGCATGGGCATCGAAGTCCGAACCCGTGACGGCAGCGGATCTCGCATCCACACCGCTCGTGTCTCGGGAGTCGGGCTCGGGCACCCGCCGGACCCTCGAGCTCGCCCTGGGGATCGACCCTGCCCTGATGGCAGAACCCGCTGCGCAGTTGTCGTCGACGGGCGCCATCCGGGCGGCCATCGCCGGCGGTGTGGGTCCGGGAGTCATCAGCTCGTTGCTGGTCGAGGACGACCTCCGTGCCGGGCGCCTCGTCACCGTCCCGGCAGCCGTCGACCTGAGGCGCCCGTTCCGCGCCGTGTGGTCGGCCGGTCTGAGCGCCGGGGCGCAGGATCTCCTGGCCGTGATCGCCGCGTCGCAGCACAGCCCCGACTCCTCGCCGAGATGATCAGAGAAGCGAAGCGTGCCGTAGGGCCGTGACGGCCCGCAGGTGCTTCTCGCCGGCGCGGGTGGCGTTCGCCGGCGACAGATGGGGTGCCGCGAGCACGGGCACGACCCTCGCACGCGGTTCCAGGGTGAAGTACCTCATCACGCCCGTCAGGGCCGGAGTGCCGAAGGTCACGATCGCCCGCAGCTGCGGCAGAGAAACGAGCAGCTGAGCCAGGGCAGGGCGTGCCTCGTCGAGATCGGTGACGGTCGGCGCCCGACCAAGGGCCCACGGGACGATGTTCCATCGCAGGTAGACGTTCCTGCCCAGACCCGACTCGATCCGTGCTCGCCTGAACGCAGACGCCGTCGGCCCCGGGTTGTCCTCACTGCTGATCGCGTCCTCGCCCTGCTTGATCGTGGCAGGACCGGGTGATTCCATCAGCACGAGAACTGTCGCCGCTGCTCCTCCACCTGATGGGTCGAAGCCCGGCACGAAGCGCGCACGTCCTGGTCCGGAGCTCCGCCATTCCGATACGAGCTGATCGAGGCCCCTGGGCTGCTGCATCCCTAGACGCTACGACGTTAGGGACCGTTTCCGCCCACGCTCACCGACGACACGGAACGACCACGACGGCGTCCTCTCCGAGTGCGCTCGCCCCACAGCAAGTGATCCAGTGGGGGATCCCCTATCGGGCGGCGGGCACTAAGGCCGGGCGCCTCGAATAAGTTTCACAAGTCCCGCCACGATGGCACCGGCACCGCAGATCCACAGAAGTCCGACGATGACCCAGGCCGGGAGGCCGGCACGACCGATTGACTCACCCAGGTCTGGGCTCGTGAGAGCCATGAGGGTCCCAACGCCGATGAAGAAAACACCGAAACAGATAGCGGCTACGGCCTGTTCATAAGGCGTCGTCTGGGGAGCCCTCGACATTCAGTTTCCCTCGTTCACGAATCGGACTGTACTAGCACCCACCTTCCGGGATGAGGAGGCACATCGCACCGGCCAAGGATCGGCTATCGGGCGGCGAGCTGGGTCATTCGACAACGACGCGACTGAAGCCACTCTGGACCGTCAGGATTTTTCTCCCCGGCGGCGCTTGAGGAAAGCCCACAAGGCTTGACCGCCGTAAAGAATGATCAGGACCAAGCCCATCAAGATGCCGACGAAACCGTTTAGGTCCGTCGTCGCGCCAAGGATGGAGCCTCCGACAATCAGGAGTACGCCGGCCCCAACTCCGATGAGACCCATGCGCAGCTGCGTGCGGGTCAAGCTCGGTTCACGGCGGGGACTCATCTCTGAAGTATGCCGGTGCTCGATATGGTGCCCAACACTTGCGATTAAAGCTCGCCCGGTCTGCGATCCCCTAACGGGACGCCAAAGTCGCAGGTGACCCAGTGGTAAATAGCCCGTTAGGCTCCGAGCATCTGTCAACCCGAACGACGGAGTTCTCCTTGACCAACCCTTCCCTAGATAGCGCTGCCCGATGGGCAGCCGCCGAAGACCTAGCCCGCGGCGAGACCGACGAGGGCCTCCCCAGACGTCGCAATCGTGTCATCGCCCAAGTCGCAGTGCTCATCACGGCCTCCTGGCTTGTCGGCGTTGTCCTCACCTTGGTCTTCCTTCCCGGCGGGGGAAACGCCCCCGCCGACGAGGGCCCCCGTACGGCCCGGTTCATCGCACAGCTCGTTTTTCTCGTGCTCGGTCTCATGATCGGAATAGGCGGCTTCATTTGGGCCAAGCGTTCCGGTCACTACGTGACCCGATGGCGCGCTGTCGCGAGTCCCCTCGACCGGGCCGAGAGGAAGTCAGTGCGCCGGCAGATCACGGGAAAAGACGCCCCAAACCGCGACCGTCTACTCGTGTTGGTCGCGGCTGCGAACCAAAGCCGGCGCGCAGTTCTCGGTGTTGCACCTATCTATGCGGCGCTGCTGCTGTTCGCAGTCTCCACCGCGATCGGAGCGAACGTGCTGTTCCTGACAATCCTCGAACTCGGCGTCAGCGTGCTCTTCGTTGTGGTGGCGATCCAGCTGGTCATCCTCTATCGACGCATGGGCATCTTCATCGACCGCTTCCAAGGATCTGCGGCGTGAGCGCGCCCGAGGAATTTCCTGCACCCCTTGCGCGTGTTCCCTCCGCCGTTTTCGGTGCCATCACCGGTCTCGGCATGGGCATCGTCATCTTTGGCTGTGTCCTGTTCGGCGGCGGCTCTCTCTTGCTCGCAACCTTCGTGGGGCTCGGCCTCGGGCTGCTATTTGGGATCGGCTTCGCGATCTTTGCAGCGTGGACCAAACGCGCCCACAGCCGCAACGAAGTCTCTGTAACCCAGCGCATCAATCGAGCCGTTCTTACAGGCCGTCTACCCGCCACGGCGAACCTGAAAGAGTGGCTGCCCGCTCTCGAACGATCCCGGCAATTCTGGAAAGCCATCACTGTGGCGGGCCTGATCATGTTTCCTGCCTTGGCCGTTGTGACGATCATCCTGCTCGTCAAAGATCCGCTGGAATGGCGCTCGTGGGTCCAGCTCGCATTCTTCACCGTGTTCGGCGTTTTCTCGCCTTTGCAGGGCCGACTGCAGCTACGACGCATTCGGAACATCCGAACCGCACTCGAAACCGCACGGAGCTTCTAACGGTTTCCCCCGAGCTGCAGCCAAAGCTTGCCGACACACGATCGTCTATCGGGACACCCGCTCGAACTGATGCGTTGCAAGTGACGTACGTCGGGCACAGTAGTTTCCAGACATTCGGTGGGGGCTAGATGTCTCTGCAAAAGGTGTGTTTGGAAAAGCAATCGCAAAGTCGGATCGCGCTTATACGTCACGGCCGCCATCCGACTACTGGGTGTGGGATGTGAGAGGACAAAGTTGTGGATGAAGCCGGAAGCAATTCTGACGATGGGGTTCGAGCAGAGATTGCAGTCGCCTACCGGGACCATCGAGACGCCTTACGGCGTGTGGCCTTTGCCAGCCTCTTCGACGCGGGGCTCCAAGCTGACGCTGACGACCTTGTCAACACTGCCGTCGCGGAGGTGCTCGAAAAGCTGCCTGTGGGAGTCCAGAACTGGGAGGCCTACTTGGTCCGAATTGTAAAGCGGCGAGCCATCGACCTCATTCGCTCCGCGCGAGTGCGACATGGAAGCGCAGCCTTCGTCGACCAGGAGATGACACCCGACGACCGGGACCTGCTTGGTGATGTCGATGACCAAATCGATGTCATTGACAGCATGGCTCGAGCAACGGATGCGCTGAATGAGTTGGACACCACGCTACGGACCGTCGCGTACGAATGCCTCTGGAACCAAAAGCCGCAGAAAGTCGTCGCCGATCAACTGGGCCTCACACAAGCGCGAGTAAGCCAGCTGCTGGCAGATGCGCGCACAATTATTCAAGACTCACTGGGAGACGCAAAATGACGTTTGACAAGGGCGGTCCGGGACATCAGGGGGTGTCGGTTGATGCCTTTCTCGCTGCTGCGGCACTCGAACCGCTGCCTCTAGAGGACGATCCGACCGCTCGTCTGCTCGGCCTTGTCCCCGATGCCGACATAGTCCTCAACCGCACTGCGATCAAGTCCGCTCGTGCGCGCTCAGGGCTGTCGGTGTCCGATGTTGCCCAACGGCTGACCGAGCTCGGGTGGGATACAAGGACGTCTGAGGTTCTCCAATGGGAATTGCGCGGCAGCGCCGATATTGTCCCCGCGCGAGTCACGGCACTAGCCGTGGTCCTGAATCAACCGGTCGAGGCGATAACCATGCCCGTTCCAGAAGACGCCCGCATGTCTGCGGTCCAGTCGACGGAGCAGTTTGCGGGCCTCGTGCGCCGATGGGCGCAACTTTTCGATACGACCTTGCGCGCCGCCGAAGTGGCACTGACGTCCCGCATGGCCACAGCTGTGCACCGCGGCGAAATTCCTGATCCGGCTCGCACCCTTAAAACGATGGAGGCACTCGTAGACGAACTGGAAAAACGGCAGCCCCAATGAAGCTCGATGGTTGGGCCGACGGTGCGGTGCGGCGACTGAGCACAGAAACCCGAGAGCACTTCGCCCTCGATCCTCTAGCCTCACTTCGCGAAGACCTTGGATTGACGGTTACAGAAGCCCCACACCTGCAATCCGGTCGTTTCGACGGCGGTGCCTGCGACGGGGTGTCCTACCTCGACGACGGAGTAGTTTTTTACGCACCATCCCAGTGGAGCAAGAGACAGAACTTCACTCTCGCGCACGAGTTAGGCCATTGGCTGGTCGAGCGCGATGACGCGCTCATGGACTGGCTCGGCAACCAGGACCGAGCAGAGATAGTTCTTGAAAGTATCTGCGACGCAATCGCGCAAAGACTTCTTCTACCCCCGGACCTGGTGAACAGTGTCGTCGGTCGCCCTGTCCGTGCGCAGGACATTCTCGACCTGTCCGAAGGATCGGCTGCGAGCGTGCCAGCTTCAGCAATAGCCGTGACTGCCCGATTGCCTCACATGGGCGCAACTATCATCATTGACACCGCCACTCGGGAGGTGACGGCCGCAACCGTGCACCCCGATCCAGACCTGAGGTGGCCAGTGGTGCATCCATGGCGCGGCGACGTCGTCCCCGCCGGACACTCACTACTGAACGTCAGACCGGGCGACACCTTCACCCGGAAGTCGTTTTGGCGCTCCCAATGGGGACGTCGTGAAGACTTCTACATCGACGCCGTCGCAACCGCCGGCCGGGTCGTTGCCCTGATGTCTGCTGTCGACATATGGGGCATAGACAGCCTGTATACCCCGGACGACCGCGCATGGGACCGCCGTCCCGTCGCCGAGATCTTCTGCTGCGGGCAGCTGCGCACCATCCGTGGGTTCCCCTGCCCGACGTGCGGTCGGCAGTTCTGCCCAGTCTGCGGCGGCTGCGGGTGCACCGGTCTTCCTGGCACCGAGCGCGAGTGCTCGCAATGCCACACTCTGGTCGGGGCTCACCTGCTTCAGAATGGCCTCTGCGAATGGTGTGCGTGAGCCCGCTTATATAGGCGCGTCTTACCTCGACTACTGAGTAAGGGCCCACAACCGGTGGGACCCGCGTTCAGAAAAGAGAGAACAGCATGGCGAAGAACACGGGACGCGGTCACCGCGTCGGCGCCGTCAAGGGCCGCAGCGAGTTCAAATCCGGAACTACCTGGTTCAAGCGGGACACTGCGACGGGTCGCATCCTCAACGGAAGCGACAAACAGCACAAAGGCGTCCGCAACGAGAAGTAACAGATCGCGCTAGCCCTGTCCCTAGACACAGGGATGGCCGGAACGCGAGCCACACCACCGCACCGTCACAGTTCGATCAAGAGGAGTCATCAAATGCCTTCCATTCCCACACTCACATGCCCGTACTGCCGCCACACCTTCGTTGGAGTCCGCGCGGTCCAGCACGGCCTCATCCGCTGTGGTCACTGCGGGAGAACCATCCGCATCTAGCGGACTCGTCTCAAATGGCGCAAAGGGACGCCCTGGCAGAACCCGCTAGGGCGTCCCGCGGCGCCGGGGCTCCTAGGGGTAGACCCAAGGCAGTACAGGGACCGTCTGCCTCGTAAAGCTACCGATATGAGACGCCTCGTCGGCCGGCCACTCCCCCGCAGCACCTCGAGATCGGCGCGTCTGGCGCCTTGTCTCTCAAGCGACAGCACGGCAGGCATTTTCGAAGGTGGTTGCAGGTGGACCCCGCCTACCCGCAGGCCGATCCCTTAGCGGGCCTTTCCGAGGGAGTTCGTCCGAGCTGATGACGCCCCGTGGCTGGGTCGAATCGACGAGGGATAACCGAGTCCCAATGAGTCTCTGTGCTCCGAGAGTCGGCAGAATAGTTATATGGCCTCGACGTCGACTCTCTGTCCGTACTGCGAGAAGCACACTCATACGACCATTCAGTGGGGGTTGGTCTATGACTCCGCAACGAAAATTCGTATCGCGACCACGTGCGACAACTGCGATCGCCTCATTGTGGGTGAGGCCTGGGGTACTGACCTGACCGGGTACGGAGGGCCCGCGAAGACAGTCGATCTGGGCCATGTGCGTGCCGCTGCGGCGCGGGCCGAGCCTTTCGACTGGTTGCCGCTGAGCGCTGAGGCTCCTGACGTCCCTGACGTGCCCGAATCGATTGCACGAGCAGCCAAAGAGGCGTATTCAAGCGCCACTGTTGGCAACTACATGGCGTCCACACTCATGGCCCGGACGGTGATCGAAGCAACAGCTAAGGCCAGGGGCATCACGAACGGAACTTTGGCAAGCAAGATCAATGCGATGCGCGATGCACAGCTGATCCGGCCGGCAATCGCAGAGCAGGCACACGAAGTGCGATTCGCGGGCAACGACATGGCGCACGGCGACATCGACGTAACACCGGACGCCATCGACTCGGAGGAGATACTAGCGCTCATGGGGTCGGTGCTGACAGAGGTATTCCAGGATCCAGCCCGCCTCGAACGCATCCGAGCAAAACGCGTAGGTGGTTAGCGTCCCAAGCTGACGGGGCAACTAGATGTGAGCGGGCTACGCCTGCTCACCTCTTTGGATGGCTCGATAGACCGTTGACCGGGCGACACCGAAAAGCTCGGCGATCTCGCTCGTCGTGTGGGCGCCGGTGCGGTGCAGCTGAACGAGGTGCTTCTCCTGCGAGGGGGTCAGCTTCGGTTTGCGGCCGCGGAGCTTGCCGGCGGCCTTCGCGATCGCCATGCCCTCCCGGGTCCGGGCCCGGATGAGGTCTGCCTCAAACTCGGCCACCATGCCGAGCACGTTGAACAGGAGCCGGCCGACGGGGTCGGTGGGGTCGTAGACCGCTCCCCCGAGGTTCAGGGCGACACCCTTCTTCGTCAACTCATCCGCGATGTCCGTCGCGTCCCGCAGCGATCGGGCGAGGCGGTCGAGCTTGGTGACGACCAGGACATCGCCGGCACGACATGCGGCAAGAGCTTCTCGGAGGCCGGGTCGTGCTCGAGTCGTGCCCGACAAGCCGTGGTCAACATGGAGGTGTTGCTCGTCAACACCGAGTGCTGCAAGACCGTCACGTTGTGCTGCGAGATCTTGTCCCGAGGTCGAGACGCGGGCGTATCCGATGAACATCCGACGACTGTAGCGTTTAGACCCCCGTCACCGGGCATTTTTGCGGGACAGGCATACGCGAATCCGCAGGCCAGGCCCCACTTGACCTCGCGCGACCGAAACTGGCCTGAGAAAGTGTCCCGGTGAAGGACCGGCGACCGGGCGCCGGCGACACGCACGACGCGCCGCGCACCCGACCTGCGTAGGATTTCTCATCATGAAGCTCGCCGAAGCCCTCCTGCAACGGTCCGACGCCCAGCGCCGGGTCGACCAGCTGCGTGATCGCGTCACCGCGAACGCCCGCTACCAGGAGGGCGAAGAGCCCACCGAGGACGCCGCCGAGCTGCTGCGCCAGGCGGTCGACACCCTCGCCGTCCTCGAGTCGCTCGTCGTGCGCATCAACCTCACCAACGCTCGTACGACCCTCGCCGACGGCAGCACCATGACCGCCGCCCTGGCCCGCCGCGAGACCCTGCGCACCACCCACGCCCTGCTCGTGACCGCCTCCGACGCGGCCCGCGGTGCCTCCGGCGGCTACCGCCAGCTACGTAGCGAGCTACGTATGTTCTCGGCCCTGCCGGTCGCCGAGCTGCGGGACCGTGCCGACGCCGTCGCCAAGGACCTCCGCGAACTCGACGTCGAAATCCAGAAGACCAACTGGGAGGCCGAACTGCAGAACTGAGCTGCGCGGTGAGTCGGTAGACGTCACCGGGGCGAGCACGAACCGAGACCGGCGGTCATCCCGGTCACCCTGCAGGCGCGGAGGGCAGCGCCACGACTCACGTCGTCACCACTCAGCCCCGCACCGATCACCGGTGACCGCGCACCCTGCATCGTTCACCACCGTGTGCTGACCGAAGACGTCGAGGGCGGGATCGGGGACCTCACCGCGCCTCCTGGGGTGTCGCCCGTCGGGCGGACGCACCGAACCGCAGCACGACCTCGTCGTGCGACGCGGCCGTCGCCTCGGCGGGTGCGACGATCGGTAGGCTCGCCGGGTGACGGATCAGGCAGCCCGTGGGGCGTTCATCGTGTTCGAGGGCATCGACGGGTCGGGCAAGTCGACGCAGGCGCGTCTGCTCGCCGCCCGCCTCCAGGACGCGGCGGTGCCGGTGCACCAGACGGCCGAGCCGACGAACGGCCCCGTCGGCACGTTGATCCGCAACGGCTTCAACCGCCGGGTCGACCTGGACGACCGCGTCATCGCGTCGCTCTTCGTCGCCGACCGCCTCGACCACATCACCAACGCCCACGACGGCATGCTCGGCATCGTCGAGCGGGGCACGACCGTCCTCTGCGACCGGTACCACCTGTCGTCACAGGCCTACCAGGCGTCCGACGTGGGCAGCGACTGGATCGCCTCGTCGAACTCCATCAGCACCGACCTGATGCTGCCCGACCTGACGATCTACCTCGACGTCTCGCCCGAGGTCGCCCTCGAGCGCCTCGCCAGCGGACGCACGACCACCGACCGGTTCGAGGTCGACGAGCGACTCCGGGCAGCCCGCGAACGCTACGCCGAGGCCATCGAGCAGGCCGACGAGGTCGTCGTCACGGTCGACGCCGACCGCTCGACCGACGAACTCGCCGACGCCGTCTGGCACGAGGTGTCGACCCGGCTCGACCTCGGGTCGCTGGCGCGTCCGCAGGGCTGACACCGCGCCTCCTCGGGTGACCGAGCCGTCACGACGAGATGCTCGCCCCCGCACACGAGCGACACCACGACGGGGTCAGGAGGCGCGGGCCGCGTCGACGACGGACGGTGCGTCGGCCGCTCCCCCGGCCCCGTCGCGCGTGATCTCGACCCAGATGTCGTCGAGCGACACTTCGACGACGGTGGCGATCGCGGCGATCGTCGAGAAGGCCGGCGTCGCCACGCGACCGGTCTCGATCTTGCGCAGGGTCTCGGGCGACAGCCCGGCGTCCAGGGCGACCTGCAACATCGGCCGGGAGCCACGGGCCCGCCTCAGCAGCACCCCGAGGCGGCGACCGCGTTCGATCTCGGCGGGAGTGAGCGGCAGACGGACCATGCCCCGAGCGTAGTGCGACGGCGGCCCGAGTGGGATACCTTTACCGGGATGATCTTCGGCACGCGAACGGCAGGACACCCATGATCGAGATCTTGAACCCCTCCGAGATCGAACGGGCCCGGGCGACCGGCGCACTCGTCGGCACCATCCTGCAGACGCTGCGCGACCGGGTGACGGTGGGCACGAACCTGCTCGACGTCGACTCGTGGACCAAGACGATGATCGACGAGGCCGGGGCGGTCTCGTGCTACGTCGACTACGCGCCGTCATTCGGCCGCGGCCCCTTCGGCCACTACGTCTGCACGGCCGTGAACGACGCGGTGCTGCACGGGCTGCCGCATGACCGACGACTCGTCGACGGCGACCTGCTGACGCTCGACCTCGCCGTCGTACTCGACGGGGTGGCGGCCGACTCGGCCGTGAGCTTCGTCGTGGGCGACTCGCGTCCGGCCGAGAGCGTCCGTCTGATCGAGACGACCGAGCGGGCGCTCGAGGCCGGCATCGCGGCGGCCGGGCCCGGGGCCCGCATCGGCGACCTGTCGCACGCGATCGGCTCGGTGCTGTCGGACGCGGGGTACCCGATCAACGTCGAGTTCGGCGGCCACGGCATCGGCTCGACCATGCACCAGGACCCGCACGTGTCGAACACCGGGCGCCCGGGGCGGGGCTACCGCCTGCGGCCCGGGTTGTTGCTCGCGCTCGAACCGTGGGTGATGACCGACACCGACGAGCTCGTCACGGACGCCGACGGCTGGACGCTGCGCAGCGCGACGGGCTGCCGGACGGCCCACAGCGAGCACACGATCGCCATCACCGAGGACGGCGCCGAGGTGCTGACGCGGCGCCCCGTCCGCTAGTCCGACCGCACGGACCGGCTCAGCCCTTGACGGCCGGCTGGCCCTGCCCGGTCAGGCGCAGGAACCCGCTCAGCAGCCCGAGCCCCGCGATCGAGGTGGGCAAGCCCGTCGCGAGCAGCGGGGAGTGCACCAGGAACGCCGCCCACTTCGCCCGCGACAAGGCCACGTTCAACCGGTTCGGCATCAGCAGGAAATCCAGCCCGCGCGGGATGTCGGCGGCACTCGACGCCGCCAGCGAGACGACGGCCACGACGGCCTCCTGCCCCTGGAACAGGTCGACCGTGCCGACGGGCGTCTCGTCGAAGCCGGCCGCGTCGAGGTGTTCGCGCAGCACGGCGCCGTGGGCGTTGTACGGCGCGACGACGATGACGTCGGCCGCGGTCAGGGGCCGGGTGCCGTCGGCGTCCGACCAGTCGAGCCCGACGACCGACCGCACGATCTCGACGACCGCCCGGGCCTCCTCGACCGACGAGGTCGTGTTGCCGACGTGCGTCACCGGTTCGACGTGCAGGCCGGGTGCGACGCCCTCGAGCCGGCGGTCGGAGGCATGGGCGGTCAGTGCCCCGCCGTAGGACAGCTCGCTGACCGGGGCGCACAGCGCCGGATGCATGCGCCAGGTGGTCGCGAGGAAGTAGCCGTACTCGGCCGGCAGCACGTCGTGGCCGTCGGCCAACCAGCCGAGGGCCGACTCGTCGACCGGCTCGGGGTGGCTGCCCTGGCTGACCTGCGGCAATTGCTGCGGGTCGCCGAGCAGCAGCAACCGCGTCGCGGCGACCGAGGTCGCCACGGTCGAGGCGAGGGAGAACTGCCCGGCCTCGTCGACGACCAGCAGGTCGAGGGAGGCGCGGGCCACCTTGTCGGCGTTGGCGAACCCCCAGGCGGTGGCCCCGAACACGGCCCCCACGGCCTGCCCGCCGCCGTCGACCCCGGCACCGCCCGCGCCACCGTCGGCCTCGGCGAGGAACGCGGCCTCACCGCCGGACTTCAGGGCACGCCAGGGCTGCTCGTCGGCCTGCTCGGCGGTCGTGCCCGACTTCGGCACCTTGCCCACGCGCTCGGGATCGACCCCGGCCGTGATCGCCGCCCGCAGGACGTTCTCGACCACGGCGTGCGACTGCCCGACGACCCCGACACGCCAGCCGTGCTCACGCACCAGCCGGGCGACGACCCGCGAACCGACGTAGGTCTTGCCCGTGCCGGGAGGGCCCTGGACGGCGAGGTACGAGCGGTCGAGGTCGAGCAGGGTCTCGACGACGGCCGAGACGGTGTCGTTCCCGACCACGGGTGCGGGCCCGCCACCCGACCGCCGACGCGGCGGCTGCCGCCGCAGCAGGTCGAACGCCGGGTCGGGCAGCATCTCGGGCAGGGCGTCGAGCACGCGCCCACCCCATTCGGCGATCGCCTCGGGCTGCGGAGTGGCCCGGGGAGGCGCGGCGGGCGTCAGCGCGACCGGGAACGCGTCGTGCCGGTCGTCGTCGCCGGTGACGCGCTCGAGCAGCACGACCTCGTGCCGGTCGCCGTTCGGGCCGGCCTCGACCACCGTCGACCCGACGGCACCCCGCAGCCCGGGGCCGAGCGAGGCGACCCCGGGCGGGACGGGGGCGTCGTAGACGGCGTAGGGCGCGCCTCCTTCGCTCAAGCGACTGCCGGGTGCAAGGCGGCCGCGCAGCCGCACCTCGCGGCTGAGCTTGCGGGCCCGGGGCAGCTTCTGCCACTCGCGCTCGACCGACGCCGTCTCGACCACGAACACGTCGCGGGTGTCGGCCCAGTCGTCGACCGGGTCGCGGAGGCGGTCGAAGTGCTCTTGCCAGAACGTCTTGGCCTCGCGGCGGTGGTAGTCGATGGCCGACGCCGCGAGGGCGATGGCCGTCTGGTCGGGGGTGCGGTCGAGCGGGTCGACATCGGCCACGTGCGCCGCGAGGCCGACGGCGACCGGGTTCGGCTCGCGGGGCACGCGGGCGAGTTCGAGCGGGTCGGGCGCGGTCGGGCCGTCGGGGTCGTCGCCCCGGGTGCCGTGCCGGTCGGCCAGCTCGAGCAACCAGTCGCGCAGCCGCAGGGTCGACCGGCAGTCGTACTCGTTGTAGTCGCGGACCTCGTCGAGCATCTGGTCACCCCGCGACGCGTCGCCGGTCGTGCGTTCGGCGATGGCGTCGACGTACATCGTGATGCTGGCGGTGGCCGTCTTGACGTCGCTCTGCCGGAGGTCGTCACCCATGTACAGCGGCTCGAGCTTCTTGAGCGAGTAGCTGTGCGACCCGACGAGCAACGCCTGCCGCACGACCGGGTAGAGGTCGACGAGCACGCCGTCGCGGAGCAGGTCGTCGACCGCGTCCTCGCCGACGCCGTGGCGCGCCGCCAGCGAGAGCAGGTGGCTGCGCTCGTACGAGGCGTAGTGGTACACGTGCAGGTCGGGGAATCGCCGGCGGCGCTCGGCGAGGTAGTCGAGGAAGTCGATCAGCGCCTGCCGCTCGCCCGCGAAGTCATGAGCCCAGAAGGCCCGGAAGGTGCCGTCGGCCTCGACCAGCCCGAAGAGGTAGTCGAGGCCCCAAGCCCGCCCGTCGCCCTCGGTGTAGAGCGGGTCGCCCTCGAAGTCGAAGAAGACGTCGCCGGCGTCGGGCCGCGGGATCGTCCGCAGGGCGTCGGCGTCGACGACCTCGACCGCGGGCGCGCCGGTGTGGTCGCGCTCGGTGGCGAGCTGCACCCGGGCCTGCCCCCGCAGCCGGGCGAGGGCCGTCGCCCCGATGCCGGCGACGGGCCCGTCCGACTCGGCGAGCTCGTCGATCGTGGCGACGCCGGCCAGGTGCAGCCGCTGACGTTGCTCGCCGCGCAGGCCGGCGACGAGCACGAGGTCGCGGTGCTCGTCGACCTGGGCCTGGCAAGCCGTGCAGCGCCCGCAGGCGGTGACGCCCGGGTCACCCCAGGCGAGCGGCCCCTCGGCGGCGAGCCGCTCGGCGAGGGCGGCCCGCAGCCGGTCACGCTGGACCCGGTAGACCGGCAGCACGTCGGCGACGTCGTGCACGCTCTCGCTGCCGTCGCCGAGCACGAGGCGCACGGTGTCGGCCGACGGCAGTCCGAGCGCCCGGATCTGGTCGGTGTAGGCCGCGACCTGCAGCAGCGCGGGGATCTTCGCGTGGCGGGCGAGCTTGGTGTCGTAGACCTCGTAGGTGCCGTCGTCGGTGCGCACCACGAAGTCGCTGAAGCCGATGAACGATCCGTCGAAGAACGTCGCCTGGAAGAGCACGTCGGCCCCGGAGGCCATGGCGAGCCGCGCCTCCTCGGCGGCCGCCGCGTAGCCCGACGGGGCCGGACGGTCGAACTCGACGACGTCACGGGTCGCCCGCAGCGCCTCGAGGTACCGCAGCTCGTGCGCGTCGCCGAGCCGGGCCGTGCGGTCGAGCATGTCGTCGGACGCGTCGGCGACGGCGTCGACCCGGCCGAGCTTCGCGTCGAGCCGTCGGAGGAACGACCACTCGCACGCGGCCCAGGTCGTCAGGTCGGACGGGCTGGTGACCACCCGGTCGTCGTCGAGGTACACGCGGACTCCTTCTGTCGGGACGCGGCCTGGACGCCCGCCCCGAGCCTAGGAGGCGCCACCGACACCCCGGGACGCCTCACGCGGGCGAGCCGGGCGCGGTCCGCAGGTGCAGCCGCTCGCCCTGCCGACCGAACAGGCTGAGCACCTCGACGGCCCGGTCGTCGGCCCGGCCGAACCAGTGCGGCGTGCGCGTGTCGAACTCGGCCGCCTCGCCGGCGGGCAGCACGAGGTCGAGGTCGCCCAGCACGAGCCGGATGCGTCCACGCAACACGTACAGCCAGTCGTAGCCCTCGTGCGTGCGGAGCACGGGTTCGCTTCGAGGCGAGTCCGCAGGAATCACCATCTTGAAGGCCTGGATCGCGCCGCCGCCGCGCGAGAGCGGCACGACCGTCATGCCGTGCTGTTGCCGCGGCGTGAGGTGCACGCGGGGGTCGCCGGTCTCGGGCGCGCCGACGAGGTCGTCGAGCGGAACCCCGTGCTCGCGGGCGAGCGGCAACAGCTGTTCGAGGGTGGGCCGTCGAAGCCCGGACTCGAGCCGGGACAGGGTGCTGACCGAGATGCCGGTCCGCTCCCCCAGATCGGCGAGGGTCACGCCGCGCCGCGCGCGCAGGGCACGGAGGCGCGGGCCGACCGCGGCGAGGACGTCGTCGGTGCTCGGGGCGTCGGCACCGGGGGCGTTCGTGGGGTGGTCCATGCCGGTCATCTTGCCACTTCGGCAACACAGCTTGCCAGCCCGCTGACCCAGGTCGCAGGATCGGGTCAGGAGGTCACACCATGAACCAGAACACCCACCCGGTCGGCGCCGTCCACGACGTCGTCCACGACGTCGTCGTGATCGGCGGCGGTCCCGCCGGACTCAGCGGCGCCCTGTCGCTCGTCCGCGCCCGCCGCACCGTGCTCGTCGTCGACGACGACCGGCCCCGCAACGCTCCCGCCGAGGGCGTCCACGCGTTCCTCACCCGCGACGGCGTCGCCCCGCGCGAGCTCACCCGCCTCGGTCGCGCCGAGGTCGGGGCGTACGGAGGCGCGATCACGTCGGGCACCGTGACCGGCGTCCGCCGCGACGACGACCCCGTCGCCCCCTTCGTCGTGACCGTCACCACCCCGGGTGGTGACGCGTCCGAGGTGCGTGCCCGGCGCCTCCTCGTCACCTCCGGGCTCGTCGACGAGCTGCCCGCCGTCGACGGCCTCGCCGAGCGCTGGGGCCGCGACGCCGTGCACTGCCCGTACTGCCACGGCTGGGAGGTGCAGGACCGCGTGATCGGCGTGCTGGCCACGAGCCCGTTCGCGATGCACCAGGCCCTGCTCTTCGGGCAGTGGAGCCGCGACATCGTGCTGTTCACGAACGACTCGTTCACGCCCGACGACGAGCAGGCCGAGCAAATGCGGGCCCGTGGGGTCACGGTGGTCGACGGCCCGGTCGCGCGCCTGCGGGTCGAGGACGACGTCCTCACCGGCGTGACGCTCGACGACGGTCGCACGGTCGACGTCGGCGCCCTGGCCGTCATGGCCCGGGTGCGCTCGCGGGCGGACTTCCTCGTCGACCTCGGACTCGAGGCGACCGAGCACCCCGCCGGCGTCGGCACCCACCTGGCCACGATCGAGCCGCTCACCGGCCGATCGGCCGTGCCGGGGGTCTGGCTCGCGGGCAACGTCACCGAACCGATGGCGCAGGTCGTCGCGGCGGCCGCAGCGGGCACGATGGCCGGCGCAGCGATCAACATGGACCTGGTGACGGACGAGGTCGCGGCGGCCGTCGCCGCCCTGCGCACCGGGGAGAGGATCGACGCATGAGCGAGGCGGAGCGAGGGCAGCAGCAGCACCACCACGAGCACGAGCAGGAGCGACACGGGAACGGGCACGCCCACCCCGTCTTCGACCGCGACTACTGGGAGGACCGCTACGGGCAGCCAGGCCGCGCCTGGAGCGGACGCCCCAACGCCGCCCTCGTCGCCGAGGTCGCACAGCTGGGCGCCGGTCGCGCACTCGACGTCGGCAGCGGCGAGGGCGGCGACGCCCTCTGGCTCGCCTCGCGGGGCTGGCGGGTGACGGGCGTCGACATCTCGCAGAACGCCCTCGACAAGGCGGCCGCGCTCGCCCGCGAGCAGGAGGACGTCGACCCGGCCCACCTCACCTGGCAGCAGGCGGACCTGACGGAGTGGAGCCCGACCCGCGCCTCCTTCGACCTCGTCACGGCGCACTTCATGCACCTGCCGCCCACCGACCGCGAGCGGCTGTTCCCGGCACTGGCCGACGGCGTGGCACCGGGCGGCACCCTGCTGATCGTCGGCCACGACGTCGACGCCCTGCCGGGCGGCGCCGGGAAGCACGGCGACCCGGGCATGCTCTTCACCGTCGGCGAGGTGGTCGGCAGGCTCTCCCCCGATTCGTGGCGGGTCGACGTCGCCGAGGTGCGCCCGCGTGACATGACGGGCCCCGACGGGGAGGTCTGGCACATGGCCGACGTGGTCGTCCGCGCCACGCGCCGGGAGGGCTGAGGTCGACGCCGCCCGGGCGGCACGCGGACGCGGCCGCGGCCGCGCGCAGGACGGGCGGGTCCGTCCGGCACGGGCGTCCTGAGACGCCCGCCCGGTACGGACCCGCCCGTCCTCGGCGGGGTCGGCCCGCTACAGCGCGCTGAACTTCAGGCGCAGCTGGTGCGCGGCCGGACGCAGCACGTGCCTCGACGCGACGTCCGGCCCGCACGCCCGCGACCCGACGCCGTGCTGGGCGGCGTCGAAGTACAGGTGGGTGCGGTCACTCGCGGGCAGCTCGTGGGGGTGTTCGGCCACGCCGATCTGCTGGGCCGTGTGGCGGCTCAGCGTGAAGCCGGGTCGTCCACCCGTGGCGCTCGGCACCGCCTCCACGCGCAGCCACGGCTGACCGGCGGGGCCGAGGTCGAGCGTGCGCAGGTCGCTGCGGTGCCCCGTCTCCTGTGGGCGGGCGTACCCGGCCGACAGGTCGTCGATGCCCGCCTCGTAGCGTCCGACGAACGCCGAGTGACGGCTGTCGGGGTAGGACTCGCGCGGACCGGTGCCGAACCACGAGGCGTGGTCGACGTCGCCCGGCAGGTCGAAGCGCACGCCGACTCGGGGCCAGACCATGTCCCACCACCCCGTCGGGACGATGTCGACCGACAGCCAGAGGTCGTCGCCGATGAGCTGCCACTGCTCGTCGGTCGTCACGGCGTTGCGCGTGTCGGCCGCGGCGTAGCGCGTCCGCACCCGGACCGAGTCCGGCGCGACGCTCACCGACTCGACGCGCGCGGTGAGCCGGTCGAGCCCGGCGAGCAGCCAGGTGTCCTGCGAGCTGGGCAGCACGCCGACCTCGTACAGGTCGACGCGGTGGCGGTTGCGCATCACGTCGCGGTCGCGGTCCTTCGGCGTCAGCCACTCGCCGCGGTCGTTGTCGGTCGGCGCGCGCCACAGCTCGAGACGGGCGCCGTCGACCGGCCGTCCGGCCAGCGAGACCAGCCGCCCGTCGTCGAAGACGGCCGGACCGAGCTCGACGCGCCCCGAGGAGGCGCGGGCCACGCGGTCGCGCACGTCACCCACGACTGCGGGGCGAGGTGTCGCGACCGGCACCGGTGCCGGCGTGAGGTCGAGCTGCTGGGTCGAGAGCACGTGACCCGCGTCCGCCCACACGGTGGCGTCGGCCAGCTCGGCGGTGACCGTGAACCACGTCTCGCCGGTGCCCGACACGGGCACCTCGGGCAGCGGGACGGCGACCGTCTCGTGGGCGGCCAGGGCGCCGCCGTCGAGGCCGACCACGTCGAGCGTGCCCGAGCGCACCTCCTCGCCGTCGTGTGACGCGACCCAGCGGAAGACGACGTCGGAGGCGTCGGCCGAGTGCCGGAGGTTCGACACGACGAGCACCGGTCGACCGTCGACGGTGGGCGTCTCGAAGCGCAGGCGGATCGGGGCAACGACCTGGGCCCACTCGTACAGGCCCGGTGACGGGGTGTCGTCGCTGAGCACCATGCCGTCCATGACGAAGTTGCCGTCGTGGACGACCTCGCCGAAGTCGCCGCCGTAGCCGAAGTACTCGACGCCGTCGGCCGTGTGCGTGCGCAGGCCGTGGTCGCGCCACTCCCAGACGAAGCCGCCGTGCAGGCGCGGGTACGCGTCGACCAGGTCTTCGTACTCGTCGATCGCGCCGGGGCCGTTGCCCATCGCGTGGACGTACTCGCAGAGCAGGAACGGCTTGGAGCGCTGGCGCGCGGCCTCGGCCGGCGTGCAGCCCAGCAGCGGGACGGACTCGTCGCCCGACCCGATGGCGCGCGTCTCGTCGATCCACGAGTACATGCGCGAGTAGACGTCGGTGTAGGCGCCCGTGTAGTCGCCCTCGTAGTGCACGGGACGGCCCCCGTCACGGGCGTGGGTCCACGCCGCCATGGCCGCGAGGTTGTGGCCCGTGCCCGCCTCGTTGCCGAGCGACCAGAGGACGATGCTCGGGTGGTTCTTGTCGCGCTCGACGGTGCGCACCATGCGGTCGACGTAGGCGTCGTTCCAGTCCGGGTCGTCGCTGGGGTTGCCGATCCACTCCTGGCGTTCGAAGGCGTGGGTCTCGAGGTCGCACTCGAGGACGACCCAGAAGCCCAGCTCGTCGGCGAGGTCGAGGAGGCGCGGGTGCGGCGGGTAGTGCGACGTGCGGATCGCGTTCACGTTGAACCGCTTCATCTGGGCGAGGTCGCGGCGCGACCACTCCTCGTCGAAGACGCGGCCACGGTCGGGGTGGGTCTCGTGGCGGTTGACGCCGTGGAACACGACGCGGCGGCCGTTGACCTCGAACTGGTCGCCCACGATGCGGACGGTGCGGAAGCCGAGGCGCAGCGAGACGGTCTCGGCGCCGCCCGCGCTCGAGACGGTCGCGTCGTAGAGGCGCGGGGTCTCGGCGGACCACGGCTCGACCGCGTCGAGCGCGACGGGAGCGACGTCGGCCGGGGTGGCCCAGGTCACCTCGACGCCGAGCTGGGGCACCGAGAGGGTGACCGGGTAGGCGGCCTCGCCGGCGGTGATCTCGGGGACGATCGCCGCGCCTCCTTCGCCCTGACCGGCCGCGCCGTGGAACGGCGTCTGCAGCCAGACGTCGTCGAGGCCGCCGACCGGACGGGCCTGCAGCGTGACGCTGCGGAAGATGCCGGGCAGCCACCACTGGTCCTGATCTTCGACGTAGCTCGACGCCGACCACTGGTGCACGCGCACCGCGATCACGTTCTCGCCCGGGTGCAGGGCGTCGGTGACGTCGAACTCCTGGGCGAGGCGGCTGCCGACGCCCATGCCGATCTCGACGCCGTTCAGCCACACCACGTAGCGCGACTCGACGCCGTCGAACCGCAGCAGCACGCGCTCGGCGCCGTCGAAGGACGACGGCAGCTCGAACGTCCGGCGGTGGTCGCCGGTCGGGTTCGCGTCGGGCACGAAGGGCGGCTCGGTCGGGAACGGGAACTGCACGTTGGTGTAGATCGGGGCGCCGCGCGAACCGTCGCCGCCGAGCACCCAGTGCGACGGCACCTCGATCTCGCCCCAGGACGACTCGTCGAGGTCGACCGCGCCGACGCCGTCGACGGGCTCGCCCTCGGGCAGCACGCCGCGGCCGCCCAGCGTGCCGGGGGCGCCGGGCAGCAGACGGAACGACCAGGTGCCGTCGAGGGACAGCGTCGGGGCGTCGGTGTGCAGCCACGACCGCGCCGGGGTGCGGGCACCCTGACCCGGGCCGGTGTCGGTGAGGTAGTCGGCGGAGACGATGGACGGTGTGGTGCTGGGGGTCACTTGACGCTTCCTTCGGTGAGGCCGCCGCGCCAGAAGCGCTGGAGGACGACCATGGCGATGACCAGCGGGATGATCGACAGCAGCACGCCGCCGGTCGTCAGCTGGTAGAACTCGGGCAGGCGGTCGGTCTGGCTGAGCCAGTTGTTGAGGCCGAGCGTGACGGGGAACTTGTCCACGTCGCTCAGCATGACCAGGGGCAGGAAGTAGTTGTTCCAGATGCCCACGAGCTGGAACAGGAACACCGTGACGAGCGCCGGGGTGAGGATGCGCAGTCCCAGGGTGTGGAAGATGCGCAGCTCGCTGGCGCCGTCGAGGCGGGCGGCCTCCATGAGCGACGTGTCGACCGTGGCCTGCGCGTAGATGCGGCAGAGGAACAGGCCGAACGGCGACACGAGCGACGGCAGCAGCACGCTCCAGTAGGTGTTGGCGATGCCCATCTGGCTGAACAGCAGGAAGAGGGGCAGGGCCGTGGCGGTGCCGGGCACGAGCACGCCGCCGAGGATCGTGCCGAAGACGACGTTGCGTCCGCGGAACTCGTACTTCGCGAGCGCGTAGCCGCCGGCCGCGGCGAAGTACGTCGCGATCAGGGCTCCCACGCCGGCGTAGAGCACCGAGTTGAGCACCCACCGCACGAAGATGCCGTCGCCGTAGGTCAGCACCTGGCCGAGGTTGTCCCAGAGCGAGAAGGTCGGGGCGAACCAGAAGCCGAACGTGCCGAACAGGTCGGGCGTGGTCTTGGTCGCCGCGACGACGACCCAGTAGACCGGCACCAGGAAGTACAGCGCCACCACGACCAGGACGGCCGTGACGATGATGGTGGACGCCTTCGAGCGTCCGGCCGTGCGGTCGGGGCCGGCGCTCCGGGCGCGGCGGCGGGCGGGCTTCTCGGCACCGCGGCCGCGACCCTGGGCCGTCACGATGGACTCGGTCTCGGTGGCGTGCTCGGCGCCCTTCGTCGAGAGGCTCATTTCTGCTTCCTGTTCGTGATGCTGAGGAACGTGATCGACAGCGCGAACGCGACGAGGGCGATCAGCACGGACTGGGCGGCCGCGACGTTGTAGTCGTTGTAGGCGAAGGCCGTGGTGTACGCGCTGAGGTTGGGCGTGTACTGGCTGTCGATCGCCGGCGAGACGCGTTGCAGCACCTGGGCCTCGGCGAACAGCTGCAGGGTGCCGATGATGGAGAAGACGGCGGTGAGCAGCAGGGCCGGACGGATCAGCGGCAGCTGGATGCTGAACGCGACGCGCAACGACGACGCACCGTCGACCTTGGCGGCCTCGTACAGCTCGACCGGGATCGACTTGAGCTGGGCGATGATGATCAGCATGTTGTAGCCGGTGTAGCTCCAGGTCACGATGTTCGCGATCGACCACAGCACGGTGTTCGCGCCGAGGAAGTCGGGGGTGACGCCGAAGACCTCGCCGATGTCGATGATCGGGCTGAGACCGGGCACGTACAGGAACGACCAGAGGATGGTCGCGATGACGCCGGGCACGCCGTACGGCAGGAAGTACGCGGCGCGGAACACGCCCGGCCACTTCGCCGATGCCGACTCGAGCAGCAGCGCGAGCACCGTGCAGAGGATCAACATGACCGGCACCTGGACGATGCCGAACAGGAACATGCGGCCGATCGAGGCGACGAAGTTGGGGTCGCCGATGACCTGGGCGTAGTTGTCGAAGCCGGCGAAGCCGCTGGTCACGC
Source organism: Frigoribacterium sp. CFBP 8759 (assembly GCF_014841655.1). NCBI lineage: Bacteria > Bacillati > Actinomycetota > Actinomycetes > Micrococcales > Microbacteriaceae > Frigoribacterium > Frigoribacterium sp. CFBP 8759. The sequence continues at coordinate 923,094 of NZ_JACYUH010000002.1, forward strand.
CGCCCTCGCCGAACAGGCCGCTGCGGGTGACCTTCGTGAAGCTCGAGAAGAGGGCGATGACGATCGGGATCACGAAGGTCAGGGCGAAGAGCGCCAGGAACGGCGCGAGCAGCACCCAGGGCGCCCGCTTGACGGCGCCCTTCGAGCTGCTGCGGCGGGGACCCGAGGAGGCGCGGGTCGAGTCGGTCGCCGCGTCGGGCCTGGTGTCGGTCGCGGCGCTCATGCGTTCGCCTTCCGGATGGTGAGGCCCTTGTTCTGGAAGACCGCCATGATGTCCTTCTCGGCCTGGGCCACGGCGTCGACGAGCGTGCCGCCCGACGCCTTGCCCCGGAACCCGTCGCTCAGGATGTTGAAGGACTGCTGGGTGATGGGCCACCAGCTCCAGTCCTGGTTCTGCGAGGACTCCTTCGTGGCGGGCACGAAGACCTCCTGGTTGTAGTTCTGACCGCTGAAGAACGGGCTGGGCTGCTCGCGCAGCGAGCCGACGACGTCACGGGCCGGCGACCAACCGATGCCGCAGAACTCGATGAGGGCGTTGATGCCCTCGGGGGTCGTGGTCATCCAGACGGCGAAGTCCAGCGCCTCCTGGGGGTGCTGGCTGTTCGCGAGGATCGCGGCGGTCGAGCCGCCGAGGAAGCTCGACGCGTAGCCGGTCTGCCAGGTGGGCAGCGGGGCGCACTTCCACTTGCCCTCGGCGCCGCTGACGCCCTCGATCAGGGCGTCACCCCACGAGCCGGTCGCGACGGAGGCGATCGTGCCCGCGCTGGCGGCCGAGAACCAGGCCGGCGTGTAGGCGCCGTAGGCGGTCGTGACGATGCCGTCGTCGATCGCCTTGTCGAAGAACCGGGCGACGGTCAGGGTCGCCTCGTCGGTCATGTCGATGACCCAGCCGTCGTCCTCGGCGCGCAGCCACGAGGCACCGGCCTGGGTGGCGTAGGCGGCGAACAGCGAGGCGTCGGCGAGGGGGAAGGAGTCCATCAGCACGCCGGCCGCCTTGAGCTCGGTGCCGACCGCGGCCCATTCGTCCCACGTGGCGGGGACGCCGGCGCCGACGGTGTCGAAGACGGCGGGCTGGTAGAACATGCCCATCGGGCCGCTGTCCTGCGGGATCGCGTAGACGCCGTCGGTGTAGCTGACCTGGTTCCACAGCGTGGGGTCGTAGAGGTCGGCGTACTGGTCGGCGCCGTAGCGCTTGAGGTCGACGACGCCGTTGGCGAGGAGGAACTCGGGCAGCGAGCGCAGCTCGACCTGGGCGATGTCGGGCCCGGCCCCCGCGGCGAGCGCCGAGTACAGCTTCTGGTAGCCGCCCGCGTTGCCGCCGGGGATGAAGACGGTCTCGACCTGGACGCGCGACTGGCTCTTGTTGTACAAGGCGGTGACCTGGTCGAGGCCCTTGAGCCAGGCCCAGTACTGGAGCTTGACCGGGCCGTCGGCCGCGGGGATGGTCGGCAGGGAGTTCACGGAGGTCGTCCCGGGCGTGGCGCAGCCGGCGAGCATGGCAGTGGCGCCGGCGGTCACCCCCAGGCCGAGCAACTGCCGTCGGGAAATCGGGCTCATGTTCATCTCACTTCGTCGTGGGGCCGTGGCGTCAGCGACGCTAACACAAATTCGAGTGGTCGCTCGAATTTCACGGGCGAGGTGTCCGCGAGGTCGTAGAGTGGCCGATCATGACGACGACCGGCTCGACGACGAGCGACCCAGGAGGCGCGCCCGCGGGTGGTGCCGACGGTTCTCGTCCCACGCGTCGCGGCCCGTACGCGAAGTCGGCCGAACGCCGGCTCGCGATCGTCGAGGCGGCCTTCGAGGTGTTCTCGACCAAGGGCTACGTCGGCGGGTCGCTCCGTGACGTGGCGGACGTCGTCGGCATGAGCCAGACGAGCCTGCTGCACTACTTCCCGTCGAAGAGCGCGCTGCTGCTCGCGGTGCTCGAACGTCGCGACACGGTCTCGGACCGTTCGGCCGAGCCTCCCGACCGGGGTGACCTGATCGGGACCGTCCTCGGGCAGGCGCGACACAACGAGACGGTGCCCGGACTCATCGCGCTCTACGCGGTGCTGGCAGGCGAGGCGGTCACGACCGGCAACCCCGGCAGCGACTACGTGCGCGAGCGCTTCGAGCGTCTGCGTGCCGAGTACGGCGACGCCCTGCGAGCGCTGGAGGCGCGGGGTCGGTTGCGCCCCGGGGTCGACCCCGACCGGGCGGCGTCCGGGCTCGTGGCCCTGTGGGACGGCATCCAGCTGCAGTGGCTGCTCGACCCGGACCGCATCGACGTGGTGCAGCAGTTGCGGGACCACCTCGACCTGGTGGTCCTGCCCGACGACGCGGTCGACGGGGCATGAGCCGACTACTCGCCGCCCCGGGTGGCGGGACCGTCCGGGTCCCCGTGCCCGTCCGCTGGTACGAGCCGTGGCCGGTGTCGACGGGTTCGCCCGGGCCGACGCTGCTCTGGCTGCACGGCGGTGGGTTCTTCCGTGGGGGGCTCGACCAGCCGGAGGCGCACGACGTGGCGCGGTCGCTCGCCGCACGCGGGGTGAGGGTCGCCACGGTGGACTACCGCCTCGCGCCTCCTCCGGGTCTCGGTCTCGTGGCCGGGCGGCTGATGCCGTCGCGCAGCCGGTACCCGGGGGCACTCGACGACGTGGTGACGGCCTACGGCGAGGTGGCCGACCGGTCGCCCGAGGGCGTCATCGTCGGAGGCGCGAGCGCGGGGGCGTGCCTCGCCGCGGCGGCCACCCTCCGCACGATCGACGAGGGTCGCCCTCCGGTGGGCGCCGTCTTCGCCTACGGCTTCTTCCACCCCGCGCACCCCCGGATGGCGGAGGCACGCCACCGGTCGGGCGGCCACCGGGGACTCAGCCACGCGAGGTGGGCGCTCGACGTGATGAACCGCAACTACGCCGGCTCGCGGACCGCGCTGGCCGACCGGCTCGCCTTCCCCGGAGGTCACGACCTCACGGGGTTCCCCCGGACGCTCGTGGTGAATGCCGAGCGCGACAACATGCGCGCCTCGGGCGACGTGTTCGCCGGGGAGCTCGCCGACGCGGGGGTCGACGTGCGGCACCACGTCCTGCCGGGCACCCGCCATGCCTTCCTGAACCGGCCCCGGCTGGCCGAGTACGCCCACACCGTCTCGCTCGTCGCGGAGTGGACCCGCGGCGGCTGACCTGCCCTGCCCTGCCCTGTCCTGTCCTGTCCTGTCCTGTCCTGTCCTGTCCTGTCCGGTCCTGCCCTGCCCTGCCCAGTCGACGGGTGCCCAGCGGGACCGGATTGACTGGTCGCCGTGAACACGCTCATCGTCACCGCCCATCCCGATCACGCCTCACTGACCTCCGGTGTCGCCCGACGGCTCGTGCAGGCCCTGCCGCCGGGCACGGTCGAGCTGGCCGACCTCGCGGCGGAAGGGTTCGACCCACGTTTCGGCACGGCGGACCGCGCGGCCTACCGTGGCCACCGGACCGTTCCCGCCGACGTCGTGCGCGAACAGGAGCGGATCGACCGGGCGGACCACCTCGTCCTGGCGTTCCCCGTCTACTGGTGGTCGATGCCCGCCCTGATGAAGGGCTGGATCGACAGGGTCTTCGTCAACGGGTGGGCGTTCGAGATCGACCCCGAGGGCGGTACGCGCCGCCGGCTCGGCAGGTTGACCGTGCACCTCCTCGCCGTGGCCGGCGACTCGGCCGGGACGTACGAACGGCACGGCTACGAGACGGCGATGCGGACGCAGATCGAGCACGGGATCGTGGACTACGTCGGCGCCCGGCGAGGCGCGACGATCGTCGTGCACGAGTCCGAGCGAGACGACGCCGACGCCCGGGACGCGCTCGTCGAGGACGCCGTCGACACGGTGGCTCGCGCCGTCCTCGGGAACGCGCCCCGCGCCTCCTCGGGGTCGACGGCCTGATCACGGGAAGATGAGGCCATGGACCTCTCCGTGTCGGACGCCGACCTGACCGACCTCCTCGACCGTGTCGGATCGACCCGATGGGCGACCGGCTGGCCCGTGGACGCCTGGCAGGCGGGGACCGACGAAGCCGTCCTGCGCCGCCTTGCGCGGCACTGGGTCACCGGCTTCGACTGGCGAGCCCGGGAGAGCCGCATGGCGTCGCTGCCGTGGGGCTCGGTGGACCTCGACGGCACCGCGCTGTCGTACCTCCGGTTCGAGGGCGAGGACTCGAAGCGACTGCCCGTGGTGCTCACGAACGGCTGGCCGAGCACGGCACTCGAACTGGTCGAGCTCGCCCGGCGGTTGTCACGGCCGTCCGAGCACGGAGGCGACCCCGACGACGCGATGACGGTCATCGTCCCCGCGCTGCCGGGGTTCCCGTTCTCGCCGCCCCGACCCACGCTCGGCGACCAGACGCACGAGCTGTGGCACCGTCTCATGACCGACGAGCTCAGGTTCTCCCGCTACGTCGCCCACGGCGGCGATCTCGGGGCGGGCATCACCTCCCGACTCGCTCAGAGCCACCCCGAGGAGGTGGCCGGCATCCACCTGCTCGCCGTGGGCGGTCCCCCGGAGTACGACCCTGCCGGTCTCGCATCCGACGAACGCGCACACCTCGACGAGGTCGCCTCGTGGTCGGCGACCGAGGGCGCCTACGAACACCAGCAACGGACGCGCCCGCTCACCCTGGCACCCGCCCTGTCGGACTCACCGGTCGGCCTGCTCTCGTGGCTGTTGGAGAAGCACCGCGCCTGGAGCGACTGCGCCGGTGACGTCTCGACGCGCTTCAGCGACGACTACCTCCTCGAGCTCGCCTCGCTGTACTGGTTCACCGGCGCGGCGTCCACGGCCCTGCGCCCATACTGGGAGCACGCTGCCGGGCACACGACCCCGGTGATCCGGGTGAGCGTCCCGACGGCGGTCGCGGTGTTCCCCCGCGACCTGGTGCATCCCCCGCGCCGCTGGGCGGAACGGACCCACGACGTCGTCCGCTTCACCGAGATGCCGCGGGGTGGACACTTCGCACCGCACGAAGAACCCGAGCTGCTCGCGGCCGACATCGCGAGCTTCTCCCGCGATCTCACCTGAGTCGCCGCCCGCTGGCGACGCCGGGGCGGCCTGCCGGGTGCGGTCCCGAGGCCGAGTGCCCGAGCGGGTGCGAGGGCGGATGCCAGGCCGGTCGTCGTCAGCGGAAGTCGCCGACCTGACGGTCGACGGGCACGGTGCGGTCGACGACGACGTCACCGGTGTGGGCCGTCGTGGTGGTCTCGATCAGCACGATCTCGACCTCCTCGTCGGCCACGGGGTTGTGCGGCACCCCCCGCGGCACGACGTGGAACTGCCCGGGGGTGAGCACCACCTCGTGGTCGTCGGGGAGCTGGATGCGCAAGGTGCCCGAGACGACGAGGAACATCTCGTCCTCGGCGTCGTGCGCATGCCAGACGAGCTCGCCGAGCAGCTTCGCGACCTTCACGTACTGGTCGTTCACCTGCCCGACGACCCGAGGCGTCCAGTGCTCGGTCACCTGTCGGAGTTCGGCCGCGACGTCGATTCCCTGGAGTGCAGTCATGGGGCAATCCTCCCCGTACCGGGCCCCTCGCGGACGCCGGGGAGGGATGACAGCATGGAGCATGACCTCGAATCCCCCGCCCCCGACGGGCCGCACCACGTGGCGCGTCCTCCTCGCCGTCGCCGTGACGATCGCCGCGGCCTCGGTCGTCCTGATCGTCCTCGATCCGGGGAAGTCGGGGTCGTACTTCACGCTGATCGGCATGCTCTGCCTGATCTGGCTGAGCGTCACCAACCTTCGACGACTGAGGTAGGCCGGGTCAGAACACGGCCACCGTCATGCCGGCGGAGGTCGCCGGTCGGTCCATGGCGACCACGGCGTCGGGCAGGTCGTCGAAGGCGATGATCCGACCGATGGACTCCTGCGGACGCAGTCGGCCCGCGACGACGTCGTCGAGCATCGCGGCGTACTCGCCCACCGAGATGCCGTGACTGCCCAACAGTTCGAGTTCGTCGGCGATCACCCGCCCCATCGGGATCACCGGGGCGGCCTCGTCGTCGAGCAGCAGGCCCACCTGGACGTGTCGACCCCGCGGACGGAGGGACGCGACGGACGCCGCGGACGTCACCCGGCTGCCGAACGCGTCGAGGGCGACGTCGGCGCCTCCCGCGGTGAGGGCTCGGACCCGGTCGACGGCGAGGTCGTCCATGGGGACGGTCTCGGCACCCAGGTCGGCGGCCCGTTCGAGGGCGGCGGGCGAGATGTCCGACGCGACGACGTGAGCACCGGCGGCCACCGCCACGGCGACCGCCGAGAGACCCACTCCGCCGCAGCCGAAGACGGCGACCCACTCACCCGCCCGGACGCGGGCCCGGGCGTGCAGGGCGTGGTAAGCCGTGCCGAAGCGGCAGCCGAGCGCCGCCGCCTCGACGAAGCCGACCTCGTCCGGCAGGGCGATGACGTTCACGTCGGCGTGCGGGACGACCAGCGACTCGGCGTACGAGCCGGGAAGGGTGAAGCCGGGCTGCTGCTGACGCGAGCAGACCTGGGTGGCACCGGCACGGCACTCGTCGCACGTGCCGCAGGCGAAGACGAACGGGGCGGTCACGCGGGTGCCGACGGCGACCCGGGCGACGTCGGCACCCACCGCCGTCACCACGCCCGCGAACTCGTGGCCCGGCACGTGGGGAAGGCGCACCGAGTCGTCGTGACCCTTCCAGGCGTGCCAGTCGCTCCGGCACACCCCCGTGGCCGCGACGCGGACCACGACGCCGTGGGCGGGCGGCACGGGTGCCGGGAGGTCGACGATGGTCGGGATCGACCCGAACTGGTCGTACTGGACGGCGCGCATCCCCCGATCCTGACACGAGCGGGCGGACCGGACGCTCCCCGCCGCGGACGGCGACGGCCCACACCGGGTAGGAACGGTGCATGAGCCTCGCATCCACCCTCCTCCGCCTGACCGTCGGCGGCTTCTTCGTCGGCCACGGACTCCAGAAGCTGACCGGCGCCTTCGACGGTCCCGGACTCGCCGGCACCGAGCAGATGATGGCCGGCACGGGGATGCACCCCGCCGCCCGCAACGCCCGTCTGGTCGCGGTCACCGAGACCGCCGGCGGTGCCGCACTCGCCCTCGGCGCGGCGACCCCGCTCGCCGCCGCCGGCATCGTCGGCACGATGGTCACCGCCGTCCGCAAGGTGCACCTCTCCAAGGGCCCGTGGGTGACCGAGGGCGGCTACGAGTACAACGCCGTCCTGATCGCCGCCGCCGCCGCCCTGGCCTCGGGCCCGGGCGGGCCGTCGGTCGACCAGCTCTTCGGCAAGAAGTCGTGGGGTGCCGGCGGAACGGTCTTCGCCCTCGTCGCCGGCGTCGTCGCCTCGTTCGTGGCGGTCGAGCTGGGCAAGCGGGCCGCTCCCCCGGCCGAGCCGGGCTCGGACTCCTCGGCGGGCTGACCCGCCTCCCTCGTCTCGTCCCCAGGGCGCGACCCCCGACGTCGGGTGGTCGCGCCCTCCGTCCGTCCGGCGGGTGACGGTGGCCTCTGCGAGCATGGGGTCATGACACCGACGAGCACCGCGACCGACATCGACGCCGAGGCACTCGACCTGCTGCGGGCGCTCACCGGGCGCGACGACGCCGTCTTCCACGACGGGCAGCTCGAGGCCATCCGGGCGCTCGTCGCCGATCGTCGTCGAGCCCTCGTCGTCCAGCGCACCGGCTGGGGCAAGTCGGCGGTGTACTTCATCGCCACCCTGCTGCTGCGTCGACGCGGCACCGGCCCGACGCTGCTCGTCTCCCCCCTGCTCGCCCTGATGCGCGACCAGGTCGCCGCCGCCGCCCGGGCCGGGGTCCGGGCCGTCGCGGTCAACTCGGCGAACGCCCACGAGTGGTCCGACGTCCAGCAGCAGCTCGTCGACGACGAGATCGACGTGCTGCTCGTCTCCCCCGAACGACTCAACAACCCGCGGTTCCGCGACGAGCAGCTGCCCGTCCTCATCGCCCGGCTCGGCATGCTCGTCGTCGACGAGGCGCACTGCATCTCCGACTGGGGCCACGACTTCCGGCCCGACTACCGTCGCCTCGCCGACCTCATCCGCACCCTGCCCACGGGCGTGCCCGTCCTGGCCACGACGGCCACGGCCAACGCCCGCGTCGTGGCCGACGTCGCCGAGCAACTCGCCGTGGGGCCGGGCGACGAGGTGCTGACGATCCGGGGGTCGCTGGCGCGCGCCTCCCTGCGTCTCGGGGTGCTGCAGCTGCCGACCTCGCGCGACCGACTCGGCTGGCTGCTCAGCCACCTCGCCGACCTGCCCGGCAGCGGCATCATCTACACGCTCACGATCTCGGCCGCCGACGACACCGCCCGCCTGCTGCGCGAGGCCGGGCACGACGTGCGGTCGTACTCGGGCCGCACCGACCCCGAAGAACGCGAACAACTCGAACAGCGCCTCAAGGGCAACGACCTCAAGGCACTGGTCGCCACGAGCGCCCTCGGCATGGGCTTCGACAAACCCGACCTCGGCTTCGTGATCCACCTCGGCGCGCCGTCGTCGCCCGTCGCGTACTACCAGCAGATCGGCCGAGCGGGTCGCGCCACCGACAACGCCGACGTGCTGCTGCTGCCCGGCACAGAGGACGCCGAGATCTGGCAGTACTTCGCCACGGCCTCGATGCCCTCCGAGGCGCGGGCGGCGGCCGTGCTGGCCGAGCTGGGCGAGACACCGCTGTCGACGCCCGCCCTCGAGGCGCGGGTCGACGTCAAGCGCACCCCGCTCGAACTGATGCTCAAGGTGCTCGACGTCGACGGTGCCGTCCGCCGGGTCCAGGGCGGCTGGGTGAGCACGGGCGAGCCCTGGGTCTACGACGCCGAACGCTACGACCGCATCGCCGCGGCCCGGGTCGCCGAGCAAGAGTCGATGCTCGCGTTCGAGCGCGGCGAGACCTGCCGCATGCAGATGTTGCAGGTCGACCTCGACGATCCGGCCGCCGAGCCCTGCGGGCGGTGCGACGTCTGCGCGGGCACCTGGTACCCGACCGACATCGCCGGCGAGGCGGCGACCTCGGCCGCGAGCACCCTCGACCGGGTCGGCGTCGAGATCGACCCCCGGGCCCAGTGGCCCACGGGCGCCGACCGGGCCGGGGTCGCCGTCAAGGGCAAGATCCCCGAGGGCGAACGGGTCGAGCCGGGGCGGGCGCTCGCCCGACTGACCGACCTCGGGTGGGGCAACACCCTCCGCGAGGTCTTCGCGGCGAACGCCCCCGACGCTCCCCTGTCGAAGCACCTGCTCGACGGGGTCGTGCGCGTCCTGAAGGAGTGGCCGTGGGCCGAACGGCCGGTGGGGGTCGTGGCGATGCCGTCGACGTCACGGCCGCAACTCGTCGGGTCGCTCGCCGAGGCGATCAGCACCGTCGGGCGGTTGCCGCTGCTCGGCACGCTCGGCAGCGCCCGCCCCTCGGCCGGCCGCGGCCAGGGCGGCAACAGCGTCTACCGTCTGGCCGACGTCTGGCAGTCCTTCGAGGTCGGCCCCGAGTTGGCCGCGGCCCTCGCCGACGTGTCCGGGCCGGTGCTGCTCGTCGACGACCTGGTCGACAGCCGCTGGACGCTCACGGTGGCCGGACGCGACCTGCGCCGCGCAGGGGCCCCCGCCGTGCTGCCCTTCGCCCTCGCGGTGGTCGGCTGAGTCGTCCGCGGCAGGCCACCGCGTCGTCCCCGGCGGGCCGCCGCGTCGTCCGACGCGAGACCGCCGGGGCCCGCTCAGCGCTCGAACCGCACGCCGTCCCGGGTCAGGGTGCTGTGCCGCATCAACCAGACGTCGCGAGGGTAGTTCTGGTGCATCCGCCAGGGTGACCGCGATCCCTGCCGGGGCATCAGGTGCACCCCGCGCGACACGTACCCGCTCGTCAGGTCGATCAGCGGGCTCGTCGGTCCCGGCCGCTCCGGCGCGATCGGCACGGCCGACCGGTACCCGTGACGGTCGGCGTGACGCAGCAGCCGGGCGACGTAGTGCACGACGAGGTCGATCTTCAGCGTCCACGACGCGTTCGTGTACCCGATGGCGAACGCCAGGTTCGGCACCCCCGAGAGCATGAACCCCTTGTAGGTCAGCCGGGTCGCCGGGTCGACCTCCACCCCGTCGACCGACAACCGCATGCCGCCGAACAGCAGCAGGTTGAGCCCCGTCGCCGTGACGACGACGTCCGCGGGCAGCTCGTGCGCCCGCTGGCCGTCGCGACCCGCGACCCGGACGCCACCGGCCGTGAACGAGTCGATGTCGTCGGTCACGATCGACGCCGACCCCGAGCGCAACGCCCGGAACAGCGCGCCGTCCGGGGTGATGCAGAGGCGCTGGTCCCACGGGTCGTAGCTCGGCTGGAAGTGCCGGTCGACGTCGAAGTCGTCCGGCAGGCGCCGGGCCACCTGCGCCCGGAGGAACGCCTTCATCTTCTCGGGAGAGCGCCGGCTCGTCTGGAAGCTGAGCAGCGCCATGCCGATGCTGCGCCACCGGATCAGCCGGTCGTCGACGGCCTGCGGCAGCAGCCGACGCCAGGCGCGGGGCTCCTTCCGTCGCGAGGGAAGGGACAGCACGTAGGTCGGCGAACGTTGCAGCATGGTGACCTGCTCGGCGCTCTCGGCGAGGGCGGGCACCAGGGTCACCGCCGTCGCCCCCGATCCGATCACGACGACGCGCTTGCCGCTCACGTCGAGGTCCTCCGGCCAGTGCTGGGGGTGCACGACGCGTCCGGCGAACGAGTCCTGCCCCGGGAATGCGGGCGACCAGCCCTCGTCGTAGCGGTAGTACCCCGAGCAGACGAACAAGAACGAGCACGTGATCGTGACGCGCCGGGACGTCGGGACGGCACCCGTGCCTCCTGCGCTCGACTCCTCGCCGGCGGCGGACGACGCGTCCGCTGCCGACGTGCTCGCGACCTCGATCGTGACGGTCCACCGGGCCTCGGCGGAAACCCAGTCGGCCGCGACCACGCGGTGCCCGAACCGGATCAGCCCGGCGACGCCCGTCTCGTCGGCCGTGTCACGGACGTACTCCCTGATCGCCTCGCCCGGAGCGATCGCCCGCGCGTCGCGCCAGGGTCGGAACCCGTAGCCGAGGGTGAACATGTCGCTGTCCGATCGGACCCCCGGGTAGCGGAAGAGGTCCCAGGTGCCGCCGATCGCCGCGCGGGCCTCGACGACGGCCAGGCTGCGACGGGGGAAGTCCCGGCGGAGCTGGGCCGCCACGCCGACCCCGGACAGGCCGGCGCCGACGACGAGCAGGTCGACGTGCTCGACGCCTCCCACGACGGGTCGGTCGTCCCCACCTGCGGGGCGGTCGTCACCACCGGCGGGGCGGCCGTCACCACCGGCGGGGCGGTCGTCGCCCTCGTCCGGGACCGAGGAGGCGCGGGTCGCGTCGCTCACGGGACCAGCACGATCCGGATCGGGTCGCCTTCCTTGCGTTCGAGCATCTGCACCGCCCGTTCGGCCTCGGCCAGGGGCACGGTCGCGCTGACCGACTTCGCGAAGTCGAGCCTCCCCCGGGCCGCCAGCGCGACGAGCGTGGTGACGTCGGCGGGCTCGGAGCCGTAGTGGCCGAGGACCTGCTGCTGCAGGAAGCTGAACTTCGTGCCGTCGGTGATCGTGATCGGCTGGTCCGACAGGCCGACGAGCGTCAACCGTCCCCGGTATCCGAGGCAGGCGATGGCCTGCTCGCGCACGGCGGGCACCCCCGCGAAGTCGAAGGCCCGGGCGAGTCCGCGGCCACCGGTCGCCCGGCCGAGTGCCGCGGCGAAGTCCGGGTCGGCGGGATCGAGCGCGAGGTCCGCACCGAACTCGAGCGCCCGGGCCCGGGCACCGGGTAGGGGGTCGACCGCGACGATCGGCGCGGCGCCGAGCAGGGAGAGCAGCTGGACGGCGTGGGCGCCGAGGCCGCCGACGCCCCAGACGCCGACCGCCGTGCCGGGCCGGGTGTCGGCGGTCGTGGTGAGCGCAGCCCAGGGAGTCGACACGGCGTCGGGGATGAAGCAGGCCTGCTCGAACGGCAGGGAGTCCGGGATCGGCACGACCGTGTCGGCGCGGGCCACGGCGAACTCGGCCCACCCGCCGTCGTAGTCGACGCCGCGGGTGAAGACCTGGCCGTCGCGCTCCTCGCCGGCCTGCAGCAGGACGCGGTCGCCGGCGGCGACGTGCGTGACGCCGTCGCCCACCTGGTCGACCGTGCCGGCCACCTCGTGGCCGAGGGTGACGGTGTCGCCCGGCAGGTGCAGCGGCGTGAGCGACCCCTGGATCAGGTGCACGTCGCTCAGGCAGACGCCGGCCGCGGCCACGGCGATGCGCACCTGCCCCGGGCCGGCGTCGGGGGTGGGCACCTCGGTGACCGAGAAGTGGCGGGTGCTGACGTCGAGGCGTCCGGCGAGCATGGTGGCTCCGTCCTGCGGGGCCCGGTCGGTCGGCTCTGACCGCGGGGCGTGACCGCACATCGGGTGCGACGGTACGCCTCCGACACGGATGTTGCACGCTGCACCCGCCGCGGGTCGGCGGGCCGACGGCGAGACCCCGGGACGTCGCCGAGACCCCCGCGCACGCACGGGGGTCCCGGCGACGATCCGGGGTCCGAGGCGGGCCCTACCCGCGACGGGGCTCGTCGTCCGCGGCGGCGTCGGCGAGGTGCTCGTCGGCCCGCCGACCGTCGGTGCCGACCATGGCGTGCAACGAGCCGGTCGAGATGCGGTCGGGCGAGGTGCCCTCGAGCGAGCCCAGCCCACCCGCGCGACCGTCGAGCAGGCGCGCGGCGGCCGGGCCGGCCGAAGCGGAGTCCGAACCCGAGCCCGAGTCCGACCCCGAGGAGGCGCCGTGACCGTCCGCGTTCATGGTCGCCTCGTCGAAGGGCGCGCGACCCGACAGCACGGTCTCGACGCGGTCCTTGTCGATCTGCTTCGTCCAGGTGCCGACGAGGATCGTCGCGACGGCGTTGCCCGTGAAGTTGGTCAGGGCGCGCGCCTCGGACATGAACCGGTCGATGCCGACGATGACGCCGACGCCGTCGACCAGGTCGGGCCGGTGTGCCTGCAGGCCTCCCGCGAGGGTGGCGATGCCGGCGCCCGTGACGCCGGCGGCACCCTTCGAGGCGATCATCATGAACAGCAGCAGCGAGACCTGCTCACCGACGTTGAGCGGCGTGCCCATGGCGTTGGCGATGAAGAGCGACGCCATGGTCAGGTAGATCGCGGTGCCGTCGAGGTTGAACGAGTAGCCGGTCGGCACCGTGATGCCGACGACGGGCTTCGAGACGCCGAGGTGCTCCATCTTGGCGATGAGGCGCGGCAGCGCGACCTCGCTCGACGAGGTCGAGACGATCAGCAGGTACTCGCGTCCGAGGTACTTCATCACCCGGAAGATGTTGACGCCCGTGACGAGCTTGAGGATCGTGCCGAGCACGACGGCGACGAAGAGGATGCACGTGATGTAGAAGGCGACCATCAGGGTGCCGAGCGCCACGATGGCGGCGACGCCGGTCTCGCCGACCACCGCGGCGATCGCACCGAACGCGCCGATCGGGGCGACCCACATGATCATCGCGAGGATGCGGAACACCAGCACCTGCAGGTTGCGGACGCCCTCGAGGATGGTCGCGCCCCGATCGCCCATGCGCTGCAGGGCGAAGCCGACGAGCAGGGCCACGAACAGCGTCTGCAGGATGGAGCCGCTGGTCAGCGACGACACCAGCGTCTCGGGGATGATGCCGAGCAGGAAGCCCGCCGTGCCACCGGCCTCCTCGGCGGCGGGCGCCTCGTATCCGGTCGAGCCGATCATCAGGCCCTCGCCCGGGTGGATCAGGTTGCCGACCACGAGGCCGATGGCCAGGGCGAAGGTCGACATCGCGATGAAGTAGCCGAGCGCGAGCCCGCCCACCTTGCCGACGGTCGCGGCCTTGGCGATGGAGCCGACGCCGAGCACGATCGTGCAGAAGATCACCGGCGCGATCATCATCGAGATGAGCGACACGAAGGCCGTGCCGATCGGTTTCAGCTGCACGGCGACCTCGGGTGCCGTGAGGCCGACGACGATGCCGGCCGCGACGGCCACGATCACCGCGATGTAGAGCCAGTGCGAGCGGTCGATCCGGCGCCGGGGGCGGACGCCGCCCGTCGTCGTTCCGCCGGGTGTGGGGGTCTGCGGGCCCTTGTGCGTCTTTGCCATGGGGGTCTTCCTCGAGCTCGTGACCGGCGGCGTCGTCGTCGACGGTCGTGCGGGGTTCGTCGCCGCGACTCTCGTCGGTCGCCGGGTGGACGTCGACGTTGTGGTCATACTGGTCGCGCCGGTGGTGCGTCATGATGGACGCCGGCCGCAGCGCAGCGAGGAGCCCGCCCGAGATGACCGTCGACCCCACCCGGTGGAGCATCGCCACCCGGCTGTTCGCCCTGCTCGTGGTCTTCGTCGTCGCCGTGACCCTGCTGGCGACGGCCTGGACGATCCGGTCGGCCCGCGACGACGCCGATCGCTCGGCGGCACGGGCATGCCTGGCGCTCGCCACCTCGATCGCCGACAACCCCTACGTCGTCGACGCGCTGGGGACGTCCGATCCGAGCGCCCGTCTGCAGCCCTACGCCGTGGCCCTGATGAGCGACACGTCGACCGACTTCGTCACGATCATGCGGCCCGACCGCACGCGCCTGACGCACCCCGACCCCGACGAGATCGGCCGCCCGTTCGTCGGCACGATCGCCCCGGCCCTCCGCGGGGAGTCGTTCACCGAGACCTACGCCGGCACCCTCGGCCCGTCGGTGCGCGCGGTCGTGCCGATCGAGGGCGACGGCGAGGTCGTCGCCCTCGTGTCGGCCGGGGTCACGGTCGACACCATCACGCAGTCGGTCGGTGAGCGGCTGCCGCTCGTGTTCGCGGCCGCCGGGGCGACCGTGGTGCTCGGCGGCGTCGTCTCGTGGCTGCTCAGCCGGTACCTGCGGCGCGTGACCTGGGGCCGCGGCCCGGAGGAACTCGCCCGGATGTTCGCGTACTACGAGGGCGTGCTGCACTCCGTGCGCGAGGGTCTCGTGCTCGTCGACGACCGCGGCCGACTGACGCTCTACAACGACCAGGCGGCCGAGCTGCTCGACCTGCCGCCCGGGGGCATCGCCGCTCCCGTCCCGCTGACCGACCTGCAGCTGCCCGACTCGCTGCGCGAGCTGCTCGCCTCCGGACGCCGCGCCTCCGACGAGGTGCACGTGACCGACGACCGCGTGCTGGTCGTGAACCAGGAGGTCACCGAACCCACCGAGGGCCCGACCCACCCGACGCCCTCGACCGGACGAGGAGGCGCGACACCGTCAGGAGGCGCGACACCGTCAGGAGGCGCGACACCGTCAGGAGGCGCGACACCGTCAGGAGGCGCGGCACCGGTCACCGGCACCGCCCGCCCACGCTCCCGCCGCACGCTCGGGACCGTGACGACCCTGCGCGACCACACCGAGCTCACCCACCTCACCGGCGAGGTCGAGACCATGCGCACCCTCTCGGACGCGCTGCGCTCGCAGACCCACGAGTTCTCGAACCGGTTGCACACGATCGTGTCGCTGATCGAGCTCGGGCGTGGCGACGAGGCCCTCCGGTTCGCGGCCGACGAGCTCGACCTCGGCCAGCGGCTCGCCGACCGGGTCGTGGCCGCGATCGACGAGCCGACGCTCGCCGCCCTGCTGCTCGGCAAGGCGGCACAGGCCCGCGAACGGTCGATCGACCTGCGCGTCGACGTCGAGCCCGACCTGGGGACGATCGACGTCGAGCCCGGGGACCTCGTCACGATCCTGGGCAACCTCGTCGACAACGCCTTCGACGCGGTCGCCCCGACCCTCGACGCCCCGACCCCCTCCCCCGATCCCACCGGCCGCCCGGCCCGCCCGCCCCGGGTCGAGGTGACCGTCGCCCGGGTCGAGGGCGGCGTCCAGCTCGACGTCGAGGACGACGGCCCGGGGCTCGGCGACGTCGAGCTCGCCTTCCGGCGGGGGTTCAGCACCAAGCCGACGTCGGCGGGCGGACGCGGCATCGGCCTCGCGCTCGTCCGTCAGGCCGTGGGTCGGGTCGGAGGTCGGCTCGACGTCGCCACGGGACCCGACGGGACCACCTTCTCGGTGCTGCTGCCCGACCGGCGGCCGGACGACGTCGACACCACCGCCCGACGTCGGGGTGGGGTGCGGTCGTG
Organism: Frigoribacterium sp. CFBP 8759; assembly: GCF_014841655.1. Taxonomy (NCBI): domain Bacteria; kingdom Bacillati; phylum Actinomycetota; class Actinomycetes; order Micrococcales; family Microbacteriaceae; genus Frigoribacterium; species Frigoribacterium sp. CFBP 8759. The sequence continues at coordinate 939,233 of NZ_JACYUH010000002.1, forward strand.
ACCGGCGCCTCCTCGTCCGTCGACCGGGTCCGCGTGCTCGTCGTCGAGGACGAGCCCCTGACCGCGGAGGCGCACGTCGCGTACCTCGACCGGCTGGACGGCTTCGAGGTGGTCGGCCGGGCGCGGGACGGACGCGAGACCCTCGACGCGGTCCGCGCTCTCGGCGGTCCCCACGGGCGCGGTCTCGACCTCGTGCTGCTCGACATGAACCTGCCCGACACGCACGGTCTGCAGCTCTGCCGGGCCCTGCGGGCGGCGGGCTCGAGCGTGGACGTCATCGCGATCACGGCCGTACGGGACGCCTCCGTCGTGCGGACCGCGGTGTCGCTCGGCATCGTCCAGTACCTGATCAAGCCGTTCACCTTCGCGACGTTCGCCGACCGGCTCGGGGCCTACCGGGCGTTCCGCGAGTCGCTGGCGACCGGGCAGGGACAGGTGACCCAGTCGGACGTCGACTCGGGGTTCGCCACCCTGCGCCGGGCACCGGCACCGACGCTGGCCAAGGGCCTCGCGCCGGCCACGCTCGAGCAGGTCGTGGCGGTGCTGCGTCGCGGCGGGTCACCGTCCGCGGGCGAGGTGGCGGACGCCGCCGGGGTGTCGAGGGTGACCGCCCGCCGGTACCTCGAGCACCTCGCCGACACGGGGGCGGCGACCCGCGAGCCCCGGTACGGCAGCCCGGGCCGACCCGAGCACGGCTACCGCTGGAACTGAGCGGACGGCCTGTCCTGCGGGTCAGCGCCGGACGAGCCGTGCGATCTCGGGCAGCGCCGCGAGGGTGCCGGATGCCCCGTGCTGGTCGGGGTCGAGGGCGAGACGCCGTAACCCGGCACGCGTGTAGGTGCCGACGTCGGCCACGAAGTCGGCGGGCGCGCGCCAGACCAGCCGGTCGGCCGACGACGCGTCGAGGCCGCGGGCGAGGGCGGCGTCCCGAGCGCGCTCGGGCGAGGTGAAGGCGAGCAGGGTCGGGGTGCCCTCGTCCACGACGGCGAAGGGCCTCGAGGCCCCGGCCGTGCCGCGGTCCACGAACCACCAGGCCTCGAGTCGGAACGCCGAGCGCCACAGGGCGACCGGGTCGTCGACCACGACGGCCGTGGTCCGCACCGGCGTCGCGTCGACCACCGGGGGCGGCACGACGACCGGTGCCGCGCTGCCGGGAGCCACCCGAGGAGGCGCGGGCCGCGTCACCGGCATCGGTCCCGCCGGCGGGGCGGCCCGGTCGACGACCTTCTCGAGCCGGGCTCGACGGCGCTGTCCCAGACCGATCCTCACGAGCACGATGCCGCCGGCGACGAGGACGGCGACCACGGCGAGGGCGACCACGACGTCGACGGACGACTGCCGACCGGGCGCCACGAGCCCGACGAGCAGCACCGACGCGCCGAAGGGCGACCCGACGACGGCGATCGCGAGCAGCACGACTCCCCAGGTGAGTGCTGCGGTGCCCGACGGGCCGCGACGGCTCGACGGACGGCGGGGGTCGGAGGGGTCGGGGCTCGGCATCGGTCCAGCGTAGGGCGGCCGGCCGGGTGAGGCCCGGGTGCGGCGGCGGTGCCCGCTGCGACCCCGACGCGGCTCCTCAGCGGCAGCGACGGCGTCGCACGCCCGGGGTGATCGACGGAGCCGTCCGTCGGCACTACGCTCCGACCATGGCCGACACGCGTGGACCCCAGATCGTCCGAGGCGACCCCGAGGTGACCCGGGCGACGCTCGACCTGAAACTGCCGGTGGCGATGCTGCCCGGCCTCGTGCGTCGAGCACTGCAGGCGAGCCCCACGTTCTCGTTGGGCGGCGCCGACGAGACGGGGGCCACGCTTCTGCGTCGGTCGGCGTCGGCCAGCGGCACGGACACCGTGAGGCTCGACTTCGCCACGTCCGACAAGGGCAGCCGGGTCTCGGCCGAGGTCCACTCCCCCGGCGGCACGATCGGCACGTCGGTCAAGCGCCGCGACGACGACACGACCGCCCTGTTCGAGGCGATCGCGAAGGCCGCCGGGCCCTTCTGACCGGTGACGGGGCACGGGCCGACACCGCGCCTCCCTCGGGGACGCCGACGGGTCAGACGCCCACGATCCAGGTGTCCTTCGCGCCCCCGCCCTGCGACGAGTTCACGATCATGCTGCCCTCGGGCGCCACGCGGGTCAGCGCCAGGTCGGCGAGCACGCTCTCGCCCGCCCCGGTGCCGGTGAGGTACACGAAGCAGCGGAGGTCGACGTGCCGGGGCTGCAGCCCGGTCGGGGTCAGGGTCGGGTGCGACGACAACGTCACCACCTCCTGCGCGACCCAGCCGGACGGGTCCCGGGCGATCTCGGCCCGACGCTCGGCCACGACCGCCGCGCTGGCCGAGGGGCCGATCAGGACGCCGCGACCCCCCTCGCCGTCCACCGGCTTCGTGACGAGCTCGCCCACCCGGTCGAGGACCGCGAGCCGCTCGGCCGGGTCGCCCGTCCGGTAGGTCGGCACCGACTCGAGCAGCGGACGCTCGCCCAGGTAGTACCAGATGAGGTCGGGTACCGCGCAGTACATCGCCTTGTCGTCGACCAGCCCGTTGCCGGGGGCGTTCGCGAGCACGACGTCGCCCGCCGACGCCACGTCCATCAGGTGCTCGCCGAGCAACGGGTCGTGCGGCGCGTGCACGTCGACCAGCTCGCGGTCGAGCCGCAGGTAGAGCGCGTCGACGACGGTGCCGGTCCTGCGGTCGACGACCCGCGCCTCCCGGACCTCGACGTCGTCGGCCTGCAGGAGCAGCAGCCCCGCGCCCTCGGCGAGGGTGCGGTGCTCGTACCAGGCCGGGCTCGCGGGGCCCTCGCTGAGGACCGCGCCGACCGGCTCGCCTCCGCCCCGAGGAGGCGCGGCGTGCGCCAGCAGCGTCGCCCTCAGCACCGAGAACACGCTCGTCGGGTCGAGCAGCCCCGCCGGCCGCGGAGCGTCCGGCACCACCTCGTCGAGCAGCCGTCGCACGGCGATCGAGAACGCGGCCCCGCTCGGTGCCCGGACGTTGTCCTCGAGCACGCGCCAGCCACCGAGCTCGTCGCGCACGAGGTCGAAACCCTGCACCGCCGCGCGCACGGCGTCCGCGGGCAGCCGGGTGGCCTCGGTCCGCCACCCCGCCGCGCCGACGACCTGCTCGTGGGTCAGCACGCCGTCCGCGACGACCCGGCGCTCACCGTAGGCGTCGCGGAGGAACGCCTCGATCGCCCGGGCGCGCTGGGTCAGGCCGGCCTCGAGGCGGCTCCACTCGTGCCGCGTGACGATGCGGGGCACGAGGTCGCAGTGGAACGCCCGGTGGTCGCCGCCGACGCCGAACCCGAGACCGGCCCGCTCGCACCAGGCGTCCCGCGCGACGGCGCGGGCGCGGGCCTCGGTCGCGCCGAGCTGCTGGAAGAAGCCGGCGACGTCCCGGTAGGCCGGGCGGGGGTGGAGTCCCGGGCCGATCGCCTCGTCGCCGGCACGGAACCGGTACCCCACGAGGGTCGGCGCCGGGTCGTCGAGCCCGGCGGCGGGGCCGTGCGTCTCGCGGACGACCAGGTCGACCACGTCGTCGAGCCGTCCCCTCTCGGCGAAGGCGGCGCGCTGCCGGTCGGCCGAGTTGCCCCGGGCGAGCGTGGCCTCGGCGAGGTCGGACACGGTCTGCCAGTCGCCGAACTCCTCGAGTTGTGGCCGCAGCCGGGTCACGAGCTGCCGGACGGCCTCGGCCGCGGGCAACCGCGAGGGGTGCTGCTCGAGGTCGAGCAACTCGCCGGCGAGCCCGCTGCGCGCCGCCTGCCACATCGCGGCCCGGTGCAGCGGCGCCGCCCGGTGCCGGGCGGGGCGGCCGGCCTCGACGTCCGTCTCGGCCCGGCGCACCGCGGCGCGGTAGAGGCCAGCGATCAGCACCGCGTCGTCGACCAGCGGGCAGGCGTCGCAGGTGCGCAGCTCGAGGGTGGGCGCGTGGCTCGAGGGCCGGACGTCGAAGTAGGCCATGCCGCTGTCGGCGATCACGCCCGACCCGATGAGGTCGGCGAGCAGCTGGTCGTACTCGGCGGCGTCGGCCATCGGACCGGTCGCCCCGGCGCTCGGCCACCGTTGCCAGATGAGCGAGCGGATGCTCGCGTAACCGGTGTCCTGGCCGTTGAGGTAGGGCGAGCTGGCGCTCAGGGCGAGCAGGGCGGGCAGCACCGGGGCGATCCGCCCGGCGACGTCCACGGCGAGGTCGCGGTCGGCGACGCCCACGTGGATCTGCAGGCCGCAGATCAGCTGCTCGTCCACGAGCAGGCGGTACTGCTCGTGCATGCGCCCGTAGCGCCCGGTCGTGGTCAGTTCGAAGTCGGCGACCTCGCTGCGCGGGGCCGTGCCGACGGCGCCGATGGCGAGCCCCTCGGCGGTCGTCACCTCGACGAGGTCCCGACGGAGGGTCAGGATCTCGCGCCGCAGGTCGTCGAGGGTGGTCACGACCGGGACGTTCGTCTCGATCGTGGTGCGCTGCAGTTCGGCCCCGTAGCGGTCGGCCGGCAACCGGGCGAGGAGGTGCGGCGCCCTGGCCGACAGGCGCCCCGTCTCGAGGTCGATCAGGTGCAGTTCTTCTTCCGCCCCCAGCGTCAGCTCTGCGCTCATGCCTGCACAGTACGGGCGTGGGCCGGTTCTGCCCGCCTCTTCATGAGGATTTCACATGAACGGGTCACGAGGAGGCGCGGCCCCGTCGGCCGCGGAGTCAGACCCGAGCGGTCTGGCGCACCCCCGCGGCGGGCAGCAGCACGCCGTCGATGAGCCCGACGAGATAGTCGCGGTCGACGGGCTTCCGGAGGACGAGCACCCGGTACGACACCATCGACGGGGTGACGAGGGCGAGTGCCTCGATGTCGGTGTCGGCCGCGATCTCGCCTCGCTCGAGGGCGCGACGCAGCAGCAGGCGGTTGGCCTCGGCACGGGGCTGGACGATCGCGGCGTCGACGGCCTCGGCCAGCTCGGGCGTGGTCGAGAGCATCGTCACGACGCCCGCCATGACCCGCATCTTCTTCTCGGCGTCGTCGATGCTGTGCGGCTTGATCATCGCCAGGAGGTCTCCGCGCAGCGTGCCGGTGTCGGGCAGGCCGTCGAGGTCGACGGCCCCCTGCTTGAGGCAGGCCACCGCGTCGACGACGAGCTCGCCCTTCGAGGCCCAGCGGCGGTAGAGCGTGGCCTTGCCGGCCTTGGCGCGCGCGGCCACCATCTCGATGGTCATGCCCTCGAAACCGGTCTCGGCGAGCACGTCGATGGTGCACCGGAGGATCTCGGGGTCGCGGCTGTGGTCGCGCTTGCGACCCGGTCGCGAGGGGGTCGCGGGGTCGGTCTCGGCGGGCGTCGTCGCCACGCCTTCCCTGTCGGTCATGGGGGCGACTCTACCTCGGATGTTTACGAAACTGCCTGTATCCGAAACTGGCGAGACTCGTATATGCTCGCGCTCATGTCTCAGGCCTCCACCTCCCCTGACGGCGCGACCCGCGCCTCCTCGTCCTCTGCCACCCCGCCGCCGTCCCGGCGCTGGTGGACCCTCACCACCGTCGCCCTCGCCCAACTGATGGTCGTCCTCGACTCGACCGTCGTGAACATCGCGCTGCCCGCCGCCCAGACCGACCTCGGCTTCTCGGACGGCGACCGGCAGTGGATCATCACCGCCTACTCGCTCGCCTTCGGCAGCCTGCTGCTCGTCGGCGGCCGCGTCAGCGACCTGATCGGCCGCAAGCGCACGTTCATCATCGGCCTGATCGGCTTCGCCCTCGCCTCGGCCCTCGGCGGTGCGGCCGGCACCTTCGGGCTGCTCGTCTTCGCCCGCGCCCTGCAGGGCGCGTTCGGCGCCCTGCTCGCCCCGACCGCCCTCGCCGTCTTGACCACGACCTTCACGATCACGAAGGAGCGCGCCCGCGCGTTCGGCGTCTTCGGGGCGATCGCCGGTGCCGGCGGGGCCATCGGCCTGCTGCTCGGCGGGTTCCTGACCCAGTACGCCTCGTGGCGCTGGAACCTCTACATCAACGTCGTCATCGCCGCCGTCGCGATCGTCGGGGCCGCGATCTTCGTGTCGCACGTCACCCGCACCGGACCGCGACCCAAGCTCGACGTGCCCGGCACGCTGCTCGTCTCCGGCGCGCTCTTCTCGCTCGTCTACGGCTTCTCGAACGCCGAGACGCAGGGCTGGGACTCGCCGCTGACCTGGGGCTTCCTGGCGGCGGCCGTCGTGCTGCTCACCTCGTTCGTCGCGTGGCAGCGCCGGGCCGAGCACCCCCTGCTGCCCCTGTCGATCGTGCTCGACCGCAACCGGGGTGCCGCCTACGCGTCGGTGACCATCGCGGGTGCGGGCATGTTCGGCATCTTCCTGTTCGTGACGTACTACCTGCAGACCTCGCTCGGGTACACGCCGACCAAGACCGGCCTGGCCTTCCTGCCCATGATCGCGATGCTCGTCCTCGCGGCCCAGCTGTCGACGAACATCTTCGTGCCGCGCTTCGGGCCCAAGATCATGGTGCCGTTCGGCATGACCCTCGGCGTGGTCGGCATGCTGCTGCTCACCCGGCTCGACCTCGAGAGCATGTACGCCGCCAACGTGCTGCCGGCCCTGATGGTGCTGGGCTTCGGCATGGGCTCGATCATGCCCGCGTCGATCCAGACCGCCACGCTCGGCGTCGACCGCGGACACGCGGGCGTCGCCTCGGCCATGGTCAACACGAGCCAGCAGGTCGGCGGGTCGATCGGCACGGCACTGCTCAACACCCTGGCGGCGACCGCGGCCGCGAACTACGTGGCCGACCACCTGCCCGCGACAGGGGCCGTCGCGGCCGAGGCCGCCGTGACCGGCTACGCCACGGCGTACTGGTGGGGAGCAGGGTTCTTCGCGGTCGGCGCGGTCATCGCGGCCCTGCTGTTCCGACGCCGCGTCCCGCAGTCGGACGACGTGGACGCGTCGGCCTCGCCCGCCGTGGACGCACCGGTCCCGGTGCACTGACGCGACCCCCTCGCCCGGACGACCCGCGCCTCCTCAGCCCTCGGGGGCCGGGGAGGCGCGGGGCGTCCGGGCGACGGACGTCGCGTCGGTCAGGACGCGGCTTCGTCCTCGTCGTAGCGGTCGACGCTGATCGTCGGGATCGACGCCGTGATGACGGAACCGTCGGCGCGCATCAGCCCGCGGAGGTCGCTCGTCGTGGGGACGCGCGTCGTGATGCGCGGCCCCTGACCCTCGAGGGCCACCCGCACCGGAGCCTCGGGTGTGACCCGGAACTCGTCGCCGCGGACGGACAACGTCGCGGCGTCGCCCGTCTCGACGGTGAAGACGATCTCGTGCTGGGCGAGGTCGACGCGCACGCGGCTGCCCTTGATCGCGACGCGGAACGAGAGCTCGTCCCAGTCGGCCGGCAGGCGCGGGTCGAAGGTGATCGAGCCGAGCCAGTCGCGCATGCCGCCGTATCCGTTGACCAGCGCGCTCCAGATGCCGCCGGTCGACGCCACGTGGACGCCGTCGGACGTGTTCTTGTGCAGGTCGGCCAGGTCGACGTACAGGGACGACAGGAAGTACTGCTGCGACAGCTGGTGGTGGCCCACCTCGGCCGCGATGATCGACTGCACGACGCCGGACAGGGTCGAGTCGCCCGTCGTCAGCGCGTCGTAGTACTCGAAGTTGCGCAGCTTCTGCTCGGGCGTGAACTCGTCGCCCTGCAGGTAGAGCGCGAGCACGACGTCCGCCTGCTTGAGCACCTGGAAGCGGTAGATGACCAGCGGGTGGTAGTGCAACAGCAGCGGTCGCTTGTTCGCCGGGGTGGCCTCGAGGTCCCAGAGCTCCTTGTCGAGGAACTGGGCGTCCTGCGGGTGGATGCCCCGGTGGTCGTCGTACGGGATGTGCATCGCCTCGGCGGCGAGCTGCCACCCCGTGATCTCGTGCTCCTCGAGGCCGAGGCGGTCGACCATCCGGTCGAACGCGACGGGAGAGTCGTCCTTCAGGCGGGTGACCGCCCGGACGGCCGCCCGCAGGTTCGCGCGCGCCATGACGTTCGTGTAGAGGTTGTCGTCGACGACGGTCGTGTACTCGTCGGGCCCGGTGACGCCGTCGATGTGAAACCGCTGGTCGCCGTTCGAGCGCCAGAAGCCGAGGTCGGCCCACAGTCGCGCCGTCTCGACGAGGATGTCGACGGCACCTCTCTGCAGGAAGTCCTCGTCGCCGGTCGCCTGGACGTACTGGCTGAGGGCGTGGCTGATGTCGGCGTCGATGTGGTACTGGGCCGTGCCGGCGGCGTAGTACGCGCTCGACTCGAGCCCGTTGATGGTGCGCCACGGGAACAGCGCGCCGCGCTGGTTCAACTCGACGGCCCGGTCACGGGCGGCGTCGAGCATGCCGAGACGGAACCGCAGGGCGTTGCGGGCCACGTTGGGCGAGGTGTACGTCAGGAACGGCAGGACGTAGATCTCGGTGTCCCAGAAGTAGTGTCCGCCGTAGCCCGACCCCGTCACGCCCTTGGCCGCGACCCCCTGACCGTCGGTCCGGGCCGTCGCCTGCGCGAGCTGGAAGAGGTTCCAGCGGACGGCCTGCTGGATCTCGGGTTGGCCGGCGACCTGGACGTCGCTGCGCTGCCAGAAGTCGTCGAGCCAGGCGCGCTGGTGCTCGAAGATCTCGGCCGTGGGCGTCTCGGCGGCCCGGTCGAGGGTGCGGTCGCACCGGTCGGCCAGTTCGCGAGGCGGCACGCCGCGACTCGTGTGGTAGGTGATCGTCTTGGTCAGGCGGACCTTCTGGCCGGCCTGCGCCTTCACGCGGTAGACGTGCTTGGCGATGTCGTCGTCGATCTGCGAGGACTGGTCCCACTCGGCGTCGGTCTCGATGCGGTGCTCGGCGCCGACCGCGATCGTCATGCCCGAGTTCGTCGTGCGGTAGCCGAGCACGGCCCGCGTGCCGCCGTTGCGGTTGAGCACGGGCTGCAGCACCCGGTCGTCGAACGACTCGGCCTTGCGCGGGTCGAACGCCTCGGCCGCGGCCCGCATGCCGGCGTGGTACTGGTCGCCCATGTCCTGACGGTTGAGGATCTGGCTCGAGATCAGCAGCGACGCCGACGAGTCGAGCATCGTGACCTCGTACTCGATGACGACCAGGTGACGGTCCTCGAAGCTGACCAGGCGGCGGCTGGTCACCAGGACGCGCTTGCCCGAGGGCGTGCGCCAGTCGATCTCGCGGGTGAGGACGCCGTCGCGGAAGTCGAGGCGTCGCGTGTGGCGGAGGATGTCGGCCTCGAAGAGCACGAACGGTTCGTCGTCGACGTAGAGGCGGATGACCTTCGCGTCGGGCACGTTGACGATCGTCTGGCCGACCCGGGCGAACCCGAAGGCCTCTTCGGCGTGCCGGATGGGCCAGGTCTCGTGGAATCCGTTGACGAAGGTGCCGAACGAGTGACCGCCGCGCCCCTCGTCGGGGTTGCCGCGGAGGCCGAGGTACCCGTTGCCGACCGCGAAGACGGTCTCGGTGAGGCCCTCGTCGCCCTGGATGTACTCGTCCTCGACGAATGCCCACTCGTCGACGGGGAACCGCGAGCGGTCGAGCGGGTCGGACGTGATGTGGTTCACGACTGTGCCTCCGTGGTGCCGGTGGTGCTGCTGCTGGTCGAGGGGGTGCCCGGTGTCGCCTGGTCGGGATTCGGAGCCGAGGAGGCGCGGGTTCGGTCGAGCGCCTCGACCAGCTCGCCGAGGTCGTCGACCACGAGGTCGGCCCCGAAGTCGAGCAGGGTCTGCGCGCCCGTGCCGCGGTCGACCCCGAGCACGAGGCCGAAGGAACCGCGGCGACCGGCCTCGACGCCGGACTGCGCGTCCTCGACGACGACGCAGTCGTCGGCGGTGAGGCCGAGGCGGCGGGCGCCTTCGAGGTACGTGTCGGGGGCGGGCTTGCCGGCGATGCCCTCGGCCGCGGCCACGACGCCGTCGACGATCACGTCGAAGCGGTCGCGGAGGCCCGCGGCCTCGAGCACCGGCACGGCGTTGCGCGAGCTGGAGACCACGGCGACCCGGACGCCCTCGGCGAGGGCCCGGTCGAGGAAGGCCACCGACCCCGGGTACGGCGTGACGCCGTTCTCGGCGAGCTCGGCGGCGAAGGCCGCGTTCTTGCGGTTGCCGAGACCGCACACCGTCTCGGCCTCGGGGTCGTCGTCGGGTGACCCCTCGGGCAGGACGACGTCGCGGGCCGCGAGCATCGCCCGGACGCCGTCGTAACGGGGCCGACCGTCGACGTGCTCGAAGTAGTCGGCCTCGGTGTAGGGCGCGAGGTCGTGCGCGGCGAAGTAGTCGCCGAAGAGGCGGGCCCACGCGCGCATGTGGACCTCGGCGGTCGGCGTCAGGACGCCGTCCAGGTCGAAGAGCAGGGCGCGGAGGTGCGAGAGGCGCGAGGCGTCGCGGGGCGTGGCGATGGACACGGGGTGCCGATCCCTTCGAGCGTGCGGGCAGGGTGAGAGGCACCGGGGCGACGACGGCTCGGTGCCGGTGAGGCGGGAACGTTTCGGGCAGGACGATGACGCGGGGCGACGGGACGGGCGGGTGGTGCGGGCCAGCTGCTGTGCCGACGGGGTGGTGCGGGGTGGGCCCCACGGGTCAAGTGTGGCACCGCTGCGCCCCGACACCTAGCCACGCGTCCGGGGGTGTGGACGACGCACGCCCTGGGGGCGGGACGACGGGGGCCGGCGGACGATCCCGGGGAGGACCACGACACCTGGGGAGGGAGCCGTAGGTGTCGGCGGCGGCTGACATCATGGGCGGCATGGACCTGGGCGACGAGTTCGACGTGCACGACGGCTTCCCGGCCGGTGACGGCGACGCCGACGGCCCCGTCCACTCGACGGCCGTGCCGATGGTCGACGCCGTCGACGTCATCCGGCTCGTCGGGCCGCGTGCCTTCAACCGGGCGAAAGAATACGTCCGCGACGGAGCCGTGCTCGACATCGCCTGGCACCCCGCGGACGAGCGCCTCGAGGGCACCGTCCGAGGGGCCGAGTCGACGCCCTACCAGGTCGTCGTCGACCTGCGGGCGACCCGCGGCGAGTACAGCCGCCCGGTCCGCAGCCGCTGCACCTGCCCGATCGGCAGCGACTGCAAGCACGTCGCGGCGACGCTGTTGCAGAGCAACTCCCGGGCCGTGGCCGATCGCAGCGCCCCGGCCCCCACCGTCGACGAACTGACGACCGGGGGCGTGACCGCGCTCGGGGCGGCCCGGTCCGGCACGGGAGCGAGCGACTGGCGGTCGACGGTGGGGGCGATCGGGCAGCCGACCCGCGCCTCCTCGGTCCGGACGACGCGCATGGGTCTGCTCTTCGAACTGCGCGACCGGGCGCACTCGACCCGGGGGCGCGCGGTCGCGCCCTCGGCCCGGCGGCAGGGCGGACCGACGGTGCAGCGACTCGGCGTGCGGCCGGTCACCCTGAGCGGCACGGGCAACTGGGTGCGCGGCAACCTGACCTGGACGTCGCTGCCGTACCAGCTCAACCGGCTGGCCATCGAGCCCGATCAGCACGCCTGGTTCGGCCAGTTCGCGGCGCTCCACCGGTCGGCGGTCTCGACCTACACGCCGGGCGACGCCGACTGGTTGTTCGTCGACGACTTCGCCAGCCCGTTGCTGTGGCCGCTGCTGGCCGAGGCCGGTCGCCTGGGCATCTCGCTCGTGACGGGCAAGCGCGCGACCGACGTCGTCGTCGGCGACGAGGCCCGCGTCACGGTCGACGCGGTGCGGGGCGACGACGGCTCGATGCTGCTGACCGCCGGGGTCACCGTCGACGGCGTGGCCCGTCGCGCGGAGTCGACCGGCGTCATCGCCGACCACGGGGTATGGTGCGTCGCCCACGAACCCGCACCGACCTTCACGCTCGCGCCGACCGTTGGGCCGCTCGACGACGAGCAACGGCGGTTGCTGACCATCACGCCCGAGGTCGTGGTCCCGGCCGCCGACTCCGACGAGTTCCTCCGCGACTACTACCCCACCCTCCGCCGGCGCGTCGACGTCGTCAGCTCGGACGCGTCGATCGAGTTCCCGACGATCGTGCCGCCCGTGCTGACGCTCACCGTCGGGTTCGAGAAGGGGCAGACGATCCGCCTGACCTGGCGGTGGACGATCGACGGGGCACGCCGACCGCTGACGGCCCACTCCCCCGTCCCCGACCTGGCCGAGCTCGACGTCGTCCCCCGCGACCAGGTGCTGAAGGGGGTGACCGCAGCCGAGTTCGCGACCGGCACGCTGCCGGCACTCGAGGCGCGACCCGACGTGCAGGTCGACCTCGTCGGCACGCGGCCCGACTACCACGAGCTGACCGACGAGCCCCGACTGACCATCACCACGATGCCGACCGACAAGCGCGACTGGTTCGACCTCGGCGTGCTGGTCACCGTCGAGGGACGGACCGTGCCCTTCACACCGCTCATCACCGCCCTCGCGAAGGGGCGCAAGAAGCTGCTGCTGGTCGACCACTCGTACCTGTCCCTCGACCACCCGGCCTTCGACGAGCTCAAGAGGCTCATCGACGAGGCGTCGGCACTCGACGAATGGGAGGTCGCGCCGCGCATCAACCGCTACCAGGCCAGCCTCTGGTCCGAGCTCGACGAACTCGCCGACGAGACGGTGCCCGCCGCCGAGTGGCAGCGGGCGGTCGGCGGGCTGCTGGCCCTGGCCGACGCCGGCGGCCTCGCAGCCGCCACGGCGACCCCCGTGCCGGCTACGGTCGACGCGACCCTCCGCCCGTACCAGCACGAGGGGTTCGCCTGGCTCGCCTTCCTCCACGAGCAGGGGCTCGGCGGGGTGCTGGCCGACGACATGGGCCTCGGCAAGACCCTGCAGACGCTCGCCCTCGTCGCGCACGTGCGCGAGACCGAACGGATGCGGGCAGGCGGCCCGGCAGCCGCCGCGGACCCGGCAGCGGTCACAGCCACGGCCACGGACCCGGCAGCGGCCACGGCCGAGGCGGCCCCGGCCGAGGCCGCGGCCGACGGTCCCGGCGCTCCTCCCGCGCCCTTCCTCGTCGTGGCCCCGACGTCGGTCGTGTCGAACTGGGTGGCCGAGGCCGCCCGCTTCACACCAGGGCTGACCGTCCGCGCCGTGACCGCCACGCAGGCCAAGGGCGGACGCGGTTCGGTGCACGACCTCGCCCGGGGTGCCGACGTCGTCGTCACCTCGTACGCCCTGTTCCGCCTCGACTTCGCCGCCTACCAGGCCGAAGGGTGGGCGGGGCTGATCCTCGACGAAGCACAGTTCGTCAAGAACCGTGCCTCGCAGGCCCACCGGTGCGCGGTCGACCTCGACGTGCCGTTCAAGCTCGCCATCACCGGCACGCCGCTCGAGAACAGCCTGACCGACCTGTGGTCCTTGCTGCACGTGGTGGCGCCCGGACTGCTCGGCAGCAGCGTCCGCTTCGCCGACGACTACGTCAAGCCCATCGCCACGGGCGAGGCACCCGACCTGCTCCAGAAGCTCCGCCGGCGCATCCGACCGCTGATGATGCGCCGGACGAAAGAACAGGTCGCGTCCGACCTGCCCGCCAAGCAGGAGCAGGTCCTCCGCGTCGACCTCGACCCCGCGCACCGCGACCTCTACGACGCCTTCCTGCAGCGTGAACGACAGAAGCTGCTCGGCCTGATGGACGACCTCGACCGCAACCGGTTCATCGTCTTCCGGTCGCTCACCCTGCTGCGCCTGCTCTCGCTCGACGCCTCACTCGTGGACGAGGCCTACGCCGACATCCCCTCGGCGAAGCTCGACCAGTTGCTCGACGAACTGGAGGACGTGGTCGCCGAGGGGCACCGCGCCTTGATCTTCAGCCAGTTCACGACGTTCTTGCACAAGGTCGCCGCCCGGCTCGAACAGCGTGGTGTCGCGTTCGAGTACCTCGACGGGTCGACCCGACGTCGGGCCGAGGTGATCGACCGGTTCAAGACCGGCGACGCACCCGCGTTCCTCATCAGCCTGAAGGCGGGCGGGTTCGGGCTCAACCTGACCGAGGCGGACTACGTGTTCATCCTCGACCCGTGGTGGAACCCGGCCACCGAGGCCCAGGCGGTCGACCGCACGCACCGCATCGGGCAGACCGACAACGTGATGGTCTACCGGATGATCGCGAACGACACCATCGAGGAGAAGGTCCTCGCCCTCCAGGCCCAGAAGTCGCAGCTGTTCGACGCCGTGATGGACGACGACGCCGTGTTCAGCGCGGCGCTCACCGCCGACGACATCCGCGGCCTGCTCGACGCCTGACCCGAGCCGGGCCGGGCCGAGGCCGGCGTCAGGCCAGCGACACCGTCTCGGCGAAGGTCCGCGTGGTCGGCGGCGCGAGCAGGACCTCGGGCAGACGGTTGGCCCCCTCGGGCGTGGCGCGCCACGCGACGTAGGCGTCGTGGTCGGCCGACGAGGCCCACGTCTCGACGACGATCATGACCGACGGGTCGGCGTCGTCGATCAGCACCTCGAGCCCCTCGCAGCCGGGCCAGGCGCGCGTGGCGACGAGGGTCTCGCGGGCGATCTCGTGGGCGAGGTCGAGCCGGGCGGGGTCGACGTGCAGTTCGAGGTGGACGGTGGTGGACATGGTGGTCCCTTCGATCGGGCGGCGGCCCCGGGAGCGGGCCGTGCGGCGGACGGGCCGCAACCTCCCACCCTGGCACCCGCGCCTCCTCGTCCGCCGGATCAGGCGACCTCGACGGTCACGCGGTGCCAGCCCTCGGCCCCGTTCGGAGCCGGCTGGACGTACTGCTCGCGCTGCCAGGTGCCGTCCGCGCCCTGCGCCCGCACGTCGATCGTGTGCGACCCCGAGCCCGCGGCCCCGGCGTCCCAGCGATGGACCCACTGGCGCCACGTGTCGGCCGAGACCGAGTCGGCCAGGGTCGCGTCGAGCCACGAGCCGCCGTCGATCCGCACCTGGACCGCCTCGACGCCCGTGTGCGGCTGCCAGGCCACCCCCGCGATCGAGACCGTCCCGGCGTCGACGGAGGCCCCGTCGCGGGGCACGTCGATGCGCGACTCGAGCTTGACCGGCCCCAGGGCGTCCCAGCCGCGAGGCGTCCAGTAGCCCTGGGCGTCGGAGAACCGCGTGACCTCCATCTCGACGACCCACTTGGTCGCCGACACGTAGCCGAACAGGCCGGGCACGACCATCCGCACCGGGAAGCCGTGCTCGATCGGCAGCGGCTGGCCGTTCATGCCGACCGCGAGCAGCGCGTCCGTGCCGTCGTCCTGCAGCACGTCGAGCGGCGTACCGGCCGAGAAGCCGTCGATGCTGCGCGACAGGACCATGTCGGCGCCGCCGTTCGGCCCCGCGCGCTCGAGCAGCGAGCGGATCGGGTAGCCGAGCCAGAGCGCGTTGCCGATCAGGTCGCCGCCGACGTCGTTCGAGACGCAGCTGAGGGTCGCCATGTGCTCCTCTAGCGGCAGGGCGAGCAGCTCGTCGAACGAGATCGTCACCTCGCGATCGACCAGGCCGTGGATGCGCAGACTCCAGTCGGCCGGGTCGATCGACGGCACCTGCAGGGCCGTGTCGATGCGGTAGAAGTCGGCGGCGGGCGTGACGTAGGGCGTGATGCCCTCGACGTCCAAGGAGGCGCCGGCCGGGACCGCGGCCTCGGTCACGCTCGCGCGGGGCAGCGTCAGGGCGCGCCGCAGGGCCGCGGCGTTCGCCCGGCCGGCGTTCACGACGCGGGCCCCCGTGCCGACGACGACGGCGGCCACGCCGGCCACGACCGTGTACGTGAGGAACGACCGACGTTCGAGCCCGGGCCCGCGCAACGGCGGCACGGGCTGGGTCTGCTCCGCCCACCCGGCCGACGTCGAACGGACCCACCGACGGAGGCGAGAGGCGAGCTTGTCGACCAGCAGCACGGCGGCGAAGGTGCCGACGAGGCTCGGGATGGCATCGACCTGGCCGGCGTCCGCGCGGGTCAGGACCGCGATCACGGCGAGCGCCCCGCCCGCCACGAAGGCGATCTTGCCGATCGGCTGGCGGCGGTACTCGCCGTAGCCGGCCGCACCGGTGATGACGACGAGCAGCACGCCCATCAGCACGAAGAGGGCGACCTTGTCGCCGGTGCCGAACAGGGACACCATGGCGTCCTTCACGCCGGCGGGGGCGAGGTCGACGACGGCCGAGCCGACGGCGAAGAGCGGGCTGCCGGTGGGCCCGGTGACGAGGGCGACGACCTCGGCGGCGGCGAGGAACGCGGCCATCGACACGATGCCGGCGAGGGCGGCCCACAGCCCGGCGGCGCGGGGGGTCATCGGGTCGGCGGGGCCGGGCGTCGGTGCGGGGCCGGACGTCGACGACTCGGGTGGGGACAGGCGGACCGACATGGGCTCAGGGTACGACCCGTGGCTCGGGAACCGCCTGCGTCCCGGGGAGCGGGGACGCGCCTCCTGGTGTCGGGCGGACGCCGCCTCTGTGTCGGGGGTGTGACGATGTCCGGACGCCTCTTCCGCTGCCGCTCCGGCGGGAGCAGGATGACCGGAACGCCCGAGACACACCGATGCGCCCCGGAGGTCAGCATGTCGACGACGAACCAGCAGCCCCCGAACCCCCGGTCCGCGAACCAGGCGCAGCCGCCCACGACCGACACGGGCGAGAGCCCCACCGAGCTGAAGCGGGCGATCGGCCCGAAGCTGCTGTTGTTGTTCATCGTCGGCGACATCCTCGGCACGGGCGTCTACGCCCTGACCGGGCAGGTCGCGGCCGAGGTCGGCGGTGCGGCGTGGTTGCCGTTCCTGATCGCCTTCGCCGTGGCCCTCGTGACGGCGTTCTCGTACCTCGAGCTCGTGACGAAGTACCCGCAGACCGCCGGCGCGGCCCTCTACGTGCACAAGGCGTTCGGCATCCACTTCGTGACGTTCATCGTGTGCTTCGTGGTGATGTGTTCGGGCATCACGAGCGCGTCGACGGCGTCACGGGCGTTCGCGGCCAACCTGGCGGCGGGCATCGGCGTCGAGCTGTCGAACTCGGCGGTGATGCTGATCGCGATGGCGTTCATGCTGCTCGTGATGGCCGTGAACTTCCGCGGGGTCAGCGAGAGCGTCAAGGCGAACGTCGTCCTCACCCTGATCGAGCTGTCTGGCCTCGTCATGGTGATCCTGATCGGGTTCTGGTTCATCGCCGGCGGCAACGCGGACTGGGGCCAGGTGGTGCTCTTCGAGACGCCGGGCGACAAGTCGCTGCTGCTGAGCGTCAGCACCGCGACGTCGCTCGCCTTCTTCGCCATGGTCGGTTTCGAGGACTCGGTCAACATGGCGGAGGAGACCAAGGACCCGAGCCGCGTCTTCCCCAGGGTCATGCTGACCGGCCTCGGCATCACCGCCGTGATCTACGTGCTCGTCTCGATCTGCGCCGTGGCGATCGTGCCGATCGGCGACCTGGCCGACAACGAGACCCCCCTGGTCACCGTGGTGAACACCGCCGCCCCGGACTTCCCGATCGGCGGGCTGCTGCCGTACATCTCGATGTTCGCCGTCGCCAACAGCGCCCTGATCAACATGATGATGGCGAGCCGGTTGCTCTACGGCATGAGCAAGCAGGGCGTGCTGCCGGGCTTCCTCGGCAGGGTGCACCGGAAGCGGCAGACCCCGTGGGCGTCGATCGTCTTCACGACGGCGCTCAGCCTGGTGCTGATCGGCTACGTCTCGCTCTCGCCCGAGTCCCCGATCGTGGCCGTGCTCGGCGGCACGACGTCCCTGCTGCTGCTGACGGTGTTCGCCCTGGTCAACGTCGTCGTCCTCGTGTTGCGTCGCGACACGGTGTCGCACGGACACTTCCGCGCGGGCACGGTCCTGCCGATCGTCGGCGTCGTGGCCTGCCTCTGGCTGGTGCTGCCGGTGTCCTCCGGTCGCGGCGCCGAGCAGTACACGATCGCCGGCGGCCTGCTCGCGATCGGCGTCGTCCTCTGGCTCGTGACCTTCGTGTCGCGGCGGGGGAAGCCGGTGCCGAGCGACGCGATCGCCGACGCCGAGCGCGCCGACCCCCGGGCGTAGACGGCAGGAGGCGCGGCGCCGGTCTCGCCACCGGCACCGCGCCTCCTCGGCGGATCGAGCCCTACGGGATCAGGCGGGCAGCGCGGTAGCGCTCGAACAGGTCGACGAACGCCTGCTCGGTGCGGCGGTACCGGGTGAACCCGGCGTCGCGGGCCTTGCCCATGTCGGTGACGACCTCGATGTCGCGACCGAGGTCGCCGTCGGTGTGCCACCACGAGGCGACGCGCGACAGGTCGGGCTCGGCGAGGTCGTGCTCGGCGACGAGGTCGCGCCACTCCTGCTCGAGGCCGGCCATCTGCTGCCCGAGCGGACGCGGCTCGCCCTCGAAGCCCTCGACGAGCGCGGGGTCGATGCCGAGGTGGCCGGCGAGGCGGGGCCACAGCCAGCGCCAGCGGAACACGTCGCCGTTGACGACGTTGAACGGCTCGTCGGCACCGGCGGGGTCGGTCGCGGCCCAGATCATCTGCTCGGCGAGGACGCCCGCGTCGGTGACGTCGACGAGCGAGTTCCACTGCGTCTCGCTGCCCGGGAACGTGAACGGACGGCCGAGGCGCTTGCTCAGCGCGGCCTGCACGGCGATGGTCAGCCCCATGTTCATGGCGTTGCCGACGGCGAACCCGATGACGGTGTGCGAGCGGTGCACCGACCAGGTGAACCCCTGGCGCTCGGCGGCGGCGAAGAGCTCGTCCTCCTGCGCGTAGTAGAAGTTCGGGTAGGGCAGGCGCTCCTCGTCCTCGTGGAACGGAGTGTCGGGCATGTCACCCGTGCCGTAGGCCTCGAACGGGCCGAGGTAGTGCTTCAGCCCGGTGACGAGCGACACGTGCCGCACGGGGGCGTGGTCGAGGGCGGCCAGCAGGTCGCGGACCATGGCGCCGTTCACCGCGATGTTCTCCGCCTCGGTGTCGCGCTTCTGCCAGGCGGCGAAGAACACGTGGGTCGGCTTCGCGTCCGCCAGCGCCGTGCGCAGGCTCTCGGCACTCGTCAGGTCGGCGGCGATGCCCGTCACCCCGTCCGACGAGGAGGCGCGGCGCGAGAGGGCCAGGACGTCCCACCCCTCGCGCGTCAACTGCTCGACGAGGGCGGTGCCGGTGATGCCGCTGGCGCCCACCACGAGGGCGGTGCCCGGAACCGTCGGGGCGGCGGGCCGGGTGCTGTCGGTCTGGGGGGTCTCGGTGGTGCTCATCCGTGGTCCAAGCCGATCGCGCCTCCCGGCATTCCCGGCCGGCGCGTCCACACCGACGTACCCCGCCCCTCCCGCCTGACAGGCCGCACGAGGTCCGGGCGTACGGTCGGCCCATGGATCAGGACACGAACGAGCCCACCGGTCGCACGCCCGAAGACGAGGCGGCGGCCCTCGCGCTCGCCATCGTGTCCCAGGCCGCGGCCATCACGCAGGGCGACCCCGAGGCCGTCGAGGCCAGCGACGAGAACCTCCGCGAGGTCGTCGCCGAGCTGACCGACGAACCGCTGACGCCTCGACAGGAGGACGTCATGGCGACCCTCGGCACCGCCGGCGGCAGCCTCGCGGCCGGCCTCACCGCCGCCCTCGCCCACGAGAAGGGAGTCGACCCGGGAGTGATCCTCGGCTCGACCTCGCAGGCCATCGTGGCCCAGACGCAGTCGCCGTTCGCCGGCGGGCAGGACGACATGGACGACGACCCCGAGCTCGTCGCGCAGGCCGAACGCGACGCCCGGGCGCACGCCGCCGAGCGGGACGGCGACGACGCCCCCACGCGTGCGGACCACGGTCGCCGCGACATGGCCGACGCCGGACGCGAGCGGGGCGACGCGGGCGAGGCGCGGGCCGAGCGCGGCGACGACGACGACGCCGACCACGCGTCCTAGGGGCGACGACCTGCTCGACGCGACGGGATCGGACGTCCGGCACCGCGCCTCCTAGACTCGACGGACGGGTCCGCGGGGACCGCCTCGGCGGTGCCCCGGCCCGACGGTCGTGAGCGAGGAAGAGGTCAGCGTGTCGGACACCAGGCGCCCTGAGCGGCCCACCCCGGTCAAGCCCCGACCGCCGCGGGTGCCCAAGGCCCCGAAGGGCAGGCCGAAGGGGCCCGCCCAGTCACGACTGGTCAACCAGCACGAACTGCGCGACGTCCGGGCGCGACTGCGCGGCACCATCTACGAGGGCACGACGCCCGAGCACGGCATCGGCGGCGACCTCTACTCGCCCCGTCAGATCGTCGACTTCTGCCTCGACCTGGGCGACGTCATGCTGTCGTCGGGTGCCGACGTCCGCAGCACCGAGGTCGCGATCGTGGCCGTGAGCACCAAGTGGAACCTGGCCCCGCTCGAGCTCGACATCACGGGCACGGCGATCACCATCCAGTACGCCCCAGCCGGCGTCAACCCGTTGGTCAAGACCCGGGTCATCTACGCCGAGGGCTCGAACCTGCACCGGCTGTCGAGGGTCTACCAGATCGTCGACGACCTGCTGCACGACGACCGCGACATGACCGAGGCGGTGGCCGGCCTCGTCGAGGTCTTGAAGTCCCCGCCCCGGTGGCCCTCATGGATGACCGACCTGGCGATGGGCCTGCTGGGCGTCTCCGTGACGCTGCAGGCCGGCGGCACGTGGCAGGCCGCCGTCGGCGCCTTCGTGGTGATGATCGGCATCATGACGTCCGGCCGGGGGCTGACCGCCCGCGGCATCCCCCAGTTCTTCGTCATCGGCCTGCAGGCCGCGTCCACCGCCGCACTCGGCACGCTCGGCATCTGGGCGGGGCTGCTGACCCCGGGAGGCGCGGCGGCGTTGGTCGCGGCCGTGGTCGTCCTCGTCCTGCCGCACCCCACGATCGTCACCTGGGCCCAGGACGCGATCTCGGGCTTCCGGTCGATGGCGGTCGGGCGCGCCCTGGTGATCGGGCTGATCGTCGCCGGGGTCGTGTGCGGCATCCCGGCCGGACTCGCCGTGACCGCACGGTTCGCGGACATCGAGGTCGACCCGACGAACATCACCCTGCAGGCCCTGCCGCTCTGGCTCTCGCTCATCTCGAGCTTCGCCGCCGCGTCGGCCAACTCGATCGCGCAGGGGTCGACCGCACGCATGATCCCGATCACGATCGGCGTCGCCCTGGTCGGCAACCTCTCGCTCTTCACCCTGCGCCAGCTCGGCCTGCCGCTCATGGGGGCCACGTTCGTCGCGGCGACCCTGCTCGGAGCGCTCTCGACCGTGGCCGCGGCTCGTCTGCGGACGGCGGCGACGGTCATCGCCGTGCCGGCGTTCTGCGGGTCGCTGCTGCCGTCGCTCGCCGTCGCGTCGTCGCTGCTCAACTTCATGGCCGGCAACGACGGCGCCGAGGTCGACTTCGTGTTCTCGATGCTGACGACCCTCGCGATCGGCGCGGGACTCGTGCTCGGCAGCCTGCTCGCGACCCCGGGCGCGCGCCGGTGGTTGCGCCGGGCCAAGCGCGTGCGGGTGCAGTCGGTTCACACGGACACGACGCCGATCAGCATCATCGTCCCGACGGTCGCCGCGGAGGCACCCGTCGCGGAGCCGTCGGTCGGGGTGCCCGCGCCCACGCCCACCGCACCGATCCCCGTGGTGCCGTCGGCCACCGAGACGGTCCCGAAGCCGAGCCCTACCCCTGAACGCCCGCGCCTCGCGGACCCCACGGCACCCCGCCTGCCCGGGGTCGCTCTCTCGACTCCGGTCCGATCCGCAGAGCCCCCGGCAGACGCGGCGACCTCGAACGGCTAGCGCTCGGCCCCGGCAGTGACCCCACGCCCGGCGTCGCCGCGCCCCGTGTCGCCGCGACCCGTGTCGCCGCGCCCCGGCAGCTCGACCTGGGCGTCCTCGCCCTCGAGGCGGCGGATGATCGGCTGGACGTCGCCGATCTCGGCGCCGACCCAGTGTCGGTGCATCTTCTCGGCCACGGCGTAAGTGGTGCCCGACCCGCCGAAGGGGTCGAGGACGAGGTCGCCGGGCTCGGAACTGATGGTCAACACGCGCTCGAGCAGCTTCTCGCTGAGCTCGTTCGCCCCGCGGGTCTTCGTCGCCCGGTGTCGCACGGGCGGGATGTCGAGCCAGACGTCGGTCAGGTTGATCCCGTCCGGGTGCAGCTTGCTGCGGTGGCCGCCGTAGTCCTTGATGTCCCGGCCGCAGTGCCGGCAGACCTGGATCGGCAGGCGGGGACGGACGAAGCGCGACGGCTTGCCCTTGCTGTAGTAGAGCAGCGAGTAGTGCGACGGGTAGAGCTTGTTGGGGATCGGCAGACCGTACTTGATGTCGACAGCGACCCAGTGACGGAAGGTCATGCCCTCGCCGTTCAGCACGTGGCCCAGCTCGATGTTCCAGCGAGGGAGGTTGAACAGGTAGAAGGAACCGCCCGGCCGGAGCACGCGGACGCATTCGGCGATCCACCGACCGCACCAGGCCAGGTAGGCGTCTTCGTCGAGCGAGTCGTCGATGCCCGCCCCGTAGACCTTGCCCAGGTTGAACGGCGGATCGGCGAACACGAGGTCGACGGACTCGTCGTCGAGCTCGGCGAGGACCTCGAGGCAGTCGGCCTGGAAGAGTCGACCGCTGGCGGTGCGGTACGTCGGTTGCACATCGTCCTTCGGGGTGTCGCGGGGCGGGATCGGTCGTCGAGAAGACTACTTCGGGCCGCCGACACGGAGGCCCGTCCGTTCGACTGACGACCGGTAGGCTAACGACCGTGTCACCCCCTGCGAAGGAGCAGAAGCCGGACTCGCGGCAACCCCGTCCGGTCGACGAGGTGATCATGCTCCGCCGTCGGGGCCGACTCCTGCTCGACGACACCCTCGACCCCGGCGACCCGATCCTCCGCCCCCGGCGTCCCCCTCGACGAGGCCCGCCGAGCGTCTCCGTCCACCGCGAGCCGATCCCCCACCAGCCCGCACTCGCGCTGGCCCTGTCGGCGGTCGCCGCCGCCGGGTACGTCGCGTGGGGCTGGGGCGAGCTGGACGAGGGAGCCACCGGGTTCCCGTTCGGCCTCGCTCGAGGTCGCCGGGCGTCGACGCCCGTGGTCGGCCTGACCTCGGCGGCCTTCGCCGTGACGGCCCTCGCGTCGGCCACGGTCGGACGACGGCCGGGCCGGTCCCGGGCCCTGCGCCGACTCGCCGTCGCGACCTCCGCGCTGACCACGGTGGTCGTCGTGACCACGCTCGTCGCGACGGTGCTGCCCCTCGCACCGACCTGACTCGGCCCGCCTCGCGGGCGGGAGCAACAGCAGAGGGCCCGGACAAGCTACCGTTGCACCATGAGTGACACCACCGAGCAAGCCCCGAGCGACGCCACAGAGCAAGCCGACACGACGCCGACGTTCGCCGATCTGGGCTTGAGCGACCAGGTCCTGAAGGCCATCCGCGAGATCGGCTACGAGACCCCTTCGGCCATCCAGGCCGCCACGATCCCCACCCTGCTCGACGGCCGCGACGTCGTCGGGCTCGCGCAGACCGGCACCGGCAAGACCGCGGCCTTCGCCCTGCCCATCCTCTCGCGCCTCGACGTGTCGGCCAAGAAGCCGCAGGCCCTCGTGCTGTCGCCGACGCGCGAACTCGCGTTGCAGGTCTGCGAGGCGTTCGAGCAGTTCGCCTCCGGCATGCGCGGGGTCCACGTCCTGCCCGTCTACGGCGGCCAGGCGTACGGCGTCCAGTTGAGCGCGCTCCGCCGCGGCGTCCACGTCGTCGTCGGCACGCCCGGTCGCATCATGGACCACCTCGCCAAGGGCACCCTCGACCTCAGCGAACTCAAGTACCTGGTGCTCGACGAGGCCGACGAGATGCTGAAGATGGGCTTCGCGGAGGACGTCGAGACGATCCTCGCCGACACCCCCGACGACAAGCAGGTGGCCCTGTTCTCGGCCACCATGCCGCCGCAGATCCGTCGCATCTCGAAGCAGTACCTGAACGACGCCGAAGAGATCACGGTCAAGGCCAAGACCACGACCTCGGTCAACACGACCCAGCGCTACCTGATGGTGTCGTACCCGCAGAAGGTCGACGCGCTCACGCGCATCCTCGAGGTCGAGAACTTCGAGGGCATGATCATCTTCGTCCGCACGAAGAGCGAGACCGAGACCCTCGCCGAGAAGCTGCGCGCCCGCGGCTACTCGGCCGCAGCGATCAGCGGTGACGTCGCCCAGGCCCAGCGCGAGCGCACGGTCAACCAGCTGAAGAGCGGCAAGCTCGACATCCTCGTGGCGACCGACGTCGCGGCCCGCGGTCTCGACGTCGACCGCATCAGCCACGTCGTCAACTACGACATCCCGATCGACACCGAGTCGTACGTGCACCGCATCGGCCGCACCGGGCGTGCCGGTCGGAGCGGCGCCGCGATCAGCTTCGTCACGCCGCGCGAGCGTCGTCTGCTGGGTGCGATCGAGAAGGCCACCCGCCAGCCGCTCACGCAGATGCAGCTGCCGACCGTCGAGGACGTCAACAGCACGCGCCTCACCCGCTTCGACGACGCGATCACCGAGGCCCTGTCGCAGGACAGCCGCATCTCGGCGTTCCGCGACATCATCAGCCACTACGTCGAGCACCACGACGTGCCCGAGGCCGACGTCGCCGCCGCACTCGCGGTGGTCGCCCAGGGCGAGACGCCCCTGCTGCTCGACCCGAAGGACGAGCGCCCGCAGCGCGACGAGCGTCCGCTGCGCGAGCGCGACGACCGCGCCCCGCGCGCTGGTCGCGACGACGACCGGGGCGAGCGCCGTGAGCGTGGCCCGCGGACGTCGAAGCCGATGACCGCCTACCGCATCGAGGTCGGTCGCCGTCACCGTGTCGAGCCGCGTCAGATTGTGGGTGCCCTGGCGAACGAGGGCGGTCTGAGCCGCGACGACTTCGGGGCGATCCAGATCCGCCCCGACTTCTCGGTCGTCGAGCTCGCCTCGGACGTCTCGAGCGACATGCTCGACCGCCTGAGCGACACCCGCATCAGCGGCAAGCTCATCGAGATCAAGCCCGACCGCCGAGGAGGCGCGCCCCGCCGCGACGACCGCCCCGACCGGTCGCAGGGTGGCGAGCGGCCCGCCCGCAAGCCCCGCTACTAGACACCCGGCCGCACGGCCCACGACGCCGACCCGGCTCCCGCCTGGTCGGCGTCGTCGTGTCCGGGCGGTTCGTCGGCGACCAGCGGTCGCGCACGGGCGAGTTCGTCGTCCCCGGTCCGCTGAGTCGCCCGTCCACCACGAACTCGCCCGTGAACCCACCGTCCCCGCTGAACGGAGTCCGATGAGCACCCCGCCCTCCCCCGGTGGCACCGACGCGCTGTTCGGCGTCGTGCAGACCGCCCTCACGATCGGCAGTGCCATTCCGTTGCTGCTGTCGGTCGTCGCGCTCGTGCTCTTCGGCCAGATGAGACGTCGGCTCTCGGCCGGCCTGCCGGGAACGCCGGGCACGCGCCGCCTCGCCGACGACTCCCGCCGACTGCACGACCTGGCCCGGGTGAGCCTGCTGGGTGCCGCGTTCGGCCTCGTGCTGCTGGTGATCGGCCAGCTCGTCGTCGGCCTCGGCACGACGCAGGGGCTCGCGGCGGCGTTCGCCGGGCCGCTCGCACCCGTGACGATCGGTGCGGTCGTGCTGACCGGCCTCGCGGCCGTGGCGCTGGTGACGTCGCCGGCGCCGCCCGCGCCTCCTGAACGCCGCTGACCCCGTTCGACGTCGGCGCGGGTCGTGCTCGTCGAGTGGGCAGAAACGGTCCTTCCCGGCCCGACGAAGGACCCTTTCTGCCCACTCGCCCGTTGTTCACCTCGTGCAGGCACCAGGGACGGCTCACCCACGGCCCGGGGTGACGCGCGGCCCCGGGTCGGTACCGTGGCTGGATGACGTCGTCGACGGAGCCCGGCGGTGTCGACGTGACCGGCGCTAGGCCGGGGTCACGGCGTACTCCGCCGCCAACACCTCGCCCAGCCACGCGGCGAGCGTCGCGGCGGCCGACACCGACGACGACCGCTCGACGTCCGGGTTGTAGTTGGTGTTCGTGTTGACGTCGTAGGGCACGAAGCGGCCGTCGACGGTCTCGATGAACTCGATGCCGGCGACCTCGATGCCGTGCTCGGCGACGAAAGCCTCGAGTCGCCGTACGAGCGGGTGCTCCGCGGTGACCGACGGGCGCACCGCGAACGGCGCGAACGTGGCCGGGTCGGCTCCGTCGGGCACGACGCACGCGTCGGCGGGGCACAACTCGAAGCTGCCGGCCGAGGTGTCCACGCGCACCGCGTAGACGAAGCGCCCGCCGACGAACTCGACGCGCGTGTTGAAGGGCTCCTCGGCCTGCAGGAACTCCTGCAGCAGGGTGATCCCGTCGACCGGCACCTCGAAGTCGGGCCCGTCGACGTACGCGTCGAACGAGTCGAGGTCGTCGAAGCGCCGCACACCGAGGCCCTTGCCGCCCTGGTTGTGCTTCGTGATGAACGGCAGTCTCTGCTCGCGTGCCCGGGCCTTGAGGTCGGCGGTGCCGAACACGGCGGTCGTCGCGGGGACGTCGAACCCGGCGGACGCCAGCGCGAGGTACTGCGCCACCTTGCTCACCTCGAGTTCGACGACACCGCTGCCGTTGATGGTCCGGCGCCCGTGCCGTTCGGCCCAGCGCAGGGTCGCTCGCGCGACCTCCTTGGCGGTCCCCCGGCCGCGCGTGTGGGCCGAGCCGCTCAGCCGCGACCAGAACACCCCTTCAGGAGGCGCGGCCGCGAGGTCGAAGGACGTCCCGTCCAGCAGGTGCTCGCGGTGGGGCACCCCCGCGGCGTCGAGCGCGGCGACGAGCGGCGGCAGCCACTCGGCGTTGTCGTGCAGCACGTGCACGACGGGTGTCGGGTCGGCGTGGTCGATCGGCGAGGTCATCGTTCGATCGTGCACCCATCGGGCCCGGGGTGCCAGCACCGACCATCACACGCCCCATGCGGACCGGACGATCGCGCACAGTGCTGCATCGTCGTCGGCGAGCGTCGAGCACTCGCCCGTCGCGGCCTGGCCGACCGTCTCGGTGGCGAGGTCGGCCGCCCCGCGCACGTCTCGCCGGAACGTCACGACGGTCCCGGCCGGTGCCGTCCGAACCGCGCCGACGACGTCCGCCACGGCGGCGTCGGTGGCGGCGGCGTCGTGGTCGTCGTCGTCGAGCTCGATGCTGAGGTGGCCTTCCGTGGCGGTCACGGCCACGCCCTCGATCCGGGGTGCGGCCACGATGGCGCCCGTGACGGTGGCGAGCACGGCGAGGGCCTCTGGTCGGCCCGAGAACGAGAGCCCCCTGCGGTCGGCTGCACCGGACGAGACGCGGATCTCGTCCATCCCGGACACGGCCGCGGAACCACCGATGGCCTGCATCGCGGGCACGACGCCCTCGAGCCCCGACGTCCATACCTCGACCGACCGGGCGCTGATCGCCGAGTAGGTGACCGTGTCGGGTGCGACGACGTCCACCAGCGACTCGGCGGCGGACAGGTCGCCGTCGAGCTCTCGCCGTTCGTCCGGTGACGAGACGAAGCCGATCGAGGTGCCGGGCACCTCGGACATCCCGACGAGGACGCCGGCGATCCGTGCCGCTCGCGGGGACGCCTCCGCCACCTCGTCGCGCGAGTGGTGACCCGTGACGCTCGGCGTGTCGAGGTCGACCCGGATGCCCTCCGGCAGGACCTCGACCCGCCCGGCCCCGAGATCCGCAGCCCCCACGGCGTCGAGCAGACGGGCCTGGTCGGCGGCGTCGAGGACGACGTCGGACGTCGCGGGATCGTCGAGGACCGAGGGGAACCCGGAGACGTTCTCGGTCACGAACCGGCGGGTGTCCGGACTCCACGCCGTCACGTCGACGTCGGTCAGCTGGGCCGCGGCGTCCCGAAGGGAGCGTGCCCGCTGCCAGGCCGAGAGGACGTCCGACGACTCCGACGGGACCACCGTGATCCCGAACCCTCGCCGAGGCGAGTCGTCCCCGGTCGCCCCGTCCTCGCCGAACGCGTGCGTGGCGAGGGACACCTCGGCGAAGACCGCGTCGTCCGCGACGCGACGCGCGAGGTCGAGCTGGGCCGCCGTGTCGCCCTCGTCGGCGAGCACCTCGAACGAGACGGTGCCTCGCCGGACGTCGACGAACCGCCAGCCGGAGGAGTCGCCGACGTTGCGGGCCACGAACGGCCTGATGCGCGCGGCGACGGCTTCGAGGTCGTCGTCGGAGAGGTCGTCCTCGACCACGACCGTGGCCTGGGCCTCCGCGACGCCGAGGGGAGAGTCGCTCCCGGCCGTCTCGATCTCGACCACGCCGCCGACACCGTCCATGAGCGACTCGAACCGTTGGAGCAGGTCACTCGAGCTGGCGCATCCGGCGGCGAGCGCGAGGACGGCCACGACGACGGTCGCCACGACGCCCCGCCTCGACCTGATGCCCATCCCCATTCCCATCCCCATCCCCATCCCCATCCCCCCATCCTGGCCGCTGCGGACGACGAGCGACACCGTCGCCGAGCGGAGCGTCACCAGTTGGTATCGTCGTCCGACGACTGCCGGAGGTCTTGCTTGGTGAACCACCCGTCGGGGCACGACGACGCCCTGAGCCGCGACGACGTGCGCGCGGCGTACGAAGACGACCCCACCTGGGCCCTGCTCCGCGGCTACAACGCCCGCTGGATGCTGCCGCTCTTCTCCCGCCACCTCGAACACGCCGAGGGTCCGGTGTCGGCCGACTGGTTCCACCGACAGGTCGCCGACGCCCTCGAGCAGAACGCCGCCGAGCAGGCGGCGTCCGAGCAGGCCGCGCTCGAGCAGGTGGCGTCCGAGCAGGCCGCCCCCGAGCGCCCGGCGTCCGAGCGGGCGACGACCGAGCGGGACCCCGAGGAGGCGCGGCCCGCGTCCCCGACGCCCGTCGCCACGCCGGCCCCCACCGAGCAGAAGACCACCCCGGCCGAGTACTGCCGCAGCTGGGTCGAGAGCCGTTGGCTCGTCCGCACCCGCGCCTCCGGACCGGACGCCCGTGCCGAGTACCGCCTGTCGCCGCATGCGCTCAAGGCGCTGCGCCTCGTGCGCGACCTCGTCGAGCGCGACAACGCCGTCAGCGAGGCCCGCCTCGGCAGCATCGCCCACGCCGTCGGGCAGCTCGCGGGCCTCGCCGACCCCAGTCGCGAGTCGCAGCTCGCGCGCCTCGACGAGCAGATCGCCGAGCTCGAGCGCCGCAAGGCCGAGATCGAGCGGCACGGCACCGAACCCACCGCTCCCGACGTGCTGCGCCGTCAGGTCCGCGAGGTCGTGCGTCTGACCGCGTCGCTGCCCGAGGACTTCCGCCAGCTCGGCGCCATGGTCGAGCAGCGGCACCGCGAGGTCGCGCGCCGGGCCTCGTCCGAACACGTCGGCAAGGGCGCGCTCGTCGACCAGTACCTGCGCGACAACGACCTGCTCGAGCAGACCCCCGAGGGACGCGCCTACCGCGGCTTCGCCCAGATGCTGTCGTCGCGCGGGATCGACGTGATGCGGACCGACATCGAGAAGGTCCTCGCGCAGCCCGACGCGGCCGCGCAGCTCACCGAGCGGCAGCGCACGCAGCTCGAGTCGCTCATCTCGTCGCTGCTCGCCGAAGAGCAGAGCGTGCAAGAGACGTACGGCCGGTGGACGTCGTCGCTGCGGCGCTTCCTCAGCCGGTCGGGCTCCGACCAGCAGCAGCGCCTGCTCACCCTCGCCGACCGGGCGCTGCACGCGGGCGGCGTCTGGGCCGAGCGCCGGCCGGGCCACGCCATGCTGCCCGTCGAGCACGGCGACGGGCTCGGCCTCGGGGCGCTCGACGTCCGCGACGTGAGCCAGGTGCAGCTGCACACCGATCGCGCGCGTCCGACGGTCGACGTGCAGGTGACGATCGGCGACGCGTCCCTGCCGGAGGCCGACCGGGCCGCCCTCCGCCTCACCTCGGGCACGAGCACGGCGGCCGTGTCGGCGACGATCGACCGGCTGCTCGTCGACCGCGACGAGGTCACGAGCGTCGACGTCTACCAGGCGACCGAGCCCGGGTTCCGCCGCCTCGCGCTCGTCCTCAGCATGCTCGACCTCGCGCTCGAGCGCGGCGTCGTCGGCGACGACACCGAGACCGTCGAGCTCGTCGGCGATCCCGCCGACCCCACGACGTCAGGAGGCGCGGGTCGGCAGGTCACGCTGCCCCGCCTCGTGTTCCGGCGCGGTCCCGCGGGTCCGCCCGGGGCCGAGCCGGGCGTCGAGCCCGACGCCCCCGACCTCACGACCGGCACGACCAGCACGAAGGACCTCGCATGAGCCCCGCAGCCCCCTGGGACGAGACCGGCGTCGACGAGGCGACCCGCGCCTCCTCGGCCGAGGCGACCGCCACCTCCCCCGACGAGTCGGCGCGCGCCTCCCGCGATGCCTTCGACGACGGCGACGCCGACGACGGGGCAGCCGGCGTCCCGGACGCACTGCCGCTGGCCGGACGCAAGGCACTCGTCACGCTGCTGACCCACCGGTTCGTGTCCCGCGCCCGGCAGCAGGAGGCCTGGGCCGGCCTGCTCGCCCACGAGCCCGAGATCCGGGCCCGGCTCGAGGAGCTGTTCCTGGTGCTGGTCATCGACCACGACCACGAGGTCGCCTTCAAGCGACAGGGCGGCGAGGACGACGTGCCCGTGCTGCTGCGCCGCGAGAAGCCGCTGTCGCGGGACGCCTCGCTGCTGATGGTCTTCGCCCGCCGGGAGCACGCCTTCACGGACGGGCTCGACGAGGCGATCGTGATCTCGAAGGACGCCGTGGCCGAGTTCCTCGGTCGGTACCACGACGACTCGGGCTCCGACGAGGTGCGCGCCCGCCGCCGGGTCGACGCCGCCATCGCCGCGCTCGTCGCCCGAGACCTGCTGACGGCCGAGCCCGACGACCCCGAGCTGTTCGTGGTCTCGCCCGCGATCGTGCCGCTGATGACCGCCGACCGACTCGCGCACCTCGAGCGGGTGTACCTCGAGGCGGCGGGCGTCGAGGGCGACCCGACCGACGGGGACGAGGTCGGCACCCCCGCCGATGCGGACGCGGCCGAACCGGAGGTCGACGCCGACGTCGTCGAGCCCGAGGTCGAGGTCGAACCCGATCCCACCGACGACGACCCCGCGGACACGGTGGAGGACACCCCCGACGCCGAACCCGACCCGACCGCCGTCCTGCTCGACCTCGACCTCGACCTCGACCTCGAGCCCGAGCCCGAGCCCGCGCACGACGCCGGCACCGACACCGACCCGGAAGCACCCCAGGCATGAGCATCGCCGACACCCCGCCCGACCTCGGCATGTTCCACTCGGGCCAGTACCGCATCGAGCAGGTGCAGCTGCTCAACTGGGGCAGCTACGCCGGCCTGCACCGCATGCCGGTGGGTCGCGGCGGCATCGCCATCCTCGGCCCGACCGGCCGCGGCAAGTCGACCGTGCTCGACGCGATGGCCGCGGTCATCATGCCCAACCCGCAGGAGTTCAACCGCGCCGCCCGCGACGACAGCCGGCAGCGGTCCGAGCGCACCGTCTACAGCTACGCGCGCGGCAAGACCGACGAGGTCCGCGACGCCGCCTCCGACCGCACGACGACGCGGTTCCTGCGTCCGCTCGGCCAGGCGTTCCCGAGCGGCGCGGCCATCACCTGGTCCACCGAACTCGGCCAGACGGTCACGGCCGTCCGCGTCGCCTGGATCGGCGAGGACACCGCCAGCCAGGACGACGTCACCCAGGCGAGCGTCTACCTGCTCGTGCAGGGTCGCTTCGACCTCAGCCGGCTGTCCGAGGTGACGCGCGAGGGCACGAGCCAGAACCCCCTGGCCCGTGGCTCCCTCGCCCGCCTGCTCGACCCCGCCCACGACCTCGCGACCTCGTCGCAGCCCGAGCTGCGGGTGCGGTTGTGCGGTCAGCTCGGCATCGGCGGCAGCGACGAGTCGCAGCTCAAGGCCCTGACCCTGCTGCGTCGGGCGCAGGCGTCGAAGGGCGTGTTCTCGATCGACGACCTGTTCAAGCAGTTCGTGCTCGTGCAGCCGCAGGCGCTCAGCCGCTGGGAGACCACGCTCGCCACCTACCGTGAGGCCTCGGCGCTCTACGACGTGTTCGAGACGACCCGCAAGAAGCTCGACGTGCTCGAGGCCGTGCCGACGCTCGCCGACCGGTACGAGCTCGCCGGACGCGACGGCTCGGCCAAGCGCCGCCTGCTGGTCGACGACGACGGGCCCAGCCGCCTCCGCGTCTGGTTGGCCGAACGCGTCGGCAGCTGGGTCAGCGGCGAGGTCGACCGCGTCACGACCGAGAAGCGCGAGCAGGGCGAACGCCGGAGGCGCGCCCAGGCGGACGAGCAGCTCGCGTTCCGGTCCCGTGAACAGGCCCTGGCGCGGATCAGCGAGCTCGGGGGCGATCCCACGCAGTCGCTCCGCGAGCACGTGGCCGCCGCCGAGGCCGAGCTCGCCGCCGTCGAGCGCACCCGCGGGCGGCTCGCCGCCGCGCTCGAGGGGACCGGCGCGTCCCTCCCCCGCGACGACGAACAACTCGCCGCGCTCGGGCAGCGTGCCGACCGCCTCGCGGCCGACGACGCGGCCGCCCGGGCCGCGACCGCCGACGCCCGAAGCGACCTCGCTGCCCGCATCGGCGAGACGAAGCGCTCGCTGGCCGCCCTCGAGAAGCAGAAGCGGTCGTTCGAACAGCGCCGCAGCAACGTGCCCGACGACGCGATCGAGCGACGCCGGCGCATCGCCGAGGGGGCGGGCGTGCCGGTGTCGGACCTGCCCTACGCCGGCGAGCTGTTCGAGGTCGCGCCCGAGCACGCCGGGTGGGCCGTCGCGATCGAGCGCGTGCTCGGCGACCTCGCCACGCACCTCCTCGTGGACCGCACGCACTTCGACGCCGTGCGCCGCTGGGTGGACGAGAACGACGTGCGGGGACGCGTCACGCTCGTGCCGGCGACCACCGGGGCCGATCCGACGCTCACCCCGGTCGACCGCACCGTGCCCGCCATGGTGCGGCTCGACCCGGCCAGCCCGTTCCGTGGCTGGCTGCACGACGAGCTCGTCGCCGACCGCAGCGTGCTCTGCGTCGAGGGTCCCGACGACCTCGGCGGCCCGCGCCCGTCCGGCACCCGCGGTGCCGTGACCCGGCGCGGCCTCCGCACCGGCTCGCGGGACCGCGTGATCAAGGACGACCGGTCGACCCGTTCGTGGATCGGGCTCGACAACGCGGCCCGGATCGCCGAGCTCGGCGACGAGATCGTCGACCTCGAGGCCGTGCTGGCCCGGGTCCGCGCCGAGTACGACGCGATCGAGGCCGAGGCGGTCGACCGCCGCCGCGTCGCCGACGCCGTGGCCCGCGCCAAGGAGTTCACCTGGGACGAGCTCGACACCGCCCCCGCGCAGGCGAGGCTCGACGACCTGCGCGCCCAGCTGGACCGCATCGCCGTCGAGCGTCCCGAACTGGCCACGTTGCAGGCCGAGGCCGCGCAGCACGACGACGACCGCTCGGCCGCGACGCGCCGCCTGGCCGAGATCGACCAGGTGCTCGCGCAGCTCGACGAGAAGCACGCGACGCTCGTCGACATCGAGGACGAGTTCGCGGACGCCGCCGACGCCGACCCCCTGACCGACGACGAGCGGGCACTCCTCGCCCCGCTGCCGTTCGCGGCACCGCGTGAGGCGACCGACGTCGTGCGGCTGTACCGGGACGCGGCGTCGCAGCTGCGGGCCCAGGTCGACGCGCACGACCGCGACCGGGCGAACGCCGAGTCGACGCTCGTCGTCGTCTTCGAGCGGTACCTCGAGCTCGACCGCACCGCGGGCATCGACGCCACGATCGAGAGCCTGCCGGCGGTCCGGGCGATCCACCGGCAGCTCGTCGAGGACGACCTGCCGCACGCGAGACAGCGCTGGCTCGAGAGGGCCGGCAGCGACGTGGGCGACAGCCTGCGGGCGCTGCTCGTCCAGATCGAGGAGGACGGCCACGTCATCCGCCGCGGCGTCCGCCCCATCTCGCAGGCCCTGCGGTCGATCGAGTTCCGGCAGGGCTCGACGCTCGACATCGAGCCGCGGCCGGTGTCGAACGGCGACCTGCTCGAGTTCAAGCGGACGCTGCGCGAGCACACGGGCGGGGCCGGGAGCGGGGCCACGTCCGAGGCACGTGCCTCGGACGGACGGGCTCCGGAGGCGCGGGACGCGTCCGAGGTCGAGCGCCGGTTCCTGAGGCTCCGCCGCGACCTCGCCCACCTCGAGGAGAAGTCGAAGGTCGGTGACGCCTGGCGCCGCCGGGTGCTGGACGCACGGGAGCACTACCAGTTCCGGGCGATCGAGACCCGCGCCGACGGGACGCAGATCGTGCACGAGGGCGTGGCCGGCAAATCCGGCGGCGAGGGGCAGGAGCTCATCGCGTTCGTGCTGGGGGCCGCCCTGCGGTTCCGGCTGGGAGACGGCACCGACCGGGTGCCGACCTACGCGCCGATCGTCCTCGACGAGGGCTTCGTCAAGGCCGACGCCGAGTACACCGGCCGGGCCCTGGCGGCGCTGACCTCGCTGGGCTTCCAGCTCGTGGTGGGCGCGCCGCGCGACAAGGTCAACGCCTTCGAGCAGCACGTCGAGAGCGTGGCGTACATCTCGAGCGATCCGTCGAACCCCGAGCTGTCGCGCATCTACCCCTTGACCATCCGGCAGGCGATCCAGGTCGAGCAGCACGGTCTCGACCCCGCGGCGCTCGCCTGACCCGCGCCTCCTCGTCCCCCTCCGTCCGAGTGGGCAGAAGATGTCCTCCGCACGCCGGGGAAGGACATGTTCGGCCCACTCGGACGCAGGGAAGGCCGCTACGCGGCGCCCGGCGCGAGGAAGCCCGTCTCGTAGGCCATGATCACCAGCTGCGCCCGGTCGTGGGCATCGAGCTTGGTCATGATGCGGTTGACGTGGGTCTTCGCGGTGTGCGGCGAGATGACCAGGTCGGTGGCGATCTCGGCGTTGGCGCGACCCCGGGCGACGAGCAGCAGCACCTCGCGCTCACGGTCGGTGAGGTGCGCGAGCTCGGCCGGCACGACCGGCGACGACGCCCCCGACGACGACTCCCCTGACGACGTCGTCCCCGAGACCGATCCCGCCCCGCCGCCATTCGGCAGGACGTACTTCTCGATCAGGCTGCGGGTCGCGACGGGCGACAGCAGCGACTCCCCCGCGTGGACGGCCCGCACCGCCCGGACGATCTCGTCGGGCTCCGCGCCCTTGCCGATGAACCCGCTCGCCCCGGCGCGCAGGGCCGCGACGAGGTACTCGTCCTCCTCGAACGTGGTGAGGATCAGCACCTTCGTCCCGGCGAGCAGCGGGTCGGCGCAGATCTCGGCCGTCGCGCCGATGCCGTCGAGTTCGGGCATGCGGATGTCCATCACGACCACGTCCGGACGCAGGGCCGACGCCCGCATCACCGCCTCCCGGCCGTTCACGGCGTCGCCCACGACCTCGACCCCGTCCTCGCCGTCGAGGATGTCGGTCACGGCCTGACGGATCAGCGGCTGGTCGTCGACGACGAGCACGGTCGTCACGAGGCTCCCCCGCTCCCACCGGACGAGCCGGACGAGCCGGCCGAGCCGGACGAGCCGGCCACGTCGACCCCACGCGTCACCGGCAGCACGGCCGCCAACCGGTAGCCGCCCGGTGTCGGCCCGGTCTCGACGACGCCCCGAACCGAGGCGACGCGTTCGCGCAGACCGAGCAGCCCGTACCCGCCACGGACGTCCGCCGCTTCGGTCACGTCCCGCGACGCCGGCACGGGGTTCGTCACCACGACCGACACCTCGTGCTCGTCGACCGCGACGAGCACGTGCGCACGGTGTTCGGCACCGTGCTTGCCGGCGTTCGTCAGCCCCTCCTGCACGACCCGGTACGCGACGAGGTCGACCGCGCCCGTGACCGCGGCGAGCGGGCCCTCGACCCGCGTGCTCACGACGAGGCCCGCGTCGGCGAACCCTGCTACGAGTTCGTCAAGTCGTGCGAGGCCCGGTTGCGGCGACGCGACCCGCTCGGAGTCACCGGCACGCAGCACCTCGAGCAGGTCCCCGATCTCGCCGAGGACGGTCCGGGAGGCGCGGCGGATGGTCGCGAGGGCCGTCACCGCCTTCTCGGGTCGCGTCTCGATCGCCGACGACGCGACGCCCGCGTTGAGGCTGATCACCGAGATCTGGTGGGCGACGGCGTCGTGCAGGTCGCGGGCGATGCGCAACCGCTCCTCGGCCACCCGGCGCGAGGCCTCGGCCTCACGGGTGCGTTCGGCTCGTTCGGCGCGTTCGGTGACGGCCTCGATGTACTCCCGTCGGGAGCGGCTGGCGTCGCCCGCCGCGGCGGCGAAGGCGACCAGGAGCGTGAACTGGACCACGGGCAGGTCGACGACGCGTCCCCCCACGCCCAGCAGGCCGAGCAGGGCGACGGCCAGGACCGTGGCGACCGTCACGACGATGGTGCGGCGGCGCGGGGTCCGCGCGGCCACGGCGAAGACGGCGATGCCGGTGGCGAGGACGACGCCCGGTGCGAGCGTGCCGAGCAGGGCGGCGATGCCGAACAGGCCGACGATCGCGGCGAGCACCGGGACGGGGCGTCGACGACGGAACGGCAGCAGGACGACGGGGGCGACCACGACCGCGACGGCCAGCCCGCCGGTCGGCCGGAACCCCGCGACGGGGAAGGGGGCGAACGCCGCACCGACGACGAGCACCGCGGCGATCGTGTCGCCCAGCCACCAGGGGACGCGAGGTCGCGGGTAGGCGGGCTCGCGCCTCCCGCCGTCCGTCGTCGTCATGACCCCATCGTGCCCTGGAACGCCAGCGGCCGAGTCCCCCTCTGGCCCGACGTCGCGTACCGCAGGTGCGGTACTCGACGGCCGGCAGGTGTCCGCGGTGGGGGGACGACCCGGTCGGCGCGGCCCGCGAGGGTGGGTCTCGGCCCCGGAGACACCGGGGCCGTCAGCGACAGGAGCACCATGGCGCCGATCATCTCGGTCCGAGACGTCCACCGTTCGTACGGGCGCGGCCCGAACCGGTTCGAGGCCCTGAAGGGGGTGAGCTTCGACATCGCCGAGGGCGAGAGCGTCGCGATCGTCGGCAAGAGCGGCTCGGGCAAGTCGACCCTGATGCACGTGCTCGCCCTGCTCGACGCCCCGACGACCGGCACCGTCGAGCTCGAGGGGGTCGACACGAGCACGCTCAAGGGAGGGCGCCTCAACCGGACGCGCAACAAGACGTTCGGCTTCGTGTTCCAGCAGTTCTTCCTGACGTCGAGCTCGTCGGTGCTCGAGAACGTCGTGCTGCCGATGAAGATCGCGGGCGTGCCCCGCGGCGAACGCCGTCGCCGCGGCCTGGCGGCCCTCGAGCAGCTCGAGCTCGCCGACAAGGCGAAGAACAAGGCCCTGAACCTGTCGGGTGGTCAGAAGCAGCGCACGGTGATCGCGCGCGCGCTGGTCAACGACCCGCGCATCATCTTCGCCGACGAGCCCACCGGCAACCTCGACACGGCGACCGGGGCGGTCGTCGAGGACATCCTGTTCTCGTTGAACCGCGAGAACGGCATCACGCTGATCGTGGTGACCCACGACGAGGAGCTCGCGGCGCGCTGCGACCGGCGCATCGTGATCCGCGACGGGTTGATCGTCGACGACGAGGCCGAGGTGGCCGCATGACGACCATCGACCTGCTGCTGACCGCCGTCTCGAACACGTTCCGGTCGAAGACGCGGACGATCCTGACCGTCCTGGCGATCTTCGTCGGCGCCTTCACGCTGACGCTGACGAGCGGGCTGGGCACCGGCATCAACGCCTACATCGACGACACGGTCTCGGCCGTGGGCTCGTCCGACACGATGACGGTCACGAAGGCCTCCGACGACGCGCAGGGTCTCGGCGGGGCGAACTCGGGCCCGGCCGAGTACGACCCCGACACCGTCGCCGCGGGCGGGTTCGGCGCCCCCGGGGCGACCGTCGTCGCCCTGACCCCGGACGACGTGACGACCCTCGAGGGCGTCGACGGCGTGCTGGCCGTGCAGCCGACCGAGTCGCTCGCGACCGACTACGTCGAGGGCGAGAGCGGCACGAAGTACGTCGTCTCGGCGAGCGCCCTCGTGCCCGGGCAGCAGCTCACCCTGACGGCGGGCGCCCAGCCCGACGACGACGCGACCGACCTGCAGGTGGTCGTCCCGACGTCGTACGTCGGTCCCCTGGGGTTCGCGGACGACGAGGCGGCCGTGGGTCGGTCCGTCACGCTGGCCGTGACCGACGCCACGCGCACGCAGCACACGGTCACCGCGACCGTCGTCGGCGTCGCGGAGGAGAGCATCGCCTCGCCCGCCGGAGCGGCGGTCACCCCGAACGCGGCCCTCGGCACGGCCCTGTTCGACGCGCAGAACGTCGGGCTGCCCGCCGACCAGGTCGACCGCTACGCGCAGGCCACGGTGCGGTTCGCCGCGGACGCGTCCGACGGGCAGGTGAGCGACCTCAAGGAGCGTCTCGCCTCCGCCGGCTACACCGGCACGACCGTCGCCGACCAGCTGGGCACCTTCACGACGGTGATCGACGGCATCGTGCTCGTGCTCAACGCCTTCGCGATCATCGCCCTGCTCGCGGCGAGCTTCGGCATCGTCAACACGCTGCTGATGAGCGTCCAGGAGCGCACCCGCGAGATCGGCCTGATGAAAGCGATGGGCATGGGCAGCGGCAAGGTGTTCGGCCTGTTCAGCCTCGAGGCCGCGTTCATCGGGTTCCTCGGCAGCGCGATCGGCGTGGGCGTCGCGATGATCGCGGGCAGCGTCGTCAGCGCCACCCTGGCCGGGTCGCTGCTGTCGAACCTGCCCGGGCTGACGCTGATCGCGTTCGACCCCGTGTCGATCGCGCTGATCATCGTCGTGGTCATGGTGATCGCGTTCCTGGCCGGGACCCTGCCCGCCGCCCGCGCCGCCAAGGCCGACCCGGTGGAGTCGCTCCGCTACGAGTGAGGCCGAGGAGGCGCGGGGCAGCCCCGGAAGGACGCCCCGGTCTCGTGCTCCAGCAGCGTCCACATCCAGTCGAGCGCGACGCCGGGCGTGAGGCCGGGGGCCTTCTGGGCGAGCTGGGTCGCGAGGCCGTCGCTGTAGGCGGCGAGCTTGAGGGCGAGCGCCGACGGGTCGGCCGTCGCGAACCGGCCCTGCTCGACCCCGCGGCGGAGCGTGCGGGTCAGGCAGGCCTCCCACACGCGGATGCGCTCGACGTACTCGGCGGCGACGGCGGGCTTGCGCGCCACGGCCGTCCAGTAGTCGGACCAGAGCCGCCAGTGCTCGTCGGTCGCGTCGGTGTCGGCGAACAGGGGCTCGACGAGCATCCGCACCCCGACGACCGGGTCGGGCTCGACGTCGACCGCCTCGATGATCGACGAGTAGAACCGGGCGGTCTCGAGCACGACGACCTCGTTGAGGATCTCGGCGACGCCGTCGAAGTGGTAGGTCACGGTGCCGACCGAGACCCCGGCCGCGGCGGCGATGTCGCGAAGCCGGGTCGCGCCCATGCCCTCGCGGACGATCACCTCACGGGCGGCCTCGACGATCGACGCCCGCCGGACGACCGGCTTCTGTCGCACGCCCGCGCCGCCGGTGGCCACGCCGCTCACGCCGCCGCCGCTCACGCCGACGTCCGGGGCACGAGCTCGTCGAAGGTCCGGTCGGCGACGAGCACCGTCTCGGCCCCGGGCCCGCCGTCCCGGGCCCAGGCGCGAACGGTGTTCTCGACCCGGAACGCCTCGGCCGTGGCCGTGATGCGCGACGTGGTCTCGAGCCACGCCTTCCAGGTCGGCTTCTCGAGTCCGATCGCCCAGCGCGACTCGGCCGACGCCGACAGCGGGTCGCCGTCGACGATGCGGTAGGTCTCGCGGCTGTCCTCGGTGAAGACCAGGCCGTCGGGGTACTCGCGTCCGCCGCCGTAGCCGGGGTCGACGTCGAGCACCCACTCGCCCGTGCCGACGTCGTGCGAGACGCTGCGCTGCGGCAGGTCCGTGGCCGGCGGCAGGGCGCGGACGGCCAGGGGCTCGGCCCGCTCGGGCGCCTCGAACGCGACGCCGTCGTCGACCGGGTGCTCCGCCGACCCGTCGCCGGGCCCGCGCGTCCACACGGGCAGCGTCACGCTGCTGCGCGTCGGGTCGAGCGTGAGGGTCGCTTCGACCGGGTGCGGCCAGACCCACGGCCAGTAGGCGCTCGACACGGCGATCCGGAGGCGGTGGCCGGCCGGGAAGGAGTGCCCGGTCGAGACCAGGGCGACGCGCACGACCTGCTCGACCCGCGCCTCCATCGGGTCGTCGGCGCGGTCGCGTCCGTTCCGCTTGTTGAGGTTGAGCACGCCGCGGGTGACGAGCGTCGACGAACCGTCGGGGGCGACGTCGCAAAGGCGCACGACGACGGTGCCGTCGGGCACGTCGCTCGCCACGGCGAGGTCGGCGACGACGCTGCCCAGGACGTCCAGCGGCGAGTCGACCGGCAGGTCGAAGCAGACCGAGCGGCCGTCCTCGGCGCGCTGGTCGGGCGGCAGGTCGGTCGCGTTGCCGAACGGGAAGAAGCGCCCCGCGTCGAGGCCGGTGCTCTGCGGCGAGCGCACGACGACGGGGCCGTCCGCCCCGCCACGCAGCGAGACCAGCGGCACGATGCGCGCCTCGGTCGAGGGCGACGGCCAGGTCGAGGCCGCGACCCAGCGCCCGGTCCGCTCGGCGTAGTACGTCGCCGGCGGCTCGGAGTCGTTGATCCAGGCCCGCAGCGCGGGCTCCGCGTCGACGCCGTTGGGGCAGTCGAGCAGCCAGCGGTCCCACCAGCGCAGGGTCTCCTGCAGGAACCCGATGCCCGGGCCGGGCGCCAGCCCGCGGTCCGGGTACTGGTGCGACCACGGCCCGATGATGCCCTTGACCGGTGCGTCGACGTTCTCGACCAGCCGCAGCACGGCGTCGCGGTACGGGTCGGCCCAGCCGCCCACGGCGAGGACGGCGGCCGTGATCGACGAGTAGTCCTCGCAGACGCTGCCGTGCCGCCAGTAGTCGTCGCGTTCCTGGTGCGAGAGCCAGGTCGTCGTCATCGGTCGGTTGTGTTCGAGCCGCTCGCGCCAGCGGGCGACCCAGTCGGCGCCGACGACCTCGGGCCTCGGCGGGCGCGAGTTGAACGCGAACATCGTGCCGCCCCACGACGCCATGTCGATGCCGAGCACGGCGCCGCCCATGTAGTGCACGTCGTTGTCGTAGCGGTCGTCGGTCGAGCAGACGGTGACGATCGCCTTGAGCGCCGCCGGAGCCCGCCCGGCGAGCTGCAGCGCGTTGAACCCGCCCCACGAGATGCCGAACGCGCCGACCGCGCCGGTCGACCAGGGCCGGGCGGCGAGCCACTCGATCAGGGCGATGCCGTCGTCGAGCTCCTGCACCGAGTACTCGTCGTCGAAGAGGCCGTCGCTCGACCCCGTGCCGCGGATGTCGACCCGCACCGACGCGTAACCGTGCGCGGCGTACCAGGGGTGCCGCTCGCTGTCGCGCGGAGCCGTCCAGTCGTCGAGCCGGTAGGGCAGGTACTCGAGCAGCACCGGCACGGGCTCGTCGACCACGGGGGCCCAGATGCGGGCGTGCAGTCGCGTCCCGTCGGGCATCGGCACCCATTCGTCGCGCACCTCGACCTCGAGCGGGCCGCTGCCGTGCGGGCGGTCGGAATCCTGCCGCCCGGGGGCGTCGGCGAGGTCGGCGCGCGGGGCTCCGAGGGTGCGGACTCCCCCGGCCCACGCGGGCTCCTGCAGGAGGCGCGGGTCGCCCAGGAGGCGCGGGTCGCGTGCGCCGTCCCCCCGCTCGTCGCCTCGGGGGCCCGGGTCGGGTCGGCCGCTCGTGCTCACATCGCCTCCCAGCGCTTCACGTGGTGTCCGTCGCCGTGGTCGTCCCAGCCGTCGGCGTCCCGCCAGCGGGGCCGGGCGTCGCCCACGTCGGGCAGCTCGGTCGTGCCCGGGTCGAGGGTGGCGTCGAGCAGGGTGCGCGTGTACGGGTGGTTCGGCCCCTGGAAGACGCGTTCGGTCGGGCCGACTTCGACGATCCGGCCGCCGGTCATGACGGCGACCCGGTCGGCGACTCCGCGGACGACCGCCAGGTCGTGGCTGATGAAGAGGCAGCTGAGCCCCTTCTCGTCGCGGAGCCCCGCGAGCAGGTCGAGCACCCCGGCCTGCACGCGGACGTCGAGCGCCGTCGTGATCTCGTCGGCGATGATCAGCTCGGGCCCGGCGGCGAGCGCCCGGGCGATGCCGACGCGCTGGCGCTGGCCACCCGAGAGCTGGGCGGGCAGGCGCGAGGCGAACTCGGGCGGCAGTCCGACCTCGACGAGCAGCTCGGCGACGCGCTCGGGGCTCGACTCGCCCGTGAAGAGCTTGAGCGGTCGGGCGATCGCGGCGCCGACGGTGCGGCGGGGGTTGAGCGAGGTGTCGGCGTTCTGGAAGATCAGCTGGATCGACCGGCGCAGCGTCGAAGTGCGCCCGGCGACGGGCCGGGTGAGGTCGCTCTCGACCCCGTCGGCCCCGTGGAAGGCGAACCGGCCCGACTCGGCGGGGATCAGCCCGGCGAGGGCCGTGGCGAGGGTCGACTTGCCGCTGCCGGACTCCCCCACGACGGCGAGGGTCTCGCGGCGGCCGATGGTGAACGACACGCCGTCGACCGCGGCGGGTAGGCCACGCCCGTACCGGACGACGAGGTCACTCGCCGTGACGACCGGCCCCGTGGCGGCTGCTGCGGGTGCGTCAGGTGCCGCGGGTGCTGCGGGTGCTGCATGCTCGTCGCGCCGCGTTTCGTCCTGCACACCGTGACTGGTCGCGGTGCCGTGCACGGAACGCGGTGCGCTGGCATCGGAGTGCACGCGCGGGATGCTCGCGAGCAGCTCGCGGGTGTACTCGTGCTGCGGGTCCGCGAAGAGCGACGCGGTCGGCGCGTGCTCGACGATCCGGCCCTCGTGCATGACGGCGATCTCGTCGGCCATGGTCGACACGACGCCGAGGTCGTGGCTGACCAGCACGATCGCCATGCCGAGTTCGACCGCCAGGTCGCGGATCAGCTCGAGCACGGCCGACTGCGTGACGACGTCCAGTGCGGTGGTCGGTTCGTCGAGCACGAGCAGCTTCGGCCGCGCGGCGATGGCCATGGCGATCGCGACGCGCTGCTGCTGCCCACCCGACAGCTGGTGCGGGTAGCGCCGCACGATCGTCTCGGGGTCGGGCAGGCGGACGTGGCGCACGAGTTCGAGCACGCGGTCGTCGCCTCCGGGCAGGCCGTGGCTCTCGAGCGCCTCGCGCAGCTGGCGTCCGACGCGCATCGACGGGGTGAGCGCCTGGCCGGCGTTCTGGGCGACCAGGGCCGCCGTGCCACCGCGCAGGGCCCGGCGCGCCCGCTCGTCGAGGGCGAAGACGTCGTCCCCGGCGACGCGGACGCTGCCCGACACGACCCGCGACCCGCGCCGCAGGTGCGCGAGCAGGGTGCGGGCGACGGTGGACTTGCCGCTGCCGCTCTCGCCGACCAGGCCGAGCGCGCGTCCGGCGGCGACGTCGAAGCTCACGCCCCGCACGACCGGCACCTCGCGGCGACCGGCGGCGTACGAGATGGAGAGGTCGTCGACGCGGACGACGGGATCGGGGGCGACGTCGACGAGGCGACCCGCGCCTCCTGCGGTGGTGGTGGCGAGGGGCTCGTTCACGAGACCGCCCCCTTCTGTGCGCGGTCGACGCCCAGCGACTTGCTGAGCCCGTCCGCGCTGAGGTTGAGCCCGATGACGAGCGTGGCGAGGGCGACGACGGGGGCGAGCGTGCCCCACGGGACGACGGTGAGGGCGGTGCGGTTCTCCTGCACCATGAGGCCCCAGTCGGGCGTCGGCGGGTTGGCGCCGAACCCGAGGAACGACAGGGTCGAGATGAGCAGCACGATCCAGGAGGCGCGCATCGCGTACTCGACGAGCACCACGTCGGTGACGTTGGGCACGATCTCGCGGAACACGATGCTCAGCGGCTTCTCGCCGCGGGCGCGGGCGGCGGTCACGTAGTCCTGCGTGATCACGGTGCGGGCGGCACCGCGGACGACGCGGGTCACGGCCGGCGCGTAGATCACGGTGACGGCGAGCACGATCACCCAGAGGCCCGAGTCGAACACGGTCACGACGACGAGCAGCGCCAGGATCGACGGCACGCTGAGCAGGGCGTCGACGATGCGCATGACGACCTCGTCGAACCAGTTGTCGGCGTAGGCGGTGACGCAACCGAGCACGGTGCCGATGCCGACCGCGATCGTCGTGGCGAGGAAGGTGACGACGAGTGCGTACCGGCCGCCGTTCAGCGTGCGCGACAGGATGTCGCGACCGTACTGGTCGGTGCCGAGCCAGTGGGCCCAGCTGGTGCCGGTCAGGGCGGCTCCCGAGTCGGTGGCGACCGGGTCGTGGCCGGTCAGCACCGGGGCGAGCAGCGCCAGCAGGACGTGCAGCGCGATCAGGCCGAGCCCGATGCTCAAGGCCGAGGAGGCGCTGAGGCTGCTGGTCAGGGACGTCGCGCTCGCGCGCAGTCGCCTCGGCCAGCCGCCCGCGGCCTGCGGTCCGGCCGATGCCGGGCCGCCGACCTGCGCGCCCGGGGTGGCGGGGTCCGCGGTCGTGGCGACCCGCGCCTCCTCGGCGGTGCGGTGTCCGGTGATGCCCTGGCCGCTGTCGGCGGGCGGGGTCCGGTCGTGTGCGGGGCTCATGAGCGGGCCTTCCGTCGGGTGCGCAGCCTCGGGTCGAGGGCCAGCGCGATGAGGTCGGCGGCGAGGTTGCACACCACGTAGACGAGGGCGCTGACGACGGCGATCGCCTGGATCGTCGGCAGGTCGCGGTT
This sequence comes from Frigoribacterium sp. CFBP 8759, assembly GCF_014841655.1. Lineage (NCBI taxonomy): Bacteria > Bacillati > Actinomycetota > Actinomycetes > Micrococcales > Microbacteriaceae > Frigoribacterium > Frigoribacterium sp. CFBP 8759. The sequence continues at coordinate 983,963 of NZ_JACYUH010000002.1, forward strand.
GAAGACGGACTCGAGCATGAGCTTGCCCATGCCCGGGTAGTTGAAGACGTTCTCGACGACCACGACGCCGCCGAGGAGCCAGGCGACGTTCAAAGCGACGACGTTGAGCGTCGGCAGCAGCGCGCTCGGCACGGCGTGACGCCAGACGACCTGGCGCGTCGACAGGCCCTTGAGCTCGGCCGTCGTGACGAACTCGCTCGCCATCACGTCGATCGTCGACGAGCGCGCCGTCCGCACGATGTAGGCGGCCATGGCGAGGGTCAGCACGATGACGGGCAGCCAGATGCTCGGCAGCAGTTCGGCGACCGTCGCGTCCTGGCCACGCAGGACGACCGCCGGGAAGATCGGCAGCGCGATGGCGAACAGCAGCACGAGCACGGTGGCGACCATGAACTCGGGCACGCTCATGACGACCAGGCTGATCAGCGAGATCGCGTGGTCGCTCGGGCGTCCGCGGCGGACGCCGGCGATGACGCCGAGGGTCAGCGACAGGGTGACGCCGACGATCATGGCGGGCAGCGCGATCAGCATGCTGTTGCGGAAGGCGATCAGCAGGTCGGGGCCGACCGGCAGGCCGCTGACGAGCGACACGCCGAAGTCGCCGTGGGCGGCACCGGCCAGCCACTGGCCGTAGCGCACCCAGACGTTCTGGTCGAGGCCGAGCGTCTCGCGCAGGGCGGCGACGGCGTCGGGGGTGGCGTCCTGACCGAGCAGCTGCTGCGCGACGTCGCCGGGCAGGGCCTGCACCGCGAAGAACACGAAGAACGAGGCGAGCAGCACGGTGAGCAGGGCGGTGCCGACGCGGCGGGCGACCACGATCAGGGTCGCGGCGAGCGGGGACGTGGGGTGCGGGCCGCCGGCGTGCGGGCTGCTGGCGGTCTTACCGCCGGCGGCCGGGCCGCCGGTGCTCGGGCGGCTGGCGGTCGGTGTGGGGCTCATGCGCGGAGTCCGATCTGCAGGTAGTCGAACTCGAAGCCGAACTCGCGGTAGTTCAGGACGTTCCGGGACAGGCCGACGAGGCGGTCACCGAACATGGGGGTCATGTCGGCGGAGTCCTCGACGACGATGCGCTGGGCGTCCTGGTAGAGCGTCATGCGGCGCGTGTCGTCCATCTCGGCGCGGGCGTCGTCGAGCAGGCCGTCGAAGGTCGGGTTCGACCAGGCGCTCTCGTTGTACGACGAGCCGGTGCGGAAGATCTGGTTGAGCAGCTGGTCGATCGGGCGTCCGGTGAACCAGTAGCTGACCATGAGCGGCTTCTGCATCCAGATCTGCGTGTAGTACGAGTCGGACGAGGCGTTGCGCACGGTCAGGTCGATGCCCGCGTCGCGGACGGCGTCGCGGTAGGCGACCGCCATCGGGGTGAAGACGGATTCGTAGCTGGAGGTGTAGATCTCGGTCTTCAGTCCCTCGCGGCCGGCCTGCTTGAGCAGGGCGCGGGCCTGGTCGGGGTCGTAGGCGCGTTGGTCGTCGAGCCAGACGGCCTGCGAGGGAGGCACGGGGTTGTCCCAGCCGGGCGAACCGGTGCCCTGCAGGGCGGTGGCGACGATCGCCTGCGGGTCGTAGGCGAGCTTCATCGCCTGGCGGACGAGCGGGTCGCTGAACTCGGCGCTCGTGGCGAGCATCGGGATCGTGTACCACTGGGCGTCGGGGGCGCGGGCGACGGTGGCGCCGGCCGAGGCGCTGACGACCTGGGCGGTGGCGAAGTCGAGGTTGGTCTGGCTGATCAGGTCGATCTGGCCGGCGAGCAGGGCGTTGACGCGGGCGGTGGTGTCCTGGATCGAGAAGAAGTCGATGCCGTCGAGGACCGGACGGCCGGCGAAGTGGTCCTCGAAGGCCTCGACGCTGCCGGTGCCCGCGGGCTCGAAGCTCGACAGGCGGAACGGTCCGGTGCCGATGCCCGTGCGGCCGATGCCGCCGCCCTGGCTCGGGTCGGCGCTGCCCTCGGGGACGATGTAGCACTGGTACGCGGTGAGCAGCGAGGGGAACTCGGCGTTCGGCGTCAGCAGGTCGAAGCGCAGGGTGAGCGGGTCGACGGCGGTCATGCCGCCGGGGCCGATCATGGCGGCGAGCACCTCGCCCTGGGGTGAGGCGGTGTCGGGGTCGAGGATGTGCTCGATCGAGTAGATCGCGTCGGCGGCGGTGAAGCGGCGGCCGTCGTGGAAGCGGACGCCCTCGCGCAGGCGGAAGGTCCAGCTCGTGCCGTCGGCGTTGGCGGACCAGTCGTCGGCGAGGTCGGGCACGGTGACGCCGGCGTCGTCGAGCTTGACGAGTCGGTTGTACAGGGCACCGAGGTACTCGTAGGCCGAGAGCGAGCTGGCGGAGTCGAGGGTCTCGGCGGCGGAGGCGGCCGGCCGCGCGATGCGGAGGCGTCCGCCGCGGGCGGGGGTGCCGGTGGCGGCGGCCTCGGGGATGGTCGGGGTGCTGCGGGCGGGGGTGCAGCCGGCCAGGGTGAGCAGGCCGAGGCCGGCGAGCCCTGCGGCGCCGGCGAGGACGGTGCGGCGGCTCGGGCCCGTGCTGCGGTCTGCGCTGCTCGGGCGTGCGCCGCGGTCTGCGCTGCTCGGGCCCGCGCTGCCGTCGGCGGCTCGCGCCGGGCGGAGCGCGTGTTGGTGTTCGGGGACGATCGGTGTCATGCGGGGATGGCCTTCCGTTTATCGTTCGGGTGAACGATAAGGGAGGTTCGCGGCGGCGGCCAGCTCGCCGGAGCCCCGGAGGCGCGGCTCGGGACTCCCCCGCAGCCCCCGTTCTCCGCGCCCCGCCGCGGATGCGGGCGTGCTCGTGCGGCAGCGTGCACGGGCTGCAGTCTTCACCCACTCGTTACACGAGCTCGCCTCGCCGACGCGACCCGCGCCTCCGCGAGCTCGCCCGCTCGTCTCGGTCGAGTGGTCCCCGAACGTCCTTCCCCGCACCACGAAGACCGTTGTCGGACCACTCGATCGACTCGCCGGGGCGACGTCCGAGCAGGAGGCGCGGGTCGGCCCGCCCGCGCCCGTCACCCCCGCGACGGCTCGAGTGGGCAGAAGCTGCTCGTCGAGGACCGCCCGGCAGCATCTTCTGCCCACTCGCCCGGCTCGATCGGCCCCGGAGGACCGGCGTGCCCCTCGAAGCGGGACTCCTTCCGGTGCCGGGCCGCGCCCTAGTCTCGGCTCATGGCCACCCCGACCACGCCCCGCCTCGCGCTGGGGCGACCAGCTCTCGCCTTCGGGCTTCTCGGGGTGTTCGCCTTCCTGTCGGACACGGCCTTCACGTGGTGGACGTTCACCCGTCCGTCCGCGCCGGTCAGGTACGTCGCGGTCTCGTCGACAGACGGGTTCGACGGGTTCGACGGGGTGCAGACGGTCGGCGGCCCGTTGCTGCTCATCGCGGTCCTCTCGATCGGGTTCGCAGTCGCACTGCTGGTGGTGATGCTCGCGCACCGGCTGGTCAGTGCGCGTCCCGGCCGCGGTGGTCGCGCCTCCTGATCGTCCGGTCTGGTGGTGACACGGCCGAGCACCTAGCCTCAGCAGATGGATGCTTCGTCTCCCGCCAGGCGTCGTCGCCGCCTTGGCCGTCTCGCCCTCGTCTTCGGCATCGTGGGCGTCGCCGCCGCCGTCGGGTTGATGGTGATCAACGAGGTGGCGCCCGGCATGAGCGGTGCCGCCCGCTATTCCACCGCCCCGGCGATCGACTGGTTCACGATCATGCTGACCGTCGGCGGCCTGCTGTGGGGGCTCTCAGTCATCGCCCTGCCGACGGCGCTCGTGCTCGGGCTCATCGTTCTCGTGCGGTGGATGTTCGTCGACTGACCGCCTCGACCCTCCTGATCGGATTCCCGTGATCAACCTCGTCGCCCTCATCCCCGCATTGTTCACCGTGGCCGCTCTCGCAGTGGCCTGGTCGGCATCGGGCGGAACGACGACCCGGGCGCGCCGGTGGAGTGCCCGCGCTCTGGCGGTCTGGGCAGCCGTCGCCGTGGTCGCGCTCGCCGCGTTCCTCGTCGGCCTGCACCTGCAGCACGCCGACCTCGCCGTCTGGTCGGCGTTCGCACTGATCGCTGCAGCTCTTGCCGCCGTGACCGCGGCGGCCGCCCGCGTGGTGTCATCGCTCGTGCGGTGATCCGGTACGTACCGGATCGCCACGGGCGGCCTTGCCGTCTCTGGGCCAAGGCCTCAGGGCCCGCGGCTCAGGGCCCACGGCCCACGGCGCAGGGCACCTACCCGAAGGTCGAGACGACCGTGCTCGTGACCGTCGCCATCACCGCGATCGCGACTCCCCCGCTCGTCCCGAGAACGCCGAGCGCCGTGCCCACCCGCCACCGCCGACGCCGCCGAGCCGCGTCGTCGATGTCGCGGCGCAGGCGCTCGAAGCGGTGTTCGTGACGGAGCGTGTCCGTCAGCACCAGCGCCTCCGTGTGCCAGGTGCCGCGTTCTTCGGCGACCATGGCCAGATAGGCCAGCGCCTCGGGCGAGTGCACCCGCGGCCCGTTCATCAGCCACTTGCGAAGGCGGGCGGCCACGACCACCGGCACCGTCGGCTGCTTCTTGCCGACTGACAGCGAGGCCTCGCCCACGAGCACGATGACGGGCGTGACGACGACCTCGAAGTCGGCCGCCGTCGACAACAGCCGGGAGGCGCGGGTCGCCTCGTACGCCGAGTTGCGCGAGTGCGTGGTCCGGTGTCCGCCGACCGTCACCAAGCCGCCGCCGACCCAGACCTTTTTGCCGGCGTGGTGCTTCGTGTTGACGGTGAGGACGCCCGTCGGCCCGATGACGACGTGGTCGATGTCGGACTCGCCCGAGCCGACCGGGACGGAGTGCAGCACGGTCCACTCGGGCCCGAGCTCGGCGAGCACGCGCGCGACCTCGATCTCGCCGAGGGCGCCCTGGTACCAGCTGCGGGCGTCGGCGCTCAGGGGCGTGTGCCCGAAGAGGCGCTGCCGCCGGGTCAGTGCGGGCGCCTCGGCCTGGACGCGCAGGCACTCCTGCATCACCGAGTAGGCCGGCCGCCGGGCCTTCAACGTCATCGCCACGCTTCCGCGCGCCACGGTCTCGCTCATGTTTCCCCCTTGCCCACACGGTAGGGCGACACGTGACGTGCAGACGAGCCCCCGTTGGGGAGGTCAGCCCGCGCCCGGGTCGGAGGGCCCGCTCGAGTGGTCAGAAAACGTCCTTCCGCCGCGCGGGAAGGACACTTTCTGACCACTCGACATCCGATCAGCAGCACCAGCACCAGCACCAGCACCGGGTCGCGGGCGCCCTACGGCGAACCGAGCACGTCCGTCGCCGCCTGATCCGCCCGCCACGCCCCGACGAGCGTGCCGAACAGCAGCGCGACCATGCTCACGATCGCCCAGATGGCCATCGCGTCCTCCGACGGGCCCGTGACGAGCGGCACCACGACCGACCCCACGGCGAGCGCGCACCCCACCGTCACCGGCACGAGTGCTGCACGGTGCCCGGCCCGCCACGCCTCGGGCGACGCCATCACGTGCCGGAACCGGATGCCGGCGAGGTGGTTCACCCCGAGCCAGCCGCGGGCGGCGGCAAGCGTCGTACCGAAGACGACGGCGCACCCGGCGAACACGATGAGCGGAACGACGACGAGCATCCCGCCAGGCTAGGTCGCCGCCTCCGGACGCGACTCCCCCGCGCGGCCCGTTCTGAGCCGCCCTGGCCCACCCCGGCATGAACGAGTGGGCAGAAAGTGTCCTTCAGCCGTTCCCGAAGGACACTGTCTGCCCACTCGAGCCCGACGAACCCACCGAGCCCCAGGAAGAATCGCCCCATGCCCCTCGTCCGCATCGCCCCGACCGATGCCGATGCCGACGCCCGAGCCGACCTCCGCGCCTTCCTCGCCGCCGCCGACCTCACGCTCGCCGGTCTCGACTCCCCCTCGCCGCGCCTCCGGCTGTGGGTCGACCGTGACGCCACCGGCACGGTGGTCGGCAGCACCGGCTACGAGCTCAGCGCCGACGGCGAGCATGCCCTCATCCGCAGCGTCGCCGTCGCCCCCACCGCTCGCACGCGCGGCGCGGGCTCCCGTCTCGCCCGCCACGCCCTGGCCGACGCCGCCGCGCACGGAGCCCGCCACGCCTGGCTCTTCTCCCGCCGCTCCGGACCGTTCTGGCAGAAACTCGGCTTCACCCCCGCCGACCGCGACACCCTCGCCGCGGCCCTCCCCGACACGCACCAGGTGCAGCTCTTCCGCGCCTCCGGCCAGCTCGCCCGCGAGGTCGCCTGGTCGCGCCCCCTCGACGACCTCCGCCCGCCCACCCCCTAGGAGGCGCGGGTCGGTCCACGCCCGCCCCACCGGTCATCGAATGGTCCCGTATCGTCCTTCCCCTCCCCGCGAACGACGATCCAGGACCACTCGACCCCGACCCGCCGAGAGTGACACCCCGTACGATCGCCCCGATGGTCGATCTGCAGCCACACTCCCCCACCTGGGCCGACGACTACCGCCGTGAGGCCGAACGTCTCGCGACCGCCCTCGGCACCCGGGTCGACGCCGTCGAGCACATCGGCAGCACGGCCGTCCCCGGCCTCCTCGCGAAGCCGATCATCGACGTCGCCGCCCGCATGTCTCCCGGCACCGACCCGTTCGCCCTGGGCGCCGACCTGGTCGACCTCGGCTACGAACGACACGCAGCGGGCCCGAAGACCCACGCGGTCTACGTCCGGCTGGACGAAGCGCGACGCACGCACATCCTCCACGCCTTCCGCCCCGATCAGTGGGACGCCTGCAACCAGCGACTGTTCCGCGACCGCCTGCTGCGCGACCCGGTCGCGCGACGGCGCTACGCGACCCTCAAGGAGGCGCTGGCCGGCCTCGACGACGGACGCGCCTACACAGCCGCCAAGACCGAGCTGATCACCGACCTCGTCGCCGACGAGCGAGCGGCTCGTGGGCTCCCTGCGGTGACGGTGTGGGACAAGTGAGCCGCCCCCGTTCGATCGCCCCAGCCCGCTGCGCCCGATAGCGTCGATCCGATGAGCACTCGCACACGGATCGAGCTGGGCCGCCGCGCCGACCTCGGAGCCGACTGCGCCAACTGCTTCGGCCTCTGCTGCGTCGCGCTGGCGTTCACGAAGAGCGCCGACTTCCCGTTCGACAAGCCGGCCGGCGACCCGTGCACGAACCTCGACGAGCACGACGGGTGCCGCATCCACCCGCAGTTGCGCGAGCGCGGGTTCAAGGGCTGCACGGTGTTCGACTGCTTCGGGGCGGGTCAGAAGGTCAGTCGGCAGACGTTCGCCGGGCGATCGTGGCGCGACGACCCCGCGACCCGTGAGGCGATGTTCTCGACGTTCCCGCTCGTGCGGCGGCTGCACGAGCTGCTCTGGTACCTCGACGAGGCGGTCACGCTGGTTGAACGCGAAGGCGAACGCGACCTCGCACGCGCAGGCGGGCCCGCACACGCCGCTGCGCACGGCCGCACCCGCACCGCCGCCACCCCTGACCCGGCCCCGTGGCTCGCCACCTTCGAGCACGTCCGCCACCTGACCGACGGCACCCCCGACGAGCTGGCCGCCCTCGACGTCGACGCCGAGTACGACGCGGCGCGCCCGCTGTTGGTGCAGGCGAGTGAGGTGGCCCGGGCGTCCGTGCCCGCGCCTCCTCGGCGGTCGAGGGGCAAGGGGCCGACGCTCGAGCCGGGGAGCGACCTGATGGGAACGGCCCTGGCCGGGGCGGATCTGCGGGGGCGGACGCTCCGCGGCAGCATCGCGATCGCGGCGGACCTGCGCGGGGCCGACCTGGACCGCTGCGACCTGCTCGGTGTCGATCTGCGCGACGCCGAGCTCGGCGGGGCAGATCTGTCGGGGGCGATCTACCTAACGCAGATGCAGGTGAACAGCGCCCGAGGCGATGCGGCGACGCTCCTGCCCAAGGGCTTCGCGCGGCCGACGCACTGGGCAGGCTGGCGCTAGCTTTCGTGCCTCTGGCGGCGCCTCCGTCGCGGGGCTAGCCTCCCCGGCATGAGGACGCTCACGTACTCCATCAACGTCACGCTCGACGGCTGCATCGACCACCGTGAGGGCCGACCGGATGCCGAGGTCCACCAGCTTGCGACGGAGGCTCTCGCCCAGGCCGACGGTCTGCTGCTGGGGCGGGTCACCTACGAGCTGATGGAGCAGTCCTGGCGTCCGCCCGCCTCGGAGGCGTTCCCCGACTGGATGCAGCCCTTCGCGCGAACCATCCACGAGATCCCCAAGTACGTGGCGTCGACGACGGTCGAGAGCGTCGACTGGAACGCCGAGCTGCTCGCCGGTGACGTGCGCGAGGCGGTGCGCGAGCTGAAGAGCCGTCCCGGGGGCCCGCTCCGTCTCGGAGGTTCCACCTTCGCCACCGACGTCGTCGGCTGGGGCCTGGTCGATGAGTACGAGTTCACCGTCTACCCCTGGGTCGCCGGCCACGGCCCCTACCTGCTCGCCGGCCTCCCCCGCCCCCTCGACCTCACCCCGACGGCCCGCTATGACCTCGCCTCCGGCGCCGTCGCGACGACGTACCGTCCGCGCCCTTGACACCTCGGTACAGTCGCATTTATCGATGCCGTGAACTTAAAAGGGGGCGCGATTCACTTGATCCCCGCGACAGGACCAGACTCCAAGACCATTGCGTCGTCGCGCAGACCCTTGCGGTCCTCGCACGTTGACAGATGAGGGCCAACTGCGTGAGTGCTAGCTGCCTGGGGCATGCCCGACGACACAGGAAGCAGGCCCCTCCCCCGAGCATCCTTTGCTGACAAATTTCGAGAGGGGCGACCTACGCAGTCGGTGTCTCCCCAAACCTGGCCCATGCTGCCTCCGCCACCATCGCGTCGTGACTGAAGTAAGGATGCTCCCGATGTATGTTGCACTATCTGTGTGCCGCTCGAAGGTTCTCCAGCTCATCGCCGCCTCCGTCGCGACGAGGGATGATGTGGTCAACAGCCGGGGAAAGATCGTCGTGAACGTGAGCGTCTCGAGCGATAGGCAGCTGACAAATCTGGCACGTCCAGGCATCCCGCTTCAGCACAGCGATGTGATTGTGGGAAAACTTCGGGCTGCTACGCGGAGAAGCGCCGTTCGCACTTTCTCTTAGCCCGACACTTTCACCTCGGGAACGCGCGCAATCGAAACAGGGACATTCAGTCGACCGTCCCGAAGAGTCGAGATGACCTCGCCGACAAGTCTCATGCGCTGCAGCGAACCTGAAACCCCTGGACTCCGCCTCAGCCCGCAACTCGGGCGTGAAGTAGACGAGAAGCCGGTCGGCGTCTTTTGATCCGCAGAATGGACAAAAGCCCGAGATCGCGACGCGATAAAGCAATGAGCAGTCGTTCGAACAGTACGACCGGTTTCGGTTGTGAGTACTTACCGTGACACCACAGCCCTTGCAGATCAGATCCTGCAATGGTCGCTTCTGACGGGTCATAGGCACGAGCTCTAGCGTGCAAGCTGGACGGCGCGCGTACTGCCAGGCGCTGGAAGCGTGCCCGGCGAAACACCGACGATGCTTTCGATGGTTTGGACCGAGCTAGCAAGCTCTCCGCGGAGGTCCATGAGTGCGAATTGCCAGCGCTCGGGCTCAAAGTCCATCCGGTCTTTGTACTCCACGCACGACAGGACCATGCGCTGCAGCTCGTCGCGCAGATCGTCATTCGGTCGAATCTCATCACGCACTGCCGAAATGCGCTCTTTCGCCGACTGAACGCTGGAGAAGCACCGTTCGGCGTCGACTCCGCCGTCCCCTTCAAAGGGATCGATGGGCTCAAAGGCCCGACGAGACGCGAGATCGTCGGCCAAATTATGGACGAGCTGTCTGTTCCTGCGCTTCTGATCATTTTTGAAGGTCGCCAGTCCAGTGCCTACGGCGAGGGCCGCACTGATCAGAGCGACGGTGAGATCGGGGATGAAAGAGGTCCAGTTCATGTCGCCATGCTGGCAGTAAATGACACACGCTCAGAACTGCGACATCGGGATCGTCAATTTCGACGTTAGTCGACCAGCGTTGGGTCGGGCAGAATCACAAACACGATCAAGGGGGATGCAATGCAGGTGACGATCAACGCGTCGACGTACGAGCTGACGAAAAAGGGCATCGAAGTCGACTTGGCTTCGCGCACCCCGGAACCGGTGACCACCTACTGGGTCGACGTTGCAGGTCGACGGTTCCCGGTCAAACAGGTCTTGTCGGCCGCAACCGGGCTCACCAACCGCGACTTCGACTCGGGAAGAGCCCAGTCCGTCCTTCGACGTCTCGGCTTCGACGTCCAGAGCTCAGCTCCCGGCGCCCGCGGTCGCGTCCCCGGTTCGACGCGCAGCTTCGCCGGCGTCGAGTGGGGCCTCGCCACCTCGCCTGACGATTACGAGGAGGCCCCTTCTGGCAAGCTCCACCTGCCCGGGTGCGCGCACGGTGTCGGAACACCCGTCCGCACGTGGTCGCCTGACGAGACCCTTTCGGCCTGGCGGAACGCCCCCGACGTCGAGCTCCGTTCACAGACCGACCCCGGCTGGTGTTCCGATTGCGCCGCCATTCGCGGGACGAGAGACCCGGCCTCGCCCGCGACGCCCGAAGACAAGCCCGTCCGGACCGGCCGCGCCGAACGGCATGCCATCTCCGAAGCCGCCCGCCTGGTGCTCGGGCCCGGCTTGCGCGGTGAGGGCTCTGTCTTCGACAGCGGTGTTGTCACATGGACCGCCGAGACGGCCCGCTCCCTCGACCGTGCCATGGACGCAGCCTCGACTGACGGCACGTTCCGCGACCGGCTCGTCCGACAGCTCGCGGGCCAGCCCCGCGCCGTCGTCCTGCTCGCCGCCGAACTCTGCTTCGTCCAGCGCCTCCCTCTCGTCAACGTCCTCCCGCAGACCAAGCGGCGACTGCTTCAGGACATCCTCGATGCCCTCGATGACACGCCGTCGGTGCCCGAGCAGGTCGTCGACGCCCTCCACACGCTCGGCGTCTTCAACGGCGGGCAGGGCTTCAACCAGCAGATACCCCAGCACGTGCAGTGGCTCTGCCGCTTCATCGTGCTCTGGGACGATCTCGCCGAGGACGCCCGAGAAGAGGCACTCGACGATCCGTGGGCGTTCCGCGCTCGAGCCTTGGAAGTCGGCGACGACGGCGCTCCGATCCGCAATTCGCTCCTCGCCCTGGTCTGGCCGACCTACTTCGAGCGCATCGTCTCGGCAGCCGACAAACAGTCAATCCACGAGGCCTTCGGCGCGGCCCTCAATGATTCCACTGGTGACGTCGACCGCGACCTGCTCGCCCTCCGTGACCGCCTCGACCCCGACGGTCATCTCGACATCGACTGGTACGCGTCACCCTGGCGTGACGAGTGGCGTGCACCCAAGGCGGTCGTCGAACGCCACGGCTGGGCCGTTCCCGCCGCCATCCCCGGCCGCCCCTTGGTCGCGCCGTCTCTCGATTTCGACCCGGGCGAGGCTGTCGATCGCCGATCGATCCGCGATGCTGCCCTCCGCGCTGGAGCAGGTCGGCGACCAATCGAGGACGTCCTGTCTCAGGTCGACGCCGCTACCACCTTCTACGTGACCATGCGGTCCGGAGACCAGGTGTTCGTGAACCAGGACCAGTCCGTCCACGTCGGTGTCATCGGTGACCTCACCTCAGAAGGCGAGCGCCCCGTCGACTGGTGGCCGCCCGTCGCAGAAGCCGACGTGCCCCACGCTGTTCTCGACCTCCTGGCGAGCAACTCCACCATCTCGGACGCCCACTACTTGATGCACGATCCCACTCCCGCTGACATAGTCGCTCTCCCCGAGGCCACACCAGAGTTTGCCGCCCGCCTCCACTACGACCGCCCCTGGCTCACCGACGTCATCGACCTCCTCGACGAACGCCGGCAGCTCATCTTCTTCGGCCCTCCCGGCACGGGCAAGACCTACCTCGCGCGGGCGCTGGCCGACTTCGTCGCCCCTAGTGGCGCCACGAAGATCGTGCAGTTCCACCCGTCGTACTCCTACGAAGATTTCTTCGAGGGCTTCCGTCCCACCGTCGACGACAACGGCACCGCCACGTTCCGGCTCGCCCCCGGCCCCGTTCGTCTCCTTGCCGATGCGGCCGCAGCCAACCCCTCGGTGCCCCACGTCCTGATCATCGACGAGATCAACCGGGCCAACATCGCCAAGGTCTTCGGCGAGCTCTACCTCCTACTCGAGTACCGAGACGCGAAGGTCTCGCTGCAGTACTCCCCCGAAGACGACTTCCGCCTCCCCGAGAACCTGTTCGTCATCGGCACCATGAACACCGCTGACCGATCGATCTCACTCGTCGACGCAGCGATCCGCCGCCGGTTCGCCTTCGTCGAACTGCACCCCGCCGAAGAGCCCGTCCGCGGCCTCATCGACCGATGGTCCACCGCCCAGCATCACGACGTCAGCCGCGGAGCGCTACTTCGTCAGCTCAACGACCGCATCGGCGACACCGATCGCGACTTCCAGATCGGCCCGTCGTATCTGATGGGCGCATCAGCGCGAACCGCGCGCGGCCTTCTACGCATCTGGGAGCACGACATCCTGCCCCTCCTCGACGAGCACTACTACGGCCGCATGTCCCGCGCCGAGGTGCGGGCACGGTTCGGTCTCGCCGCCCTCGAGCCCGGCGTCGTCGACGCGGGCGGCGCCCTCGAGGTCGGTGACGATTTCCCCGAGACGACACCCCGATGACGCGCCTCGACCTCCGCGAGAACGGGGGCTGGTCACCCGCCCCCTTCGACCTCGAGGTCATCGAGCGCGCCTGTGACACGGGCCTGCTCGAGTCCAAGATCACCTCGACCGGCCCGCAGGTGAAGCCCCAGCTCAACCGGGTCGGCTCCGTCGCAGTCGGCGGCCACGAGATCGTGGTCCAGCCCAAGGCACCGTTCTCGTCCGTCCTCTTCATGCTCGGCTACGCCGCAGATCCGGGATTCCGACCCGACGAGGTCGCTGGCACGGGTGCCGACATCTTCCCGGCCATCGCCGAGACCTACGCCCGTCTCATGGAGCGTGCCCTCGGCCGCGGAGTCCTCCAGGGCTACCGCCGTCTCGACGAGACCGCCGTCGCCATCCGCGGGCGCATCCGCTTCTCCGACCAGATGTCCCGCCGAGGCGGCCAGCTCCTCCCGGTCGAACTCACGGTCGACGAGTACACCGTCGACATTGCTGAGAACCAACTCCTGAGGGCAGCGGCCCGCGTCCTGCTCGCACTACCCCGAGTCACCAAGGAGGCGCGGCGTCGCCTGGTCCACCTCGAGTCCCGTCTCGTAGACGCCTCGCTGGTGCACCCTGGCGAGTCCCTGCCGTCGTGGCAGCCCACCCGCCTGAACGAGCGGTACCAACCAGCGGTGCGCTTCGCCGAGCTGATCCTCGCCCGTGTCGCGCCGTCGACGACCGCTGGCGGTGAGGCGGTCGCGTCGTTCGTGGTCAACATGGCCGAAGCGTTCGAGGGCTTCGTCACGGCGGCGCTGACGGAGTCGTTCGCCGCGGTCTCGACCGGCGTCAGCGTCGGCCAGTACCCGACGCACCTCGACTGTGAACGCGAACAGCCCATTCGCCCCGACTTCGTCCATCTCATCGGCGACGTCCCCGCCGTGGTGGTCGATGCCAAGTACAAGATCGGTTCACTCAGAGTTGAGGACCTGTACCAGATGCTCGCCTATTGCACCGTTTTGGGCCTGGATGAGGGCACACTCATCTACGTCGCCGATACGGCGGCCCTGCCAGGGCAACGCACGTCGATCGCACTTTCTACCGTGGTGGTTCAGTCGGTTCGTGTGAACGTGACCCTGGCTCCGCGAGACATGGTCGAGGTGCTCCGCCAGTTCGTACGATCGACGGCGGAACCTCGAGTGGCTTCATGCGAACCAGTCCACTGAACGACTGACACAGACTGTCCCCCGAATGGGGCTCATCGTCGAAAGCGGATACGTCAGTGAGCAGTTCTCGCGTCCCCTAGTCTCTTGAGAAACCGTCACAACAGGGGGACAACGATGGAGTTTGCCGAGCGACTCGCCGCACTTGCGCTGAAGGTCAAGAACCAGCGCGAAGCCATTCAGACCGAAGAAGCGACGAAGAACGCGTTCATCATGCCGTTCATCTCGACGATCCTCGGCTACGACGTCTTCAACCCACTTGAGGTGGTACCCGAGTTCACAGCCGACGTCGGCGTGAAGAAGGGCGAGAAGATCGACTACGCCATCATGCGCGACGGCGAAGTCCAGATTCTGATCGAGTGCAAGAAGTCGACCGAGCCCCTGCGAATCGAACATGCATCACAGCTGTTCCGCTACTTCGCCGTGACGAACGCTCGAATCGCCGTGTTGACGAACGGCGAGAGCTACCACTTCTACACGGATCTCGACAAGCCGAACCGCATGGACGACAAGCCATTCCTCGTGCTCGACCTGTCCGACATCGACGAGACGCTCCTCCCCGAGCTCAGCAAGCTGACGAAGGATGTCTTCGACCTCGACTCAGTCATCAGTGCGGCGGAGGAGCTGAAGTACGTCGGCCAGCTGAAGCGAGCCATAGCAGCCCAGTTCCGTGACCCCTCCGACGACTGGATCAAGTTCGTCACGACCCGCGTCTACGAGGGCTCGTTCACTCAGAAGGTCCGCGACCAATTCACGCCGCTCGTGGTCAAGGCATCGAAGCAGTTCCTGAACGACCAGGTGAACGACCGTCTGAAGACCGCGCTGGGCTCCCCTAATTTCCCGTCGATGCCGGCCGAAGCCCCCGCGGGCGCTGTGAGTAGCGAAGCCGTCGTCGAAGCCGACCTCGATCGGGACACCGAGACGGAGACCACCCTCGAAGAGCTCGAGGGCTACCAGATCGTCAAGGCAATCGCCTGCAGCGAGGTCAAGCCGGAGCGCATCGTGCACCGCGACGCGAAGTCCTACTTCGCCGTCCTGCTCGACGACAACAACCGCAAGCCGATCGCGCGCCTGCACTTCAACGGCAAGAAGCAGAAGTACCTCGGCGTCTTCGATGCGGAGAAAGTCGAAACCAAACACGCTATCGAGTCCCTCGACGGCATCTATGAACACGCGGATGCGATCCGCAGCGTCATCAAGTCCTACGCCTGAGCCCGAACCTCAAGCTGAAGCATCACACCGACCTGACCCGAACGGAATCGACTGTGACCACTGCACCAATCCTGCTTTTCCTGCACGGCGTAGGAAAAGGCGACAAAGATGACAACTGGCGAGTAACCCTCTCAAAAACTCTCGAACAGCTGGGCTATCCGGCTCTCGAGGATGCGCGGATCATCGCGCCCAAGTACGCGCATGCGTTGAAAGACTGGGACGTCAAGGAAGACATCCCAGACGTCACGCTCAAGGCTCCGGCTCGTGACGCGGCCCGCCAGAACCGCCGCGCGTTTGAGGCCCGAATGGGAGCAATCGAATCTCGACTAGGCAGGCACGAGCGTGGACAAGGCATTCCGGGACTCGATGCTGCAGTAGGTGTTGGGATCGCTGCACCCTTCTTTCAACAGGCTCACAACTACCTCACGAGACCACAGATCCGAGCCCAGGTCCTCAACCGGATTCTCGCTAGTTTGCCGGCATCGGGGCGACTCGTGATCGTAGGCCACAGCCTCGGATCGGTCATTGCGGCAGATCTTCTTCGGCGTCTGCCAGCTGGTCTCGAGGTCGCGGGAATGGTGACGATTGGCAGCCCCCTTGCCAACGGCGCCTTCGACGTCGACAAGTTGAAAGAGACCCTGCGGGAGCCACCGACCAGCTTGTCGTGGTGGGTCAATTTTTGGAATGTGTCTGACCCGATCGCTGCCCACCGCGGCCTCTCGTCCGTCATACCGTGGCTGGTCGACTTCAGAATCGAGACCACGAAGGACCTCATTCAGGGGCACCTCGCGAAGGAATACCTGCAATCGGAGGCAGTAGGGACGGCAATCGGTTTTGCTCTCCATGGATCGGCGTCCCGCGAAGTCTCGATTCGCGAGCTCGGCGTGGACGTGCCCCTCGATCCAGCCGAATCGCTTGTCATGTTGGCCCTTCGCTATGCCCATCTGATGAGACAGCAGCTGAAGGGCGACGAACTCGACAGGTTCACGGGAGCCTTGCGACGGGTTCAAGCCGATGCGGTCCAGGAAATTGTTGTTCGTAACCAGGAAGCAGGAAAATCGGTTCCGGGTGAAGTAACTCGGCTCGCCTTCGATGCGAGCGATATCACTGCACCGCTCGTTGAGCCGCTCCCGAGCCGTCACCGCACGAAGGAGGACGCAGTAGTGCTCCTTACGGTCCTGGCAGCAGAGAACGTCATTCGTCCCTATGAGATCGACCTACCTCGGGACAAATGGCAAGCGGCCATGAAGGACCTCACGGCCGAAATGGGACTCGGCTCCCAATATGGCCTGGACGTCTTCGAGGCAGCAAAGGAAGCCCGCACTGAACTGACTCCAGGACGTGGCGTCAACTGGATCAAGTGGGGTGCCTTGAGTGTCGGGGCCGCGGCCCTCGTCGTCGCGACGGGTGGGCTGGCGCTGGCTGCCGCGCCCGGTCTGGCTGGTGCCGCTGCGCTGACCAGCGCCTTGGCCACATTCGGCCCGGGCGGCATGATCGGTGGCCTCTTGACAGCGGGAACGCTCGTCTCCGCTGGCGGTGGAGGAATTGCCTACGGTCTCGCTGGCCAAGGAACGAGCGCAGACACGCTGGAGGCGGTGGTGGAGCGTCGGTTGGCGGCCACCATGCTTCGCCAACGGCAAAAACTAGAACCCGACCCTGCTGTCTGGGGCATCCTGACTCAGATCGAGCGCGAGGTGAGGCGCGAATACGAGCGGATGGACGAGTTCAGTGACGAGGCATCTCCCGGCATCAAGGAATTGAAGCGAAAGATCGTAACCGTGGAGCTGGCGCTGCGTTACCTCTCCGCCAAAGGACTCGAACCCGGCCTAAACCCCGATCGAGAGACGCCGTGACGGTTGTAAGGGCTACTTCGTGACCACAGGGAAATCGATTCGCCTCTTCCTCGTCGACGGAACCCCTGGCGGTCTCGTAACTGCCGAAATCATGAACTGGACGGGTCATGTCCTCGCCGGGCCCCGGAGTGACCTTGCCGCCCTGCTGCGCAGAGAAGATGCACACCGAACGGGTGTCTATCTCCTTGTAGGTGATGACCCGGAGAGGCTCGGAGGCGTCCAGATTTACATCGGAGAAGGTGACGATATCGGCGCGAGGTTGAGTGCCCATTCACGTGAGAAGGACTTCTGGCAGAGGTGCGTCATCGTGACGAGCAAAGACTCCAACCTCACGAAGGCGCACGCTAGGTACCTCGAGGCCCGACTCATCGACGGGGCACGCAATGCACAGCGGTCACATGTGACGAATGCGACCGCACCCACCCCCATCGCCCTCCCGGAAGCCGACGTTTCCGACATGGAGAGTTTTCTCTCACAGGTCGAGATCGTCCTGCCCGTTCTCGGTCTCAATGTGCTTCGGTCTACTCACCGAGCTGCACGCCCGCCGCTCAGCTCACCGGCCCTCTCGCCCGTCATCCCAGCCTTCACACTGAACCAACAGAAGGAGAGCCTCGTCGCCCACGCGATGGAAGTCGACGGAGAATTTACCGTTCTCACCGGTTCACAAGCGCGCACCAATCGCGTCGGCTCGAGCTCATACGACCGTCTGCGCGATCAACTTGAAGCCGACGGCACCATTAACGTCACAGACACTCCAGCGACTTTTACTCGTGACGTCGTATTCGCTAGCCCATCGGCTGCTGCGTCCGTAGTCACGGGACGAGCATCCAACGGTCGAGCAGCCTGGGTGGAGGCCAGGACAGGAATGACTTACGGTGACTGGCAGCTTCGGGACCTCTAGCTACGACGAACCGGCCTCGAGTCGAGATTCACTTCTTGTTATGGTCGGGCTGACAGGATTTGAACCTGCGACCCCTTGACCCCCAGTCAAGTGCGCTACCAAGCTGCGCCACAGCCCGAGAAAACCGTTGCTGAGCAACTGCCTTCTTGGTGTTGCCCCGACCGAGGCAACCCGACAAGCATAGCCGATCCAGCGACCTCCAAAGTCCACTCACAGCCGGCCCCTCGCACTGGGTACATGACGATCTCCCAGGATTCCGCATACATGAGTCATGATCTCCTTCGTGGGGATCTCGGACTGGACGCGCGGCGAGTACGAGCGACGCCTCACGCTCTGGAGCGAACTGGCCAAAGTCGGGAACGCCGAGGGCCTCACCCCGGCCGCCATCCGCGTCCTCGGCCTCTACAAAGGCCAAGCCGGCATCTTCTTCGACGGCACCGGCGACTGGACCAAAGGCTCACCCGGCCGCGTCGCCCTCACCCTGCAGCACACCGGTACGTCCTACGCCGACGACCTCACCGACGAGCACCTCGACTACCACTACCCGTCCACACAACGTCACGCCTCGTTCGACCGCAACGAGATCGAGTCGGTCAAGCGCGCCCAGAGCCTTGGCCTCCCGCTCTTTGTCGTGACCCCCAATGCCCTGCGCTCGACCCTCAAGGACGTCCGACTCGGCTACGTCGACACCTTCGACGACGATGCCGCCGTCTTCTACCTCTCCTTCGTCGAGTCCGTCCTCCCCCTCCCATCCGACGACGAGCTGCCCGCCTCAGAAGAAGAGGTCGACCTGTTCGGCGGCCTCCCCGAGCAAACCCTCCGACTCGTGCAGCAGCGTACCCAGCAGCGCCGCTTCAAGATCGACGTCTTAAACCGCTACGGCCCGACCTGCGCCCTGTGCGACATCACCGTCCCCCGACTCATCCAGGGTGCGCACCTCATCCCCAAGAGCATCGGCGGCGCCGACGAAGCTCTCAATGGCCTGCCGCTGTGCCTCAACCACCACGTCGCCTTCGACGCGTTCCTCTTGCGCCTCGAGCCGGACGGCAGCCGCATCACTTACGCGCCTGGCATCTCGAAGGCCGACCTGCAGGTCACCCGCGACGACCTCCTCCACCTGCCGGCGGCACCGTCCGCCTCAGCCCTCCGGAAGTTCTACCGAACGGATGCCGCGCTGGCGGCCTTCTCTACCTGGTCCTAGACCGAACGGAGTGTTTCGCCCCGTTACACCCCACGGGACGGCAGGCACCCCGCCCACCTACCGTCGTGACATGCCCACCTCGACGACCCGCGCCTCCTCGGCCCTGCCGATCCGTCTGCGCGGCATCGGGAAGCGCTTCGGCGAACGCCCCGTCCTCCACGCCCTCGACCTGGACGTGACGGCCGGCGAGATCATCGCCATCGTCGGCCCGTCCGGCTGCGGCAAGTCGACCCTGCTGCGCCAGGTGGGCGGCCTCGACCAGCCCGACTCCGGCACCGTCGACATCGACGCCTCCCCCACCCGACCCACCGACCAACGCTGCGCCATCGCCTTCCAGGAGCCGCGCCTCCTGCCCTGGCGCACCCTCCGCCAGAACGTCGAACTCGGCCTGCCGAAAGGTGAGCGAGGGAGCAAACCAGACAAGGGCGCCGGCCGGGCCCGCATCACCGAACTGCTCGACCTCGTCGGGCTCGGCAGCTCGGCCGGCCTCCGCCCCCGCCAGGTGTCCGGAGGCATGGCCCAACGCACCTCCCTCGCCCGCGCCCTCGCCCGGGCCCCCAAGGTGCTGCTGCTCGACGAGCCGTTCGGAGCCCTCGACGCCCTTACCCGCCTCCGCATGCACGACCTGCTGCTCGACATCCACCGCGCCGAGCCCACCACCGTCCTGCTCGTCACCCACGACGTCGACGAAGCCCTCTACCTCGCCGACCGCATCGTCGTCCTCGCCGACCTCTCGCGGCCGCGGTCGCAGCCCGCCGGCGCCACGGGCACGGCCGACACGGGCGCAGCCAACGCTGACGCAGCCGGCCCCACCGCAGGAGGCGCGGCGCACGCCCCCACCGCAGGAGGCGCCCCCAGCATCCAGCGCATCGTCACCGTGCCCGGCGACCGCCCCCGCGACCGCGACGACCCCGCCCTGGCCGAGCTGCGCCTCCAGCTGCTCGCCGACCTCGGCGTCCACCGCGTCCATGCCGGCAACTCGACCACCAGAACGCTGACCGCGACGGCCACCGCCGGACGCCCCCGTACCGAGACCGCACCCGAACCGACCCCCGCAGACCACCGCACCGCCCCCGACAGCACGGAGACGAACCGATGACCTTCCGCACCTCCCCCACCACCCGCACCCGCGCCTCCTGGGCCGGCGGTCTCGCTCTCGCCGCGGCGAGCGCCCTCCTCCTCACCGGCTGCGTCGCGGGTGAGGACGCCGGCACCGGCGCGGCCGACGCGGCAGGCGGCGCCGGGGCGAGCGACGGCGAGTGGTCGACCGACACGCTCGACATCGACTTCGCGACCTACAACCCGCTCAGCCTCGTCGTGAAGGACCAGGGCTACCTCGAGGACGCCCTCGGCAACGACGTCACCGTCAACTGGACCCAGTCGGCCGGCTCGAACAAGGCCAACGAGCTGCTGCGCGCCGGAGCGGTCGACGTCGGCTCGACCGCCGGCTCGGCCGCGCTGCTCGCCCGCTCGAACGGCTCCCCCATCAAGACGATCGACGTGTACTCGCAGCCCGAGTGGTCGGCGCTCGTCGTCCCGGGCGACTCGACCATCACCGACGTCGAGGGCCTCCGCGGCAAGACGATCGCGGCGACCACCGGCACCGACCCGTACTTCTTCCTGCTGCAGGCGCTCGACCAGGCCGGGCTCAGCGCCTCCGACGTGACGATCCAGAACCTGCAGCACGCCGACGGACGCGCCGCCCTCGAGAACGGCAGCGTCGATGCCTGGTCCGGGCTCGACCCGATCATGGCCGCCAGCGAGGCCGAGTCGGGCACCAAGCTGCTCTACCGCAACGTGGACTTCCTCAGCTACGGGTTCCTCAACGCGACCGAGTCGTTCCTCGAGGCGTCGCCCGACGTCGCGCAGGTCGTCGTCGACTCGTACGAGAAGGCCCGCGCCTGGGCGCTCGAGAACCCGGACGAGACCGCCGCGATCCTCGCGAAGGCCGCCGCGATCGACCCCGCCGTCGCCACCACGGTGATCGACCGCACCCACCTCGACATCGACCCCGCCCCCGGAGCCGACCAGCGCGCCGTCCTCGACACCGTCGGCCCGATCCTGGTCGAGTCGGGCGACGTCCCCTCGCAGGACGACGTCGACGCCGCCCTCGACTCGCTCTTCGACGACTCGTACGCGAAAGCCGCGTCCACCTCGTGAGCAGCACCCTGACCGCCACCCCCCGAACCGAGGAGGCGCGGGTCGCCGACGACGGACGCCGCGCCTCCTCGTCCGGGTCGCCCGCCCCGCGACGCCCGGGAACCCCGGGCGAGCCTGCTCCCCGCCGCCTGGCCCTGCTCGGGGTGCTCGTGCCGGCCGCCGTGCTCGCCGCCTGGGTGCTCGCCACCACCGTCGGCGGAGTGCCCTCGTACCGCCTGCCGTCCCCTGCGGACGTGGCGCGGGCAGGAGTCGACCTCGCCGCCACGGGTCAGCTCGGCCTCTACGTCGCCATCTCGGTGCAGCGGGTGCTGATCGGGTTCGTGGTCGGGTCCGTTATCGGGCTGGTCGTCGGCGCCGTCGTCGGGTTGTCGCAGGTGGGCGAGGCGTTGCTCGCGCCGTCGATCGCGGCCGTGCGGGCGGTGCCGTCGCTGGCCTGGGTGCCGTTGCTGATCCTGTACCTCGGCATCGGCGAGGACTCCAAGGTGACGTTGATCGCGATCGGTGCGGCGTTCCCGGTGTTCACCACGGTCGCGGGGTCGCTGCGGCACGTCGACCCGCAGCTCGTCGAGGCCGGACGCGCCTACGGCCTGCGGCGGGTGTCGCTCTTCACCCGGGTGCAGCTGCCGGCCGTGCTGCCGTCGCTCGTGTCGGGGCTGCGGCTCGCGCTGGCGCAGGCGTGGCTGTTCCTGGTCGCGGCCGAATTGATCGCATCGTCGATGGGCCTCGGCTTCCTGCTGACCGAGTCGCAGTCGAACGGACGCGTCGACCGGATCTTCCTCGCCATCGTCCTGCTGGCGCTGCTTGGGACGCTGAGCGACACCGTGCTGAACGTCGTGCAGCGCGTGGCGCTGCGGCGCTGGCGGTAGGCGGCGGGCGGCGGGCGGCGGGCGGCGGGCGGTCTGCCGTGCCGCCCGGGCATGACGCCAGGAAGTGGTCACTGCGCCAGGACTAAGCCTGGCGCGGTGACCACTTCCTGGCGACGTGGCCCGCCCCACCCCGCCACGAAGTACACACGCCGCCACGACATCGCGTGGCGGCGTGTGTACCTCGTGGCGTGATGCAAGCCGACCACCTGCCGTCCGCTCGCCGCGCACCCTGCCCGGCCCGCGCCTCCGACGTTCGCCCCATCCGCACGCCGCGCGTCCTGTCCGCCCCGCGCCTCCTGCACTCGCCCCGTCCGCACGCCGCGCACCCTGCCCGGCCCGCGCCTCCTGCACTCGCACCGTCCGCTCGCCGCGCACTCTGCCCGGCCCGCGCCTCCTACCTTCGCCCCGTCCGGACGCCGCGCACCCTGCCCGGCCCGCGCCTCCTGCGCTCCGCTCCCTGCCGTCCTATAGCGGGACCTACGCGGGCAGGCTGTGCCGACCACCGCAAGCTGTGCTGAACGCCGACCGCCGACCGCCGACCGCGGCCCGCGGCCCGCGGCCCACGGGCTGTGGGCTGTGCTGCCGGCTGCAAACTGTGCCGCCCCGCGACCGACGCCCGCCGCCCGCTGCCCGCCGCCGGCCGCCGCTGGCCGCACGTCGCCCCCTACGCCGCCACCCGCCGCCGCTCCCGCCCGCGCATCACCACGACGACCGCCACCATCGCCGCGAGCGCCAGCCCCACGATCACCGGGGCTCCGACGTCGACGGCGCTCTCGAGCCCTCCGCGGGTCGCCTGCGCCCCGAGCCACAGGGCAGTCGCCCCCTGCACCAGGTAGGCGACGAGGTACACGGCCGACAGCGTCCCCGCCCGGTGGTGTTCCGGAGCGAACCGCGACACGATCCCCAGCCCCGACGCGAAGAAGAGGCTGTAGCCGACTCCCGACAGCACGCAGAACGCCAGGAACAGCCCCAACGACTGCTGTGCCGCGGCCAGCACCAGTGCCGTGAAGCTGAGCGCCGTCGCCCCCGCCGCGACGACGACGGCGACGACCACCGGGACGCGTCGTGACGCGAGCGCCACGACTGCGATGACCACCATCGACAGGGCGATCACCGCGCCGGTCACGAAGGCGTTGTCGCTGCCGATCAGCGTCACGCCGATCTCGGCACCGAGCGAGAGCACCACGGCCCCGAGAGCGTAGGAGGCGCTGACACAGACGGCCGCGGCGCCCACCGCCCCGAGGAGCGCGCGCGGCACGCTCGGCCACCGTGGCCTCCACTGCCCGGCCTGCTCGTCCCGGTCCCGCGGCAGCCGCCAGACGAGGACGAGCACGCCCACCTCGACGACGAGCAGAACCCAGTACGTGAGGTGCAGCGGTTCGGGCGCGTACTGGACGAGCGCTCCGCCGAGCAGCGTCGCGAAGACGAGGCCCACAGCGGTGGAGGCGGTGCTGATGGCTCCGGTGCGCGCCGAGTTGACGGGACCGGCGATGTCGATCATCGCGGCGGTGGCGGGGCTGAGCGACAGGCCGACGCCGAGGCCCATGAACGCGCGGCCGACCAGCACCCAACCGACGTCCGGAGCCAGCGCGAACAGCAGCACACCGACGATCGACGCGCTCACGCCGAGCAGGATGCTCGCCCGCCGGCCGATCGTGTCGCTGAGGCTGCCGAAGACGAGCAGCACGACGACGAGGACGAGCGGGTAGACGGCGAAGATCGCGGTCGTGACGAACGGTGTCAGCTGCCAGTCGGTCGCGTAGAGCGGGTAGACCGGCGTCGCGGCGCCGCTCGTCCACAGGGCGAGGGCGAGGACGGAGGCGCAGGCCCAGAACGCGAGCCGGTCCGGCCCGTCGGGACGGACGGAGGCAGCGAGGTCACGGGGCATGTCGGCGACGCTAGCACCCTGGATACGAAAAGCCTATCGAGGTAGGGTGTCGGCATGGCTTCTCGTGGACCCCTCGACCCGCGTTGCGGCATCGCGCGCAGCCTCGACCTGCTCGGCGAGCGCTGGGCCCTGCTCGTGGTGCGGGAGGCGCTGCTCGGGCACACCCGGTTCTCGCAGTTCCGGGCGCGGCTCGGCCTGTCGCCCGACGTGCTGACGGCCCGGCTCGAGTCGCTCGTCGCCGCCGGCGTGCTCGAGCGCTCGACCTACCGGGAGGACGGAGCCCGAGAGCGCGTCGAGTACCTGCTGACCGACGCCGGCCGCGACCTCTCCCCCGTGCTGGCCGCCCTCGCCGTCTGGGGCGACGAGCACGATCCGCACCCCGACGGCGCCGCACGGCGGTTCAGCGTCGCCGGCTCGGGCGAGCCCGTGCGGGTCGCGTTCGTCACGGGCGACGGCCGCGAGGTCGAACCCGCCGACGTCGAGATGGTTCCGCGCGCGGGCGCTTAGGCCGCGCCTCCTCGGGTCCGCGGCCGTTGCCGCCGGCCCACCTGCCTGCTTTCGCCCGGCTGTCGGTCCACCCGCCAATCCCGCAGCCCCGCCTGCGAGCCCGCCTGCCCGCCAGCCCGCCAGCCCGCCAGCCCGCCACGAAATAAACACCCCGCCACGGAATCAGATGGCGGTTTGTTCATCTCGTGGCGTGGTGCGGGGCGCGCGGACTCTCAGCCCGCGCTGTCGACCACGTCGGGCTTGGCCGGTCGCGGGAAGGCCGCGCGCATGTGGTCGCTCGTGAGGAGGTCACCGATGCCGATCATCAGCAGCGAGAAGACGATCTGTTCGACGACCATCCACCCGGGGTAGAGCCCGGGGATGGTCGCGATGATCAGCGTCACGATCGGGAAGATGCGGCTGAACAGGCGGAGGCGCGAGTAGGCCCAGTAGTAGCCGAGCTGGGCGCGCCACGCGAATACGTACAGCGAGGCGGTGATGAACAGGACGACCGTGGAGCGAAACCACACGGCCCACGGGACGTGTTCGCCTCGGCTGGTGAGGACGGCGGCGATGAAGATGGCGGTGAGCCCGACCACGGTCTCGCCGAACAAGAGCCACCGGATGCCGACGAAGCTAAGCACCGTGCGCGGGTGCCGCTGCATGTCCTCGTGGATGACGTAGCCCGAGTGTCGCCCCCCGGCCAGCCGGTCGAGCTGCAGCCGCTGCCACACCCGGTCGGCCGCGGCCGACAACCCCAACCCAGAGGAGGCGCGGTGCCACAGCCCAGCGCCCGTCACCCTCGCACCCCGTCCGCTCGTCTCACGAACACCTATGGTGCCCTATCCCACCCTCAGAACTGACCACCCTCTGCCTGCCCGGGCTGCAGCGTGAAGCACCACGAACTCGACGACACCTGGACCTTCGAGCGGCCCGTGTAGACCGTGATGGAGTAGCGAGTTCCATCTGTGCTCCACACTACGAGCCATTCGTCCCTGCCATCAGGCGTAAAGACCCGCTCGGTCCGGAAGTCCGCAGAGTCAGCCAGTTCTGATTCCACGAGGGAGAAGTACGCCTCTTGTTCTGGGGCTTCGGCGTACTCGATAGTCGTCGACCCGGTCCATTGGTGTCGACCCTCGGAACACGACATCAGGACCCCGTCGGCTGGCTCCAGGATGCCCACGATGCCCTCCGCGCCGCCCATGGACGCCAGGTCTCGTTGAGTCACCATGATGTCGCGTTTCAAGGCCGCGAGATCCACTCGATCGGTCTGTTCGTCTATGTACTTCATCTGCTCAAGCCCCTCCGGGGTCTCTTGGGCGCAACCCGCGACCAAGCTGGACAACACTGCAATCACGGCTGCACACCGAATCGCTATAAATCTCGCCTTGGTTTTAGCCATCAGGGAACAGCTCCCGCCTCAAGGCATCGCGCACCGGTGCATTGTCGTCACTCGATCGAGCGACGAGCGCATGGTTGTCGTCCAGCTTCCAGACCGGGGTGTAGCTTGCCCCGGTCTGCTCGAGTTCCACGTCATGCGGACTCTGGTAGTACCCACGCGAGTCGAAGTCGTCGGACCGGTTCGGGTTCCGCCCGCCCCAGACACCACCGGTTGACTGGGCCTCCATCAGGAAGTCCCAGTAGCTGTAGTCGGTGTAGGTCGTGCCCGCTCGCGGCTCCCACTCCGGCGGCATCCCGGCACCCGCGAGGGAGATCACCTTGTCGTACGTGGCCCCGTGGACCTCGGCGGACGTGATGTTCGCCAACCCCCAACTGTGCCCGATGGCCACGTCGCGGTATCCGGGTTCCGTTCTGATCGGATCCACGGCCAGCCCCCGCTGGAAGTCGTACAGCGCCTTGCTCGTCCCGCGCGCGAATTCGGGGTCGTTGGCCTGCGCGAAAGCCCCGACGAATTCGGCCGGGTTCTTGCTGCCTTCGGCGCCACCCGGGAAGACTCCGTCCTTGAAGACGAACGCCACAGACGTTCCATCCGGATCGTTCGCCTCCAGCCACTTCGCCATCTGCTGCAGACTTCCGTTCTTCCCGTAGAACGAGTCCATGTTCGTCAGCGTCCCCGGCACGTAGGTCAGCACCGTCCTGGTCGATTCGTTCCAGTCGCCGATCATCTCGATGATGCGACTCTTCGTCGGGTCGAAGAGGTACAACTGAACCGTCGGCGGCTCCGCCACCGCTCGCCCGAGGTACGCTCGTTCGCGCGCCAGTGCGGCCAGCAGCTCATCGTCGCCTTGCAGCCCCCGCCGCCCGATCGGCCCCACCATCTCGTCGATCTCGGCCATCCGCCGCTTCGCGTTGAACACGTTCGCCGCGACCCGTACCGACGGCGGCAGACCGTCGAGGGCCCCGATGATCGCCGGAGCCCCTCGCACCAGTGCCACCTGCACCGCGGTCAGCCCATCAGCGTTCCGCGCACCCTGCTGGCCGAGCTCGTCCCACCAGGCCCGCACCCGCTCTTGATCGGCCAGGAACGCCTCGTCGACCAGTTCGGGGTGCTGCTCGAGCAACATCGTCAGCTCGGTGGCCGAGAGCCCTGCCAGCAGCGCCAGCAATTCTTCGGACGACCCCGCGGCCAGGGCCTCCCCGGTGACCTGCGGCAGGGGCCCCATCGCCTCGGGGCTCTGCAGCGCGGCGATGCACCGACGATCGGCCGCAGCCCGCTCTTCGACCAGGTCGGCCCACAAGCCCGCGACGACCTCGAGCTCGCGTTGCTCGTCGTCGATGCGACGCTGCAAGGTCGACCGTTCACCCGAGCGGTACTCGGACTCCACGACGATGCCGATCAGGTCGTCCCGCGCCGCGTCCTGCGCCTCACGCATGATCGTCTTCAAGGCGACCCCCGTCGAGAGGATGTCCTGCTCGGCCATCGCGCGCCGCGCCTCCAGGGTCTGCTGCGACCCCTGGATCAACGACACGTCGACCGCGTACGCCTCGAGCGCCGCCGCGTGGTGCTCGAGGCCCCGAGCCACAGCAGTCACCTCGGCGGACACGTCCGTCATGGACGCGACGAACTGTTCGCCCGAGCGTCCCCGCCAGCACTCGGCACCCCAGCTCGCCGCCTCGGCCAACCGGTAAGCCGCCACCTCGAGATCGTCGACCTCGGTCCGCCTCGTCGTCGCGAGCTGCCGGATGCCCTCGACCGACCCGACCCCCGGGTCGGCGTCGGCACTCACTTGGACCCCACCCCGGCCAGGTCGTCCACCGGCAAGCCGGCGGCGAGCCGCGACTCCACCTGTTCGAACTCGCGCACGAACGTCGTCGTGAAGTCGCCCACCGCCTGGATCGCCTCGACGGCCAACCCCGCCCGTCTCACCAGCTGCCCCGTCGCCTCGTCGAGGACCCCCGCCACGTTCGGTGAGCCGACGTCGGCCGCCGACCCGAGCGTCAGCGTCGCCGACACCTCGGCGTCGACGGCCGCCGTCGACACCCGCCACGCAACCGACGTCAACGTCTTCTCGTCCACCACCAGGTCTGCCATGCACCCTCGCCCTCCATCATGCGACATTCACATATCGCTGCCGATGGGAGCCACCCTAGCAATGCAGAACGCCCGGTGTGGAAACGATCCACAACCGGGCGTTCAGTCCACAGGCGGGCCTGCGGGCGGTGCCGTTCCGTCGACGGGACGGGCACGGGAGAAGGACTACGGGCGCTTGCGCTTCTCGCGGACGCGCATGTTGACTGTGATGGGCGTCCCCTCGAAGCCGAAGATCTCGCGCAGGCGTCGCGTGATGAAGCGACGGTACTGCGGGTCGAGGAACCCGGTCGTGAAGAGCACGAAGGTCGGCGGGCGGTTCGCGGCCTGGGTCCCGAACAGGATGCGCGGCTGCTTGCCGGACCGCAGCGGGTGCGGGTGCTCGGCGACGAGCTCGGCGAGCAGGGCGTTGAACTTGCCGGTCGGGATGCGGGTGTCCCACGACTCGAGCGCGAGCTCGAGGGCGGGCACGAGCTTCTCGAGGTGACGACCCGTGCGGGCCGAGATGTTCACGCGCGGGGCCCACGACACGTGGTCGAGGTCCTGCTCGATCTCGCGCTCGAGGTAGCGGCGACGGTCGTCGTCCAGCAGGTCCCACTTGTTGAAGGCGAGCACGAGCGCGCGACCCGACTCGAGCACGAGGTCGATGATGCGCAGGTCCTGCGTCGAGATCTGCTCCGTTACGTCGATCACGACGACCGCGACCTCGGCCTTCTCGAGCGCGGCCGAGGTGCGCAGCGACGCGTAGAAGTCGGCGCCCTGCTGCAGGTGGACGCGCTTGCGGATGCCGGCGGTGTCGACGAAGGTCCACACGCGACCGGCGATCTCGACCTGCTCGTCGACGGGGTCACGGGTCGTGCCGGCGAGCTCGTTGACGACGACGCGCTCTTCGCCCGCGGCCTTGTTCAGCAGCGAGCTCTTGCCGACGTTCGGTCGACCGAGGATCGCGACGCGACGAGGGCCGCCGATCTCTTGCTTGGCCACGGTCGAGACCGCGGGCAGCTTGGTCATGCACAGGTCGAGCAGGTCGGCGACGTTGCGACCGTGCAGCGCCGACGCGGGGAAGGGCTCGCCCAGCCCCAGCGACCACAGTGACGCGGCTTCGAGGTCTTTCCGGGCGTCGTCGCTCTTGTTGGCGACGAGGATGACCGGCTTGTGCGAGGCACGGAGCATCCGCACGACGGCCTCGTCGGTGGCGGTCGCCCCGACGTTGACGTCGACGACGAACAGCACGGCGTCGGCCAGGTCGACCGCGATCTCGGCCTGCATCGCGACCGAGCGGTCGATGCCGATCGCGTCGGGCTCCCATCCGCCGGTGTCGACGAGCGTGAAGCGGCGTCCGCCCCATTCGGCCTTGTACGAGACGCGGTCGCGCGTGACGCCGGGCTTGTCCTCGACGACGGCCTCGCGCCTCCCGAGGATGCGGTTGACCATGGCGCTCTTGCCGACGTTCGGTCGGCCGACGATCGCCAGCACCGGCAGGGCCGGGGCGTAGGTGAGTGCGTCGGGGTCCCAGTCGGCCCCCTCGAGGACGTCGATGTCGCCCTCGTCGAGGTCGTAGTCGGTCAGGCCGGCGCGGAGGGCTCGGGCGCGCTGGTCGGCGTCCTCGTCGGGCATCGTCTGGATGCGGTCGACCATCTGCTCGTCGAGCTCGGGGTACTTGTCGTCGTCTGCCATGGGGCTTCCTTAAGAAATGGGGGTGCTCGCTCGCACGAGCTCGACCACGGCCTGCACGGTCTGGTCGAAGTCGAGTTGGGTGGAGTCGACGGTGGAGACGCCGGGTGCGGCGGTCATGAAGTCGACGACCTTGCTGTCGAGCCGGTCGCGGGTCGAGAGCTGCCGAGCTGTCTCTTCGGCACTCTGCCCGGTCACCTCGGCCGAACGCCTGGCCATTCTAGCGGCTTCGCTCGCGGTCAACAGGATTCTGACCTGGGCATCCGGTGCGACGACGGTCGTGATGTCGCGCCCCTCGGTGACCATGCCCGGCTTGTCCGTCGACGCGATGATGCGGCGGAACAGGTCGACCATGAACCGGCGGACCTCGGGCAGCTTGGCCACGTGGCTGACGGCCGTCGTCACGCGTGGCGTGCGGATCTCGTCGGTGACGTCGCGACCACCGATCGTCACCGAGGAGGCGCGGGCCGGGTCGATCCCGATCGCGTAGTGGAACGTCGGCAGCGTCGCGATGACGGCCTCGGCGTCGTCGAGGTCGACGCCGCTGTCGAGCGCGTGCAGGGCGAAGGCCCGGTAGGCCGCCCCGGTGTCCTGGTAGTCGAAGCCGAGGGAAGCTGCGGAGGCGCGGCTGACGCTCGACTTGCCGCTCCCGGCCGGTCCGTCGACGGCCACGACGACGTGGCGGTGCACGGCCTCGGCGGTCTCGGCCCGCAACTCTTCGACGTGGGCCTCGCCGGCGGGACCCCCGACGCCGTGATCACCCGGCGAGCGCTCGGGGTCGACGTCCGACGAGCCGACGGGGCTCGTGCCGCCCAGGTCGCCGCTCACGCGAACGCCCCCACGACGGTCCAACCCCGGGTCTCGAGTTCGGTGACGAGTCGGTCTTCTTGTTCGGGCACGATCGATACCTCCGCGAGTCCTACCTGCGCGCCCGGCGAGTGCTCGAGCCGCAGATCTTCCAGGTTGACGCCGATCTCACCGATCTCGGTGAGCAGGCGGGCCAGTTGCCCGGGAGTGTCGTCGACCATGACGATCACCGAGCTGAACTGGGTCTGTTGCCCGTGCTTGCCGGGCAGACGGGCGACGCCGACGTTGCCGGCGCCGATGCTCTCGGCGACGGCGCGGCGACTGCCCGGCGCGTCGGGTGCCTCGAGGGCCTCGACGACGCGGTCGAGGTCGGCGCGCAGGTCGCGCAACACGACGGCCACGCGGGAGGCGTTCGCCCCCAGGATCTGCGTCCAGAGCGCCGGGTCGCTGCTCGCGACCCGCGTGACGTCCCGGACGCCCTGACCGGCGAGGCCGAGCGAGGCGTCGGGTGCGTCGCGCAGACGCGTCGCCATGAGGGAGGCGACGACCTGCGGCGCGTGGCTGACGAGGGCGACGCCGGCGTCGTGTTCCTCCGGCGTCATCTCGATCGGGGTCGCTCCGAGGTCGAGCGCCAGGTCTTCGACGGCGGCCGCCCGACGGTACGTGATGTCGTCGTGCCCCGCGATGACCCAGGGGCGGCCGACGAAGAGGTCGGCGCGAGCCGAGACGGCTCCCCCGCGTTCGCGGCCGGCCATGGGATGCGAGCCGATGTACCGCGACACGTCGGCGCCGCGCGCACGCAACTCGGCGAGCGGGGCGACCTTGACCGATGCGACGTCGGTCACGAGCGCCTGGGGCCAGGCGTCGAGTTCGCGCGCGACGATGTCGCTGGTGACGTCGGGCGGCACGGCGACGACGACGAGCCCGGGGGCGTCGCCGTCGGCCGGGGGCCGCCCGGCGCCGTAGTCGACGGCGAGGCTGCGCGCCGCCGGTGACACGTCGTCGAGGATCACGTCCACGCCGTGCTGACGCAGACGCAGACCGATGCTGGCACCGAGCAGACCCGAACCGACGATGCGCACCTGGCCTGCCAACCGGCGGCTGCCCGCCGTCAGCACGCCGACCGTCGAAGGGTCGGCCGACGGCGCGTGAGCGAGGAGCGCGTCAGACCCGAAGGCGTCGTCGGACGAGGAGGCGCGGTGCGCGTCGGTCACGACCGTCCGCCCCCTCGGGGACCACGTCCCCCGGCGTCGGGTCGGCCACGGTACGGACGGTCGCCGCCACGGTCGTCGCGGCCTCCGCGGTCGTCGCGGCCTCCACGGTCGTCGCGGCCTCCGCGGTCGTCGCGCGGGCCACGGGCGGGTCCGCCACGCGAACCCCCGCGGTCGTCGCGTTGCTCACGGCCCTGGTAGCCGCCGCTGCGCGCCCCGTCGCGGCCTCCACGGTCGTCGCGACCCTGGTAGCCACCGCGCGAGTCTCCGCGGTCGTCACGACCTTGGTAGCCGGCACCGCGCGAGCCACCGCGGTCGTCACGACCCTGGTAGCCACCGCGCGAGTCTCCGCGGTCGTCACGCTGTTCTCGTCCCTGGTAGCCACCACGCGACGCACCACGGTCGTCGCGACCCTGGTACCCACCGCGCGAACCACCACGGTCGTCACGACCGGCACGATCGTCACGTCCACTCCGGTCGTCGCGGCCCTGGTACCCGCCACGCGAGCCGCCACGGTCGTCGCGCGAATCGCGCCCACCCGTGTAGCCACCGGCACCGGCACGACGGTCGTCACGCGCGCCACGGTCGTCTTCGCCCCGCTCCGCTGCGCCGCGGTCGACCCATCCGCGGTTGGTCGCCTTGCCGCCGGCACGGATGCCCGAGGGGCGTCCGGTACGCGGGTCGCGGTTGGCGTCGCGGTTCGGGTACCCCGCCGCGCGCTCTTCTCCAGGGCTCAGCGGACGGTCTCCACCACCTCGAGGCGCACGGTCGTCGCGCGAGACGAACCCGCCTCGCGAGCCGCGATCGTCGCGAGACACGAACCCACCGCGATCGTCACGACCGCGGCCGTCGTCGTTCCGCCCCTGGTAGCCCGGTCGTGCTCCCCCGCGGTCGTCACGTCCCTGGTACCCGCCGCGTGCCGGACGCTCGTCGCGCCCGCGACCGTCGTCGTTGCGGCCCTGGTAGCCACCACGAGATCCACCGCGGTCGTCACGTCCCTGGTACCCGCCGCGAGCGGGACGCTCGTCACTGCCGTGGTAACCGGTGCGAGCCGGTCGTCCCTCGCGTCCGCGACCGTCGTCGTTGTTGCCCTGGTAGCCGCGCACGGGACGCTCGTCGCCCGAGCGTCCGTCGTGCCGGTTGCCCTGGTACCCACCTCGGGTCGGGCTCTCGTCGCGTTGACCGCGGCGCGCCTCCTGCTCTCGCCGGACCTGCGCCCGGCGCGAGGTCGACTCGGCCTGGTCGCGGGCCGCGGCACGGCGACGCTCGGCACGGGCATCGGTCGCGGGATCGTACTCTTCGTCGTCCTCGTCGTAGTAGTCCTTCTCGACCTCGTCCTCGGCGAGGGCCAGCTCGACGACGTCGGCCTCGTCGACGGGGGCGTCGGGGCTTTCGGTGATCGGGGCGGCGTCGACCGTGGAGTCGGCCGTGGCGTCGCGCGAGATCGTGAGGATGGCCCCGAGCTCGACCTTGGTCAGCGAGCGCATGTGGCCGACCTTGAGCGTGCCGAGGTGCAGCGGGCCGAACGACCGGCGCACGAGGTCGATGACCGGGTGGCCGACGGCCTCGAGCATGCGACGGACGATGCGGTTGCGCCCGGAGTGCAGGGTGATCTCGATCAGCGACGAGTCGGACGAACGCGAGAGACCCGCGCCACCGGCGACGAGCGTCGCCTTGTCCGCCGCGATCGGGCCGTCGTCGAGTTCGACGCCGGTCATCAGCTCGTTGAGCACGGCGGGCGTGACGACGCCCTTGACCTTCGCGATGTACGTCTTGGTGACGCCGAACGACGGGTGCGCGAGAACGTGCGCGAGCTCGCCGTCGTTGGTCAACACGAGGAGGCCGCTCGTCTCGACGTCGAGGCGGCCGACGTTGAAGAGGCGCTCTTCGTACTGCTCGGTGAACTGACGCAGGTCGGGCCGGCCGTTCTCGTCGCTCAGGGTGCTGACGATGCCGACCGGCTTGTTGAGCATGACGTAACGACGCGTGGCGTCGAGCTGCACGGCGCTGCCGTCGACGACGATCTTGTCTTTGGTCGGGTCGATGCGGCGGCCGGGTTCGGTGACGACCTTGCCGTTCACCGTCACCCGCCCGGCGGCGATCATGTCTTCGCTGACCCGGCGCGAGGCCACGCCCGCGGCCGCCATGACCTTCTGCAAGCGCTCGCCCGAGGCCAGCTCGGAGTCGTCGGAGGAGAACTGACTACGCGACATCGTCGAAACCTCCCTGGCCGTCCGAGAGCAGGGGCGAGATGAGCGGCAGCTCATCGAGCGAGTTGATGCCGAGATGGGTCAAGAGGAGGCCTGTCGTTTCGTAGTTGATGGCGCCTGTCTCGGGGTCGGTGGACGACTCCGTGATCAGACCGCGACCCAGCAGCGTACGGACGACCGAGTCGACGTTGACCGCCCGGATCTGGGCGATGCTGCTGCGGGTGATGGGTTGCTTGTAGGCGATGACCGCCAGCGTCTCGAGAGCCGCTGAGGACAGTTTCGTCGGGTTCTGCGTCAGCACGAAATCGCGCACGACCGGATCGTGCTCGTCACGGACGTAGAATCGCCAGCCGCCACCGACCTCACGCAGCTCGAAACCCCGTCGGATCGTGCCGTCGACACCGTCGAAATCGGCCACGAGCGTCGTGATCGCCTGCCGCACCGCGGCGACGGGGGCGCCGACGGCGGTCGCCAGGTCGACGAGCGACTGCGGCTCGTCGGCGACCATCAACAACGCCTCGAGGCGACGTGCGACGGCATCGGGTGACGACGGCGATTCGGCGACGGCCTGGACGACGTCGTCGTCGGCCGTGCCCACGGACGAGGAGGCGCGGGTCGCGTCAGCCCTCATAGTCGGCCCCCAGCGCCGCGAGGTTCTCTTCGGTCCAGGTCTCGGCCACCCAGCGCACGCTGAGTTCACCGAGCGGCTCGACCTGCTCGAACGAGATGGACGCGTGGCGGTACAGCTCGAGCAGCGCGAGGAACCGGGCGACGACGACGCCCTTCTCGTCGATTCCCGCGACGAGCTGGCGGAAGGTGAGGACCGACCCACGACGGAGCAGCGCCACGACGACGGCCGCCTGCTCGCGGATGCTGACCAGGGGGGCGTGGAGGTGGTCCAGGCCGACCGTGGGTGTCTCGCGCGGCGTCAGTGCGAGGGTGGCGAGCGCCGCGAAGTCGTCGGGCGAGAGCGTCCAGACGAGCTCGGGGGTCGTGACGCGGTACTTCTGTTCGAGCCGCACCGAGCGGGCGTGACGCGCCGCCTCGGCAGCGCCGTGCTGCGCGAACCACTCGGCGGCCTGCTTGAAGGCCCGGTACTGCAGCAGCCGGGCGAAGAGCAGGTCGCGCGCCTCGAGCAGGGCGACGTCCTCGGCGTCGACGAGCTCGCCCTGGGGCAGCAGCCCCGCCACCTTGAGGTCGAGCAGCGTGGCCGCGACGACGATGAACTCGCTGGCCTGGTCGAGGTTCTCGTCGGTGTCGATGCGACGGAGGAACGACAGGAACTCGTCGGTCACGGCGCTGAGGGCGACCTCGGTGATGTCCATCTCGCGCCTGCTGATCAGCGAGAGCAGCAGGTCGAACGGCCCGCTGAAGTTCTCGAGCCGCACCTCGAAGCCCGACGAGACCTCCGAGCCCGCGAGGGCGGTCTCGTCGGCGCCGGCCTCGGCGGTCGCCGACTCAGGCCGCGGCACCACGCGCGATCAGCTCTCGGGCCAGCTGGCGGTAGGCCTGCGCCGCCGGGTGCTCGGGGGCGAACTTGGTGATCGGGGTGCCGGCGACCGAGGCGTCGGGGAACTTCACGGTGCGGCCGATGACGGTCTCGAGCACCTGGTCGTCGAACGCCTCGACGACGCGTTCGAGCACCTCGCGGCTGTGCAGCGTGCGCGAGTCGAACATGGTCGGCAGGATGCCGTCGAGGGTGATCGCGGGGTTGAGCCGGTCGCGCACCTTCTCGATGGTCTCGACGAGCAGGGCGACGCCGCGGAGGGCGAAGAACTCGCACTCGAGCGGGATCAGCACGCCGTGCGCCGCGGTGAGGGCGTTGACGGTCAGCAGGCCGAGCGAGGGCTGGCAGTCGATCAGGACGACGTCGTACTCGTCGCTGACCTGGCGCAGGATGCGCGCGAGGATCTGCTCGCGGGCGACCTCGTTGACGAGGTGCACCTCGGCGGCGGAGAGGTCGATGTTGGCCGGCATGACGTCGAGGTTGTCGACGCGGGTGGGCACGATGACGTCGTGCGCGTCCTTCACGGCGCCGATCATCAGGTCGTAGATGGTGGCCTGGTCGTGCGACTGCACGCCGAGGCCGGCCGTCAGCGCACCCTGCGGGTCGAAGTCGATGGCCAACACGCGACGGCCGTACTCGGCGAACGCGGCACCGAGGTTGATCGTCGTGGTGGTCTTGCCGACGCCGCCCTTCTGGTTGCAGAGGGTGATGATGCGGGCCGGGCCGTGGCTCGACAGGGGCGCGGGAGTCGGGAACTCGGTGCGCGGGCGCCCGGTGGGGCCGTTCGCGGGGACAGTCGCCGGAGCGCTCTCGAAGAGGGCGGGGGTGCTCGAGGTCGGCTTGGTGCTCACGGGTAAGAGAGTACCGGCGCCCCCCGACGCCGACGGGCTGCCGCGCCCGGCCCGTCACCAGGAAGCCTCATGCCTTGCTTGAGGGTTTTGCCTGGTCAGCGCCAGGTCGGGGCCGGGTCGGGGCCGGGTCGGCCTCGGGTCCCCGCGTGGTGGGCGCCGGGTCGTCGTCGGGTCGTCGCCGGGTCGTCACGCGGGTGACGACGCCCACCGGGCACGCGGGTGCGCCGTCGAGTAGACGTCCCGCAGCGCGTCCGCCGTCACCAGCGTGTAGATCTGCGTCGTCGCGACCGACGAGTGCCCGAGCAACTCCTGCACGACCCGGACGTCGGCCCCGCCCTCGAGCAGGTGCGTCGCGAACGAGTGCCGCAACGTGTGCGGCGACACCTCGACGCCGAGCTGCGCCCGGTCGGCCGCCGCCTGGATGATCAGCCACGCGTTCTGCCGGGACACCCGGGCCCCGCGCGTGCCGAGGAACAGCGCGGGCGTCGGGTCTCCCCGCGGCGAGAACACCGGTCGGGCCCTCACCAGGTAGGCGTCGAGAGCCCGGCGCGCGTAGCTGCCGAGCGGGACGACGCGCTGCTTGTTGCCCTTGCCGAACAGGCGCACGACGTCGCCCTCGATCACGTCGTCGACGTTGAGCGACACGGCCTCGCTCACGCGTGCCCCCGTCGCGTAGAGCAGCTCGAGCAGGGCCTTGTCGCGCAGCCGGGTCGGTTCGTCACCGTCCGTCGCGGCGAGCAGCGCCTCGACCTGACCCACCGAGATCGCCTTGGGCAGGCGACTCGGCAGCTTGGGCGGCCGGGTGGTGGCTGCCACGTCCACCGCGACCAGCCCCTCCTCGAGCGCGAAGCGGTGGAAACCGCGCACCGACGACAACACCCGGGCCACCGAGGAGGCGCCGAGCGGCTTCTCGGCGCGGGTCGCGAGAGCCGCGGGGAACGTCGCGACGTCCGCGGCCTCGACCTCGTCCAGGGTGCGCCGTCCGGCCTCCGCCAGGTGCGCTCGCCAGAGGACGAGGTCGCGGCGGTACGCGGCGGTCGTGTTCGGGCTGAGGCCACGCTCGACCGAGACGTGTCTCAGGTACCTGTCCAGCGCCTCCTCGATCGTCACGAGGTCAGGCTACGGCCGGGACCGCCGTGCCACCTCGGCGACGCACGCCTCAGCGGGACGCGACCGCGGCGAGCGCCGCGATGCTGAGGATCGAGTTGTGCAGCCGGCCGGCCAGCACTCCGTCGACGATCTCGTCGAGCGAGACCCAGCGCTTCTCGATGTCGGCTTCTTCGTCGCTCCGCTCGAACGCGTCCGCCGTGGCGCCGACGCCGGTCGCCCGGAAGACCGTGACCATCTCGTCGTTGCCGCCGGGTGTGGTGTGGAACGAGACGAGCTCGTCCCAGTTCGTCGCCTGCAGGTCGGCCTCTTCGGCGAGCTCGCGCTTCGCGGCGTCGAGCTTGCTCTCACCCTCGGCGTCGAGCAGGCCGGCGGGCAGTTCCCAGTCGCGGGAGCGGATCGGGTGCCGGTACTGCTTGATGACGAGCACGCGCTGCTGGTCGTCGACGGCCAGCACCGCCACGGCACCGGTGTGCGCGACGTACTCGCGCACCATCGGCGAGCCGTTGTAGTCGACGGTGTCGCGCTTGACGTTCCAGACCGCGCCTTCGAAGACGACCTCGGACTTCGTGATCGTCGGCGACGCCGGTTCGTCGGCGAGCGGCTCACCGGTCGTGTCGGTCACGCCACGACCTCGGCGGCGTCGGCTTCGTCGGCGAACAGCTTGCTCGCATCGTGGCGCTCGAGCGACGCCGCCACGAGCCCGGCGAACAGCGGGTGCGCGTCGTTGGGGCGGGACCGCAGTTCGGGGTGGGCCTGCGTCCCGATGTAGAACGGGTGGACGTCGCGGTCGAGTTCGACGTACTCGACGAGCGTGCCGTCGGGTGAGGTGCCCGAGAAGCGCAGGCCCGCGTCGGCGATCTGCTGACGGTACTGGTTCGAGACCTCGTAGCGGTGGCGGTGACGCTCGGACACCAGCTCGGACCCGTAGAGGTCGGCGGCGAGCGAGCCCGGCGTCAACGCGGCCGGGTAGAGGCCGAGGCGCATGGTGCCGCCCAGGTCACCGTCGGCGATGATGTCGACCTGCTCGGCCATGGTCGCGACCACCGCGTACTCGGTGTCGGGGTCGAACTCGGACGAGGAGGCGCCGGTCAGGCCGGCCTCGTTGCGCGCGTACTCGATGACCATGCACTGCAGGCCGAGGCACAGGCCGAGCGCCGGCAGGCCGTTCTCGCGCGCGAAGCGCAGCGCGCCGAGCTTGCCCTCGATGCCGCGGATGCCGAAGCCACCGGGCACGCAGATGCCGTCCACCTGGCTGAGGGCCTTCGCGGCGCCCTCGGCGGTCTCGCAGTCGTCGGAGGGGATCCAGGTCAGCGACACCTTGGTCTGGTGTGCGAACCCGCCGGCCTTGAGGGCCTCGGTGACCGAGAGGTAGGCGTCGGGCAGGTCGATGTACTTGCCGACCAGGCCGATGGTGACCTCGTGCTTCGGCTCGTGGACGGCGGTCAAGACGGGCTGCCAGCCCGACCAGTCGACCTCGCCGGCCTTCTCGCCGAGGCCCAGGTGGTCGATGATGTACGCGTCGAGCCCCTGGTCGTTCAGCATGGCCGGGATGTCGTAGATGCTCGCGACGTCCTTCGCGTTGACCACGGCGTCCTCGTCGACGTCGCACATCAGGGCGATCTTCTTCTTGTTGCTCTCGCTGACCGGACGGTCGCTGCGCAGCACGAGGGCGTCGGGCTGGATGCCGATCGAGCGCAGGGCCGCGACGCTGTGCTGGGTCGGCTTGGTCTTCTGCTCGCCCGACGCGCCCATGTAGGGCACGAGGGAGACGTGCACGAAGAAGACGTTCTTGCGACCGAGCTCGTGGCGCACCTGACGGGCGGCCTCGATGAACGGCTGGCTCTCGATGTCGCCGACCGTGCCGCCGACCTCGGTGATGATCACGTCGGGCTTGGGGTCGTCGTCGGCCTGCTGACGCATGCGCCGTTTGATCTCGTCGGTGATGTGCGGGATGACCTGCACGGTGTCACCGAGGTACTCACCGCGTCGTTCCTTCGCGATGACGGTCGAGTAGATCTGCCCCGTCGTGACGTTCGCTGACTGACCGAGGTCGATGTCGAGGAACCGCTCGTAGTGCCCGATGTCGAGGTCGGTCTCGGCGCCGTCGTCGGTGACGAAGACCTCACCGTGCTGGAACGGGTTCATGGTGCCCGGATCGACGTTCAGGTACGGATCGAGCTTCTGCATGACGACCCGCAACCCGCGGGCCGTGAGCAGATTGCCCAGGCTGGCGGCCGTCAGGCCTTTTCCGAGGGAGGAGACGACGCCTCCGGTGACGAAGATGTGCTTCGTCGTGCTGGCATCTGGACCCGAGTTCTCAACGTTCACCACGGGATTCCATCCTATGTCACACCGAGCCGTTCCGACAGACCACGCCTGTTACGAACGTGTGTCGGCCGTGGCCGGTCGGCGGGCCGACGAGGCGAGTTCGAGCAGTTCACGGGCATGCTCGAGACCGC
This sequence comes from Frigoribacterium sp. CFBP 8759, assembly GCF_014841655.1. Taxonomy (NCBI): domain Bacteria; kingdom Bacillati; phylum Actinomycetota; class Actinomycetes; order Micrococcales; family Microbacteriaceae; genus Frigoribacterium; species Frigoribacterium sp. CFBP 8759. The sequence continues at coordinate 1,023,677 of NZ_JACYUH010000002.1, forward strand.
TGGAACTGTCGGGCAGTCCCGAGAGCAGCCGGGCCATCTCGGCGACGCGCTCGTCGCCCTCGAGCTGGTGCACGCTGCTCGCCGTCACCTCGCCCGAGGCGTCCTTCACGACGCGGAGGTGGTTGGTGGCGAACGCGGCGACCTGGGCCAGGTGCGTCACCACGATGACCTGTGCCCGTTCGGCGAGCGCCGCCAGGCGTCGGCCGATCTCGATCGCGGCCGAACCGCCGACGCCGGCGTCGACCTCGTCGAAGACGAAGGTGGGCACGTCGCTCGACCCGGCCATGACGACCTCGAGCGCGAGCATGACGCGCGAGAGTTCGCCGCCGGACGCGCCCTTGCCGAGGGGGCGGGGCTCGCTGCCGGGGTGCGGCCTCAGCAGGAGCGAGACGACGTCGCCGCCGCTCGTCCCGAGCTCGTCCCGAGGCGAGACCTCGACGACGATCTCGGCACCGGTCATGGCGAGGGCGCTCAGCTCGGCGCTGACCCGCGTCGAGAGGTCGGCCCCGGAGGCGCGGCGCAGGTCCCCGAGGACGCCCGCCCGTCGTTCGGCCTCGGCCCGCAGCTCGGCGACCTCGTCGTCGAGGTGCGCGAGGCGGTCGTCGTCGCCGTCGAGCTCGACCAGGCGTCGGCTGCCGTCGTCGAGGAGGCGGATGACGTCGTCGAGGGTGGGGCCGTACTTGCGGACGAGCCCGGCGAGGTCCGCGCGGCGGGTCTGCACCGACTCGAGTTCGACGGCCACGTCGGCGTCGAGGGTGCCGAGGTAGCTCGACAGGCGGGAGGCGGATTCGCCGACCTGCACGCTGACCTCGGCCAGCAGGTCGGCGATGGGCTCGAGCGCCGGGTCGTGCGGGGCGACGCGTTCGATCTGACGGCGTGCCTCCTCCACGAGGGAGACGACGTCGCGGGTCCCGTCGACCGCGTCGGTCGAGAGCACCTCGTGGGCGAGGCCGGCTGCCAGCCTGAGGTCTTCGGCGTTGCTGAGTCGCTCGGCCGCGGCATCGAGCTCGTCGAGTTCGTCGGCCACGGGGGCGAGGCCTTCGATCTCGTCGATCGCGGCCCGCAGGGTGTCGGCCTCGTCACGTCGGGCGTCGCGGTCGCGGGTGATCTCGTCGAGTTCTGCTCGGGCGGCCAGCCAGGCGTCGTACGCGCCACGGTAGTGTGCGGCGGCCTCGGCGAGGGCGGCCCCGCCGTGCGCGTCGACGGCCGCGCGTTGGGCGGCAGCGGACTTCAGTCGGATCTGCTCGGACTGGCCGTGGACCACCACGAGGTGGTCGGCGAGGTCGCCGAGCACGCCGATCGGGGCCGTGCGTCCGCCGACCACCGCACGGCTACGTCCCTCGGCCGAGACCACACGACTGAGGAAGAGCTCGCCGTCGTCGACGTCGCCGCCCGCGTCCCGGACGCGCTCGACGATGGCCCCCTCGGCGGGGACCAGCCAGCGCCCGTCCACGACGGCCTGGGGGCTGCCCGAGCGGACGACGCCGCTCTCGGCACGCTGACCGAGCAGCAGGCCGAGCGCCGAGACGACCATGGTCTTGCCCGCCCCCGTCTCGCCGGTGACGGCCGTGAATCCGGGGCCGAGCGGCAAGGTCGCGCGACCGATCACGCCGAGGTCGCGGATCGAGATCTCTTCGATCATCGGTCGCCCTCGCGGGCCGGATCGGACGTGGTCGGGGTGATGGAGGCCCCGACGGCGACGTCCTCGACGGTGGCCGGTCCGCGCCAGCCCGTGACGGGGAGCTGGAACTTGGCCACGAGGCGATCGGTGAACGGGCCCGTCCGCAGGCGGGCCAGTCGCACGGGCTGGTCGGAGCGGCTGCACTCGACCCGGGCCCCCGGGGGCAGGTCGTGCTCTCGGCGACCGTCGCACCACAGGATGCCGCGAGCGTCCGTGCGGCTCAGCACCTCGACGGCGAGCACCGAGTCGGGCCCGACGACGAGTGGTCGGGCGAAGAGCGCGTGGGCACTGAGCGGCACGAGCAGCAACGCCTGCACGGCAGGCCACACCACCGGGCCGCCGGCCGAGAACGAGTAGGCCGTCGAGCCGGTCGGCGTGGACATGACCACGCCGTCGCAGCCGAAGGACGACAGAGGACGACCGTCGACCTCGATTACGACCTCGAGCATGCGCTCGCGTGAGGCCTTCTCGACCGTGGCCTCGTTCATGGCCCAGGTCTCGTAGACGACCTCGTCACCGTTGGTGACCTTGACGTCGAGCGCGAACCGCTCCTCGACCTCGTAGTCGGCCGCGAGGACGCGGGCGACGGTGTCGGCCATCTCGTCGCGCTCGCTCTCGGCCAGGAACCCGACGTGGCCGAGGTTGACGCCGACGATGGGAGCGCGGGTACCGCGGATCAACTCGGCGGCACGGAGGATCGTGCCGTCGCCACCCAGGACGATGACGCATTCGAGGTCGTCGCAGGCCACGCCGTCGAACAGGATCTCGACGTCGTCGATGGCGGCCGTGGGCTGTGCCCGACGGATGTCGTCCCACTCGTCGCGGGGAAGGACGGGAACCACACCGGCGTCGCCCAACAGCCCGCAGACCTCGAGGGCGGCGTCGATGGAGTCGGGACGCCCCGTGTGCGAGACGACCAGGATGTGTCGTGTCGAAGAGATGTCGTTCACCCTCTCGTCAAGCTGTCGGCCGTGCTGAGCCATTCTGTCGGATTCGTCCCGACCGAGGCCGAGAAGTGCACACAGTACTCGCGGTTGCCCGAGCCGCCGACGATCGGGGACGAGATGAGCCCGGCCGTGCCGAGCCCCAGGTCGTGGGCGGCCCACAACACCGTGGTGACGGCCTCGTTCCGCAGCACGGGGTCGAGCACGAGACCCTCCCGGACGCCCTGTCGGCCGACCTCGAACTGCGGCTTGATCAGCAGGACGAAGTCGTTGTCCACACCCACGCTCGCCATGAGTGCGGGGAGCACCATCGTCAGCGAGATGAACGACACGTCGGCCACCACGAGCGACACCGAGGAGGCGCGGGTCGTCAACGCCGCGAACCGCTCGGCCGTCAGGTACCGCGCGTTCTCGCCCTCGACGATCGTGACCCGCGGGTCGAAACGAACCGGGTTGGCCAACTGACCGTGGCCGACGTCGAGGGCGACCACGTGCTCGGCCCCGCGCTCGAGGAGGACCTGCGTGAACCCGCCCGTGGACGCTCCGACGTCGAGGGCCGTCCGGCCCGTGGGGTCGACCCCGAACGCGTCGAGCGCGCCGAGGAGCTTGTGTGCCGCACGACTCACGTAGTGGTCGAGGCCGGCGACGGCGACGTCGTCCGACTCGCCCACCCGAGCGGACGCCTTGACCACCCCCACGCCGTTGACGGTCACCAATCCGTCCGACAGCAAGCGGGCGGCATGCGTCCGTGACCGGGCGAGACCACGCCGGGCGAGGACCGAGTCGAGTCGATCCCCCGGCGCCTCGGCGGCCGTCATCGACCGCCCTGACCGATGTCGTCGGTGGTGCCCTCGAGCACGGCGCGGAGCTCGTCGTGGATCGCGGCGAAGGCCTCGGCCCGCGAGGCCAAGGGGAGGGACTCGATGCCCGACAGCTGCTCGGCGGACGCCACCTGCGCCTCCTGACGGTCTGCGGCGTCCACGACGTCGAGGTCGGTGTCGCCGCGGACGGTCGCGTCGGGATGGTCGCTCATGGTGCCGTCCAGACTAGCCGCCGCCCCTGACGGTCGGGTCGGGAGCGATCAGCCGTCGGCGTGCAGCTTCGGGTCGACGTCGAGCCCGTAGATGGCCTTGCCTGTCCCCCACACCGCGGCGGCCCCCGCGCGCAGCAGGTCGACGGGGTCGCCTCCGTCGGACAACACCCGCACCACGTGACCGCGGACGGCGACGCTCGCCCCACGGACCGTGACGACGTGCACGTCCTCTTCGTCGTGTTCGACGGTGTCGGGGTACGGCTGGTCCAACTCACGGAGGTCGCCGACGATGAAGTCCGGCCGGGACTTCGCGTCGGCGGCGAGCACCTGCTTCGCGCCGTCGATGCCGGTCAGCACCAGGATCGAGACGAGTCCCGCGGCGTTCGCGCCGACGATGTCGGTGTCGAGCCGGTCCCCGATGAACGCGGCCTTCGTCGCCCCGAACCTCTCGACGGCCGCGGTGAAGATCGGGGTCTCGGGCTTGCCGGCGGTCACGGGCAGGCGCCCGACGGCCGTGTGGACCGCGGACACCAGCGTTCCGTTGCCGGGCGCGACACCACGCTCCTGCGGGATCGTCCAGTCCGTGTTCGTCGCGATCCACGGGATGCCCGTGTGCAAGGCGAAGGACGCCTCGGCGAGCTGCGCCCATCCGACGTCGGGGCTGAAACCCTGCACGACCGCCGCGGGCGCGTCGTCGGCCGAACGGGTGACGACGAAGCCCTCGGCCTCGAGCACCGACGTCAGGCCCTCGCCGCCGACGACCAGCACCGTCGAGCCGGCGGGCACGGCATCGACGAGGAGGCGCACGGCGGCCTGCGGGGACGTCACCACGTCGTCCGCGTCCACCGAGAGTCCGTAACCGGCCAGTTGACCGGCCACCGTCTCGGCGGTCCGCGACGCGTTGTTCGTGACGTACCCGACCCGACGGGTGCGAGCCAGATCCGTCAGACTCTCGACCGCGTGGTCGATGGCGTGCCGCCCCCGGTAGACGACCCCGTCGAGGTCGGCGAGGACGGTGTCGACGCCGTCGAGAGGCGTCACCGCGTCAGGCACGGTGGTCGTCGACGTGGCCCGTGCCCTGCGGGGCCGTCTCGGGATCGGCAGTCTCATCGTGGTGGCCCTGCTCCTCGTCGTGCTGCTCGTCCGTCTGATCGTCCGGACGCTGCTCGGGTCCGTCCAGGTCGTCGGCGCCGCCCTGAGGCTCCGCTGACACCCCGCCGGGCTCGCCGAGTGCCGGCTCACCGGACTCGTCAGACGTCGGTTCATCGGCATCTTCGGTGGTCAGCTCAGCGGGCTCGTCAAGGGCGACGGGTCGTTCGTCGGAGAATTCGACGTCCTCCTCGACGATCTCCACGGTCTCGCCGTCGGCGCCACCGTGTTCGAGGGCCGCGAGAGCGTCCTCGGCCCGGTCGGCGAGTTCGAGCCATTTCTCCCCCTCGTCGGGGCGACCCAGATCCTCGAGGACCGTGCCGTAGGCGGCGAAGAGGGCCGGGCTGTAGCTGAAAGCCTTCGTCCGGTCGAGTTGGGGGATCTCGAGCTCGCCCAGAGCAGCTTGGGGTTGGCCGAGGTCGAGACGGGCACCCGACATCGCGATGGCCAGTGAGACGCGCACCTGGACGTCGAGTGTCGACACGTCGACGGACCGCCCGAGCTCGAGCGCCCGCTCGGGACGACCCAGACCTCGTTCACTGTCGACCATGAGAGGCAACTGGTCATCACGGCCCGAGATGCGACGGTAGGTGCGTAGTTCGCGGAGGGTGAGGGCGTAGTCCCCCACCTGGTAGGCCGTGATGGCGATCGTCTCGCGGACGACGGAGATGCGCCCGGCCCGACGTCCCGCCGAGAGGGCGTGCTTGTGGGCTTCCTCCGGGTCCTCGTCGATCAGACGACCAGCCATGACCAGGTGCTTGGCCACCCAGTCCGCGTTCTCCTTGCTGAGCGTCTTGAGCTCACCACGGGCGACCTTGTCCAGATCACGGGGCTCGACGTCATCCGGGACGTGCGCGACCTCTTGCGCCGGACGGACCGACTTGATGCCGAACGGGTCACGGTCTTCCGGGGTCTCGCGGGGCGTCCAGCCCTCTCGACGGTCACCACGTCCCGTCGAACCGGCACGAGGCCCTGCTCCGCGACGATCGTCGCCACCCGGGCGACTACCGCGCTGCGGACGGTCGCCCGACGACGGACGATCTCCCCGCTGAGGCCGGTCACCATACGAGGGACGATCCCCTCGCTGCGGCCGATCACCGGAGGACGGACGATCCCCGCGCTGTGGCCCGCCGCTCGAGGGTCGCCCCCCGCTGGGGCGTCCGTTGGAGGGACGTCCCTCGGACGGACGCTCGCCGCGCGGAGGACGCCCGCCGGCCGGGCGATCGCTCGACGATCGGCCCCGGTCACCGAACGAGGGTCGGCCTGTGCCCCCACCGCGGTTCACTCCCCCGCTGCCAGAGCCCGAGGAGGGACGGCGTGGGCCGTCCTTGCGGTCGTCGTCGTCGCGATCAGTCACCGAAGTGCTCCTCTGTTGTTCTCTGCCAGCTGTCGAGTTGTGAAGGGTCGACTCTACCAAAGCGACCACGACTGCAGGAGGCGCGGTTCGGCTGGGCGAGAATCGTCCCGTAACGCAGAAAAGCCGCCCCAACTGGGGCGGCTCTTCTGGTGTTTCGTGTGCTGTTCGCACTAAAAGGAGTCCGGCGGTGTCCTACTCTCCCACAAGGTCCCCC